>NZ_JBITET010000011.1:0-225864 GCF_044455385.1 Micromonospora sp. NPDC051227
CCTACATCAGCCTCATCCACACAACTTGATCAACAACTCATGACACAACTATCGGGACTTCCCCTTGACACATGTCTCGGGACAGCACAGTTAGCTCGTAACGGAAACTGTCCAAGATTTGAAGTGACGCGGGACCGGCGACCGTTCAACGCTCGGCAACGAACACGCCGACGCCACCAACGCCTTCCACCAAGCCCTCGATCTTGAGTGCGTTGATGGCCTGACGAACGACGATGGCCGAGACGTCATGCTGACGGCACAGCTCGGAGGTAGAGGGCAGCTTGTCGCCCGGCGCAAGTTCACCGGACTTGATCTGAGCGCGGATGCCGTCGGCGATCAGCGCCCACTTCGCTTTGGCGGGCATTGGTGTCTCCCAGGTCTGCCCTGCCATTCGATCACGAGGAACTCGCCGCCCCGACGCAAGAGCCGTGAGCAGCTAGGAGACGACCCGACGGGAGCCCCGATGCCCGATCGACCCGACGAATCCCCCACCGACCCATCAACCCCAGCACCAGCCGAGCAACGCCATCGCCTTGTGTCCGATCAGGACGTCGAGGACGCCGACGACGTCCTCTTCGCCCATCCGCCCCGGGTGGTGCGCCGCTGGCTCTGCGAATGTGGCGTCGACTATCCCTGTACCGATGTGCGCTTCGCCCTGCTGGTCAAGTCCAATGCTGAGGCGGGCGAATGAGCACCGATGCCGTGGACGACCTGCGTGCCGCCTGGCTGGCCACGAGCTCCGCCGCCGACCGGGCCGGTGCGCAGCTGCACGGCGCGGGGCCGCCCGGCCGGCGGTTGCCCTGGCAGGACGCGGTAACGGAGTGCTGGCGGGCGTTGAGCCTGGTCTACGCCGGCTTGGCCGCCGATCGGGAGTCACCGGAGGGCTCGGTCGGGGATCTGCTCGCCGGTCTGCACGCCGCCCAGGCCGACGCGGACCGGGCCGCCGCGCTGGCTGCAAGTGTCCGCTGGCGGTTGGGCGCGACCGGGCGGAAGATCGACACGAGTTAGCTGAAGTCGGGGTATCCCGCTGGCACGGACACCCCGACTTCCGTGAAACCGAGTGGATCATGCCTGCCGGCAGGCCGGGACATGCCGCCGGACAGCCGGGCAGGGGCCGCTACGGCGACGGCGGGCCGTTCTGCGCCCGGGTGATCAGATCGTGCAAGGGCTTGGTGCCGCTGCCGACCATCACACCGGTCACGACGGCATCGACCCAGACCGCCACCCCGTTCCAGTCGCCGCCGGCGACCGCGTGCAGAACGTAGAACCCGCCGGCGCTGGACGCCACGGTGGCCAACCCGCTGGCGAGACCCCACGCGACGATGGTGCGGTTCGCCTTCGCCCGCGCGACCTTGGCCGTGGCCACGGCGACCGCCGCACGGTCAGCCTCGGTGGGGCCGTCGACCCGGCTGTTCACGTCGGTCACCGTCCGGGACAGCGCGGCCTCGGCGGCGCGTCCCGGCAGCCACCGCGAGAACGGTTCCAGGATCCGCTCGACCGCTGCGGCGAAGACCAGCAGGGTGAGGAAGACGCCTGTGGTGTCCTCGGGCTGGATCTTCGCCGCGGAGGCGCCGCTGCGCCAGATCAGCCAGCCGGCGACCGCGCCGACGGCGATCAGCCCGAAACCCGCGACCACCGCGCCCGCGCCGGCCTGCTGCGTTGCGGCCACGACCGACAGCCCTGACTCCTGCTCGGAGCGAGGCGCCGCCGTACCTGCGGCAGCATCGGCGTTGACCGGCAGAACGGCGATCCCGCCACCTGCCGGCATCGGCTCAACCTGGGTGGACGTCTGTCCCTGCAATGTCCTGACCAACCTTTCGACCTACCGCTCGCGAGACGTCGAGGCGTGATGATCCAGACCCTCGGCAGGCGGATTGCGCACCGACTGCGCTCGGGGCGCGAGACTACGGCACACGACCGGACACGGTGGACGGCCGGGACGTCTGGCGCCCAACGCCGCAGATGCCGACGCGCGCGGTGCCACCCGGAACACAACGGAGCGACGGACGACGGACCGCGTTGCCGGGCTCGGGAACCATGCCGGAGCGCGAAGCCTCATAGACTCGGTGGCAGCTGACTGCCGAAGCGTCGGCGGGGTGGCCCGTCAACGGCTGCGCCTGCCGCGTCTTCAGCCCCTCGAACAGCGGTGCCGAGCAAAGGTTCAGCGACGCCGGCAGCATCACCTACCACCTGGGCCGGTCGACTCCGAGCCGGCCAGCCCGGCCGGAGATCGACACGATTTTCAGGAAGTTGCGGTATCCCACCGGCTCGGCCACCCCGATTTCCGCAAAGCCGAGTGGATCACGCGGGATGAGCCGTCACAGCCGACCCGGCCGGCCGCACGGTCAGCGCAGGCCGCGGACCATCAGCAGGTACGCGCAGTAGGCCATCGGCACCAGCAGGAAGCAGATCAGGAACCCGAGCGGCAGGTACCGCGGCGGGGTGCCGGCGACCATGGCCGGCCGCCCCCAGCGGCCCAGCACCAGGTAGCCGCCGAAGAACGCCACGGCCGGCAACCCCGCGCACATCCACGCGCCGAGGGTGAACCCGTCCACCAGACCGACCCCGGAGGCGAGCACCAGCATCAGCACGAGCACCCCGGCCGCCGCGCCGCACGCGGCGTAGACGGCGACAGCCCGCGCCAGCGGCGACCACGTCGGCAGCAGCGCCGGCCGCTGGGCCAGCAACTCCGCCTGCTGCCCGTGCCGGTCGGCCTCGTCGGCCATCCGCCGGGCCAGCTCCAACTCCACCGCCGGGTCGGCCGCGGCCGCGCGCTGGGCGGGCACCCCACCGCCCGCCGGGCTCACCGCCGTCGGCAGCGCCAGCCGCGCCTCCCCCGCCGGCAACTGGGGGTACGCCCCGACCCCCGCCCGCCCCGGCGCGCCGGCTGCGCCGGCTGGTCCCCCGTCCCCGGTTCCGGGCCCGGTGGAAGGAGGGGCCGGGGCAGGAGGTGGCTGTTCGATGCCGATGGCTCGGCCGAGCTGGTCGAGGCGCTGCCCCTGGGCGGTGAGCCGCTGCTGGAGGTAGTCGACGGCGGCGTGCAGGTCGCGGCGGCGCGCGGACTCGGCGGCGGCGTGCTGTTCCCCGGCGCGGTGCTGTGCGGAGAGTTGCCGGGCCAGCGCCGCGTACTCTTCGAAGGACACTGTCACCGCTCCCCGTCGGGGTCGTGCCCGTCGCCGACGAACGGGACGATCAGCCGGGTGCGCTGGTCGTGCCGGTCGATCAGCAGCGCCCGGTCGGGGCGGGGCGTGTAGGTCAGGTCGTGCGCTCCGAGGTGCAGGGCCAGCTCGGCGCCGGGCACGTTGAGCGCGACCAGGCAGGCGACGTCGTCGCGGTTCTGGGTGCCACCGAGGTCGTCGGCGAGCCGGCGCAGCCCCCGCCACCAGCCGAGCAGGTGCACCCCCTGCCCGGGGCCCTGGCGCAGGACGGTACGCAGGTCGTCCAGGCCGGAGCGGAACGTGCCGGGGTCGGTGGCCCCGAGGACGGACGCGGCGGCGTCCATGCCGAACACCACCAGGTATTCGCGGCCGGTGGGTTCGGCGGCCAGCGCGGCGATCCGATCGCGCAGCCCGGCCGCGTCGAGGCGCTGCACCGGGTGGCCGGCGGCCCGCAGCAGCGTTTCGGTCTCGTCGGCGACCGGGTCGGCGACGGTGACCAGGCAGGCCAGGTGGAACCGGGCGTCGCCGGGGGTGTGCTGGCGGGCCAGGCTGAGCGTCGCGGCCCGCAGCACGTCCGCACCGGTCGGTGCGGTGCCCACCACGGCGAGGTGCCGGCCGGGGGTGGTGTCCATCAGGAACAGTGCGGTGGTGCCGTGCACGTCGACGGTTCGGCCGACCAGGGCCATCGGGCGTCGACCACCGGGGCGCAGCCCGGCGAACGTGCTGTCGTCCTCGATCCGCGCGGCTTCGTACCCCTTGAAGACCGCTGGGGCCCGCGAGCTCGGCGGGCGGGCCTGCCACAGGTCGTGGCGTAACGCGGCAAGGTCCGCCGCGGCGGCGTGCGCGTCGGGGAAGCGCAGCACGGTGTCGGCGCCGACCGCGCCGGCGGAGGTGTTGACCACGGCGGAGCCGACCGGCAGGGCCGCGGCGGCGTCGTTGAGCTGGTCGAGCACCCCACCACCGCCGGGCAGCGCCACCCGCAACGCGAACTGCCCGAAGATCGCCTCGGCCCGCCCGTAGAGGGCTTCGATGCCGGTCATGCTCTGGCTGGCGAGCACCAGGTGGATGCCGTACGAGCGGCCCTTGCGGGCCAACTCCTCCAGCAGGTCGACCGACTCGCGGGCCAGCGCGTCGTTGCCGGCGAGCAGCACGTGGAACTCGTCGATGACCGTCACGATGCGCGGCAGCGGATTGTCCCGGGGCAGGTCGGCGAGCTTGGTGACGCCGTGCCGCTTGAGTGCGGTGGCCCGGCGTTGCGCCTCCCGGCGCAGCTCGCGCAGCACGGCGAGACCGTACTCGCGGTCGGACTCGATGCCGACGGCACGAGCGTGCGGCAGCCAGGACGGGTCCCGGCCGGTGGGCACGAACTCGGTGAAGCTCACGCCCTCCTTGAAGTCGAGCAGGTAGAGCTGCAACTCGGCCGGCGAGTAGCGGGCGGCCAGCCCGTAGAGGACGTCGAGCAGGAAGACCGTCTTGCCGGCGCCGGTGCGCCCGCCGACCAGCCAGTGCGGAGTGGCGTCGTCGAAGGCGAGCGTCAGCGCGGTGCCGCCGGCCCGGCCGATCACCGTCCGCAGGCCGTTGCCGGCGGACTCGGCCCAGCGCCGTTCGGGCAGCAGGTCGGTGAAGGGCAACGCGTCGGCACGACGGGTGGCGGTGCCGAGGTGCTCGGCGAGCGCGCGTACCGAGGCGGGCGGCGGGTCGCCGTCGAGCAGGACGGGTGCGGCGAGCCCGCTGCCGTCGGCGCTGAACGGGGTGCCGGGTGGGTCGCCGACGTGCGCGTACCCCTGGTTGAGCCGCACCGCCGTGGTGCCGCCCAGCGGCGGTGCGGTCTCGCCGGGCAGCCGGGACGGGTGGCCGGCGAGCAGCACGCACACGGCGGCGGCCGGGCCGGCGTGGGTGAGCGCGGCGAGCCGGGCCAGCTCGCGCGGTGGCGGCGCGGCGGTTGCGACCACCACCAACAGGCGACGGGCGGCGGGCTGACCGTGCTGCGCGGCGCGGGCGTGCTGCTCGGCGGCGTCCAGCAGCGCGGCCACCTCGGCCTCGCCGGTGGCCGGCGGGTCGAGCACCCCGGCGTCGAGCAGCGGTCGCAGCGGGCCGAAGGTGGCGCCGAGCGCGGCGGTGTCGATGCCGGCGACGCGGACCTGACCGGGCGGCGCGGTGGCGACCAGCCGCAGCACCAGCGCCCGCAGCAGCCCGGCGACCTGCGGGTCCCGTGCGTCGCTGTCCATTGCGAAGTGGTGGCCGCCGCCGAGCGGGACCAGCACCGGAAAGGTACCGTCCGCTGTGGACGCCTCGCCGATCCGCACCGCGGCCGGCTCGTCGGTCAGCGGGGTGACACCCGGGGCGGGGGTTGCCAGCGCACCGCCGAGGCGGGCGAGGCGGGTCACCAGGTCGTCGGCGCCGACCGGCGCGACGGCGGTCGGTGCCGCCCCCAGGACGCTTCGGGCAGTGTCCAGATGCGCCCGAGCCGCCCGGTGGGAGTTGACCGCCTGCCCGTACGCCGACGCGAGCCTGCCCACCCTCTGCCCCCAACGCCACGGCCGCCTGGTCCCAGGAACCCTAACGGACACCGGCGGCACCCGGACAGTCCTGCGAGGACGTGTCACGCCGGGCCGGTCAGGCGGGGCCGCACGTCGCCGGAGCGGACGCGTCGGCCGCCCCGCAGCGGAACACCTCCACCGGCGCCCTCGCCACGTCGGGCACCTGCTCCACCCGCATCAGGGCCAGCCGCTTGTCGACCGGCTCCCCCGAGTCGGGCGTGAACCGGATCAGCCCGGCCACCCCCGGGTAGCCCTGCCCGGCGTTCTGCCGGAGCACCTCGGCGTGCACGCCCACCGGGTTGACCGAATCCGGCTCCCAGCGTTGCCGGGGGTCGGCGTGGTGCAGCCGGGCGGCGAGGCTCTCCACCGCCCGGACCAGCATCATCGACGCGTCGTAGGCGAGGCTGACGCGCTCGCCGACCTGTTCCTCGGAACCCGGCCGGCAGCGCGGCGGGTCGAGCAGGTCGTCGGCCTGGATCCAGGACAGGAAGCTGGCCCGCGCGTCGTCGTCGCGCCGGTCCTGGGCGGCCCGCAGCGCCGCACAGGTGGCCAGGGACGCCTTGGAGACGTACGTGACGGGCAGGTTGCCGGGCGCGGCGGCGCGCAGCCCCGGGTTGGCCATGTACCGGTTGGCCGAGTCGTCGGCGACGAGGTGTCGGGGCGGGTTGCCGCCGCACTCGCGCAGCGCCCGCAGGAAACCGTCGAACTCCGACCATCGACCCGCGTAGAAGAGCAGCCCGGGGTAGCCGCACTCGTCGGTCAGCCGCTGCCCGGTGCGCCACTCGTCGAGGCGGGTGATCCGGGGGCCGAACTGTTGTCGGAGCCCGTCGACGAGGGTGCCCACGTAGAGATCCTCTGTGAGCGAGCTGCCCTCCAGGGTGGTGTAGAAGACGTGCGCCTCGTTGACCTTCAGCACCTGTTTGGCGTACGCGTCGACCAGCTTCACCTGGTCCTTGTTCGGTGCGGAGATCTGCAGGTAGAGGCGGGAGTTGGCGTCCATCTTGTCGGCGGAGAGGGTGGGCGCCAGCACCGGCAGCCCGACCTGGTTCAGCTCGCGCAGCGCGCGGGCGGTGCTGGTGCGGCTCTCCACCAGCCCGACCACCCCGAGCACCGTGGGGTCGTCCCGGGCCAGCTCGGCCAGCATCGCCACGGCGCGGTCGGCGTAGATCATCTGGCGGCCACCGTTGGCCACCACGATCCGCAGCAGCGCGGCGCCGTCGGCCCCGGCCGACTCCTTCAGCAACGCGTACTGGGCGGTGGCCATCCCTTCCAGCTCCTCGCGCTCGGAGACGTACGACTCCTCGTCCGCGCGGGTCCGGTTGCCGGTGAGGGTGCCGAGGTAGACCAGGGTGAGGAAGGGCCGTCGTCGGTCGCTGCGCTGCCAGACCTCCTCGGCGGCGCGGTTCTGCGCGAAGATGCGCTCCTGAACTGTGCGCAGCCGGTCCTGGCCGGGGTCGTTGTTGAACACCTGGGCGGCGCTGTCGCTGTAGCCGACACACTCGCCGCTGCCGACCACCTCGACCGAGACCTGGCCGGTGAGCGAGGGGTGACAGCCCGGCCCCCACCGGCTGGTTACCCACAGCCCCAGCGCCGCCACCAGCACCAGGCAGAGCGCCGTCGGCAGGAAGCGCCGCGACCACCACGGCGGGTCGGGCGCGGAGAAGGGCCGCAACCCGCCACGTGACGGTGGGCCGGTGTCGGTCTCGTCGGGACGCAGCGCCACCAGCCAGGTGGCCGGGCGGCGCAGCCGCCGCATCTCCGGCAGCGCCCCGGCCCACTCGTCGTACGCCTCGTCGGCCTCTGTCAACGGGTGCGGTTCGGGCAGGTCCGGTGGGGGTTGCCCACCGGACGCGACGATCAGCAGCGGGTCGTTGCGGCCGGTCTCGGTGCGGACGTCGCCGATGAGGCGGACCAGCTCCCCGCCGACGTTGCCGGGGGCGACGTTGTCGATCAGCAGAGCCGGGTACGCGGTGCGCCGCCAGTCCGACGGGCGCCACGGCCGACGCCGGTACGCCTGCCGCAGGTCCTCCAGGAACGCGTGCAGCAGCAGCTTGTTGACCTGGTCGGGTTGCTCCCCGTCGCGCCAGCCCGCGGTGAGGCGCTCGGCGAAGCCGAGGAAGGTGACCGACTGCCGGGGGGCCAGATACTGCTGGCGCATGAACCAGTTGTAGTGCCGCCCGAGCACCGGCACCCGACCGGAGACGGCGGCCCGGAAGACCACCCCCGGCACGGCGCGGCGGACCAGCCAGAGCAGCACCTGCGAGACGATGCTGACCGCGTCGCCGCCGGAGGGCAACGCCTCCGGCGTACGCGGGCCCTTGCGGTCGCGCAGCCGGCGGACCAGGGCCGCGCGGCTGTCGTCGGCGTCGATGCCCGGGCTGAGGCTCTGCTGCATCAGCCAGTCGGCGAGCGGGTAGTGCCGGAAGCGCAGTCGGGCGGCGCCGAAGGCCTCCAGGGAGAGCTGCCGGTGCAGTTCCCGCAGCAGCGCCGGCACGTCCCCGGCGCCGGGCGGCGCGTCGGCGTCGAGCACGGCGTGCGGGACCCGCCGCCGGGGGCCCTGGCCGAGGAACCGGCGCAGCGGCACCATCAGATCCGCGGTGTCGGAGCGGACCAGCCACAGCAGTGGGAGCCGGCGGTCACCGCGACGGGGTCGCCGCAGCAGGCGGCGGGCGAGCAGCGCGAAGAACTCCAACCCGCCGGCTGGCAGCCGTTCCCGACCTGCGGTCGACTGCCTCTGCCCGGTCAACTCCCGCCCGGGAACCTCCGACCGTCGCATGCATCACCTCCGATCCCACTCATTGTGACGCATCATGTACAGGCATTGAGCCGGCCGGCGGCCGAGTGCCCACAGGGGACGCTCGACCGCCGGCCGGTACGGGTATGACGGTGTGGATCGCGTGCTGCGCTCCGGTCAGCCGGTGACGGCGTTCAGCGCCGGCAGGTATCCGTAGCGGTAGCCGTCGGCGTCCGGGTGGTACGCCTCGATGATCCCGGAGATGTCGTTGATCCACGGGTCGCCGGCGCAGACGCCGTGTCCGGCGAAGGTCCGCCGGGTGTCGGCGAAGGTGGCGCCGGCCGCGCTGGCCCGGCCAGCCGTGACCGAGGCGAGCACGTCGGCGGCCTCGTTGAGGATGGTGCGCTTGTAGGTGCTCATCGCCAACCACCCGCAGGAGCCGGTCTCGAACAGTCGCGGGTAGCCGAGGACGATCAGCCGGGCGTTGGGTGCCCGGTTGCGGATGGCGGCGTAGGTGGCGTCCAGGCGGGCGGGCAGCGTCGTGGTGGCGAAGTTCTTCGCGGTGTTGACGGCGTTGGTGCAGGACGAGGTGCTGCCGAACCGGCAACTGGTGATGACGTTGACGAAACCGGCGTCGTTGCCGCCGATGGTGATGGTGACCAGTGTGGTGCTGGCGCTGAGCGCGCTGACCTGGTCGTTGAGCACGTCGGCGGTGACCGCGCCGCCACAGGCCCGGAAGTTGAAGCTGGTCACGCCGTGGGCGGCCGCCCAGAGCGGTGCGTACGACTTCTGGCTGCGCAGGCAGCCGGACGAGTCGTAGGGGCCAGCGCCGACGCCGGAGGAGTACGAGTCGCCGAGCGCGACGTAGTTGACGGCGGCGGCGTGGGCGGCGCCGGGCACGAGCACCACGCCGAGGGCGGCGGTGAGGAGTGCGACCAGCACGGCCATGACGCGGGCGAGCGGGCGGTGGGGCATGAGGGACCTCCACAGGACTGGGGTGGTGGGATCCTGCGACCGCGCGCGTGGCCAGGGATGATCTGTTGTTACTAGTCGGTAATGCTATCGAAACATGCAGATCAATGGAATGGCTCGACGGCACCGCGTGCCGGGCCGGCGACGTTCACAGTTGTCGATTAGGTTGGCCTGGCGAACACCCGATGGAGGGAGTCCACCCCGTGCGACGAGTCCTCACGGCGGCCACCACCGCCCTGACCCTCACCACCGCCGGCACCATGCTCGCCGGCACCCCCGGCCAGGCCGCCCCGACGGGCTGGGGCCGTCCGGTCGTCTCCGCCGCGCCGCAACCCGGCGCGCCCGGACTGGGCGACAGTTACTTCCCCGACTACGGCAACGGCGGCTACGACGTCGAGCACTACGACGTCCGGCTGCGCTACGAACCGGCCACCGACCTGCTCACCGGCACCACCACCATCCTCGCCACCGCCACTGCGGACCTCTCGACGTTCAATCTGGACTTCCTGCTCGACGTCGAGTCGGTCCGGGTCAACGGCTGGGCGGCGAGCACCAGCACCGCGGGGGCGCACGAGTTGGTGGTCACCCCGGCCCGCACGGTGACCCGGGGCCAGCAGCTCACCATCGTCGTGCGCTACTCCGGTGTCCCGTCGGAGGCCCTGGTCAACGGCTACACCGGCTGGACGCGTACCGACGACGGCGCCCTCGCGGTCAACGAGCCCGAGTCGGCGTGGTGGTGGTTCCCGAGCAACGACCACCCACTGGACAAGGCCACCTACGACATCTCGGTGTCGGTGCCCACCGGCGTCGAGGTGATCAGCAACGGCGTGCAGCCGAGGCCACCGCTGGCCGAGGCCGGCAACCGCACCCGGTGGATCTGGCGGACCACCTCCCCCACCGCCACCTACCTGGCCTTCATGGCCATCGGCCAGTACGACATCGTCACCGACACCGCCCCGAGCGGCCAGCCGGTGATCAACGCGTACAGCACCTCGCTGGGCGCCCTCGGGCCGGCCGCGCGGGCCAGCATCGAGCGGACCGCCGAGATCGTCGACTGGGAGAGCGGGATCTTCGGCCCGTACCCGTTCGAGGCGCAGGGCGGCGTGGCCGGGCCGATCGACGGCATCAGCTTCGCCCTGGAGACGCAGACCCGACCGGTGTACGGGCCGGGCTTCTGGCGACGCGGCGCCAACACCTACGTGGTGACGCACGAGTTGGCCCACCAGTGGTTCGGCGACTCGGTCTCGGTGGCCGACTGGCGCAACATCTGGCTCAACGAGGGCTTCGCCTCGTACGCCGAGTGGCTCTGGTCGGAGGAGCAGGGTGAGGGCACCGCCCAGGAGGTCTTCGACTTCACCTACGCCAGTTACCCGGCCGACGACGAGTTCTGGCAGGTGCTGCCCGGAAATCCGGGCGCCGCTCGGGTCTTCGACAACGCCGTCTACGACCGGGGCGCGATGACCCTGCACCAGCTGCGGTTGGCCGTCGGTGACGACGCGTTCTTCGAGATCCTGCCGACCTGGACCGCCGAGCGGCGTTACGGCAACGGCACCATCGAGCAGTTCCAGGCCCTGGCCGAACGGATCTCCGGGCTGGACCTGGACGACCTGTTCACCACCTGGCTGTTCACCGCCGGCCGACCCGAGGTGGCCAGCGCCGCCCGTAAGGCGGCCCCGCCGACCGAGCCCAAGTCCTGGGCCAAGATCCGCGAGTCGCACCACCTGATGTCGCACTAGGACCGACGTCGGCCGGAGGCGCCCGCCGCGCAGGCGGGGTCTCCGGCCGCGAGGTGCAGCCGCCTACCGGGACACGCTCACGGAACCGCTGGGGCGCCTGTCGCCTCCGCCGTGCTCGCCTCGATGGCGCGGATGTGCCGGTACGCGAACCAGAGCGGTGGAAACGCCCCGACCGCGAAGGACAGGTCGACGAGCGTCCAGAACCAGGGGATGTCCCGGATCGGGCCGCAGATCAGCGCCAGCGGGACGATGCCGGCGCAGGCGATCATGCCGACCTGCACCACCCAGACGTTGCGCACCGGGTCGCGCAGCGGCCCCCAGAACGCCACCGCCAGCACCAGGTGGGCGAAGGCCAGCCAGTCGGTGCCGTAGAGCAGGAACGGGTAGTCCTCGCCGGCCGTCACGAGCCCGGTGTGCACCCGCTCGATCCAGGCGACCAGCGCGGGCAGGTGGCCGGCGAGCGGATCGAGTACGCGCAGCAGCCAGCGCACCTCGATCTCCAGCGGAAACGCTGTGACACCACTCAGGAAGAGCCCGATCAGCACGATCCACAGCCATCGGCGGGTTCGCCGTAGCCGCTCCTCAATGTCCATGATCGCAGCGTAACGATGATCTTCAGGTCGCTCCGTCCCGGAAGCGGGCCGCCGAGGGTGACCGCTGTCTCAGCGGCTCGCCACCGGCCCGGTGGTGACCAGCTCCCGGAGCCGGACCCCGCCCGACCGCACCGCACCGGCTTCGGGGGGCGCGATGACGCAGACCGCACCGGTGGGCCGGACGATGCGGGCGGCCCGGAACGCCGCTCGTCGTACCGGATGGCGGGGTCGCGGAACGACAAGCGCGAGAGTCGCCGCGCGGCCGCGCTGCCGGTCCAGGCCGACGCCGGCCGCCGTCGTGGCGATCGCCGCCGCGGCTCCGGCGAGGACGAGCGTCTGCCGGGGCCCGGCGTGTTCGGCGAGCCAGCCGAGCAGCGGGGCGCCGACCGCGGCGGAGACGGAGCCGGTGACCGCCAGGGCGGCGAGCACCCGGCCCCGCATCGCGCCGTCGGTGTCGAGCTGGGCGCGGGTGCCGACTGTGGTGTCGATGACCACCGCGGCGGCGGCGACCGGCAGGATCACCGCGGCGAAACTCCAGGTGCCCGGCGCAAGGCCGGCGACGATCTGCAATCCGCTGGCGAACAGGCCCGCGACGACGAGCGTCCGGTAGCCCAGGGAACGCCGCCGGGCCGCGACGAGCGCGCCCACCACCGTTCCGACCGCGAACACTGTCGACAGCAGGCCGTACCCGGAGGCGCCGGCGTCCAGCGGTCCGTCGCTCATCGCGGCCATGGTCACCTGGTAGTTGCGGCCCAGGCTGCCGAGCACGAACGACAGGGCGAGCGCGAGGAGCAGCACCGGCTGCCCGCGCAGGTAGGCGAACCCGGCGCGGACACCGTCCCGGGCCCGGCCGGCGTCCGGGACCGGGAGGCCGGGCACGGCTCCCGGGCGTACGGCGAACAGCGCCACCACCACGGCGGCGAAGCTGGCCGCGTTGACGCCGAACAGCAGGGCGGGTCCGACGGCGGCCACCACCACGGCGCCGAGGCTCATGCCGAGGATGCGGCCGGCGGAGTTGGTGAGCGAGCCGAGCGCCAGCGCGTTGCCCAGCGTCTCCCGGTCGACGAGGCTGGCGGCCCAGCGCCCCATCACCGGGCCTTCGATCGCGGAGACGGCACCGGTGGCCAGCGAGATCGCGAAGATCAGCGGCAGGCCGCCGACCCCGGTCAGGGCGACCGCCGCCAGTCCGGCGGCGAGCACCGCGTGGGCTCCCTGGGCGGCGATCAGCAACGGGCGGGCAGGCAGCCGGTCGGCCAGCACACCACCCCAGACGCTGAGCAGCAGCGTGGGCGCCGCCTGGAGCAGCACGGCGAAGCCCATGGACGTCGCCGAGCCGGTCTCCTTCAGGACGTACCAGTTGACCCCGAGGACCTGCATCCAGGTGCCGATGACGGAGATGAAGCCGGCGAGCGCCCAGATCCGGTAGTTGCGGTGGCGCAACGCGGCGAAGGTGGCACCTCTGGCCACGACGAACCTCCAGCGATCGGCAGCATGATCATTCACACCGATCGCGGCGCGGTTCGGCAGCCGGCAAGTCTTGCCGGCTTAAACCTCTTTGCCCACATTTGTGAGCGGCTTCACCAGCGGGAATGTCCGGCCGGTGCGGCGGCGGACCTGCCGCACCGACCGGACGCCCGCACCTCAGCGAGCGGCGAGAGCCTGCGCAGCCGGGCCCACCGGGGCCGGCAGTGCACCGACACCGCCCAAATAGCCGTGGATGGCGGCGGCGACCGCCCGCCCCTCGGCGATGGCCCAGACGATCAACGAAGCGCCGCGGTGCATGTCACCGGCCACGAACACCCCGTCGGCGTCGGTCTGCCAGTCGTCACGGGCGTCGATGGCGCCCCGAGGGTTGCGGGTCACACCGAACTGGGCCAGCAACGGCTGCTGCTCGGTGCCCTCGAAACCGATCGCCAGCAGCACCAGATCGGCCGGCAACTCCCGCTCGGAGCCCGGCACCACTGTGACGACCCGCCGGCCGTCGCGCTTCTCCACTGTCACCTCGGCGATCCGCACCGCCCGCACCTGACCGGTGCCGTCGTCCACGAACTCCTGCACCGCCACGGCGAAGACCCGCTCGCCACCCTCCTCGTGCGCCGGGTAGCTGCGCAACACCCACGGCCAGGTCGGCCACGGGTCCCGTGCCTCGTCGCGCTCCTGCGGCGGCTGCGGGTACAGGTCGAGCTGGTGCACGCCCGCAGCGCCCTGGCGGTGCGCGACACCGAGACAGTCGGCCGCCGTGTCACCGCCGCCGATGATCACCACGTGCTTGCCGGCCGCGTCGATCGGGGTGCCGTCCGGCAACACCGCCGGCGCCAGCCGACGCTCGGCGGTGGCCACCACGCCGGCCTGGTCGGTGGCCGCCGTGGCGACCGCGCGATTCGCCGCGACCAGGTGCGCCATCGCCTGGTGTACGCCCCGAAGCGCCCGACCCGGGGTCTCCGGCGTGTCCCGGCCCTGCAACGCCCCACAGGCCAGCAGCACCGCGTCGTACTCGGCGCGCAACTGCTCGGCGGACACGTCCACCCCGACGTTCACGCCGGTGCGGAAGCGCACCCCCTCGGCGGTGAGCTGGGCCAGCCGGGCATCGATGTGCCGCTTCTCCAACTTGAAGTCGGGGATGCCGTACCGCAGCAGGCCACCGATCGCGTCGTCGCGTTCGTACACCGTCACCGCGTGACCGGCGCGGACCAGCTGCTGCGCGGCGGTGAGGCCGGCGGGCCCGGAACCGACGACGGCGACCGACCGGCCCGACGGCGCCGGCACCGGGCGGGGGGTGAACCCCCGCGCCGCGGCGGCGTCGGCGATCTCCACCTCGACCTGCTTGATGGTCACCGGTTGACCACCGGAGATACCGAGCACGCACGCCGCCTCGCAGGGCGCCGGGCAGAGCCGGCCGGTGAACTCCGGGAAGTTGTTGGTGGCGTGCAGCGACTCGATGGCGGCGTCCCAGTTGCCGGTCCGCACCAGGTCGTTCCAGTCCGGGATGCGGTTGCCCAGCGGGCAGCCGTCGTGGCAGAACGGGATGCCGCAGTCCATGCATCGCGTGGCCTGCTCACGGACCAGTTCCTCACCGGCCGGCGGGTACACCTCCCGCCAGTCGCTGATCCGCACCGGTACCGGGCGGCGAGCCGGCAGCCGCCGGTCGTAGCGCAGGAAACCGTTCGGGTCAGGCACGTGCCACCTCCTGGGCAGCCACCCGCGGGGCGGGCGGCACCGGCATCACCGGCACAGCGGGCGCGGTCAGTTCTGTCATGACCGCGTCGTCGACGTCGCGGCCGGCTGCTTCGGCGGCCCGCATGATCTCCAGCACCCGGCGGTAGTCGCGGGGTACCACCGCCGTGAACTCGGCCACCGCCTCCGGCCACCGCTTGAGCAGCTCCTCGGCGACCGCCGACCCGGTCTCGGCGACGTGCCGTTGGACCAGCTCGTGCAGGAGCGACTGCTCCTGCTCGCCCAACGGCATCAGGTCGACCAGCTCCGCGTTGACCCGGGCCCGGTCCAGATGGTGCACGAACGCCGTGCCGCCGGACATGCCGGCAGCGAAGTTCCGGCCGGTCGCGCCGAGCACCACCACAGTGCCGCCGGTCATGTACTCGCAGCCATGGTCGCCGACGCCCTCGACCACGGCGATCGCGCCGGAGTTACGAACCGCGAACCGCTCCCCCACCCGGCCGCGCAGGAAGACCTCGCCCGCCGTGGCCCCGTACAGGATGGTGTTGCCGGCGATGATCTGATCCTCGGCCCGCTGGCCCGGCTCGGCGTCCGGGTCGAGGAACGGCGCGGCGGCGTCCGGACGGACGATGAGCCGACCTCCGGAGAGGCCCTTGCCCACGTAGTCGTTGGCGTCGCCGTGCAGGCGCAGGGTCACCCCGCGCGGCAGGAACGCGCCGAACGACTGCCCAGCCGTGCCGTGCAGCACGAACTCGATGGTGTCCTCGGGAAGGCCGGCGCCGCCGAAGCGACGGGTCACCTCACCGCCGAGCATCGCGCCGACGCTGCGGTGCTCGTTGCGCACCGCCACCTCGATCCGCACCGGCGCCCCGTCCTCCAGGGCCGGACGGGCCAGTGCGATCAGCTCGTTGTCGAGCGCCTGCTCCAGGCCGTGATCCTGCGCGCGGACCCCGCGTCGGGCCGCGCCGGCGGGCAGCTCCGGCAGGTGCAGGACGGGCGCCAGGTCCAACCCGTGCGCCTTCCAGTGCGTCACCGCCGGGGCCACGTCGAGCACCTCGGACTGCCCGATCGCCTCCTCGATCGACCGGAAACCCAGCTCGGCCAGGTAACCCCGGACCTCCTCGGCGAGGAAGAGGAAGAAGTTCTCCACGAACTCCGGCTTGCCGGTGAAGCGCTCCCGCAGCACCGGGTTCTGGGTGGCGATGCCGACCGGGCAGGTGTCCAGGTGGCAGACCCGCATCATCACGCAACCCTCGACGATCAGCGGCGCGGTAGCGAAACCGAACTCCTCCGCGCCGAGCAGCGCCGCGATCAGCACGTCCCGGCCGGTCTTGAGCTGGCCGTCAACCTGCACGGTGACCCGGTCGCGCAGCTTGTTGAGCAACAGCGTCTGCTGCGCCTCGGCCAGCCCCAGCTCCCACGGGGTGCCGGCGTGCTTGAGCGAGTTCATCGGGGAGGCGCCCGTGCCGCCGTCGTGGCCGGAGATCAGGATGACGTCCGCCTTGAGCTTCGCCACACCGGCGGCGACGGTCCCGACGCCGACCTCGCTGACCAGCTTGACGTGCACCCGGGCAGCCGGGTTGACGCACTTCAGGTCGTGCACCAGCTGGGCGAGATCCTCGATGGAGTAGATGTCGTGGTGCGGCGGCGGGGAGATCAGACCCACGCCGGGAGTGGCGTGCCGGGTCCGGGCGATCCACGGCCAGACCTTGTTGCCGGGCAGCTGACCGCCCTCACCCGGCTTGGCGCCCTGGGCCATCTTGATCTGGAGGTCGTCGGCGTTGACCAGGTATTCGCTGGTCACACCGAAGCGGCCGCTGGCGATCTGCTTGACCGCCGAACGCCGGGCCGGGTCGTGCAGCCGCTCGACGTCCTCGCCGCCCTCACCGGTGTTGGACTTGCCGCCGAGCCGGTTCATGGCGATGGCCAGCGTCTCGTGCGCCTCCGCCGAGATCGACCCGTACGACATGGCGCCGGTGGCGAACCGCTTGACGATCTCGCTGGCCGGCTCGACCTCCTCGATCGGCACCGCCGGGCGGACCCCGGTACGCAGTGTGAACAGCCCGCGCAGCGAGCCGGCCTGCGCGGCGAGCGCGTCGACCTTGGCGGTGTACTGCCGGAAGACGTCGTACTGCCGGCTGCGGGTGGCGTGTTGCAGCAGGAAGACCGTCTCCGGGTTGAACAGATGCAGCTCACCCTCGCGGCGCCACTGGTACTCGCCACCGACCTCCAACCGGTCGGACGTGGCGGTGCCGGCCGGGGGCCAGGCCAACGCGTGCCGGGCGGCCACCTCGGTGTGCACGCCGGCGAGACCCACCCCGCCGATGCGGCTGGGGGTGCCCCGGAAGTAGCGCTCGACCAGCCGGCTGTCCAGGCCGACCGCCTCGAAGACCTGCGCACCGCAGTACGAGGAGACAGTCGAGATGCCCATCTTGGACATGATCTTCAGGACGCCCTTGCCGAGCGCCTTCGCGTAGTTGCGCACCGCCGCGGCGGGCTCCACACCCATCAGCGCGCCCGTGGCGATCATGTCCTCCACCGACTCGAACGCCAGGTACGGGTTGACCGCCGCCGCGCCGTAGCCGATCAGCACCGCCGCGTGGTGCACCTCCCGGCAGTCGCCGGACTCGACGATCAGCGCCGCCTGCGTACGCGTCTGCTCACGCACCAGGTGCTGGTGCACGGCGGCGGTGAGCAGCAGCGACGGGATCGGCGCCAGGTCGGCGTTGGAGTCCCGGTCGGAGAGCACCAGGATCCGGACGCCGTCCTCGATCGCCTCGGAGACGTGCCGGCAGATCTCGGTCAGCCGCGCCTTGATCCCGGCGGCACCCTCCCGGATCCGGTACAGCCCGGAGACCCGGACCGCCTTGAAGCCGGGCAGGTCGCCGTCCTCGTCGATGGAGAGGATCTTGGCAAGCTCGTCGTTGTCGATGATCGGGTGTGGGAGCACGATCTGCCGGCAGCTCGCGGCGCCCGGGTCGAGCAGGTTGCCCTCCGGCCCGATTGTCGACGCCAGGCTGGTCACCAACTCCTCGCGGATGGCGTCCAGCGGCGGGTTGGTGACCTGGGCGAAGAGCTGGTGGAAGTAGTCGTAGAGCAGCCGCGGCCGGGTGGACAGCGGCGCGATCGGGGTGTCCGTACCCATCGAGCCGAGCGGCTCGGCGCCGGTGCGGGCCATCGGCCCGAGCAGGATCTTCAGCTCTTCCACTGTGTAGCCGAAGGTCTGCTGCCGGCGGCGCACCGAGTCGTGCGTGTAGACGGTGTGCTCGCGGGCCGGCAGATCGTTCAGCTCGATCAGCCCGGCGTGCAGCCACTCGCCGTACGGCTGGGCGGCGGCCAACTCGGACTTGATCTCCTCGTCGTGCACGATCCGCCCGGCCACGGTGTCGACCAGGAACATCCGGCCCGGCTGGAGTCGCCCCTTGGCGACCACGTGGGCCGGGTCCAGGTCGAGGACGCCCGCCTCGGAACCGAGCACCACGAGCCCGTCGTCGGTCTGCCACCAGCGCCCCGGGCGCAGCCCGTTGCGGTCCAGCACCGCGCCGACGATCTCGCCGTCGGTGAAGGCCACCGACGCCGGACCGTCCCACGGCTCCATCAGGCTGGCGTGGAAGCGGTAGAAGGCGCGCTTGCCCGGGTCCATCCCCGGGTCGTTCTCCCAGGCCTCGGGGATCATCATGAGCACCGCGTGCGGCAGGCTCCGCCCGGCCAGGTGCAGCAACTCCAGGACCTCGTCGAAGTTCGCCGAGTCGGAGGCGGCGGGGGTGCAGACCGGGAAGACCCGCCGGATGTTGCCCGGCACGTTCGGCGAGCGCAGGAGCGCCTCGCGGGCCTGCATCCAGTTGCGGTTGCCCCGGATCGTGTTGATCTCGCCGTTGTGGGCGATGAACCGGTACGGGTGCGCCAGCGGCCAGGACGGGAAGGTGTTGGTGGAGAAGCGGGAGTGCACCAGCGCGATGGCGCTGTCCACCCGCTCGTCGCGCAGATCCGGGTAGAACGCCGGCAACTGGTCGGGCGTGAGCATGCCCTTGTAGACCATGGTGCGGCTGGACAGCGACGGGAAGTACGCCGGAACGCCGCGCTCGGCGGTCTCCCGTTCGGCCTGCTTGCGCAGGCAGAACGCCACCCGGTCCAGCTCGATGCCGCGCAGCGGGGAGCCGGCCGGCCCGTCGGGAGCGTCGGTGAGGCGGTGCGCGGCCAGGAAGAGCTGCCGGACCCGGGGCATCGCCGCCAGGGCGGTCTCACCCAGGTCACTCGGGTCGATCGGCACGTCCCGCCAACCGAGCACGTCGGCGCCCTCGACCAGCGCGTACTTCTCGACCACCCGACGGGCACGCGCCTCGGCGGCATCGTCGTCGGGAAGGAAGACCAGCCCCGTGGCGTACTCGCCCGCCGGGGGAAGCGCGACGTCGGCCACCGCGCGCAGGAACGCGTCGGGCACCTGGATCATGATGCCGGCGCCGTCGCCGGTGTTCGGCTCCGCGCCACGGGCGCCCCGGTGGTCCAGCCGACAGAGCGCGCCGAGCCCATTGGCGACGACCGAGTGTGAACGCCGGCCGTGCAGGTCCGCCACGAAGGCCACGCCGCAGGCATCGTGCTCCTGCGCTGGGTCGTAGAGGCCCTGGGCGGGCGGACGGGGGTGGGGCGTCGGGGACGCCTGCGGGCTGTGCGGGTGCGGCTGTTCTGTGTCCGCGTACGGCTGAGCCACCGGGCCTCCTGTCGTCACTCAGGTTGGATCATGGTGGGGACGACGTCGGCCCGTGGGTCTATTGAGTCTACGTTAGGGCCGGGGTCGCACGGCCACCCGAGATTGATCACACCGTCCACTGGCTGGGACGTGTAGTCTCGCGCGGTGGATCCGCTACACAAGCACGTCTTCGACCGGTTGGAACGCTTCTACGACGCGGTGCCCCGCGACGTCGCCGGTGCGGAGGAGCATGGCGCGCTGGTGCTGTTCGTCCGCGAAGGTGCCGGCTGGCCGTTCTACGCCCGCCCCCGGATCGACGCCACTGAGCCGCCGTCGCTTGCCGATGTGGTCTCGGTTCGCGAACGCCAGCGGAAGCTGGGCCTGCCAGAAGCCTTCGAGTGGGTGCACGAGACGACCCCGGAGCTGCTGGCGGTGGCCCGCTCGGCGGGACTCAGCGTGCTGGAGGCGCCGCTGATGGTGCTCGACCCGAGCGCGCTGCCCGACCCGGCGACGCTCTCCGACGCGGCGGTGCGGGTGCTGGCAGCTGACTCCCCCGGCTTCGCCGCCGATGTCGCCGCCCGGCGTGCGGTGGCAGCGGTGGCGTTCGCCGCCGCCGGCACCGCGCCCGGCGAGGCCGGCCCGGCCGAACGCGACGCCGCCGTCACCGAACTCGAACTGGCCGCGCTCGACGAGGAGCGCGTTCGGATCGCCGACGGGCGACGGATCTCCGCGCTGGCCGGCACGCCGACCGAAGGCGCGCTCGCCAGTGGCATGGCGATGCGGGTGGACGACGTCGCGGAGATCGCCGGGGTGGCCACCCTGCCGTCCGCCCGACGACGCGGGCTGGGCGCCGCGCTGACCGCCACCCTGGCCCGGGAACTGCTGGCGGCCGGCACCGAGCTGGTCTTCCTCTCCGCGGGCAGCGAGGAGATCGCGCGGGTCTACCTGCGGGTCGGCTTCCGCCGAATCGGCACCGCCTGCATCGCCGAACCCGCCGCGCTCATCCCCTGACCCGCCCCGCTCCGCTGACCCGCCCCGCTCCGCTGACCTGCCGCGGCAGAGGTCAGGTCGGGGGGCGCCACTGGGCGGCGGAGGCGGCGGCGCTGGAGAGCAGCCGGGAGTTGATCGTGCCCAGTGCGGCGTCCCGGGCGCGCAGCGCCAACCGGCCGCGGGTCTGGAGCACCGCCGACATCCGCCGGGTCTGCCGGACCACTGTCGCGGCTCGGGGGCGGCGCAACCGGTCGTACGCCTGGACGGCGTCGGGCAGCCGGGCCTCCCGCAGCAGCGACGCGAGCGTGGCGGCGTCCTCGAACGCGAGGCAGGCACCCTGCCCGAGGTGCGGCGGCATGGCGTGCGCCGCGTCGCCGAGCAGCACCACCCCACCGGGCCCGACCGGAAAGCCGTACGCCCGGGGCAGCGGGCGCAGCTCGCGGACCTCCTGTTGGACCAGGTCGGTCGGGTCGGTGGCGTCGAGCAGCGCGCCGACCGGAGCGGGCCAGCCCGCGTACCAGCGGCGCAGCAGGGCGAGCTGGGTCTCCGGTGGTTCGGGGCGGGGCGCGCCGGCGGCGGTGGCCACCCAGTAGATGCCGCCCCGGGTGGACCCGCCCGAGGAGCCGCGCTCGCCCAGCGACGCGGCTACGAACCGGTAACCCGCGCCGAGAATCTCACCGGCCAGCGGCTGATCGTCGGGGAGTCGAGGTGCCTGGTACCAGGGGATGACGGCCCGCCAGGCGGCGCACCCGGAGCTGACCACCCGGGAGTCGGGCGCGAGTTGGCGGCGGATGCCGCTGTCCGTGCCGTCGGCGGCCACCACCAGATCGGCCTCGATGGTCTGCCGCCCGTCGCTGACCCCCGGCCGCTCGCCCGGCTCGACGCGGACGTGGCGCACTGTCACCCCGGTCCGCAACTCGACCCGCTCGCCGAGGCCGGCGATGAGCGCGTCGTGCAGATCCTCGCGGTGCACGACCACCGGCATCCGGTCGGCCGGGACGGGCCGGGGCTGCACGAGCCAGTGCCCGTCCGGGCGACGAACCCCGCCGTCGGGCAACGGGGTGGCGATGGCGGCCAGGCCAGCGCCGAGGCCGAGGGCCTGGAGCGCGCGGACGCCGTTGGGCCAGAGCACCACTGCGGTCGACTCGGGACGGACCCGTTCGGCGCGTTCCAACAGGGTGACCTGCCAGCCGGAACGAGCCAGCGCGCCGGCCACCGCGAGGCCACCGACCCCTGCGCCGACCACCACCGCGCTTCGCATCGGTGCCGCTCAGCTGTCCCGGTCGGCGGGACGCGCGCCCGTGGCGTCGGCCCGGTCGGTGCGAGCGGCGGACGGTTCGTCTACCGGCTCGTCGTCGCTCGACGTGAGGTCGGCGGCTGCCGTGTCGTCGGACGGCTGCCCATCAGCCGGCCGGGAGTCGTCGTCCGCCGCCGGTACGACGCCGGTGTCCTGCCAGGCGGCGTACTGCTCCTCGCTCACCACCCGGTAGCCCTCCGGCGCGGCGGCCCGCGTGGGGGTCTCCCGCTCGGAGAGGTCGACCTGGGACAGGTCGGACGTGGGGGGCGGGGTCGTCGTCGCCGCCGGGCCGAGCGGGATCAGGTAGTCCCGAGGGCCACGCACCCGTACGAAGTAGATCAGGGCGCCGAGGAAGACCAGGGCGGCGGTCCAGACGTTGAGCCGGACGCCGAGGATCTGGTTGGCCTCGTCGGTGCGCATCAGTTCGATCCAGAACCGGCCGACGGTGTAACCCATCACGTAGAGCGCGAACGCCCGGCCCCGGCCCAGCTTCATCCGGCGGTCGAGGATGAGGACCAGAGCTACGACGCCGAGGTTCCACAGCGCCTCGTAGAGGAAGGTCGGCTGGTAGAGACCCGGTTCGAGGATCGGCTGCCCGGCGTCGTCGCGGAGGGCGTGCCCGGGGTTGTCCGGGTCCATCCGGTGGATCTCCAAACCCCACGGCAGGGTCGTCCGGCCACCGAAGAGCTCGTTGTTGAACCAGTTGCCGATGCGGCCGACGGCCTGGGCCAGCGGCAGCCCGGGGGCCAGCGCGTCGGCCACCACGCCGAACGGAATGCCGAGCTGTCGGGCCGCGATCCAGGCGCCGAGCGCGCCACCGGCGACCGCGCCCCAGATGCCGAGACCGCCCTCCCAGATGGCGAACGCCTTGATCGGGTCCCCACCGGCCCCGAAGTACTTCTCGGGAGAGGTGACCACATGGTAGATCCGGGCGCCGATGATGCCGGCGGGCACCGCCCAGACAGCAATGTCGAGCACCGCGCCGGGCGCGACGCCGCGCTGCCGCAGCCGGCGCTCCGTCACCCAGCAGGCCAGCACGATGCCGGCGATGATGCAGAGCGCGTAGGCCCGGATCGGCACCGGCCCGAGCTGCCAGACCGCGGTGCTGGGGCTGGGCAGGGCCGCCTGGGGGGAGAGCGAGGCGAGGGTCACGGGTGCACACGCTACCGCTGCACACCCCCACAGCGGCACCCCGGGCCGCTGTGGGCGCATCCCGGTGACTTCTGGTTTGGGCCGCCGTAGGCTCTTTGTCCATGAGCACGCTCACCTGGGCGGTCGCCGCGATCGTCACCGACGACACCGGTCGAGTGCTGCTCTGCCAGCAGGGTCGGGGTGCCCGCCGCTACGCGTTGCCCGGCGGGCGGCTGCGCCCGGCCGAGGGCCCGGTGCGGGCGGCGCTACGGGACATTCGCGCGGAGACCGGCTGGGACATCGAGCTGACCGACCTGGTCGGCATCTACCAGGTGAGCGGCCCTTCGGGGGAGGCCGCGGCGGGACGCGCCGGCCCGCTTCCGGACGTCCTCGTGCACGTGTTCCGCGCCCGCGCGGCCGGGGTCCGACCCGTCACCGACCCACCGCCGGGCTGTCGATTGTCCTGGCACTCCCCCGACGCGCTGCCCGAGGTGGTCACCCCGCTCACCCGAGCCGCCGTCACCGACGCGACCGCCGGCCGCTCCGGCGTGCTCCGCGAGGTCAGCTGCGTGCCCGGCGCCGTCGCCCCCGCGCCGCTGCTGGCGGCTCGCCCAGCCGAGGGCAGCCGCCCGACAACCGACAGGGACGCGCGGCGCCCGGGGACCGGCCGGGACGAGCAGCGGACCGGGATCGGCCGGGACGGGCATCCGGGAGCGGGGCAGCCGCCGGAGCAGCGCGGCGAGGCCCCGGACCGGTCCCTGCATCCCTGACAGGCGGCAACCGTCCCGAGGTCCGCCGCGTGGTCGCGGACAACCTCGCCTGCCAGGCCACATCCGACTAGGCGGTATACCTGTGAGTCGTATTCATGACTCACAGGTGACCCCTCAACAGACAGACATGCCCCCGCGCTGCGCGGTCCGGCCGGCCGCCACGCCGGCAAAGCGCCAAGAGGTGAGCCGGGCCGCGTCGGCGAGGCCGGGCTCAGCGAGGGCCGGGCTCAGCGGGTGGGGTTGCGGACGCCCTCGGCGAGTTCGGCGCTGAGCGTGCGCAGGGCGGCCAGCCCGTCGGCCTCGGTGGGCGCGTCGAGCACACACCGGACCAGCGCGCTGCCCACGATCACCCCATCGGCGTAACCGGCGACGGTGCCGGCCTGCGCGCCGGTACCCACACCCAGGCCGACACCGATCGGCAGGTCGGTGACCGCGCGGGCCCGGGAGACCAGCGTCGGTGCGGCGTCAGAGGTACGCGCCCGGGCGCCGGTCACCCCCATCACGGCGGTCGCGTAGACGAAGCCACGGCAGTGCTGCACCGTCATCGCCAGCCGGGCGTCGGTGGACGACGGCGAGACCAGGAACGTGCGGTCCAGCCCGTGCGCGTCCGAGGCGGCCAGCCACTCGTCGGCCTCGTCGGGGATGAGGTCCGGGGTGATCAGGCCGGTGCCGCCGGCGGAGGCCAGGTCACGGGCGAAGACGTCCACGCCGTACCGCTCGACCGGGTTCCAGTAGGTCATGGTGACCACCGGAGCGCCGGTGGCCGCCACCGCCTCGATGATGCGCATCGTGTCCGCGGTGCGTACGCCCCCGGCCAGCGCGATGTCACTGGCCCGCTGGATCACCGGCCCGTCCATCACCGGGTCGGAGTAGGGAATCTCCACCTCGATCACGTCGACGCCGGCCTCGACCATGGCGGTCATCGCGGCGATGCTGCCGTCGACGGTGGGGAAACCGGCCGGCATGCAGCCGACCAGCAGTGCCCGTCCGTCGGCGCGGGCCTTGTCGAAGGCCACCCCGATCCGGCTCATCTCACCGCTCCTTGTCGAGGATGCCGAAGTAGTCGCCGGCGGTGTGCACGTCCTTGTCGCCCCGCCCGGAGAGGTTGACCACGATTGTGGGCTCCCGGCCCAGCTCCGCGGCGAGCTTCGGAGCCAACGCGACGGTGCCGGCGAGCGCATGTGCGCTCTCGATCGCCGGGATGATGCCCTCGGTACGGCAGAGCAGCTCGAACGCGGCCATCGCCTCGTCGTCGGTGACCGGCAGGTAGTTCGCCCGACCGGTGTCGTGCAGCCACGCGTGCTCGGGCCCGACGCCCGGGTAGTCCAGGCCGGCGGAGATCGAGTGCGACTCCAGGGTCTGCCCGTCAGCGTCCTGGAGCACGAAGGTGCGGGTGCCGTGCAGCACCCCGGCCGACCCGCCGGTGATGCTCGCCGCATGCCGGCCAGTGGCCACCCCGTCGCCACCGGCTTCGAAGCCGTACAGCCGCACGGCCTCGTCGCCCACGAAGGCGTGGAAGATGCCCAGCGCGTTGGAGCCGCCGCCGACGCAGGCGGTGACGGCGTCCGGCAACCCACCGGTGAGGTCCAGGCACTGCTGACGGGCCTCGTCACCGATGCCCCGGACGAAGTCGCGCACCATCGCCGGGAACGGGTGCGGACCGGCGGCGGTGCCGATCAGGTAGTGCGTCTCGTCGACGTTGGCCACCCAGTCGCGCATCGCCTCGTTCATCGCGTCCTTGAGGGTTCGCGAGCCGTTGGTGACCGGAATGACGGTCGCGCCGAGCATCCGCATCCGGGCAACGTTGAGCGCCTGCCGCTCGGTGTCGACCTGGCCCATGTAGACCACACACTTCAGGTCGAACAGGGCGGCGGCGGTCGCGGTGGCGACACCATGCTGGCCGGCGCCGGTCTCCGCGATCACCCGGGTCTTGCCCATCCGCTTGGTGAGCAGCGCCTGGCCGAGCACGTTGCGCACCTTGTGCGCACCCGTGTGGTTGAGGTCCTCGCGCTTGAGCAGCACCCGCGCGCCGACCTTCGCGGAGAACCGCCGGGCCTCGTAGAGCAGCGAAGGCGTGCCGGCGTAGTCGCGCAACAGCGCGCCGAACTCCGCCCGGAAGGACTCGTCCGCCATCGCCGTACGCCACGCCCCGTCGAGCTCGTCCAGCGCGGCCACCAGGGCCTCGGGAACGAACCGACCGCCGAAGCGGCCGAAGTGGCCGGCGGAGTCGGGCTGCGGGCCGGCCACCGGGGCCAGCGCGTCGGCGCTCATCGGGAATCCTCTCGGTGGGACGTCAGACCGGCGCGGGGTCAGCGCACCGGCCGGGGCGTTGCCGGGTGGTTGCCGGCGTTGACCAACTCGGCGACCGCCTCGCGGGGGCTCTTCTGGGTGACCAGGCCCTCGCCCACGAGGACCGCGTCAGCGCCCGCGGAGGCGTACCGGATCAGGTCGTGCGGGCCACGAACGCCGGATTCGGCGATCTTGACGACACTGCTGGGCAGGCCGGGCGCGATCCGCTCGAACACCGACCGGTCGACCTCCAGGGTACGCAGGTCACGGGCATTGACCCCGATCACCTGCGCGCCGGCCTCCAACGCACGGTCGGCCTCTTCCTCGTCGTGCACCTCGACCAGGGCGGTCATGCCCAGCGACTCGATCCGCTCCAGCAGGCCCATCAGGACGTTCTGCTCGAGTGCGGCGACGATCAGCAGAACCAGGTCGGCGCCGTGCGCGCGGGCCTCGTGGATCTGATAGCTGGAGACCACGAAGTCCTTACGCAGCACCGGCACGGTGACCGCCGCACGGACGGCCGCCAGGTCGTCCAGCGAACCACCGAACCAGCGCCCCTCGGTCAGCACGCTGATCGCACGCGCCCCACCGGCCGCGTAGTCGACCGCGAGGTCGGCCGGATCGGCGATCTCGGCCAGCCGCCCCTTGGACGGCGACGAGCGCTTCACCTCGGCGATCACGGCCACGCCGGGCTTGCGCAGCGCCGCGTACGCGTCCATCGGCGGCGGCGCCGCCGCTGCCAGTTCACGGATCCGCTCCAGCGGAACCTGCTCCTGGCGTCGGGCGACGTCTTCACGCACGCCGGCCAGAATCTCGTCGAGCACGCTTACGGACGCTGCCTGGCCGGCCTCGTCCCCCTCCGCGTGCGCATGCTCAGCAGTCACGAACGGACTCCCCTCTCCGGGCGTCATGGGCCGATGCTAGGGGCAGCCGACCGACGCCGAATGCCGGGGGTATGGCGCTGCTCACGAAAAGGGCTGCGGCATAATGGCCGACTTGCCGTGAAGGGGTTGTCACGCAGCGCCACCTCCGGTATCGACCACCGTCACGCGGTATGGAGCCTGGCGGCCGCGGTCAGACCGGGCCGATCCATCGATCATGCCACCAGTTTCCGCTCGGTGCCCGGCGGCAGCGACGCCAATCGATGCTGTGAGCAAGCTCAAGGCCGAACGGACGGTGCCTGTTCACGACCGAGGCGAGACAGTTGACCGGGCGGTCACCGCGGCGAAACGTCGACGGGCGAGCATCGTCCTCGGGCAGACTCGATGGCGCGCCTGCCCCGACCGCAGCAACTCCTCGTGCGAGGTGACCATGAGCATTTCCGAGCCGAACCAGACCATCGGACTGACCACCATCTCGCGGACGGTGGCATCGATCGCCGTCGGAGTGGTGCACACCGTGGAACGGGCCGTGGTGGGCGAGGGACGGATGCGGACGGCACGGGGGAACGCCTGGGAGGCGGTCTGCGCCGACCGGGCCCGCGCCGACCAACGCGCGGAGCTGAACCGCCTGGTCGCCGAGCTGACCGCCGCCCGCGCCGCCAGTCGCCGTGCCCAGTGGGAGCGCCAGCCGGTCGGCTGACCGCCCGCAGGCCACCGCGTCAGCCGGCCGTCGGGTCCTCGCCCCGGTCCAGCGCGTCCCACGCCTCGGTGGTCCGCCGTCCCGCCAACGGCGTCGGCGGCCCGGCCGGGTCGCTCTGCGCCGGCGCGGCCTGCGGCGCGGTCCGCGTCGGACGTTCGTACCGTGCGCCCATCGCCGGCCAGTCACCGCCACGCACCGCCGTCCACCAGCCGCCCCCGGCGGCCAGCAGGCCGCCGAGCAGGCAGAGCGCTGGCCACTGCCGGCTCAGGTCGCCACCCACGTCGGCTACCAGCCCATACCCGCCGCCGGCCGCGACGGCCAGACCGAGCACGCCGAGCAGCGCCCCGAGCACCCGACGCAGGCGGCCCCGGGTGGCCAGCACCGCGCCGCCCCCGGCCAAGGTCACCAGGGCCAACGCCGGCAGCCACGGCAGCAGGCTCGCACCGCTGCGGGTGTCACGCACCGGCGGCAGCGGCGCCGGACGTACCGTCAGCTCGACCGACCAACTGCGCGTCGCGGCCCACAGCGCCAGGCCCGCGCCGGCCAGGCAGAGCAGCACGGCGTACGTCAACGCGCGCCGGCCCACGACGGACCGCCCCCCGCCGCTCACGATTTCATCCCCTCGTTCGCGACTGCGGGGCTCCGCTTCGCTGCACTCCTCGCGCTCACCGAACTGGCCCTTCGTTCGCGACTGCGGGGCTCCGCTTCGCTGCACTCCTCGCGCTCACCGTGCCGGCCGGAGGGTTTCGGCGGCCGCGATCGCGGCCAACACGGCCGCTGCCTTGTTCCGCGTCTCCTGGTCCTCGCCGGCCGGGTCCGAGTCGGCCACCACCCCCGCCCCGGCCTGGACGTAGGCGCGGCCGTCGCGGATGAGCGCGGTCCGGATGGCGATCGCCATGTCCAGGTCGCCGCCGAAGCCGAAGTAGCCGACGGTGCCGCCGTAGAGGCCACGGCGGACCGGCTCCAACTCCTCGATGATTTCCATGGCGCGCACCTTGGGCGCCCCGGAGAGCGTGCCGGCCGGGAAGGTCGCGGCCAGCGCGTCGAAGGCGCTCTGGTCGTCACGCAGCGTGCCGGTGACGGTGGAGACGATGTGCATGACGTGGCTGTACCGCTCGATGGTGGCGAACTCGGGCACCTCCACACTGCCGGGCTGACAGACCCGACCCAGGTCGTTGCGGCCGAGGTCGACCAGCATCACGTGCTCGGCTCGTTCCTTCGGATCGGCGAGCAGTTCGGCGGCGAGCGCGGCGTCGGCGGCGGGGGTGCCGCCCCGCGGCCGGGTGCCGGCGATCGGGTGCAACAAAGCCCGGCGCCGCCCGTCCGCGGCCCCGGTGACCTTCAGGTGCGCCTCCGGAGACGAGCCGACGATGTCGAACCCGTCGAAGCGCAGCAGGTACATGTACGGGCTGGGGTTGCTGGTGCGCAGCACCCGGTAGACGTCCAGCGGGTCGGCGTGGGTCGTCCGCTCGAAGCGCTGGGAGAGCACGATCTGGAAGCACTCACCGGCCCTGATCGCCTCCTTGGCTGCCTCCACCGCCTTCGGGTAGCCGCCGTCGGGCGTACGGCAGAGCACCTCGCCGGCCGGCGGACGCTCGACCGTGGAGATCATCGGCGGGATGGGCCGGGACAGCGCCGTGGTCATCGCGTCCAACCGGCCCACCGCGTGGTGGTAGGCGGCCGCGACCTGCGGGGCGCGGTCCGGGGCGTCCAACGGCGGCAGCACCGCGTTGGCGACCAGGATGGCGGAGCCGTCGTAGTGGTCGAGCACCACCAGGTCGGTGGCGAGCATCATGCCCAGCTCCGGGACGCCCAGGTCGTCCTCGGTCAGCTCGGGCAACCGCTCGAAACGCCGGATCAGGTCGTAGCCGAGGTAGCCGACCATGCCCCCGGTCAGCGGCGGCAGACCGTCGGACGGGTCCCCGACCGGGCCGGCAAGCGCCGCCACCGTCTCCCGCAGCATCCGCACCGGCTCACCCTCGGTGCTCAGCCCCGCCGGCGGCTGGCCGAGCCAGGTCGCCACACCGTCGCGCTCGATCAGGGTCGCGCTGCTGCGTACGCCGATGAACGAGTACCGCGACCAGGCCATGCCGGCTGAGCCGACGCCCTGCTCGGCCGATTCCAACAGGAACGTGCCCGGTCCACCGGCAAGCTTCCGGTAGACCCCGACCGGGGTCTCCGCGTCGGCCAGCAGCCGCCGGGTGACCGGCACGACCCGCCAGTCGGCGGCCAGCGCCGTGAAGGTGGCCAGGTCGGGGCTGAGGGTGCCGTCGGTCATCAGCCGACCCGCCTTTCGGTCGCGACTGCGGTGCCTGGCCGCGCTGCACTCCGCGCGCTCACGGTGCCTCCGTCCCGGTGACGGGCAGCTCGGTGAAGAAGCAGGTCCGGTGCCCGGTGTGGCAGGCCGCGCCGACCTGGTCCACGCTCACCAGCAGCGCGTCCCCGTCGCAGTCCAGGGCGACCGACCGCACGTACTGGTGGTGCCCGGAGGTGGCGCCCTTGACCCAGTATTCGCGGCGGCTGCGCGACCAGTAGGTGGCCCGGCCGGTGGTGAGGGTGCGGTGCAACGCCTCGTCGTCCATCCAGGCGACCATCAGCACCTCACCGGAGTCGTGCGCGCGCACCACGGCGGCGACCAGACCGTCGGCGGTGCGGCGCAGCTGGGCCGCGATGGCCGGGTCGAGCCGGGACGGGCGCGCCGACGCGGGCGCGGCCAGCTCGTTCGGATCGCTGGGGACGCCGGTCACCGGCGGGTCAGGTACGGGCACAGTCACCAATTCTCCCGCACGCGGCGCGGGCACCGCCGACCGCTCCCGGCAGAGCTGCGACGAGGGCCCGGACTGCGACAAGGGCGCAGAGTGCGGCGGGGGCCCGGCCGGACGGGCCAGTTGGGCGACGTAGCGGTCCAGCCGGCCGTCGACCAGGGCGGCGGCCAGGTCCGGGCCGGCCGTGTCGGCGATCTCCTCGGCGTACGGCCGGATCAACGGCAGCGTGCCGGCGACCAGCCGTACGGCGGCGGCCCAGAGCTGCCCGGTGGCGCCCGGGCGCAGCCCGAGGCAGAGCAGCATGTCCGTCCGGTAGCCGGGTGGGGCCACCGGGAGTTCCAGGGCCGCCGCGAAGGCCGCCCGGCGGGAGTGGACCCGCACGGACGGGTTGGCCGGTCGCAGCACCGACGGGCAGAGCCGCGCCAGGTCGGCGACGGCGAGCCGGATCCCGAGGCGGTCGCCAGCCGCGCGGGCGGAGGCGGCCTTACCCAGCGTGGCGATCATCTCTTCCAGTCGGGGTGGCTCGGCGGGCTGGCAGAGCACCGGCAGGTCGATCCGGGGCCGCCAGTGCGGGTCGGCCCAGAGCAGCCGCGCCGGCGCGGTGACCGGCAACCCGAACGCCCAGTCGGCCGGTTCGCCCAGTCGGTGCACCCAGGACCGGATGTCCCGGGCGGCCACCGAGACATGAGTGACCTGGCCTGCGGACTCGTCCAGGTAGGCCCGGCGGGCCGCGTAGGGGGCGCCGCCGACCAACACGTCGAGGTCGACGTCGCTGTGCGCCGTGGCGGCGCGGCGGGCGTGGCTGCCGCGCAACAGGATGCCGACCACCGGCCGCTCGGCGGCCTGCCGCAGCCGCGCGGCCCAGTCTTCAAGAAAACCGCTATCCGGTAACGGAGCGTGACCCACCGCGCCATCGTGCCGTACGTCCGATCGGCGCGCAATGCCCGTTGCCGGACTTCGTGTCCGGTCCGGAGCCTACTGCCCGTTCTCGCGCTCCGCGCGACGGTCGACCGCCGGACACGGTGCGGGCGTTGCGCGCGGTGCCGTATTTCATCTAGCGTTGAGTTCAACAGGTGATGAGTTTCTCTGGAGGTGCGTGATGGACGATGCGATAGCCGTCCGAGACCTGGTCGTGGACCGGGGTGGGCGGCGGGTGCTGGACAGCATCAGCTGCCGGGTCCCGCGCGGCGCGGTCACCGGGCTGCTCGGCCCCAGCGGCAGTGGCAAGACCACGTTCATGCGGGCGGTGGTCGGGGTGCAGCTGGTCGGCGGCGGGACGGTCACCGTGCTCGGCCAACCGGCGGGCACCCCCGCGCTGCGGCACCGGGTGGGCTACCTGACCCAGGCCCCGAGCGTCTACGCCGACCTGACCGTCCGGGAGAACGCCCGCTACTTCGCGGCCCTGTACGGGCGCGGGCGCGTCGAGGCCGACCGGGCGATCAGCGATGTCGGGCTGGCCGAGGCCGCCGGTCAACTGGTCGGCACCCTCTCCGGCGGTCAGCGCAGCCGAGCCTCGCTGGCGTGTGCCCTGGTCGGGGAGCCGGAGCTGGTCATCCTCGACGAGCCGACCGTCGGCCAGGACCCGGTGCTGCGGGCCGACCTGTGGGCCCGGTTCCACACGATGGCCGCCGCCGGCACCACCCTGCTGGTGTCCAGCCACGTGATGGACGAGGCGGCGCGCTGCGACCAACTGCTGCTGATCCGCCAGGGGCGGTTGATCGCCGACGACAGCCCCGCCGCGATCCGCGCCGCCGCCGGCGTGGACGACCTCGACGAGGCGTTCCTGCGGCTCATCCGGGCCGGCGAGGCCGCCTCCACCAGCACCGAAGAGACAGCCGCACGGGAGACAGCATGAACGCGCGAATTCTCGCCGCCACCACCGGTCGCATCCTGCGTCAGCTCCGGCACGACCGGCGGACCATCGCGCTGCTCGTGGTGGTGCCGGCCGTCCTGCTCACGCTGGTCTACTTCATGTACGCCGACCAACCGACCCCGCCCGGCCAGCCGACGACCTTCGACCGCATCGCGCTGGTGATGCTCGGCATCTTTCCCTTCGTGATCATGTTTCTGGTGACCAGCATCGCCATGCTGCGGGAACGCACCTCGGGCACGCTGGAACGGCTGCTCACCACCCCGCTGGGCAAGCTCGATCTGCTCTTCGGGTACGGCATCGCGTTCGGGCTGGCCGCCGCCGTGCAGGCAGCCGTCGCCGCCGCGGTGGCGTACTGGATCTTCGATCTGGAGACCGCTGGCAGCATCGGGCTGGTGATCGGGATCGCCGTGCTCGACGCAGTGCTCGGCGTCGCCCTCGGGCTGCTGTGCAGTGCCTTCGCGCGCACCGAGTTCCAGGCAGTACAGTTCCTGCCAGTCGTGGTGATCCCCCAACTGCTGCTCTGCGGGCTGTTCGTGGCCCGCGACCAGATGGCCGGCTGGCTCCAGGCGCTCAGTGACGCCTTCCCCCTGTCGTACGCCATCGAGGCGTTGCAGGAGGTCGGCGCCCACGCCGAACCGACCGGCCGGATGTGGCGCGACGTCGCGGTGGTGTTCGGCGCGGTGGTGCTGGCGCTGGTGCTCGCGGCGGCCACCCTGCGCCGACGCAGCGGCTGACTCCCAGAGCCGGGGGCGGCGGCCAGCGCGGCAGCCGACCCCGGCGTGGGCCGGGCCGGCCCACCACGGGCCGAGGCGGACGAACGAAAGGCGGCGATGACGCGGCGGACCGGCCGGCGACCCGGCAACCCGGGCACCCGGGAGGCGATTCTCGACGCGGCGCGGACGGCGTTCGCCGAACGTGGCTACGACGCCGCCTCGATCCGCGGCATCGCCGCTACGGCGCAGGTCGACCCGGCGCTCGTGCACCACTACTTCGGCAGCAAGGACCAGCTCTTCCTGGCCGCGATGAACTTTCCGGTCGACCCCGGTCAGCTGGTGCCGAAGGTGCTCGCCGGCGACCGGGACGGCGTCGGTGAGCGGATGGTGCGCATCTTCCTCGGCGTCTGGGACTCCCCGACCGGCAGCGCGGCACAGGCACTGCTGCGCTCCGCGGTGAGCAACGAGTGGACCGCTCGACTGCTGCGTGAGTTCGTCACCACCCAGGTGCTGCGCCGGGTGCTGGAAAACCTCGACGTCGACCCGGTCGAGCTACCGCTGCGGGGCTCCCTGGTGGCCACCCAGATGATCGGCCTGGCCATGATGCGGCACGTGGTGCGCCTTGAGCCGGTCGCCTCCGCGGACCCGGAAACCCTGGTGGCCGCGATCGGCCCCACGATCCAGCGTTACCTCACCGGCCCGCTGCCAAGCTGACCCGGCAGCGCCGCCCCGCCCCAGCCCCGCGCGCCGATCTTGCACTTACTGTCCCGACCAAAGGGATATACCACGCATAAAGACAACCGAAAGTGCAAGATCGGCGCGGGGCTGGGGCGGGGTCAGCGTGGGGGGCGGGCGTTGGCTGTGGGTTGCAACGGGGGCAGCAGTTGGGGCAGCTCGGCCGGGTCGGCCACCGGGCCCGGGAAGGCCAGCCGGACCCGACGCCGGGCACCGGGTCGGCCGAGGGCCACCACCAGCCCGTAGCGGTCGATGCGCACCACCCGGGGCGGCCCGTCCGGTGTCTGCTCGGTCAACCCGAGCTGCCGGCGCAGGTACTCCGTCACCTGGGCGCCGTGGCAGTCGGCGAGTTCGGCGAGCAGGCGGGCCTCGACCGGGTGAACCGGGTCCGGCTCGGCCTCGGCGTACTCCACCGGGTCGATCCGGTGCACGACGCCGGCCCGCTCCCAGCGGACCTCGACCACCTCGAAGCGGAACAGCCGGAACCGGGTGCCCAGGTCGAGCAGGTCGCCGGTCGGCTCCACAGCGGCGAACTCGACCGCCGCGTGGCGGGCCTCGTCGCCGCGCAGCTCGGCCGCCCAGCCGGACACCCAGGCGCGACCCAGGCCGGGCGCGCCGGCGGCGGGCGGCAGGTCGAGCACGTCGAGCACCACCGCGACGTCGCTGACCCCGGCGGCCGGTTGCAGGGCGGCGGCCAGGTGGCTGGCCACCGGCACCAGCAGCAGCACCCGTCCGTCCGAGTCGGTGACGTGCCGGGCGTGGTGCGGACCCGGCCGGTGGGCCAGGTGCACGAGGCCGGGCAGGCGGCCGGCGACGAGGGTACGGACGATCTCGGCGGAGTTGGGCCGCATTGGCGCGACCTCCTTCAGAGGTTAGGCTTACCTAACCCGGAGCCTAGAGCACCCGCCCGTCGACGTCCACCACACGGCCGCACCTCACCGGGTCTGTTCCAGCCAGGAGGCGTAGAGCAGGCCGTACACCGAGTCGGCGTCGCGAACCAGCTCGTCGTGCGGGCCGCGCTGCACCACCCGGCCCCGGTCCACCACGATCACCTCGTCGGCGGCCTGCGCCGTGGAGAGCCGGTGCGCGATGGCGAGGGTGGTCCGGCCCCGGGTGACCGCGTCCAGCGTGCGTTGCAACCGCACCTCCGTCGCCGGGTCCACCGCGCTGGTCGCCTCGTCGAGCACCAGCAGGTCCGGGTCGGCCACGTACGCGCGGGCCAACGCGACAAGCTGCCGCTCCCCGACGCTGAGCGCCTCGCCGCGCTCCCCGACCGGAGTGTCCAGGCCCGCCGGCAGACCCTCCAGCCAGTCCGACAGGCCCAGCTCGGTGAAGGCGGCGCTCAACTGCTCGTCGGTCAACTCCGGCCGGGCGAACCGGACGTTGTCCCCCACCGTCGCGTCGAAGAGGAACCCGTCCTGCGGCACCATCACCACGCGGGAGCGCAGCGAGTCGAACCGGACGTCGGTCAGCGGCACCCCGGACAGCAGCACCGCCCCGGCCGACGGGTCCATCAGCCGGGTCAGCAACTTGGCGAACGTGGTCTTGCCGCTGCCGGTCTCACCGACCACCGCCACCCGGCTCTTCGCCGGGATCTCCAGGTCGATGTCGTGCAGCACCGGCGGACCACCCGGATAGGCGAACCGCACACCGGAGAACCGGATGTCCAGCGGCCCGCCCGGCAGCTCCCGCCCCTGCTCCCCCGGGTCGGCCACATCCGGGGCGACGTCCAGCACGTCCAGCACCCGACGCCAACCGGCGATCGCGTTCTGCGCCTCGTTGAGCACCTCGGTGGCGATCTGCACCGGCTGGATGAACAGCGTCACCAGGAAGAGGAACGCGGTCAGCTGGCCGATCGACAGCGTGCCGTCCACCCCCAACAGCACGCCGAGCACCACCACGCCGGCCAGCGCCACCCCCGCCGCCAACTCCCCGACCGAGCTGCCCACGATGCTGATCCGGATCGCCCGCTGCTGCGCCAGCCGCTGCCGGTCGATCGCCTCGTCCAGCCGCCGCTCGGTGCGCCCGGCGATCCCGTACGCCCGGATCACCGGCGCGCCCACCACGCTCTCGCCGATCGCGCCGAGCAACGCCCCGGTGCGTTGACGCACCGTCGCGTACGCGCTGCCGAGGCGACGTTGCAACTGCCGGATGACGAACACCGCCGGCAGGAACGCGGCCAACACCACCACTGTCAACTGCCAGGAGTACGCCAGCATGACGGCGGTGGTGACCACCAGCTGACCGAGGTTGACCAGCAGGATCACCCCGCCCCACTGGAGGAACTGGGTGATCTGGTCCACGTCGCTGGTGACCCGCGAGACCAGCGAACCGCGCCGCTCCGACTGCTGGTGCAACATCGACAGGTCGTGCACGTGACGGAACGCGCGCGTCCGGACGTTGGCCAGCGCCGTCTCGCTGACCGTGAACAGCCGGCGCATCATCAGGTAGCCGCAGATCGTGGTGATCGTCAGGATCGCCGCGGTGATCGCCACCACCGTCCAGACCACGTTCAGATCCAGACCACCGACGAGGCCCCGGTCGATGCCCTGCTGCACGGCGACCGGCACGGCAACCCGACCGACCATGTAGACCAACGCCAGGGCCAACGTGGCGGCCAGACCGATCCGTAGCTCCGGCGAGAGCGCCAGGCCCCGACGCAGGGTCTGCCAGGTCGTCTCCTGCCGGGCCTCCGGCGTGTCACTCGTTTCCGTAGTCGCGCTCACCGGTCCACCTCGATCTCCAGGCCCGACGGCAGCGGTGCCACGTCGTCGCCGTAGGAACTTTCCTGTGCCCGCTCCACCTCGGCCTGCTCGTAGGCGGTGACCAGGTCGACGTAGCCGGGCACGGTGGCCAACAACTCGCTGTGGGTGCCCCGGGCGACCACCCGTCCCTGCTCCACGTAGATGACCTCGTCGGCGAGCGCGATGGTGGCCCGGCGGTACGCCACCACCAGGATCGACGCGGCCGGAACTCCCGCCTGCGTGGTCGACGACCGCAGCCCCGCCAGGATGGCCGCCTCCACTCGAGGATCGACCGCGCTTGTCGCGTCGTCGAGCACCAGCAGACGCGGTCGACCGGCCAGCGCGCGGGCCAGGGTGAGCCGCTGCCGCTGACCGCCGGAGAGCGAGGTGCCCCGCTCGCCGACCATGGTGTCCAGACCATCGGGCAGCGCGGCGACGAACCCGTCCGCCTCGGCCAGCCGCAGCGCCGCCCAGACCACCTCGTCGTCGACACCGGGCCGGTCGAGGGCGATGTTGGCGCGGACCGTGTCGTCGAAGATGAAGGGCACCTGGGCGACCAGGGCCACCGTGCCGGCCAACGACGCGGAGGTCAGCTCGCGCACGTCCACGCCGTCCAGGCTCACCGTGCCGGAGTCCGGGTCGACGAGGCGCACCGCCAGCGAGGCGATGGTGGACTTGCCGGCGCCGGTCGGCCCCACCAGGGCCACCGTCTTACCGGACGGCACCGTGAAGCCGACCTCGCCGAGGACCTGCGCGCCGGGTGGGTGTGCTTCGGCCGGCGGGTAGGAGTAGTGGACGTCGGTGAAGGTGAGGGTGGCCGGGCCGGCGCCGGCCGGGTCGAGCACCCGCTGCCCGTACGGCATCTCGCCGGTGGCGTCGAGCACCCGGCGCACCCGGTCCCAGCCGGCGACGCTGCGCGGCAGCTCCGCCAGCACCCAACCGATGGCCCGCACCGGGAAGGCCAGCACGGTGAAGAGGAAGGCCACGCTGACCAGCTCGGTCACGCTGATCGCGCCCTGGCGCAGCCGGAACGCCCCGACCACCAGTACGGCCAGGGTGCCGAGGCTGGGCAGCGTCTCCAGCAGCGGGTCGAAGATGCCGCGCAGCCGGCCGACCGCGATCAGCGAGTCGCGCAGCTCACCGGCGCGGCCCGCGAAGCGGGCGGTTTCCTGGGCCTCGCGGCCCATCGTCTTGACCACCAGGGCGCCGTCGAAGCTCTCGTGGGCGATGCCGCTGACCTCGGCGCGCAGGCGCTGCGCCCGAGCCTGCCGGGGGGCCATCCGGCGGGAGTAGACGACGTTGAGCGCGAACAGCGCGGGGAAGACCGCGAGCCCGACCAGGGCGAGCGCCCAGTCGGTGGCGAAGAGCGACACGATCGCGCCGACCAGCATCACCAACGTGCCGACGGCGAACGGCAACGGCGCGATCGGATACCAGGCCGCCTCCACGTCGGAGTTGGCGTTGGAGAGGAGGGTGCCGGTGGAGTTGCGGTGGTGCCAGGACAGCGGCAGCTCCAGGTACCGACGGGTCACCCTGCGGCGGTAGGAGGCCTGGAGGCGGTACTGCATGTAGCCGGCGCCGAGCCGGCGGCCGAAGATGCCCGCCACGCGCAGCACGCTGATCCCGAACAACGCCGCCGCGGCCAGTGCCAGGGTGCCGGCGCCCACCTCGCCGCGTTCGATGGCCGGAAGCGCCACCTCGCCGATGACCGACCCGACGACCCGGGCGCTCACAATGATCATCCCGCCGAAGAGCACGCTGCCGACGACCGCTACCGCGAAGATCCGCGGCTGCTCACGGATCGCCTGCCGCAGGACCCCCAGCCCTCGACTGAGAACGTCCCGACTTGTCTTGCTCGCCACGCTCTCCCCCGCCGTAAGCCGCAATTATCTCCCTCATCCTTACCGGTCGGGGCCAGTGCCGCCGACCCTGACTGGATATGTCGACCATCACGTACCGGACGGCGGCGTGCCGCAGGCGCGGACCGGCGTCCGTTGTCGCGCGTCGGCGGGCCAGCGGGCCTACGATCGGGCCATGCCGCGGTACGCCCGAGCCGAGCGCGAGGCGCTGGCCGATCTTCTACTGGCCCTCGGGCCGGACGCCCCGACCATCAACGAGGGTTGGGCGACCCGTGACCTCGCCGCGCACCTGGTGCTGCGGGAGCGCCGTCCGGACGCGGCGGGTGGGATCGTGCTGCCGCCGCTGCGCGGCTATTCCGAGCGGGTCCGTCGGCGACTCGCCGCACGGCCCTACCCCGAGCTGGTGGCACAGGTGCGCCGACCGCCGCTGTGGAGCCCGGTCAGCAACCCGCTGACCGACGAGTTGGCGAACACGATGGAGTTCTTCATCCATCACGAGGACGTCCGGCGGGCCGGGTCCGGGTGGCAGCCACGCGATCTGCCCACCGGCCTGCAGAGCGCGCTCTGGAAACGCGCGGCCCCGATGGCCCGGCTGGCACTGCGGCGCTTTCCAGCCGACCTCTACGTGCAGGCGCCGGGCCACGGTGAGGTCTCCCTCGGTCGCGGTGGTGAGCCACTACGCCTGGTCGGCCCCCCGGCCGAGCTGGTGCTGTTCTTCTCGGGCCGGCAACGGGTGGCCCGGGTCCAACTGAGCGGTTCTGGGGAGGCGGCTCGGCTGCTGCGCGCCGCCAACCTGGGGATGTAACTGTGTGTGCGTAAGTGGTCACGGATCGACTGTGGAATTTCCCACACCCAGCGAAACACGCTGATACCTCCTCCCGTACGCTTCACCGCGCCGCTCCGCGCCGGGCGGCACGGAGTGGGGGCACACTGTGCGGGACTTCGCGATTTCGGCGCTGCGGGAACCCCCGTTTCCCACGGGGCGCCACGGCGCCACGGACCGAGTGGCGATTGAGAGCATCGAATGGGCGCGCGCGTTCGGGCTGGTCGATTCCAGCCAACGCGTACACCGCCTGGAGCGGGCCGACGCCGCCGGACTGGCCGGCCGCGCCTGCCCGGACGGCTCGGTGGAGGGCGTGCGGCTGCTCACTGACCTGATCAGCTGGCTCTTCGTGATGGACGACGCCTGCGACGAGGACGGCCTCGGCGCCGACCCGGCCCGACTGGGCCCGGCGATCAGCACCCTGCTCGACGTGCTGGACCGGTGCGGTGACCCGTACGTCGTACCGCCCGCCGTCGGGCCACTGGGTGACGCGCTGCACGACCTCTGCCGCCGGACCCGACTGCACGATCACGCTGGGCTGCTGCTGCGATTCGTCAGCCAGATGCGCGAGTACCTGTTGGCGCTGCTCTGGGAGGCGGGCAACCGGGAACGTCGGCGCGTACCCGAGGTGACGGAGTACGTGCAGCTACGCCGGCACATCGGCGGCGTGCACCCCTGCCTCACCCTGACCGACCTGGCGTCGACGCGGCCCTCCGGGCCGGCCCAGCGCGCCAACCCGGGGCTGGTCGCCCTGGACCTGCTGGCGGTGGACCTGGTCTGCTGGTGCAACGACCTCTTCTCCTACGGCAAGGAGAGCCAGACCGACCCGGACGCGCACAACCTCGTCACGGTGCTCGCCAAGGACAGCGGCGCGGACGAGGTGACAGCGCTCCGGAGTGCGGCACACCGGTTCAACCAGGGGTTGGCGACATACCTGGACGCGGAGGAGGCGCTGCGCGCCGCCGGCGACGACGCGATCAGCGACGCCCTGGCCGCGCGGCGCAACTGGGTCCGGGCCACCTACGACTGGTCAGTGGTGGCTGCCCGGTACGCCTGATCGGCCGTACCGGTTGGTGGGATGGGCCGGCCGGACGATCACCAGGGCTAGCCGATGCACGGCAACAGGCAATACTCTTCGGTAACCATCATGACGTGACGACCGTCACGCCACCACCCCCGAAGGCGGCTACAGCGATGGCTCTCGATGTACCGTACCGCTCCATCCCGGACATGTTCCTCAAGCGCGTGGCGGCCACCCCCGACCGGTTCGCGTTCGCGTCCCCGAACTCCGACGACTCGGGGCCCGTCTGGCTGACCTGGGCGCAGGTCGGCCAGCGCGCCAAGGCGGTCGCCGCCGGCCTGCACGGCCTGGGCGTCGGCCAGGAGGACCCGGTCGCGATCCTCGCCAACACCCGGCTGCAATGGGTGATCGCCGACCTCGGCATCATGTGCGCCGGCGGCGCGACCACCACCGTCTACCCGACCACCGAGCCGGCCGACGCGACGTACATCATCGCCGACTCCGGGTCGAAGGTGCTGTTCGCGGAGAACCCGGCCCAGGCGGCGAAGATCGCCGGGGCGTCCCTGCCCGCGCTCACCCACGTGGTGCTCCTCGACGGCGCCGTCGACCCGAACGCCGCGATCGCGCAGTTGACGCTCGCCGACCTGGAGGAGCGCGGCACCCAGGCGCTGGCCGCCGAGCCGGAGCTGATCGACATGCTGGTGGCCGGCATCGGCCCGGACCACCTGGCCACCCTGATCTACACCTCCGGCACCACCGGCCAGCCCAAGGGCGTCGAGCTGCTGCACGGCGGCTGGTGCTGGGAGGCCGTGGCGCAGGCGGAGGTCGGGCTGCTGCGCGACGACGACCTGCAGTACCTGTGGCTGCCGCTGGCCCACTCGTTCGGCAAGACCCTGCTCTGCGGCGCCATCCACGTCGGCCTGCCCACCTACGTCGACGGGCGGGTGGACAAGCTGGTCGACCTCCTCTCGGTCATCCGTCCAACGCTGATGTGCGGCGCTCCCCGGGTGTTCGAGAAGGTCTACAACAAGGCCGTGACCACCGCGCAGGGCGCCGGCGGCGCGAAGGCGAAGATCTTCGGCTGGGCGGTCGGCGTCGGCAAGGAGAAGGTCACCCTGGAGCAGGCCGGCAAGCCGGTGCCGGCCGGGCTGAAGCTGCGCTACGGGCTGGCCGAGAAGCTGGTGTTCAGCAAGCTCCAGGCCCGCCTGGGCGGCCGGATGCGGGTGCTGGTGTCCGGCGCCGCGCCGCTCAGCCCCGAGATCGCCACCTTCTTCGCCGCCGCGAACCTGCCGATCTCCGAGGGCTACGGCCTGACCGAGACCAGCGCCGGCAATTTCGTCAACCCGCCGGCCGGGCTGCGGATCGGCACCGTTGGCCGGGCGATGGGCGACCTGGAGTGCAAGATCGACACCGACGGGGAGATCCTGGTGCGGGGTCGGCCGGTGATGCGCGGCTACCACAACCTGCCGGAGGAGACCGCCGCCTCGTTCACGGAGGACGGCTTCTTCCGTACCGGTGACATCGGCACGCTGGACGAGCAGGGCTACCTCCGCATCACCGACCGCAAGAAGGACCTGGTCAAGACCTCGGGCGGCAAGTACATCGCGCCGTCGCACATCGAGGGGATGTTCAAGGCCATCTGCCCGTACACCTCGCAGGCGGTCGTCGTCGGTCAGGCCCGCAACTTCTGCACCATGCTGGTCACCCTGGACCCGGACGCCATCCGGGGCTGGGTCGCCGGCGGCCCCCTCGAAGGGCGCAGCTACACCGAGATCGTCGCGTCGGCCGAGGCCCAGACGATGGTCGAGGAGTACGTCGCCCAGCTCAACGCCAAGCTCAACCGCTGGGAGACGATCAAGAAGGTGGCCATCCTGCCGCGCGACCTGACGATCGAGGACGGCGAGATCACCCCGTCGTTGAAGATCAAGCGGCGTGGGGTGGAGAGCAACTTCGCCGCCGAGATCGACAAGATGTACGCCGGCACCCTCGCCGAGCTCTGAGCCGACCGGGGGTCCCGTGCCCGGCGCCCCGCCGGCACGGGGCCCTCACAGGTGGTGACCCCGCCACCTCGTCTGGTCCTCCTCCACGGCGAGCTGCTCCGCCAGCGCCACCTCGCGGACCCCGCGTCGGCGCTGAGCGTCGACGATCGTCTGCGCCCCCACTGCCAGCCAGCTGGCCACGGCCAGCATGGTCAACGCGGACAGCTCGGGCAGCGAACCGGCCACCGGCACCAGCACGAGCAGCAGCAGGATTCCGCCCATCGTGGGCCAGCGGGGGGCGGCGAGCATTTTCCGGCCGAGCACGATGAGCGCGAGCAGATAGAGCGCGACCCCGCCGTAGAGCGCCAGCAGGTCGAAGCCCGGCAGCGGAACCCCCCAGCTCGGCGTGCTGACGTCGGCTCCCTCGTGGATCAGCCCCTTGAGTCCGAGCGCGAACAGGATGACGCCGGCGATGACCGGCAGGTGCAGGTAGGTGTAGGCGTCGCGGGCCAGGGCGGCGCGGGCGGCGGGGTCGCGGGTCCGGTGCAGGCTCTGTTCCATGCCGAGCGCCAGGGTGTCGAAGTACGCCCACCACAGCGCTGCGGCCACCGCGACGCCGAGCACTGCGGCGACGAGCGCCGGCCAGGTCAGCGGCAGAGCCGCGCTGCCGCCGGGAGCGAACCCGAGCGCGATGATGGCCTCGCCGAGGGCGATCAGGACGATCTGGCCGTGCCGCTCCGCCCAGTGCCCGGCGGATAGCACCGTCCATCCGGTGCCGGGCAGCCTGAGCCCGGCCGCGTACTCCACGGCCAGGGCCGCGAGCCAGAGCACCAGCCGGGCCGTCGCCTCGGCGTTCCCGTCGAAGAGTCGCTGCGGCAGCAGCGCGGCGACGATGATGAGCGACGTCGCCAGCAGCGGCGGCAGGGCGAACAGTCGCCAGCGTCGGCGCACGTCCCGGTTCCGGCGACCGGCCCAGATGAAGATCGACGTCTCGCTGATCCGGACCAGGAAATAGCCGGCCGCGAAGACCAGCGGACCATACAGCCCACCGGGGCGGTCGACGAACGCCTTCGGCAGGCTCAGCGCCAGCACGAAGGCTGCGGCCATGGTGGCGAAGCCGACCAGCGGGACGATGCCCTGGTCGGTACGGACCAGGTTGCCCAGCACGGCGAACCCCGTCCAGCACCACCAGAGCAGCGCCAGCACCACCAGGCAGCGGATCAGCCCGGCAACGGTCGGATTGCCGGCGGTGACGGTGGTGACGTTGAGAAAGGCGAAGACGAAGATCAGGTCGTAGAAGAGTTCGAGGCGGGTCGCCCGGGAGCCAGGTGCGCTCCGCTGGACCCCACGCACCCCCGCACCCTCGACCACCAGCAGATTGTGGCAGTCACAACCGGACCGAAGGCACGTTCCCCGCAGACCAATGGACCGTGGTGACGCCCGCTCACCCTCTCTCTGGCGGTCCGCGACGAGCGCGGGCCGGTTCGGGGCAACCCGGCCGGAGGTCGTCCCGGTCGATCACAACCGGCAGCGGCTCAGGCGATGACGGAGGGCTCGCGCCACCGCTGCCGGCCGGCACGGTCCAGGTCGTAGCGGATCGCCGCGATCCGCCCGACGGCCTCCACCAGGTCCGCCGCGGGCAGGGTGAACGGCAGCCGCAGGAAGCGCTCCAGGGTGCCGTCCAGGCCGAACCGGGGGCCGGGGGCCAGCCGTACGCCGACCTCCTCCGCGGCCCGGGCCAGCGCGCTCGACACCGGGCCGTCCAGCTCGGCCCAGAGCGTGACGCCACCCCGTGGCACGGTGACCCGCCACTCCGGCAGTTGGTGCGCCAGCGCGCCGAGCAGGGCGTCGCGCTGGACGGCCAACTGCTCGCGGCGGTCGGCGACGATGGCCTCGGCGTCGGCGAGCAGGTGCACCGCTACCAGTTGGTCCAGCACCGGGCTGGCCATGTCGACCCCGACCCGCACGGCGGCCAGCCGCTGCACCTGCGGCGCGGACGCGCGCACCCAGCCGATCCGCAGGCCACCCCAGTAGGGCTTGCTCATCCCGCCGATACTGACCACCCGACTGTGCCGGTCGTAGGTGGCGACCGGGGGTGGCACCTCGGTGCCGTCCAACGACAGGTCCACGAAGGACTCGTCGATGATCAGATCGGTGCCGACCGCGTGCGCGGCGGCCACCACGCGCTCGCGCAGCGAGGCGGGCATCAGGTGCCCCGTGGGGTTCTGGAACTCCGGAATCAGGTAGGCCAGCTTGGGTCGGGTCTGTCGGAGAGTGCCCAGCAGCAGGTCGGGCTCCCAGCCGGCGTCGGCGGCCAGCCCGTGGGTGCTGATCCGGGCCCGCCGGCCGGCCAGCGCGGCGAGGGCGTTGGGGTAGGTCGGGGACTCGACCAGCACGGTGCCGCCCGGGGCCAGGGCGAGCCGCAGCACCAGATCCAGTGCGTGCTGGGTGCCGCTGGTGACCATGATCTGGTCGGCCGAGGTGGGCAGACCCCGGGCGGTGTACGCGTCGGCCACCGCCTCGCGCAGCTCGATGATGCCGGTCGGGTGGTAACCGGCCCCGCTCAGGTAGCGGGGCAGGTCCTCGGCGGCGGTCCGCGCGGCCGACAGCAGTTGCGGCGGTGCGGCCAGCGCGGCGACGCCGAGGTCGAGCATCTCCCGGTCGTCCAGCGGAGTCCACAGGCCGGTGCTGGCCACCCGGTGGTTGCCGGGCAGCATCGTCCAACTGCCGGCGCCCCGGCGGCTGGCCAGGTGCCCGGTCTCGCGTAGCTGCCGGTAGGCGGCGGTGACAGTGGTCCGGCTGATCCGCAGCGCCTCGGCCAGCTCCCGTTCGGCCGGGAGGCGGACGCCCAGCGGCAGCCGGCCGTCGGCGAGCAGCCCGCGCACCGAGCCGGCCAGCGCGGCGTAGTCGGGGCTGCGGCGGCCCGGCAGGGCATGCCACTGCCCGAGCAGACGGGCCAATTGGACGCCGCGCACCTGCCCGGTCATAGCCACTCCTCGGATATTGGCTTCTTCCTCGACGAGGATTGGCACCTAGGGTGGCATGCATGGCACTGCTTGGCAATCTGCGGCACCGGCCGGTTCGACGGTTGGTCCAGCTCTACCTCGGGCTCACGCTCTACGGCGTCAGCATGGCCCTGATGATCCGCTCCGACCTGGGCCTCGACCCGTGGGACGTGTTCCACCAGGGGCTCTCCGAGCTGACCCGGCTCTCCTTCGGCACTGTCACCATCGGCGTCGGCGCGCTGGTCCTGCTGCTCTGGATCCCGCTGCGGCAGCGGCCCGGCCTCGGCACGGTCAGCAACGTCGTGGTGATCGGTCTGGTCGTGGACGCCACACTGGCCCTGCTGCCCGCAGCTGACCCGCTCAGCGTCCAGATCGCGATGCTGGTCACCGGCATCGTCGCCAACGGCGCCGCCACCGCTCTCTACCTCGGCGCCCGGTTGGGGCCCGGCCCCCGCGACGGTCTGATGACCGGGTACGTGGCCCGCCGGCCCGGCCGGTCGATCCGGCTGGTACGCACTGTCATCGAGGTCACCGTGCTGGCGCTGGGCTGGCTGCTCGGCGGCACGGTAGGCGTGGGAACCGTCGCGTACGCGCTGGCCATCGGTCCGCTGGCCCAGTTCTTCATCCCGTTGTTCGCCGTGCCGGAGGGCACCGCGCCGGACAGCGCCACGCCCCCGCCGGGCAACCCCGCGCCGGCCACCCCGGCCGGCTGAACCCTCACCGACCGTCCGCGAACCGGTACGTGGCGGTGGTGCCGCGCACCGGTTGGCGGGTGGGTGTTCCCTTCCGCGACGCGCGCCGTCATCATCTCTGCATGGGGGAGAACGGTTGGCGCTGGAACGACGCCTGGATCTTCGTGTCGCTCGTCATCGCGAGCGGTGCCGGACGGCACCGTCGGTCGGCGACAAGCCGGCGGCCGGAGGGCGTCCGCCTGACCGACGTGCTCTCCACCGCCGATCACCTCAACCACGCGATTCCGCAGCGACACGAGGTGGAGGCCGCGGTCCAGCGGTTGGTCGGCGCCGGGTTGGTCAGCGTCGCCGACGGCTGGTTCCGGATCACCGCCGAGGGTGAGCAGCTGTGGCGTACCCGCCCGCGCGCGGGCGTGGCGACCATGGTGGACACCGTGCAGGGAGTGTTGACCCGCCGGCACGCGCCCGGCAGCGCGGACTGGATCCTGGACGAGGCCGACCACGCGGCTGCCGTCCAGGAGTACGCGGTCCGTTCGATTCCCACGCCGCGTCGGTCACCGGAGGGGCACTCCGGCGAGCGCTGAGGGGTTCAGCGCACCGGATGGCCGCCGAGGCGCAGCGCGTCCTTGACCTCGGCGACGGTCAGCTCGCCGAAGTGGAAGACGCTGGCGGCGAGCACCGCGTCCGCGCCGGCGCCGATCGCGGGCGGAAAGTGGGCCACCTCGCCGGCGCCCCCGCTGGCCACCACCGGCACGTCCACCACCGCGCGCACCGCGGCGATCAGCTCCAGGTCGAAGCCCGCCTTGGTGCCGTCGGCGTCCATCGAGTTGAGCAGGATCTCCCCCGCGCCCAACTCGGCGCCCCGGTGCGCCCACCACACGGCGTCGATGCCGGTGCCACGCCGACCCCCGTGGGTGGTGACCTCGAAGCCGCTGGGCGTGCCGCCGTTCGGCGAGCGCCGCACGTCGAGGGAGAGCACGAGCACCTGCCGGCCGAACCGGTCGGCGATCTCGGCGATCAGCTCCGGACGGGCGATGGCGGCGGTGTTCACGCCGACCTTGTCCGCACCGGCGCGCAGCAGCGTGTCCACGTCGGCGACCTGCCGGACCCCACCGCCGACGGTCAGTGGGATGAACACCGACTCGGCGGTGCGGCGCACCACGTCGAGCATGGTGCCCCGGTCGCTGGAGGACGCGGTGACGTCGAGGAAGGTCAACTCGTCCGCGCCGGCCCGGTCGTACGCGGCGGCCAGCTCCACCGGATCGCCGGCGTCACGCAGGTCGAGGAAGTTGACCCCCTTGACCACCCGCCCGGCGTCCACGTCCAGACAGGGGATCACCCGTACCGCCACCGTCATGCCGCGAGCCTATCCTCCGCACGCACGGCGACGACCGACCTGTGAGGCCGGCCACCGCCGCGCGTCGGATCGGGATTCACACACGGACGAGCATCTTGCCGAGGTTGTCACCGCGCAGCAGGCCGAGGAACGCACCCGGTGCGTTCTCGATGCCGTCCACGATCGTCTCGTCGTAGGACAGCGTGCCGTCGCGCAGCCAGCCCGAGACGTCGCGCACGAACGCCCCCCGCACGTCGTTGTGGTCGTTGACCAGGAAGCCGCGCAGGGTGAGCCGCTTGCCGATGACCAGCGCCAGGTTGCGCGGCGCGGCCGGCGGTTCGGTGGCGTTGTACTGCGAGATCATGCCGCAGATGGCCGCCCGGCCGTGCAGGTTCATGGCCGAGATCGCGGCCTCCAGGTGGTCACCCCCGACGTTGTCGAAGTAGACGTCGACGCCGTCCGGGGCGGCCGCCCGCAGCGACTCGCGGACCCCGTCGTGGTAGTCGAAGGCGGCGTCGAAGCCCAGCGCCCGCAGCCGCTCGACCTTGGCCGGCGAGCCGGCACTGCCGATCACCCGGCCGGCGCCCTTGAGCTTGGCGATCTGGCCGACCAGGCTGCCCACCGCGCCGGCCGCGGCGGAGACGAAGACCGTCTCGCCGGGCTTCATCGCGGCCACCTCCAGCAGACCGGCGTACGCGGTCAACCCGGTCATGCCGAGCACGCTCAGGTACGCGCTGACCGGGGCGATGTTCGGGTCGACGGGGCGGGCCGCAGCGGCGTCGAGCAGCGCGTACTCCCGCCAGCCCAGCCCGTGCAGGACCGTGGTCCCGACGGCGATGTCCGCCGCCTCGCTGGCCACCACCTCACCGATCGCGGCACCGTCGAGCGGTGCGTCGAGCGCGAACGGCGGCACGTACGACTTGACGTCGTTCATCCGTCCGCGCATGTACGGGTCGACGGACATGTACTGGTTGCGGACCACGATCTGGCCCGGTCCGGGCGTCGGAACCTCGGTCTCGACGAGCCGGAAGGTGTCGTCGGTGGGCCAGCCCTGGGGGCGGCTGGCGAGGTGAATCTCACGGTTGCTGGTCACGGGGTGGTCGTCCTCTCGTCCGCGGATGGGGGCCTGGGGCCGCGAGGTCACGCGGACAGGGTCTGGCGGACGGTCAGGGTGACGTCGACGTTGCCACGGGTGGCGTTGGAGTACGGGCAGACCTGGTGGGCCTGCTCGACGATCTGCTCAGCGACCTCGCGGGGCGCGGAGGGCAGGTCGACGACGAGTTGCACGGTGAGCCCGAAGCCGCCGCTGCCGTTCGGGCCGATGCCCACCTCGGCGCCGACCACGGAACCGGTCACGTCGGCCTTGGCCCGGCGGGCCACCAGCCGCAGCGCGCTGTGGAAGCAGGCCGCGTAACCAGCGGCGAAGAGCTGCTCAGGGTTGGCCGCGCCACCGGCGCCGCCCATCTCCTTCGGCACGGCCAGGTCGAGTGCGAACGTGCCGTCGGAGGTCTCGACGTGGCCGTCCCGGCCGTCACCGGTGGCGGTCGCGGATGCGGTGTAGACAACCTGCATGGTGGTCACTGCTCCTTCTGTCGGTGGATGGTGTCGGTGACCCGGGTGAGGGTGTCGCGCAGCGCGACGAGCTCGTCGAAGCCCAGCCCGGTGGCCTGCGCGATCCGCAACGGGACATCGCAGACCCGCTCGCGCAGCGCCCGGCCCTGCTCGGTGAGGCCCACCTCGACCCGCCGCTCGTCGCGGGCCGACCGCCGCCGCACCACCAGGCCCGCCCCCTCCAGCCGCTTGAGCAGCGGGGAGAGCGTGCCGGAGTCCAGCCGCAGCTCGGCGCCCAACTCGGACACCGTGGGGGCGTCGTCGGGACGCTCCCAGAGCACCAGCAGCGCCAGGTACTGCGGGTAGGTCAACCCGACCTCGTCGAGGATCGGCCGGTAGACGTCGGTCAGTGCGCGCGACGCGGCGTAGAGCGCGAAGCACACCTGCCGGCGCAGCACCAGGTCATCGGTCACCGCTGAAAGGTAGCCCACAATTAAGTTGTACACAACTTATCGGGCCGCAGGACGGCCAGCGGCCGCCTGGGCGGGTACCTCAGCGATCGCCGAGGTACGCCTCCAACTCCACCTCGACCAAGTGCTCCGGATCCAGCAGACCGGCCACCACCACCAGGGTGGCCGCCGGCCGGACCGCGCCGAAGACCGCGTTGTGCGCCCGGCCCACCTCGTCGGCGTGCAGCCGGTCCGTCACGTACATCCTGGTCCGGACCACATCGCCCGGCTCCGCGCCCACCTCGGCGAGCGCGGCCAGCCCGATCCGCAGCGCCTGCGCGGTCTGCGCGGCCGCGTCACCGACATGCACCACCCGGCCGTCCACCGTCGCCGTGCAACCGGCCGTCCAGGCCCGCTCCCCGGCCCGGACCACCCGGGAGTACCCGTAGCGCTGCTCCCACGGGCCGCCCGACCCCAACCGGGTCGTCGTCACGCCTCGGCCAGCGTCCGCAGCGCCTCGGCCACCGTGAAAGCACCCGCGTAGAGTGCCTTGCCGGCGATCACGCCCTCCACTCCGGCCGACTCCAGGGTCGCCAACGCCCGCAGGTCGTCCAGGGTGGACACCCCACCCGAGGCGATCACCGGCCGGTCCGTACGGGCACACACCTCGCGCAGCAGATCCAGGTTCGGCCCGCGCATCGTGCCGTCCTTGGTGATGTCGGTGACCACGTACCGGCTCGCGCCCGCCTTGTCCAGCCGCTCCAGCACCTCGTACAGGTCACCGCCGTCTCGGGTCCAACCCCGCGCCGACAGGGTGTGGCCCCGCACGTCCAGCCCGATGGCCACCCGGTCGCCGTACTCCGCGACCACCCGGTCACACCAGACCGGGTCCTCCAAGGCGGCGGTACCGATGTTCACCCGGGCCGCTCCGGTGCCCAGCGCCGCGCGCAGCGACTCGTCATCACGGATGCCCCCGGAGAGCTCCACCTTCACGTCCAACTGGCGCACCACCTCCGCGAGCAGGTGCGCGTTGGTGCCCCGGCCGAACGCCGCGTCCAGGTCGACCAGGTGGATCCACTCCGCGCCGTCCTGCTGCCAGGCCAGCGCCGCGTCCAACGGGTCGCCGTAGATGCTCTCGCTTCCGAGGGCGCCCTGCACGAGCCGGACGGCCCGGCCGTCAGCGACATCCACGGCGGGTAACAGGGTGAGGCTCAAGGTCTTCTCCTCGATCAGGTACGACGGTCCAGGGCGATCACCACGATCGCCGGCAGTACGAGCAGCAAGAGCACGATCAGCGCGATACGCAACGCCAGGTTGTCGACGAACGTCCAGATCAAAATCAACGCCGCGCCGGTGAGCAGCACGATCGCGGCCCGCTCACCCCGAGTGTGCCGGGCCAGCCGCCCGGAACGGCCCCGCCGCAGCCGCGGCGTCAAGCTGCGGACCACCGCGCGACGGCGCTGCCGCCGGGCGACCTGGCGCTGCCGGACCGCCCGCTCCCGGGCCTGCTCCGCCTCCCGCTCCGCCCGCCGGCGGGCGCGCTCCCGGCTCACCGCGACGCCCGCCGCTCAGGCACCGCGCGACGGCGCTCAGCCACCGCTGGGCAACGTGGCGAGCCAGTTGCGCAGCAGCGCGGCACCGGTGTCGGCGGATTTCTCCGGGTGGAACTGGGCCGCCGACAACGAACCACGCTCCACCGCCGCGACGAAATCCGTGTCGTGATGGGCGGTGGTCACAGTGGCACCGGCAGCGGCCAGCGCCGCCGGGTCGCCCATCGCGTACGAGTGGACGAAGTAGAACCGGCTCTGCTCCGCCAACCCGGCGAACAGCACCGACTCCCGCGGAGCCCGGACGGTGTTCCAGCCCATGTGCGGCAACCGGGTGGCGGCCAGCCGGGTCACCCCGCCGGGCAGCAGCCCCAGCCCCTTGGTCACCACTCCGTGCTCGTCACCGTGCTCGAAGAGCACCTGCATGCCCACGCAGATGCCGAGCACCGGCCGGCCGGCAGCCACCCGTTCGGCGATCACCGGGCCGGCGCCCAACGCCTCGATCCCCGCCATGCACGCCGCGTACGCGCCCACACCCGGCACCACCAGACCATCGGCGGCAGCCGCCGCGGCCAGGTCGTCGGTCACCCGGACGTCCGCTCCGGCGGCGGCCAGCGCCCGCTCCGCCGAGCGCAGGTTGCCCGAGCCGTAGTCGAGCACCACCACGTCACTCATGTCGTCACCCCGATCACCCGTTCTCCGGCAGCAGCCGCAGCACCCCGGCGACCGTGGCGAGCACCGCGAGCGCCGCGGTGATCAGCACGGCGGCCTTCGGCGCGCCCTGCCGGTAGAGCGACCAGGTGCCACCCACCAGCACTCCGGCCAGAATCAGCAGCAACGTCGGCAACGCGGCACCCATCAGAGCCCCCTTCCATTCGCGACTGCGGGGCTCCGCTGCGCTGCACTCCTCGCGCTCATCAGAGCGCGCCCTTCGTGCTCGGGATCGCTCCGGCGGAACGCGGGTCGATCGAGGTGGCCTCGCGCAACGCGCGGGAGACCGCCTTGAACTGCGCCTCCACCACGTGGTGCGCGTCCGGGTGACCACCCGGTCGGGCCGCCCGCAGCACGTCGACGTGCAGCGTGACCCGGGCCGCCTGACCGAAGGACTCCCAGATGTGCCGGGTCATGCTTGTCGCGTACACCGGCCCGATGTAGGGGGCGAGCACCGGCTCGTCGTGCACCACGTACGGCCGACCGGAGAGGTCCACCGCAGCCCGGACCAGCACCTCGTCCATCGGCACGGTCGCCGAGCCGTACCGCCGGATGCCGGCCTTGTCGCCCAGTGCCTGGTCGAACGCCGCACCCAGGGCGAGCGCGGTGTCCTCGATCGTGTGGTGCGCGTCGATCTCCAGGTCACCCACAGTGCGCACGGTCAGGTCGAAGCCGCCGTGCCGGGCGATCTGGTGCAGCATGTGGTCGTAGAAGCCGACGCCGGTGCTGATCTCGGCGGCACCGGTGCCGTCGAGATCGATCTCGACGAGGACCTTGGTCTCCTTGGTGATCCGTTCCACCCGGGCGGTCCGACTCATTGCGAAGTCTCCATTGCAGAAAGGAAGGCGTCAGTCTCGGCGGCGGTGCCGGCGGTCACCCGCAGCCAGCCGGGCAGGCCGACGTCACGGACCAGCACCCCCTGCGCCAGCAGGGCGTCCCAGACGACGGTCTGGTCGCCGCCCACCTCGAAGAGCACGAAGTTGGCGTCGCTGTCGGCGACCCGCAACCCCCGCTCGCGCAACGTCGCCACGATCCGGTCCCGCTGCGCCATGATCGCGCTCACCGTACCGAGAAGGGCGTCGCGGTGGGCCACCGCCGCGCGTGCGGCGGCCTGGGTGAGCGCGGAGAGATGGTACGGCAAACGGACGAGTTGCACCGCCCGCACCACCGCCGCGTCGGCCGCCAGGTAACCCAGGCGGCCACCGGCGAAGCCGAACGCCTTGCTCATCGTCCTGGTGACCACCAGCCGCGGGTGGCCGGGCAGCACCGCGAGGGCGCTGACCGTCCCGGGTCGGGCGAACTCGGCGTACGCCTCGTCGACGACCACCATGCCGGGCGCGACGTCGAGCACCGCGGCGATCACCGCCGGGTCCAGTGCCGTGCCGGTGGGGTTGTTCGGTGAGCAGAGGAAGACCACGTCCGGCCGGTGCTCGCGGACCTGGGCGACCGCCTCCTCGGCGGTCAACCCGAAGTCGACGCCGCGCGCGGCGGGCACCCACCGGGTGCTGGTGCCGAGGGCCAGCAGCGGGTGCATCGAGTACGCCGGAACGAAGCCGAGCGCGGTGCGCCCCGGCCCGCCGAACGCCTGGAGCAACTGCTGCTGGATCTCGTTGGAGCCGTTGGCCGCCCACACCTGGTCGACAGTGAGCCCGTGCCCGAGATATTCGGCCAGGTCGGCGCGGAGCGCCACCGCGTCCCGGTCCGGGTAGCGGTTCAGCTCGCGCAGCTCGGCCGCGAGCGCCTTGCCGATCGCCTCGACCACCGGCTCCGGCACCGGGTGGGAATTCTCGTTGGTGTTGAGCCGCACCGGCACGTCCAACTGCGGCGCCCCGTACGGCGACAGCCCCCGCAGGTCGGCCCGGATCGGCAGATCATCCAGGCTGGTCACGCCGCCTCCCCGCTTCGCGAGACGGCGGCCGGAGGCACCGGTCGACCAAGCCGGCTGGTGCGCGCGCTCACGCCGACCCTCCCGGGAAACGAGCCTGGACCGCCTGGCCGTGCGCGGGCAGGTCCTCCACGTTGGCCAGGGTGACCACGTGCTGGGCCACCTCGCGCAGCGCGGCCTCGGTGTATTCGATCAGGTGCACGCCGCGTAGGAAGGACTGCACGGACAGGCCGGAGGAGTGCCGGGCGCAGCCGCCGGTGGGCAGCACGTGGTTGGAGCCGGCGCAGTAGTCGCCGAGCGACACCGGCGACCAGGCGCCCACGAAGATCGCCCCAGCGTTGCGGACCCGCAGCGCCCACTCCCGGGCGTCGGCCGTCTGGATCTCCAGGTGCTCGGCCGCGTACGCGTCGACCACCCGCAGCCCCGCCTCGAGGTCGTCGACCAGGACCACGCCGCTCTGCTCACCGGTCAGCGCCGTGGTGACCCGCTCGGTGTGCTTGGTCGCCGGCACCTGCCGTGCCAACTCCGCCTCGACCGCCTCGACCAGCGCCACCGACGGGGTGACCAGCACGCTCGCGGCCAGCGGGTCGTGCTCGGCCTGACTGATCAGGTCGGCGGCCACGTGCGCCGGGTCGGCGGTGTCGTCGGCCAGGATGGCGATCTCGGTCGGCCCGGCCTCGGCGTCGATGCCGACCACGCCGCGCAGCAGCCGCTTGGCGGCGGTCACCCAGATGTTGCCGGGGCCGGTGATCAGGTCGACGGGGTCGCACCGCAGCTCACCCGCCGGGTCCACCGCCGCCCCGTACGCCAGCATCGCCACCGCCTGGGCCCCGCCCACCGCGTACACCTCGTCGACGCCGAGCAGCGCGCACGCGGCGAGCACCCGGGGATCGGGTAGGCCGCCGTTGTCCTTCTGCGGGGGGCTGACCACCACCAGCGAACGCACCCCGGCCGCCTGGGCGGGCACCACGTTCATCACCACTGTCGACGGGTACATCGCCAGGCCACCGGGCACGTAGAGGCCGACCCGCTCGACCGGCAGCCACCGCTCGGTGACAGTGCCGCCGGGCACCACCTTCGTGGTGTGGTCGGTGCGCCGCTGGTCGGCGTGCACCCGACGGGCCCGGGCGATGGACTCCAGCAGCGCGGCACGCACCGCCGGGTCGAGCACCCCCTCCGCCTCGGTGATCGCCTCGACCGGCACCCGCAGCACCTCCGGGGAAATGCCGTCGAACCGAACGCTGGCCTCCCGGATCGCTGGGTACCCATGCTCACGGACCGCCTCCACCAGGGGCCGGATGCGCTCGACGGCGACGGACACGTCGAGCTGGGCACGGGGCAGCAGGCGGCGCGGGTCACCGAGACCGTTGCGCAGGTCGATCCGATTCAACACCCTTGCGAGTCTAGGCGGCCGGCTCGACGTCCACCCGAGCCGCCCGTCCGCCGGGACGGTGAGCCGGGCCACGCCCCCGGTGCCGAGATTGGTTAGGCTCGACCATGTGACCGCACGGCTGCCGGTGTTCCCGCTCGCAACGGTGCTCTTTCCCGGGTTGGTGCTGCCGCTGCACATCTTCGAGGAGCGCTACCGGGCGCTGGTCCGGCACCTGGTCGGCCTGCCCGAGGGTGCCCCGCGCGAGTTCGGCGTGGTGGCCATCCAGGCCGGCTGGGAGGTCGCGCCCGCCGGCGCCCCGGCCACGTCGAGCGTCGGCGAGGTGACGCTGCACGAGGTGGGCTGCACCGCCGAGCTGCGCCAGGTGACCGAGTTGGCCGACGGTGGTTTCGACATCGTCACGGTCGGCCGCCGCCGGTTCCGCATCGCCGAGGTCGACGACAGCGCCGAGCCCTACCTGACCGCCGACGTCGAGTGGCTGCCCGACCCGGGCGGCCCGGACGAGGTGGCCGATCTGCTGGCCGCCCGGGTGATCGCGGTGTTCCGGCAGTACCTCGGCCTGATCCGGTCCGACCCGGAGGAGATCTCCGAGCAGTTGCCGGAGGACCCGACAGTGCTCTCGCACCTGGTGGCAGCGACCGCGGCGCTCACCGTCGACGATCGGCAACGGCTGCTCGCGATCGACGACACCGCCTCCCGGCTCCGCGCCGAGCTGCGGTTGCTCAACCGCGAGGCGGCTCTGCTGCGTCAGGTGCGGGCGGTTCCGGTGCCGCTGTCGGAGCTGGCGTCCCCGCCGACACCCAACTGAACTCCCCCGGCTCGGGCTCCGGGCGTAGCCCCGGCCACCGCGACCAGCCGGCCAGCAGGGTGTACATGACCGAAGCCCCGAACGCCGGCAGCAGCAGGTTGCCGTGCGGCACCGGCAGCACGCCGAGCAGCCAGTCCACTCCGCCGGCCCGCAGGTCGGCGGGTTTGCTGAAGGCCTGCCCGGCCGGGGCGGTCGCCAGCAGCCGGTCGAAGGTGGCCAGACCGATCCGCCGTCCCACCTGCCAGGCCACCGGCGCGGCGACCAGGGTGCCGAGCACCGCGGCGAGCAACCCGACCGGGCCGCGCCGCCGCCGCAGCACGAACCACAGAGCGAGCGCCACGAGCAGCCCGAAGGCGAGCCCGAGCAGGCTGAACCAGCCGTCGGCGGCGATCGGCTGCTCCGGTTGCGGCTCGGCGTAGATCGCCCCCTCGGCGGTCTTGAGCACCGGGGTGTCCGGCGCGAGCGCGGCCCAGAGCAGCCCGAGCGGAACACCCAGCGCGGCCAGCGCGAGCACGGCACCCAGCACCGTCGCCAGGGCACGCAGCGGACGACGCGGTTCGTCGAACCGAAGCTCCAGCGAGCTCTGGTACGCCGCCGAGGCCGGCGGTTGGCCCGGACCGAACTCGCCCGGCGCTGGCCCGGCCGACGGGTCGGCCTCCGCCGGTTTCGCGTCCGGCGTAGGGGGTGGCGCGGGTTGGTCGGGCTCGTCGACGGGCCGCTCACGGTCGGGGTTGTCCGGGCTCACCCGATGATCCTCTCAGGCCCGGTGCGGGGCCGGGGCTCCGGTGGCGGCAGACCCGCTCACCGGGCGAACGGCTCCACCATCATCGCCGCGGCCCGCAGCCACGCCTGCCGGGTCTCCGGCTGGAGCTGGTGGTACTCGATCGACGACCCGGTCTCCAGAGCCGGGTCGTACGGCACGACGGCCACGCCCCGGGTACGGGTGGCGAAGTGCCGCTCCAGGTCGTCCTGGAGCGTCGAGCGACCCGGGGTCGGGCAGGAGATGAGGGTGATCGCGTTGTCCGCCAACTCGCCCATGCCCTCCTCGTGCAGCAGGTCGAGCATCCAGTCCGCGCTGAACGCCGCGTCCTCCCGGGGCACGGTGGTCACCACCAGTTGGTCGGCGGCCTGCATCACAGTGCGCCAGTTGGGGCTCTCCACGTTGTTGCCGGTGTCCACGCAGACCACGTCGTGGGTGCGCCGCAGCAGCTCAAGCACCCGTCGGACGGTGAACTGGTCCAGTCGCTGGGCGAAGCGCGGGCTCTCCTCGCCGGCCAGCACGTCGTACGAGCCGTCGGAGGCGTGTCGCAGATAGTCGTCCAGCCGGTCCAGCAGGGTCGCGCCCTCCAGGATCTCGATCTGGGCCAGGTCGCTGATCAGGTGCCGGATCGTCCGGGCGTGCCGGGCGCTGCCGGCGCGCAGGCCGAGGGTGCCGCGCAGCTCGTTGTCGTCCCAGGCCAGCACGCCCTTGCCGCGGACGCTGCCGACCGTCGCCGCGGCGAGCACTGTGGCGGTCGTCTTGTGCACCCCGCCCTTGGGGTTGGCGAAGGCGAACACCCGGGGCGTGCCCAGGTCCCGTTGGAGCACCCCGTTGGCGCGCTCCTGCTCCTGGTCGACGGCCGGTGGGCGCCATTCGATCCGGGCCGGGTAGGCACGTTCGGCGACTGCCGAGCCGACCGCCGGGGCGGGCGGTGGCGGGACGGGCGGCGTGACTGGCACGGCGACCGGCGGCACGGGCGGCGGGGCGACCGGCGGGGGCGGCGGCGCGGCGGCCGGGTAGCCGGTCTCCGGCTGGTAGCCGGTCTCCAGTAGGGCGTACCGCGACTCCACCGTCGGGTCGCCCGGTCGGTAGCCGTTGTCCAGCAACGCGTAGCGCGACGGGACCGGGTCGGGGCCGCGTGCCGGCGGCTCGGGCTCGGCCCGGTACGTCGGCTCGGCCCGGTAGTCCGGCTCGGCCCGATAACCCGGGTCGGCTCGGTAGTCCGGCTCGGCCCGATAGCCGGGCGTGGCGAGGTAGTCCGGGTCAGCGCGGTAGCCCGGCTCGGCCCGGTAGCTGGGCTCAGCGCGGTAGTCCGGCTGCTCGGTCCGGTACGCCGGCTCCGCTCGATAGTCCGGCTCGGCCCGATAACCCGGCTCGGTCCGGTACGCGGGCTCGGCCCGGTAGTCCGGCTCGGTCCGGTACGCGGGCTCGGCCCGGTACGCGGGGTCGACGCGGTAGGTCGCCTCGGCCCGGTAACCGGGCTCCGCGCCGTACGACAGGTCGGCCGGATGCCCGATGGCAGGTGCCCGCCCGGCGTAGCCGTTGGGGGCCGCACGCCGTGGCAGCGGGTCCGGCGGCGGTTCCTCGCCGCGGCGCTCCGGCTCGGTCTGCTCCGCGCCGCGACCGCCCAGCCGGGCACGGTCCAACAGCGCGCGCCACCGCGGCGCTGGTTCGGCCGGCCGGCCCCAGCCGGTCTCACTGCCCTCCACGGCCCGCCCTCCCAGCGCCATCGATCTCTGTCTGACAGGCTACGAACCCAACCCTATTCGGACCACACCTCAGAGCGCACACCAGCCGGCGCAGATCACGACGACGGTGATGGCGGCGACGGCTCGGCGAGGTTGGCGTCCGGCGAGGTGGTGACACTCGGCGGCGCCGACTCGGTGGGCTCCGGCTTCGACGGTTCGGGTGACGGAATGGTCACGACTGGTGCAGGTTCCGACGATTCGCCCACGGGTGCCGACGGCGCCGGTGCGCTGATCACCGGCGCCGGCCGCTCGGACTGGGTCGGTGCGGGGCTCGGCCCGGTGTCGGCCGGCGGGCGCACCACGTCACGCTGCTCGGGCAGGGGCGGCGTGAAGACCGTCCGGTCCAGCCGGTACACCTCGGGGGCGGGGTCGACCGCCCGTACATCCGGCCGGGCCGCGACACCGCGCAGCGCCACCGGCGTCGCGCGAACCACCGCCGCGTAGACGCAGGCGCAGCCGGTGCGGTACGCGGCCGCCTCCGCGGCAGCCACCTCGGCGCCGCTGGCGTACTGCTCCCGCAACTCCCGCTCGCTCACCCCGTCGCCGTCGACCGCGGCGGCCCTGGCCCGGTAGTCGGCGGCCTCAATCTCCTTGCGGGCAGCCACCTGCTCCATTCCGGCGACCACGTCGTCGGGCACCCGCAGCGCGGGGATCTTGACGATCTCGGTCTGCCGGCCGGGCAGCGGAACCCGCCCGAAGACGGTCGAGACCCCGACGTCGCCGAGCACCGTCGCCAGCCGCTGCGGAGGCAGGTACGCGTCGAGCGTGACCAGCGCGTACGTCCCGTCCTCCCCGGCCGGGGCGGACCCGGGCAGCGCGGCCAGGTCGGCCGCGGCGGACCGCAGGTAGCCGGGGACGGAGTCGCCGTCGGCAACGCCGACCCGGGTCACCTCGCCGACCGTCCGGTCGCCGACCGGAGTGTCGTCGACGGCCCAGACGGCGGTGCCCAACACCGCCGCCGCCGAGAGCACGGCGGCCCAACTGAGCACGCCGGACCGCGCCGACCGGTCGCCCAGCCGGGCCACGGCCCGGGTCAGCGGCGGCAGCAACCGCTGGTCCAGCTGCCGCAGCAGGTTGCCGGCGCGCACGGGCGGGATCCCCTCTGTGGAACGGTGTCGGGCGGTCGCCGCTCAGTCACGCAGGATCTGAAGCGCACGGTCCAGGTCGTCAGGGTAGTCGCTGACGAACCGGACCTCGTCCCCCGTTCGGGGGTGCAAAAAGCTCAGTTCGCGGGCGTGCAGCCACTGTCGGGCCAGGCCGAGACGGGCCGAGAGGGTGGGATCGGCACCGTAGGTGAGGTCACCCACGCAGGGGTGCCGGAGGGTGGAGAAGTGCACCCGGATCTGGTGGGTCCGGCCGGTCTCCAGCCGGACGTCGACCAGGCTCGCCGCCGGGAACGCCTCCAGGGTGTCGTAGTGGGTGATGCTCGGCTTGCCGCCGGAGACCACCGCCCACCGGTAGTCGTGGGTGGGGTGCCTGTCGATCGGCGCGTCGACGGTGCCGCGCAGCGGGTCCAGGTGCCCCTGCACCACCGCGTGGTAGCCCTTGTCCACCTCGCGGTACTTGAAGGCCCGCTTCAACGCCGTGTACGCCTGCTCGCTCTTGGCCACCACCATGATCCCGGTGGTGCCCACGTCGAGCCGGTGCACCACACCCTGGCGCTCGGCGGCGCCGCTGGTGGAGATGCGGTGCCCGATCGCGGCGAGAGCGCCGATCACCGTCGGCCCGGTCCACCCGGGGCTCGGGTGCGCGGCCACCCCGACCGGCTTGTCGACCACGACGATGTCGTCGTCGGCGTAGACGACCCGCAGGCCGGGCACCGCCTGCGGCACCACCGTCGGCGGTGCGACCGGGGCGGGCAGCGTGACGTCCAGCCAGGAACCGGCCTTGACCTTGTGCGAGTTGGGCCGGGCGGAGCCGTCGACCAGCGCGTCCCCGGCGTCGACCAGGGCCGCGGCGGCGGTGCGGGAGAGCCCGAACAGGCGGGACACGGCCTGGTCCAGGCGCATGCCGTCGAGGCCGTCCGGAACCGGAAGGGAACGGTGGTCGCCGCCAGCGGCGAACGCGGAGGTCATGCCCGCTCCCTCTGCTCGGCGCCCGAGGTGGCGTCAGTGGTGGTTGGGTCGTTGTCGCGGCCCGACCGCCGGCCGTCACGCTGGCGGCCGGTCAGCTCCAACAGGACGGCCAGCAGCACACCGCAGACCAGCGAACTGTCGGCCAGGTTGAACACCGGCCAGACCTGACCGTACGGGTCGAAGAGGCTGATCATGTCGACCACGTGCCCGTGGAAGGGGGACGGCGCCCGGAAGATCCGGTCGACGAGGTTGCCCAACGCGCCGCCGAGCACCAGGCCGAGGGAGACCGCCCAGGGCAGCGAGCGCAGCCGCAGTGCCATCCAGACGATCCAGCCGACCACCCCGATGGTGATCAGCGGGAAGACCCAGGTGTGGTCCGCGCCGATGCTCCAGGCCGCGCCGCTGTTGCGGGTCAGGCTCAGGTAGACGAACCCGCCGAGCAGCCGGACCGGCTCCCGATCGGTCAGCGCGGCCAGCGCCAGGTGCTTGGTGACCAGGTCGGCCAGCAGGGCCACCAGGGCGACTCCGGCGAGAATCGCGACGGCCCGGGGCCGGCGGGTGCCGCCGCCCGGGTCGGTGCGGCCGGGTTCGGCGGACGGTACTGCGGTCATGCGCTCCCCATCGACAGTCTTGGCGGTGATCGCTCACCGTCTCATCGCCGCCGGGGAACGGACCTCAGCGCCGCTCCTCCAGCTGCTTGCACGTCACACACAGGGTGGCTGACGGGAAGGCGGCGAGGCGCTCGACCGGGATCGGGTTGCCGCACCGCTCGCACCAGCCGTAACCACCCTCGTCGAGGCGCTCCAGAGCGCGCTCCACCTGCGTGATCCGTTCCAGAATGCTGTTGGCGAGAGAGATCTCCTGCTCCCGCTCGAGCGTCTTGGTGCCCGTGTCGGCCTGGTCGTCCCCGGCCGAGTCGGTCAGCCGATCGCGCTGCAGCTCGGTGATCTCACTCAGCGTCTGATCGTACTCGGCACGAAGCTCGTCCCGCCGCGCCGCCAGCGCCGCCCGGATCTTCTCGGTCTCCGCGGTGCTGCGGGTGGCCTTGGCCACCGGCTTGCGCCCGGCGGTCCTGGTGTCGGATGGCTTCGCCATGGGTCGCTCCCTCGGCCGGGGGAACCGCGCGGTCCGCGGCGCCTGGACAGGGGGCGCCAACCACGGCGTCCCCTATGTACGAAAAGGGGCGCGCGGCGACGATCGCCGCGCACTCCGGAGGTTGGCAAGAATACGGAACGTACAGGCGTCCGACAACGTGCCGCACCGTCGCACCGTCTAACAGCCCCTAGCCCTGCCTAACTGGGGCAAAGCGAACGCTAGCAGATCAATCGACCACCTCATCCCCGTACTCACCAAACCATCGGGCCAGACGACCCCTCCGACTGACCGCCCGCAACCGCCGTTCCGCCGCGTCCCGCACCCCGGCGGTCGCCACGATCAGCAAACTGTCGCCGGTCTTCAAACGGGTGTCCGGTGCGGGCACGAAACCCACGCCGTCACGCAGCACCAGGGTCACCGACGCGCCCAGCGGAAGCCGCAACTCGTCGACGTGCACACCTGCCAGTCGCGAGCCGGGCGGCACCTCCACCTGGAGCAGGTCCGCCCGCATCCGCTCCAGCGGCGCGGTCTCCACGTGGATCTCGGCGGCCTCGGCCGGCGCGGTCACCCGCAACCGGCGGGCGAACGGCCCCAGCGTCCCGGTCTGCACCAGCGTGAAGATCACCACCAGCACGAAGACCACGTCGAAGAGCCGCTCCGCGCCGGGCACCCGCTCGGAGAGCGGAATGGTGGCCAGCACGATCGGCACCGCCCCGCGCAGCCCGGCCCAGGACAGGAACGCCTGTTCTCGAAGGCCGACCCGGAACGGCAACGCCGAGACGGCCACCGACAGAGGCCGGGCCAGCAGCACCAGCGCCAGCCCGGCGACCACCGCGGGCAGCACCGCCGCGTCCAGCCGGTCCGGCGAGGCCAGCAACCCGAGCAGCACGAACAACCCGATCTGGGCGAGCCAGGCCAGCCCGTCCGCGAAACCGAGAATCGCCTGCCGGTGCGACAGGCGGGCATTGCCCAGCAACACCCCGGCCACGTAGACGGCGAGGAATCCCGAGGCGTGCAGAACCGCCCCCGCGGCGTACGCCAGCACTGTGATGCCCACCGCGGCGATCGGGTAGAGCCCGGCCGAGGGCAGCGCTGCCCGACGCAGCGCCCAGGCGCCGGCGACGCCCGCGGCCACGCCCACCGCCGCACCGACGCCCAACTCGTAGCAGACCAGCGCGGCCTCGTACCACCACGGGTGCGAGAAGCCCTGGTGGGACAGCAGCACCACCAGCAGCACCACCGGGGCGTCGTTCATCCCCGACTCGGCCTCCAGGGTCGCCACCAGCCGGGGCGGCAACCGCAGCCGGCGCAGGGTGGCGAAGACGGCCGCCGCGTCGGTGGACGAGAGCACCGCGCCGTAGAGCAGCGCCAACCGCCAGTCCAGCCCCAGCAGCAGGTGCACGGCGACGCCGACCACCACGATGCTGACGATCACGCCGACCGTGGAGAGCGCCGAGGCCAGCCCGAGCACCGGACGCAGCGTGGTCCACCGGGCGGTGAGACCGCCTTCGGCGATGATCACGATCAGCGCGCAGAAGCCGAGGGTCCGGGTCAGCTCGACGTCGTCGAACCGGATGCCCAGCCCGCTCTCGCCGATCGCCACGCCCAACGCCAGGTAGACCAGGAGGCTGGGCACGCCGAGCCGGGTGGAGAGGCGCACCGCGCCGACGGCGACCAGCAGCACTGCCGCACCGAGCAGCAGCGCGATATCCAACCCGGGCGTCACGGCTGCCTTGCCTGGGCTGTCCTCACTCGGCGGATCCGTCGCGCAGGCGGCGCAGCACCTCGGGCACCTCCGGGCCGGGCCGATCAACGAGGAAGAGCTTGTCCCGGCTGGCCGCGCCGGCACGCAGTGACACGGCGGCCGGTCGGACGCCCAACGCGCCGGCCAACGCCCGGCGGGCGGCCTCGGTGGCCCGACCATCGACGGCCGGGTCGTGCACCGCGATCACGAGGGCGGGCCCGTGCGGGCCGTCGAAGCGGCCACCCACCCGGTCCCGGGAGGCGCCCGGCTTCACCCGTACCGCCACGGTGAGCGTGTCCTGCGCGGGCACCGGCGCCGCTTCAGATCGGCCGGGCGTCGGCGAGGAGAGCGGTCGCCGGCGCGCAGTGCGCGCACGGGGTGAAGCCGAGTTCCACGGCCTCGGTGACCGGCAACGTCTCGGGCTGCCAGCCGATCAGGTGGGGGCAGCCGTCGAGGTGGTAACGGGGACGGCCGTCGACGACCTCGACGGCGTCGAGCAGTCGGGCCACCCGGGCCGCCTCGGCGGCCGTGATCTGCTGGGCGGCCGGCTCGTCGACCGCCGCGACCGCCGGGTCGAACACGCCGTCGGCCGACGCCGCGATCGGCGACGCCGGGCTGACCGGCCGGGCCCGCGCGGGTGCCTCGTCCGCCGCACTCACCAACGGCGCCGCGTCATCGACGTGCGGGGGGTCGACCGGCGACGCCTGATCGATCGGCGGCGCATGGTCCACCGGCGGCGCATGGTCCACCGGCGGCGCATGGTCCACCGGCGGCGCATGGTCCACCGGCGGCGCATGGTCCACCGGCGGCGCGGGTGGTTGCCGCCACCCGGTGCCGCCGGTACCAAACGTCGTAGGCACGTGCTGGACCGGCACCTCCGGCTCGACCAGCGGCGGCCCGTACGCGACACCCGGTGTGGCCTGGCTGGCCGTGCGGGGCGCGTCGGGGTGCTGCCGGTCGGTCCGGCCGGGATCCGCCACGGCGCGGTTGGCGGCTGCCTGGCGGGCGCCCACCACCAACGCCACGGCGGCCAGCAGACTGGCCGCGATGGAGATGACCAACAAGAAGCTGGAGCCACCGGCCAGGCCGAGCACCAGTAGCACCACCGCGACGAGGATGAGCAGAAGACTTGCGACTATCACGGCTCACCCCCGCCGCGTCGAACCGTCCAGGCCGGGCCGGCGACCGTCACCATTGGCGGACAGCGATCGCCGGCCGGTGCTCAGCGTCCGGCTTCGAGGGCGCCGGAGCGCCCGCCGCCGCCGTACGAACCTGCGAGACCCGCCGCTGCCAGCCCGTTGCCGCCAGCGACCCGGCCGGCTTCGGAGCGGGTCATCTCGGCCTCGAGGCCCTGGCCACGACCGTCGAGGTCACGCAGTTGGCTCTCCAGGTACGCCTTGAGCCGGGTGCGGTACTCGCGCTCGAACTGCTTGAGCTCCTCAATGTGCTTCTGCAGCGCCGTGCGCTTGGCGTCCAGGCCGCCCATGGCCTCCTGGTGCCGCTGGCGGGCGTCCCGCTCAAGGGCGTCAGCCTTGGCGCGCGCCTCCCGGGTCACCTCCTCGGCCTTGCTGCGAGCCTCGGACAACAGCTGGTCGGCCTCGCGGCGAGCGTCGGACACGTGGTCGTCGGCGGTGCGCTGGGCCATCATCAGCACGCGCAGGGCCTGCTGCTCACCGTCACCGGTGACGCCGCCGGCCGGGCCGCCGGTCGCGCGGACCTGCTCCAGCTCGGCCTGCATCGCGCGGGCAGCCTGCTCGGCCGCCGACTTGTCGCGCTGCACCCGGTCCAGTTGGGCCTTGACATCGTTGAGCTCCGCCGCCAGTCGGGCGTCGCCGCCGGGGCCGGCGGGGGCACCGCCACGGCCGCCGCGCTCCACCTGGGCGCGCAGCTCGTTGTTCTCCTCGATGAGACGGGCGAGCTCGCGCTCGACCTCATCGAGGAAGGCGTCGACCTCCTCCTCGTCATACCCCCGTTTGCCGATCGGCGGCTTTTTGAAGGCGACGTTGTGGACGTCGGCCGGGGTCAGCGGCATCGAAACTCCTCGGGTCAGTTGCGGCCGCGAAAGCGCGTCGGTCATCAGGCAGATGCCCTGATCGACGGCCCTAACACGAACTCCATCAGCACGAACAGGATAACCAGGAGCACAAGGGAGGCCAGGTCGATGCTCACGGTACCAATTCGCAGCGGAGGGATCACACGCCTCAACGCGTTGAGAGGGGGATCAGTGACGCTCCACACGGATTCCAATCCTGCCGATGCTCCACGCCCCGGTTGCCAGCGACGGCCGTACTGCAGGACGGCGCTCAACACGAACCGGGACAGAAGAAGGAGCAGGAAGACATAAAGGATCAGATACAACACTTGCAGTAAGATCGACAACACGGTCAGCGACGTCCCTCGGGTCGGGCGGGATCAACTCAGACTGAAAAAGCCGCCCTCGGCGATCTTGGCTTTGTCCTCTGCGGTGACCTGGACGTTAGCCGGTGAGAGCAGGAACACCCGATTGGTCACGCGCTCGATCGTACCGCGCAGCCCGAACGCCAGTCCGGCGGCGAAGTCCACCAGACGGCGGGCATCGGCCTCATCCATCTCGGTAAGATTGATGATCACCGGGACGCCGTCGCGGAAGTGCTCACCGATGGTGCGCGCCTCCCGGTAGGTGGTGGGGTGCAGCGTGGTGATCTGGTAACGCTGCTCCTCCTCGGGCAGGGCCCGCTCACGCGACGTGACCTGCGGCGCGAGGGCCAGGTTGTCCCGAGTGTGATAGGTCAACGCACCGGAGGTCTCGCCCGCCGACGACCGGGTGATCGACCGGACGCTGGACCGCTCGATCCGCTCCGGCCGCTCACCGTCACCGCGCTCGGACTCGCTCAACCGCCCGCTCGACCGCTCGGAGAGTCGACCCCGCCCGCTGTCGCGCGGCCGGGGAGCCGGCGGCTCCTCGGCGTCGTCCTCGTCGTCGTCGGCGAACTCCTCGGCGTACCGGCTCTGCCGGTAACGCGAGTCGCGGTAGCCACCCTTGTCGTAGCCACCGTCGTCGTAGGCCCGCTCGTCGTCTTCTTCGACCAGACCGAGCCAGACCCCCGCCTTGCGCAGTGCACCCATCCCGCGCCCTTCCGTCCGCCGTGCGGCACGCGCCCCCGTGCCATGTCGCCCGTCGCGAGTGGACAACCATGCCCATCGGACCGGAACGGCAATCCCCCGGCGCGCGATTCGCGTCGCGCGCCACGACCCCCGACTAGGAGACGCCCGCCCCTGAAACAACACTGATGTAATTTGCTTGTCTCGCGGTCAGGCTACCGCAGCGTGGGACGCATTCCGAGCAACGCGCTACCGACGCGGACATGTGTCGCGCCGTAACGGATCGCGATTTCGAAATCTCCGCTCATACCGGCGGACAGTGCGGTGGCTCCCGGATGGACAGCCCTGAACGCGTCGGCGACCTCCGCGAGCCGGGCGAACGCCCGCTCCGGCTCCCACCCCAGCGGCGCGACCGCCATGAGACCGACCAGACGCAGTCCCGGCGCGTCGGCCACCGCCTCGGCCACCGCCTCCAGACCGGCAGCCGGATCCGCCGAACCGGGCAGGGCTCCGCCCCGGGCCGCGTCGCCGTCGATGCTCACCTGGACCAAAGCGTCGAGCGGCTTCTGCCGGTCGGCGGTGGCGGTGGCCAACGCCCGGGCCAGCCGGACACTGTCGACGGAATGCACCACGTCGGCGTAGCGGACCATCGAGCGGGCCTTGTTGCGCTGCAACTGGCCGATGAAGTGCCAGCGGGGACGCACCCCGGCCGCAGCCACCTCGGCAGCCTTGCCGGCTGCCTCCTGGTCGCGGTTCTCCCCCATGTCGGTCACCCCGAGCCCGGCCAGCGCCAACACGTCGCTGGCCGGGTAGGTCTTCGTCACCGCGATCATCGTGACCTCGGCGCGGTCCCGGCCGGCCTGCGCGCAGGCGTCATCGATCCGGGTCCGAACCTGGGCCAGACCGGCTGCGAGTTCGGCCTGCCGATCTGGTCGTACCGTGGCTGAGCTGTCGGTCATCGGCGGTGCTCAGGACCCGTTCTTGAGGAAGTCGGGAACGTCCACGTCGTCGAAGAGCACGCGACGCGGCGACTGGGCCGGAGCCGGGTTGGTCGCCGGTGCCGGCGCCGGGGTGCTCTGCGGTGCCGGCTGGTTGGTGTTGGTCTTGCGGGTCGGCTCGGCCGCCTTGTACGCGGGCGTGCCGCCGTCGAAGCCCGCCGCGATGACCGTCACCCGCACCTCGTCACCGAGCGCGTCGTCGATGACCGCGCCGAAGATGATGTTGGCGTCCGGGTGGGCCGCGTCGGTGACCAGCTGGGCGGCGTCATTGATCTCGAACAGGCCCAGGTCGGAGCCGCCGGCGATGGAGAGCAGCACGCCCCGCGCGCCGTCCATGCTCTGCTCCAGCAACGGGCTGGAGATGGCCGCCTCGGCCGCCTCGACCGCGCGGTTCTCGCCGCGGGCGCTGCCGATGCCCATCAACGCGCTGCCGGCGCCGCTCATCACGCTCTTGACGTCGGCGAAGTCCAGGTTGATCAGACCCGGGGTGGTGATCAGGTCGGTGATGCCCTGCACACCCGAGAGCAGCACCTGGTCGGCCGTGCGGAACGCGTCCATCATGCTGATGTTGCGGTCGCCCAGGGCCAGCAGCCGGTCGTTCGGGATGACGATCAGCGTGTCGCACTGGTTGCGGAGCTCGTCTATCCCCGTCTCGGCCTGCACCTGGCGGCGCTTGCCCTCGAAGGAGAACGGCCGGGTCACGACGCCGATGGTCAGCGCGCCGAGCTTGCGGGCGATGTTGGCCACCACGGGCGCGCCGCCGGTGCCGGTGCCGCCGCCCTCGCCGCAGGTCACGAAGACCATGTCGGCGCCCTTGAGCACCTCCTCGATCTCGTCGCGGTGGTCCTCGGCGGCGTTCTTCCCGACGTCCGGGTTGGCCCCGGCCCCCAGCCCACGGGTCAGCTCCCGGCCGACGTCGAGCTTGACGTCGGCGTCGCTCATCAGCAGCGCCTGCGCATCGGTGTTGATCGCGATGAACTCGACGCCCTTGAGCCCAACCTCGATCATCCGGTTGACGGCGTTGACGCCGCCACCCCCGATGCCGACGACCTTGATGACCGCCAGGTAGTTGTGCGGAGGTGTCATCTCCGGTCCTTTCCTTCGAGATTGGCTTCGGCCGACCGGTTACGGCGTGGCCAGACCAGCGGCCGACGACAGCTGTCACCAACGAGGATCAGGGGTAAACCCTAACCCTCTACTAGAGGCTTACAGTTATGTCAACCACTGAAGCTCTTCGAGGCAACGTAAGCGCCACCGCGCGATGAGCCAAGGACCCGGGCGGCGTGTCGCCGCGTGGAGCGCCACGGGTCACGTCCGCGCACGCTCACCGGTCAACGGAAGGTCACCACATCCGGCGCGCTCACGTCGATCCGGTCGGTGTCCTCGTCGAGCAGCGCGGTGGCCACCCGAGCCTTGTCCGTACCCCGGGTCGCGTCGCCCCAGACCACCGTCCGGTCGCCGCGCAACCGCAGGCTGATCCGGGCCAGCCCCGCCACGTTCACGTCCACCAGCTCCGCGCGCAGCTGCGGCGTCAGCGCGACGAGCACCTCCAGCCCGGCCCGGGTGCCCGGGTCGTCGGCGGCCGGCCGGGCCACCGTCACCTGCGGCAGGTCGGCGGGGCGTCGCTCCACGGTCCGGAACGCCACCCCGCTCCGGTCGATCAGGGCGAACGCCTCGCCCTGCGGCACCACCGCCACCGGGGTCCGCTCGGTCACCCGCACCACCAGCGCGCCGGGCCAGTCCCGGGAGACCGTGGCTCGCTCCACCGCCGGCAGCGCGCCGACCCGACGGGCGGCGGCGGTCAGGTCCACCCGGGCCAGCGGCACCCCGTCCGGCACCCCGACCGCGTCGTGCACCTGCACGGGAGTGACCAGGTCGGCGCCCTCCACGCGTACCTCCCGCACACCGAACAGCCCGGTACCGAGCACCGTCCAGGCGACCAGCCCGGCCAGGGCGAGCACCCCGGCGGCCACCGCCCACGGCAGCGCCGCACGCATGCGACGCTGCCGAGCACGAGCCATGAACCGGCGGGTCGAGGGCGGTACCGCGTCGCGGCCCGCCCGGACCAACTGCCACCGCCGGGCCGGACCGCGGCGCGGGGCGCCACCGTCGGCGGCGCTGGTCCGCCCTCGGGCCGGGCCGGGACTCATCCGACCGTGGGCGCCGAGCCGCCGGGAACGGCGGTGCCACCGAGAGCCGCGCCGTCGCCGCCGGACGTCGTCCCACCCGGCACCGGATCACCGATCGCCGGGGTGGTGGTCACCGGGTCGACGGTCGCGGTCGGTGCCGAGCCGGCCGTACGCTCACCCAGGGCGGCCAGCAGCTCGTCGCCCATCAGCGAGATCGGCGGGGCACCCATGGTGACCACCACGTCCCCGGAGCGCGCGCGACGGGCCACCTCGACCGGGGCCTGCTCCCACGACTCCACGAAGACCTTTCGGTCGGCGGGCAGATCCACCGCCGCGATCAGCGCCGCCGAGCCCTCGCCGGGCTGACGCAACTCACCCGGCCCGAAGACCTCCAGGAGCACCACCTCGTCCGCGATGGCCAGCGCCTCGGCGATCTCCGCCTGGTTGTCGCGGGTGCGGTACAGCCGGTACGGCTGGAAGACGACGATCAGCCGGCCGTCCCCGGCGACCTCGCGCAACGTCTGCATGGCGAGGGTCATCGAGGTCGGGTGGTAGGCGTACTCGTCGTAGACCAGCACGCCGTCCACGACACCCTTGCGCTCGAAGCGCCGTCGCACCCCGGGGAAGACCGCCAGCGCGGCCTCCGCCGCCTCCAGCGGCAATTCCAGCAGGTACGCGGCCAGCACCGCGGCGGCGCTGTTCAGCCCCATGTGCCGCCCGGGCACCGGCAGCCGGAACTCGCCCAGCGACCGGCCGTCGATCGCGGCCAGGTAGCGCACCCCACGCGCGGAGGAGACCATCTCGGTCAACCGCAGGTCGGCGTCGGCGGCCTCGCCGTAGGTGAACACCCGCCGTCCCTCGGACCGCAGGCTCTCGGCCAACCGCCGGCCGCCCGGGTCGTCGGCGCAGGTGATGATGAACCCGTCCGGGTCGGTGAGGCGGGCGAACTCCACGAACGCCGCCTCCAGCGTCGCGTAGTCGCCGTAGGTGTTCAGGTGGTCCGCCTCGACGTTCGTGATGATCGAGACGTACGGGCGGTAGATGAGGAACGAGCGGTCGCTCTCGTCCGCCTCGACCACGAAGTGCTCGCCGGTGCCGTGGTGGGCGCCCGAACCGACCTCGGAGATCTCCCCGCCGATCACGAAGGACGGGTCCACTCCGGCCTGCTGGAGCACCATCGTCACCATCGAGGTGGTGGTGGTCTTGCCGTGCGTGCCGGCGACGGCCACCGCCCGACGGCCGGTCATCGCCGCAGCGAGCGCCTCGGAGCGGTGCAGCACGCGCAGGCCACGCCGACGCGCCTCGACCAACTCCAAATGGTCCTGCGGAATGGCCGACGAGTAGACGACGGTGTCCACGCCGTCGAGGTTGGTCACCTCGTGGCTGAGGTGGATGGTGCCGCCGAGCGCCCGCAGGCCGGCCAGCGAAGGCCACTCCCGCAGGTCGCTGCCGGAGACCCGGATGCCGCGGGTGAGCAGCAGCCGGGCCACGCCGAGCATGCCCACCCCGCCCACTCCGATGAGGTGGACGGCGCCCAGGTCCTCGGCGGTGAGCGTGCCGGCCGGGGTGAACTGCGCGGTCATCGGGCCACCGCCGCCAGCACGAAGGAACGCAGCGCCTCGTCGCCGTCGCGTCGGCCGTACGACCCGGCGGCGGCACCCATGTTGTAGAGCCGCTGCGGGTCGCGGATGAGGGGGATGACGGTGCGCTCCAGCCAGTCCGGGGTGAGCTCCGCGTCGTCGACCAGCAGCCCACCGCCGGCCTCCACCACGGGCAGCGCGTTGCGCCGCTGCTCCTGGTTGCTGTGCGGGTACGGCACGTAGATCGTGGGCAGCCCGATCGCGGCCACCTCGGCGACGGTCATCGCCCCGCCCCGGGCCAACATCAGGTCGGCGGCGGCGTAGCCCAGCTCCATCTCGGACAGGTACGGCAGCGTCACGTACGGCACCGGCAGGTCGGTGGGGATCGGCACCGGCTCGTTGCGGGCGCCCATCACGTGCAGCACCTGCACGCCGTTGCGGGCCAGCTCCTTGGCCGCCCCGGAGACCGCCAGGTTGATCGAGCGGGCGCCGGACGAGCCCCCGGACACGAAGAGCACCGGCAGGTCCGGGCGGAGCCCGAAGTGGGCGCGGGCGGCGTTGCGCAGCGCGTACCGGTCCAGACCAGCGATGCTGCGGCGCAGCGGCACGCCGACGACTGTGGCGTCCCGCAGCGACTCGGCCTGGCTCGGCTGGTTCGGGAAGCCGACGGCAACGTTCTTGGTGAACTTCATGCCCAGCTTGTTGGCCACGCCCGGCGGCACGTTCACCTCGTGGATCACCATGGGCAGCTCACGACGCCACGCGGCCAGGTAGGCCGGCACCGAGACGTACCCGCCGAAGCCGACGACCACCTCGGCGCGCACCTCGTCGATCACCTTGCCCGCGGCGCGCGCCGCGGTCCACATCCGGCCCGGGGTGCGGACCAGGTTCATGTTGACCGATCGGGGCAGCTGGTACGCCGGGATCTGCCGCAGGTCGTAGCCCTGCGGTGGGATCAGGTCGTTCTCCATGCCCCGGGGTGTGCCGAGGCAGGTGATCCGGACGCCCGAGTCGTGTCGGCGCAGGCAGTCGGCGAAGGCGAGCAGCGGGTAGACGTGCCCCCCGGTGCCACCTCCCGCGAGTACCACCGAACGCAGCGGACCCATCAGCGTCTCCTCTCGCTCGCCGTACCCCTGCGGCTGCGGTCCTGTCGGACCCCGCGCGGCGCGGCCTGATCGTCATGGCGCCGCTCGCGGGACCGGGGCACGGACCCTCGGCCAGCGGGCGGCGTCGCCGGTCGGCGACGCCGGCCGGGAAGCGGCGGCAACGGGGCCCAGAGTAGTCGGACCCACCGGGCCGGCGGACGGGCATGCAGTGCTCTGGCCGCATCGGGTTCGGCGCGGGCGAAGGACGCCAGCATGCCGATGCCGGCCAACGTCACCACCAGGGCACTTCCGCCGTCGGAGATGAACGGCAACGGCAGACCGGTGATCGGCAGCAGCCCCACCACCCCACCGATGTTGATCACGGCCTGGCTGACCAGCCAGGTGGTCACGGCGGTGGCGGCGAGCCGGCGGAACGGGTCGTCGACCCGCCGGGCGATCCGGAACCCGGTGTACGCGATGACCGCGAAGAGGCTGAGTACCACGACGCATCCGATCACGCCCAGCTCCTCGGCGACGATCGCGAAGATGAAGTCGTTGTGCGCCTCGGGCAGCCAGTCCCACTTCAGACTGCCCTTGCCCAGCCCGACACCGAACCAGCCACCGTGCTCGATCGCCAGCCGGCCCTGGTAGAACTGGAGGCAGTCGTTGAGTTTGCAGGTCTCCGGGTCCGGTGGATTGAAGAACATGTCCAGTCGGGCGAGCCGGTAGTTGTCCGCGCCGCGCTCTCCGGAGCCGGCGCCCAGCGAGGCCACCGCGACCAGCAGGCCGATCCCGATCAGACCGGCCGTGGCCAGGGCGCCGAAGACCCGCATTCGCACTCCGGCGGCCCAGAGCAGGCCGACCACCAGGGCCAGCAGACAGAGCATCGTGCCCGTGTCGTTGTAGCCGACCAGGACGAAGAGCAGGCCAACCACCGGGAAGAGCGGGGTGGCCAGCTCGCGCCACCAACCCAGCGCCGCGCCCTTGCGGGCGACAAGGTGGGCACCCCAGAGCACCATCGCGAACTTGGCCAGCTCGGACGGTTGCAGCTGGATGCCGCCGACGAACAGCCAGTTCAGTCGCGCCTCGATCGGGCCGATCCGCCCTGATTCCTGGTGGGTCAACCGGGCGTAGGCGACCAGCAGGTTGAGCACCACCAGGAGGCCGATCGAGGTGAACAGCAGCGGCCGGCCCAGCGACCGGTAGGTGCTGGCCGGCAGGCGCTGGCAGACCCAGAACGCGCCGATGCCGATCACCGCGAAGATGGCCTGCTTGGTCACCGAGGCCGAGGCGTTGCCGTCCTCGGCGTAGTCCTTCACGCTGGTCGCCGAGAAGACCATGGTCAGCCCGATCAGCAGCAGCAGGCCGGCGCAGGACAGCAGCAGGTAGTAGGAGGTGAGCGGCCGGTCCAGCAGGCCGCGCAGCGCGGCGAGCCCGCCGGCCGCGTCGATACCCCGCAGCGGCGTCGACGCCGCGGCCTCCGGCTCGCGTCCCGCCGGCCCGGGCTCCCGCGCCCCCGGCCCGGATTCGCGGACCGCCGCGCCGGGCTCCGGGGCGCGCGCCCCGGGGGCCGACGGTGTACGCGCCGCGCTCGGCGACCGTCGCGGCCGCCCGACAGTCCCGTCCTCGGTGCCGATTTCCTCCCCCACCCCGACATCATCACCGTTGAACACGCCCCACCGCCCCACAACGCCCCACCGGGCGTGTCGAACCCGCCCTCGCGCGCCGCCCTAGCGCGCCCTCGCCGCCGCCCTCGCGCGCCCTCGCCGCCGCCCTCGCGCGTCGATCTTGCACTTTCTGTGCGGGCAGAACGCCCATGAGAGGACGTTCCGCCATCCGAAAGTGCAAGATCGACGGAGGAGGGGGCGGGGCGGGCGGGGGTCAGGTCATGTTGGCGAGGAACTCGCTGTAGAACAGGCCCAGGGCGATGGCCACGCCGATGCCGGCGATGATCCAGAAGCGCACCACGATGTTGACCTCGCTCCAGCCGGCCAGCTCGAAGTGGTGCTGGAGCGGAGACATTCGGAACACCCGTTTACCGGTGGTCTTGAAGGAGATGATCTGGATCACCACGGACATCGTGATGATCACGAAGAGCCCGCCGATGATCGGCAGCAGCAGGATGGTGCGGGTGGACATCGCCATGCCGGCGATCAGACCGCCCAGCCCCAGCGCCCCGGTGTCGCCCATGAAGATCCGCGCCGGGGAGGTGTTCCACCAGAGGAAGCCCACACAGGCCCCGGCCGCCGCCCCGGCGATCAGCGCGATCTCCAACGGGTCGCGGACCTCGTAGCAGTACGGCTGGGTGTAGTTCGGGTCGGCGCACCAGTGCCGGTACTGCCAGAACGCGATCAGCGCGTACGCGGCGAGCACCATCACCGACGCGCCGGTGGCCAGACCGTCCAGGCCGTCGGTGAGGTTGACGCCGTTCGTCGCGGCCATCACCACGAAGATGAAGATGATCACCGCGCCGACCTTGCTGACCTCCAGGAAGTCGATGTCCCGGATGAAGCTCAGCGTGGTGCTGCCCACCGTCTCGGTGTTGGTCGCCAGCCCCGAGCCGTTGGTCATCGTGCTCGGGAACCACAGCGCGATCACCCCGAAGACCGCACCGACCAGGATCTGGCCGAGCAACTTGCCGCGCTTGTTCAGCCCGGCGCTGTTGCGCTTGCGCACCTTGAGGAAGTCGTCGAGGAAACCAACAGCGCCGGAGAACACCATCAGCCCCAGCAGCACCAGCGCCGTGATGGTCGGCTCCACCTGGGCGATCTGCTGGTCCGGCAGGGTGGTCAGGGCGAGGTGCCCGGCCACGTACGCGATCACCGTGGCCAGGATGAAGACCACCCCACCCATCGTGGGCGTGCCCTTCTTGCCCTGGTGCATCGCGGGGCCGTCGGACCGGATCGGCTGACCGGCCTTGAGCCGGGTGAAAACCTTGATCGCGATCGGGGTGCAGAAGAGCGAGACGAGGAAGGCCACCCCGATGGCGACGATGACCGCCCTCATCGGGTCGACTCCCCACCGGCGTCGGCGCGCAGGGCGTCGGCCACCTCCCAGGTCCGGTACCGGGAGCCCTTGACCAGGACGACGTCACCCGGTCGTAACTCGCTCCGCAGCACCTCGACGGCCGCCGCCTGATCGGTGAGCAGCACCGACTCTCCTCCCCAGTTTGCTACCGCTGTCGCGCCTTCGTGGATCGGCGCGGCCGGCTCACCCACCACGAGCAGCCGGTCGACACCCAGCTCGGCCGCCAGTTGGCCGACCTCGGCGTGGCCGTCGTGCTCGAACGGGCCCAGCTCGGCCATGTAACCAAGCACCGCGACGGTACGCCGCCCCTGGCCCATGCTCGCGAGCGCCCGCACCGCTACCGCCATCGAGGCCGGGTTGGCGTTGTACGAGTCGTCGATCACGGTCACCCCGTCGGGGCGGTCGAAGACGTCCATCCTTCGGGTCGAGACCAGCCCCAGCTCGCCGAGGGCCGTGGCCAGCTCGGCCAGCGGCATGCCCAACTCCCGGGCGACCGCCGCCGCCGCGAGCGTGTTCCCGACCTGGTGGCGGCCGGCCAGCCGGAGCCGCACCGGCGCGCGCCCCTCCGGGGTGACCAGGGTGTACGACGGGTGACCCCGCTCGTCGAGGGCGACGTCCTCGGCGCGCACGTCGGCGTCGGGCGCCTCGCCGTAGCGGACCACCCGGGCCTGCGTGCGGCTCGCCATCGCGTCCACCCGGGGGTCGTCGGCGTTCAGCACGGCCAGCCCGTCCGGCGGCAGCGCTTCCACCAGCTCGCCCTTGGCCAGGGCGATGGCGTCCTGCGAGCCGAACTCGCCGATGTGCGAGGTGCCGACGTTGAGCACCACGGAGATCCGGGGCGGCACCAGCTCGCACAGGTACCGCACGTGCCCGACCCCGCGCGCGCCCTTCTCCATCACCAGGTAGCGGGTGTCCGGGTCGGCCCGCAGGGCGGTGTACGGGTGCCCCAGCTCGTTGTTGAACGAACCGGGTGGCGCCACGGTGGCCCCGAGCCGGGCGGTGAGCTGACCGATCAGATCCTTCGTGGTGGTCTTGCCGGACGAGCCGGTCACGCCGATCACGGTCAGCCCGGGCAGCCGGTCCACCGCGGCGCGGGCCAGTCGGCCCATCGCGGTCAGGGCGTCGTCGACAAGCACCATCGGCACCCCGGGCACCTCCCGGCTGCCGAGCACCGCCACCGCGCCGGCCTGGATCGCCGTCGCCGCGTAGTCGTGCCCGTCGACCTTCTCCCCCGGGAACGCCACGAAGAGCGAACCGGGCCCCACCTTGCGCGAGTCGAACTCCACCGAACCGGTGACGGTGGCGGCCGGATCGGCGGCCACCAGCCGCCCGTCGACCGCGGCGGCCACCTCGGCCAGGCTCAGCGTGATCACCGCTGACCCGCCAGGTCCCCGAAGCGGGCCCGCAGCGCCTCGGCCAACTCGATGCTGTCGTCGAACGGAAGCACCTGCCCCGCCACCTCCTGGCCACGCTCGTGGCCCTTGCCGAGCAGCGCGATCACGTCGCCCGGCTCGGCCAGCCGAACCGCCTCGTCGATAGCGGCACGACGGCCGGCCACCTCGATGATCCGGGCGGCCGTGCCGGCCCGGTACGCCCCGGCCAGCACCTCGGCGCGGATCTCCCCCGCGTCCTCGGTGCGCGGGTTGTCGTCGGTCACCAGCACCACGTCGGCTCCCTCCGCCGCGGCGGCGCCCATCACCGGCCGCTTGCCCCGGTCCCGGTCCCCACCGGCGCCGATCACACAGATCAGCCGGCCCGCGCTCAACTCGCGCAGCGCGGCCAGCGCGGCCACGATCGCGTCCGACTTGTGCGCGTAGTCGACCACCCCGCGCACCGGCGCGGCCACGTCGACCAGCTCCAGCCGGCCCGGGACGCCACCGCAGGCGGCCACACCGGTCGCCGCGGTCACCGGGTCCACCCCGGCGCCGACAAGTGCGGCGATGGCCAGCAGCGCGTTGGCCACGTTGTGCCGGCCGGGCAGCGCGACACCGGCGGACACTGCCACGCCGTTCGGGCCGTGCGCGGTGAACCGCTGCGCGTACCCCTCGCCGCCCACCCCGTCGGCCCACCAGGTCGCGCCCTGGTCACCGGCCGCCGAGTAGGTGACGGTGCTCGGCTTGAGCAGCGGCTCCAACGCCGGGTCGTCGTGGTTGAGCACCTCGACCGCGCAGCGCCCGTCGAAGAGCTGGGCCTTCGCGGCGAAGTAGTCGTCGCTGTCGGCGTGGAAGTCCAGGTGGTCGGAGCCGAAGTTGGTGTAACCGCCGACGGCGAACCGCACACCGCCCACCCGGCCCATGGCCAGCGCGTGGCTGGAGACCTCCATGACCACGGCGGTGACCCCCCGCTCGCGGGCGGTGGCCAACATGGCGTGCAGGTCGGTCGCCTCCGGGGTGGTGCGCACACTGTCGATCACCAGATCACCGAGCCGGGTCTCCACCGTCCCGACCAGCCCGGTGGTGTGCCCGGCGGCCCGCAGCCCCGACTCGATCAGGTACGCGGTGGACGTCTTGCCCGCGGTGCCGGTCACCCCGATCACTGTGAGATCGGCGGTCGGGTCGCCGTACACGGCCGAGGCCAGCTCGCCGAGCACGGCGCGCGGGTCGGGCACCACCAGAGTGGGCAGACCGGTTCCCGCCGCCAACTCCGCGCCGGCCGGGTCGGTCAGCAGCGCCACGGCACCCGCCTCGACGGCGCCGGCGGCGAACTCCGCGCCGTGCCGACGGGCACCGGGCAGCGCCGCGTACAGGTCGCCGGAGCGAACTTCCTGGCTGGCGTGGGTGACCCCGGAGACGACCACCGCGGCGGCATCCGCCGGAAGGTCGACGGCGAGCCGGACGGCGAGATCACCGAGCCGGACTCCGGTCACGGTACGTGGACGTGGATTGCCGGGCACGGCGTCAGACCCTACCCGGTCGTCCGGTTCCGGCCGCACAGCCGCCCCGGTGGTTCGTCGGCACTCACCGATGATGTCCCGCCGTCGCTGCTCAGCGCGGATAGACCACGAACTTGGGCGCGGATCCGCCAGTCGAGGGCGGCACCCGGTAGTGACGCAGAGTGAACTGCATCATGTCCCGGAACGCCGGGTTGGCGATCGCCGCGCCCCCGCCGTTGGGCGTGTAGACGAAGACGGCGATCACGTAGCGGGGGTTCTCGGCGGGAGCCATGCCGATGAAGGAGGACACCTTGTCGGTCTCTATCTTGCCGTTGACCACCCGCGATCCGGTGCCGGTCTTGCCGGCGACCCGGTAGCCGGGGACCGCGGCGGTGACGCCGGTGGCGCCGTCGACGGTGGTGACCGCCTCCAGCATGGTGCGCAGGGCCGCCGCGTTCTGCGGGCTGAGCACCGACCGGGTCAGCGGGGCCGGCGCCGGGGTGCGCTTTCCGTCCGGGCCGATCACCTCCTTGACCAGGTGCGGCTGCACGTACGTGCCGTTGTTGGCGATGGCGGCGTACGCGGCGGCCATCTGCAACGGCGTGGCGTCGACGCTGTGCCCGATCGGCACCGACCCACGCGACGATTCGCTCCACTCGTCGGCCGGCAGCAGTCGCCCGCTGGCCTCCCCGGGCATCCCCTCGCCGGTCGGCTTGCCCAGCCCGAACCGCTTCTGGTAGTCGATCAACCGGTCCCGGCCGAGCTTCTCAGCGATCGTGATGGTGCCGACGTTCGACGAGTAGGCGAGCATCCCCGGCACGCTCATCCGCTTGCCGTTGGCCGGATGGGTGTCGGAGAACCAGGTGTCGCCCATCTTGATGTTGTTGGCGATCGGCAACGTGGTGTCCGGCGTGATCACCCCCTCCTGCAACGCCGCGCCGTAGGTGATCGCCTTGTGCACCGAGCCCGGGTCGACCACGAAGCTCGTCGCGGCGTCCTCCCGGGCGACCGGGTCGCTGGGCAGCGGCTTCGCCGCGTCGTAGGTGGGGTTGCTGGCCTGGGCCAGCACCGCGCCGGAGGGAATCTCGATGACCACGGCGGCGCCGGTGCCGCCCGGCGCCTGGGCCATGCCCGCGCTGAGGATCTGCTGCGTCCGGAACTGCAGGTCGCGGTTGATGGTGAGGGCGAGCGAACTGCCCGGCTTGGCGAGCGTGGTCCGGCTGTAGCCACCCGGAATGGGCGCGGCGAGGTCGCCGAGGCCGGCCTCGTACACCCGTTTGCCGTCCTGACCGGCGAGCACGTCGTCGTAGCGGGCCTCCAGCCCTTCCAACCCGACCATGTCCTGGCTGGTGAAGCCGATCAGGTTGGCCGCCAGGTCACCGCCGGGCACCTCACGGCGCTCGTCGCGGTGCACCCCGATGCCGAGGAGGTCAAGCGCCTGCACCCGCTTGGCGGTGGAGATCTCCACTCCCCGCGCCAGATACACGAATCGGGATGCCTTACCGTCCTCCAGCTTGCGGGGCTTCATCAGCTCCACGAGCTTCGACACCGGGATGCCGAGCAGCGGGGAGAGCGCCTTGGCGACGGCGGCCGAGTCCTTCACCTCGGTCGGGTCGGCGTACACGTACCGAGCCTCGACACTGCGGGCCAGCGGCGCGCCGGTGCTGTCGTAGATCGCGCCCCGTGGCGCCGGCAGCTCGACCGTGCGGAGGCGGTCAGCGATGCCGCCCCCGGCGTACGCCGGAGCGTCGACCGCCTGGAGGTAGATCAGCCGTATCCCGATGGTGGCGAAGAGCGTCAGGGCGAGCACGGTGCCCAGCCGCAGCCGCAGCCGCGAGTCGGCCAGCTTCGGCGGGCGTCGTGGCTTGCGCGACGGCCGCCGGGCCGCCGGTCGGTCGGTGCGCCGCGGCGCGCGTGGCGTCGTCCGGCGACGCGGCGGCGGCTCGTCCCCACCCGGGCCACGGGGGGTACGCGGTGCGACGGTGCGCACCACCCCACCGCGTCCCGCCGGAGCGTCGCGCCGGCCGGCCCGGGCGGCGGCCCGACCACCGTCGAGCACCTGCAACGCCGGCCGGAACGGGTCACCGGACCGGGTGCTGCGCGGTGTACGCCGCTGCTCGGCGCCCTGACCGCGCGCCGGCGTACCGCGCTCCTCCCGAACGGTCCGACCCCTCGGGGTGTACGCCCGGGCGCCGGAGATGCCCCCGATGCCCGGCTCACCGGTGCGCGGCTCGCCGTCGGCGGGCCCGGCATCACGTGCAGAACCGCGCCGGGACCCCGTAGGGTCCCGGCGCGGCTCGTCCGACCTTGGTGGCACCGGTCAGCCTCCCGCACCCTGGCTGGTCACCGACGGCTGGCCGTTCGCCGGCTGCGGCACCTCGAGGGTCTTGCCGTCCGGCAGCCGGATGTAGCCCGGCTCGCCGGCGTCGACCAGGCCCAGCCGCCGCGCCTCGGCGGTCAGGTTGCCCGGCGCCTCGGCGTCGGCGATCTGCTTGTCCAGTTGCTGCTTCTCCAGGTCCAGTCGAGCCTGCTGCTGCTGCAACCGCTCCAGCCGGAACGCGTTCTCATTGATCTTGGTGTTGACCGCCAGGATGCCCAGCACCCCACCGACCACCAGCACCACGATCAGCGCCGCGAACGGCGCACGCGGCACCGAGATCGGCGGCGGCGGCGCCACCCGCAGCCGCGGCGGCCGGGCGCTGGTCGCGCTGGCGGCCTTCTCGACCGGTCGCAGCGCGGCGGTGCCCTGAGTCGGGAACTCGCGCGCCCCCCGGGCGCGAGTCTCCCCCTGCCGATTCGTTCGATCGATGCGTGGCGTACCGTTTCCGAGGCGCGGAGCCCGCTCCGCCGCGGTCCGGCCCCCCGACCGCGGTGCGCGCTGCCCGCCGCCGGTGACGTCCCGGCGGTCGCGCTTGTCAATGCTCATGTCCCCTCCCCCTCAACGTCCGTCCCTCTAGCCGTCCCGGTGCCCCTGACCCCCCACGGATCAGGCGGACCCCGTGCCCGGTTGGTGCATTCCCTTCACCCGTCGGCGAGACCGTTCGCGGTCGGTCCGCCAGTGCTCTGTCGCGTTCGGGTCGAGTCGCTCCGCGGCCCGCAGCCGCACCGAGGCGGCCCGCGGGTTCGCGGCGACCTCCGCCTCCCCAGGCAGTTCGGCGCCCCGGCTGAGCAGCCGGAACGTCGGACCGGACCCGGGAAGCTCGACCGGGAGGTCAACCGGGCCCTTACTGCGGACCCGGTCCGTGAGGGCCGCCTTGGTGAGCCTGTCCTCCAGCGAGTGGTAGGACAGGACCACCATGCGACCGCCCACGGTCAGTGCGTCGAGTGCGGATGGCAACGCTGTCTCCAGCGCTGCCAGCTCTCTGTTTACCTCGATCCGTAAAGCCTGAAACGTTCTCTTTGCCGGGTGACCACCCGTTCGTCGCGCTGGTGCCGGAATGGAGTCCCGAACCAGCTCCGCCAGCAGCGCGGACGAGGTGATCCGGGCCCGCTCCCGCTGCCGGATGATCGCCGAGGCGATCCGGCCGGCGAACTTCTCCTCGCCGAAGACCCGCAGCACCCGGGCCAGGTCCGGATGGGCGTACGTGTTGACCACCTCTTCGGCGGTCACCCCCCGGGTCTGGTCCATCCGCATGTCCAACGGCGCGTCCTGGGCGTACGCGAACCCTCGGTCGGGCGCGTCCAGCTGCAACGACGAGACACCCAGGTCGAACAGGATGCCGTCGATGGCCGGATAGCCCAGCCGGTCCAGTACGTCCGGCAACTCGTCGTAGACGGCGTGCTCCAGGTGCACCCGATCGGCGAACCGGGCCAGCCGGACCCGCGCGTGAGCGAGCGCCTCGGTGTCCCGGTCGAGCCCGATCAGGACCGTCTCCGGATGCGCCTCGAGCACCGCCTCCGCATGCCCGGCCAGACCGAGCGTCGCGTCGACGTAGACCGTCCGGCCGCCTCGACCCAGCGCGGGGGCCAGCAGCTCGAGACACCGCTCGAGCAGCACCGGCACGTGCGTGCCGCGCAACTCCCCCATGATGACCCCCACTGGTTGAAACGTCCGTTCTTCTCGTGCGCCTGTCGTCGGACGGCGCTGCCGTCGTACCGCCAGATCCCCATCCGCTCCCGCCTGACACCGGACCGTCGCCCAATGACTGGATCGTGCGCCTGGCACCGGGGAAGTGATGCCAGGAACTCGAAAGCGGCTGGAGATCTCGCAGTACGTCGGGCGCCGTTACCGCCCTACAGACCGCCGGGCAGCACCCCCTCCTCGATGTCGGCGAAGTCGTCTTCGCTCTCGGCGAGGTAGGTCTCCCAGGCGACCTTGTCCCAGATCTCCACCCGCGTGCTCGCGCCGATCACTACCAACTCGCGGTCCAGCGCGGCATAGGCCCGCAGGTGAGCCGGGATGGTCACCCGGCCCTGCTTGTCCGGAACCTCGTCGTGCGCGCTGGCGAAGAAGACCCGGCTGTAGGCCCGGGCCGCCTTGTGAGTCATCGGCTGTGCGCGTAACTGCTCCGCGATCCGCTGGAACTCAGGGGTCGGGAAGACGTAGAGGCAGCGCTCCTGCCCTTTGGTGACCACGACACCCCCCGCCAGCTCATCCCGGAACTTGGCCGGAAGGATCAACCGGCCCTTTTCGTCCAGGCGCGGAGTGTGGGTGCCGAGGAACATCGGCCCAACCCCCTCGCCCTTGAGCGGCGTTCGCGGCGCCGCTGACCCCCCGGGCCGGTGAGCCCTCCCGGCCTCACCATTGGTCCCCACTCTACTCCACTTCCCTCCACCCGCAACCAAATTCGCCCGCGTGGCGCGCCTGACCCGACGACAAAACAGCACGTCACAAGGGGTGGAGCGGAGTGGAGGGCTCCGGCCGCCCCTCGGCGTGGTCCGCTTTCCGACATAGATCGACTCCGTCCGGGGGACGCGGACCCGGCCGCCAGCGCCGTCACCACGGCCGAACGGTTCACCCTCGGCGGCGATCTGGTGGGGCCGGCGGTCCGGTAACCTCGCTCGCGTGACGGACGCGAAAATGCCCCTACGGGCCAAGGTGGCCAGCTCCGTGTCACGGACCGCCGCGGCGCTCTCCCGGGCGGCCGGCCGTGGCGACGGTTCAGTGATCGGCGGGTGGATCGGCCTGAAGATCGACCCGGACCTGCTGGCCCACCTGTCGGCCGGGCGCGCGATCGCGCTCGTCTCCGGCACCAACGGCAAGACCACCACCACCCGATTGACCTCCGCCGCGGTCGGCGTGCTCGGCCGGGTCGCCACCAACTCGTTCGGCGCCAACATGCCCAGCGGGCACACCTCGGCGCTGGCCAAGGCCGGCAGCACCCCGTACGCGGTGCTGGAGGTCGACGAGCACTACCTGGCGCAGGTGCTGGAGGCGACCGAGCCGCACGTGGTCGCGCTGCTGAACCTCTCCCGCGACCAGCTCGACCGCGCCAAGGAGGTCGCCATGATGGCGCAGCTCTGGCGCGCGGCGCTGGTCCGGCACACCGACGTACGGGTGGTGGCCAACGCCGACGACCCGCTGGTCGTGTGGGCAGCCACCCCACCGGGCGACCCCGCCCGGGGCATCAACCCGCCGCACGTGACGTGGTTCAGTGCCGGCCAACGCTGGCACGACGACTCCTGGGTCTGCCCGGAGTGCGGCTCCACCATCCAGCGCTCCGGCGAGCAGTGGTGGTGCACCGGCTGCCCGCTACGCCGACCGGAGCCGCACTGGGTCGTGGAGGACGAGGGCGTGCTCGACCCCACCGGCGCCTGGCACAAGGTCTCCCTCCAACTGCCCGGCAAGGTCAACCTCGGCAACGCGGCGACCGCGCTGGCGGTGGCCGCCGAGTTCGGCGTCCGCCCGGTCGACGCGGTGTCCCGCCTCGGCATCGTCACCTCGGTGGCCGGTCGCTACGCGCAGGTCGACAAGGACGGGCGCAACATCCGGCTGCTGCTGGCCAAGAACCCGGCCAGTTGGCTGGAGGCGTTCGACATGGCCGACGACGCGCCGACGCTGCTCTCCATCAACGCGCGCGACCCCGACGGTCTGGACACCTCCTGGCTCTACGACGTCGACTTCGCCCCGCTCCGCGGCCGGCAGGTGTTGATCACCGGTGACCGGGCATACGACCTGGCGGTTCGACTGGACGTCAACGACGTGCCGTTCCAGCACGTCCGGACATTCGACGACGCCCTCCGGTCGGTCCCGCCCGGGCGGCTGGAGGTCATCGCGAACTACACCGCGTTCCAGGACATCCGAGCGGAGTTGGACCGTGTCATCTGAGAGTCTGCGCATCGTCTGGATCTACCCCGACCTGCTCTCCACCTACGGAGACCGGGGCAACGCCCTGATCCTCGCCCGGCGGGCCCGTCAGCGTGGGATGCCGGTCGAGGTGCTGGAGGTCCGCTCCGACGAGCGGCTGCCCGCGACCGCCGACATCTACCTGGTCGGTGGCGGCGAGGACGGCCCACAGGCGCTCGGCGCACAGCGGCTGCTGGCCGACGGCGGCCTGCATCGCGCCGTCGCGCAGGGCTCGGTGGTGTTCGGCGTCTGCGCCGGCTACCAGCTGCTCGGCACCTCGTTCTTCGCCAAGGGTGTGCAGTGCCGCGGGCTGGAGCTGCTCGACCTGCGGTCCGACCGGGGTGAGAGCCGGGCCGTGGGCGAGCTGGCCGGTGAGATCGACCCCCGGCTGGGCCTGCCCCCGCTGACCGGTTTCGAGAACCACGGTGGCCGCACCCACCTCGGTCCGGAGGTCTCCCCGCTGGCCCGGGTCACCGCCGGGGTGGGCAACGACGGCGCCACCGAGGGAGCGTGGCGCGGCAAGCTGCTCGGCACCTACTCGCACGGGCCGGCGCTGGCTCGCAACCCGGCCCTGGCCGACCTGCTGCTGCGCTGGGCCACCGGGGCACACCAGCTCCCGCCGTTGGACGACACCTGGTCGGACCGGCTCCGCAACGAGCGCCGCTCCGCGGTGGCCGCCGCCCGGGCATGATCCGTGCCGTCCGGCGGTTGCTCCGGCAGCCGTCGGCCGCCCGGTTCGCCCTGCTCGTGCTGCTGATCGGCGGCTGCGGCTTACTGCTGCTGCTGGTGCCCCGGCCGGATCCGGCGCAGTTGCCGCTGGTCGCCGCCCGGCTGGGCGACCTCGCGCCGGTGGCGGCGATCCTCGGGGGCGCGTTACTCCTCGTCGCGCTGGTGCCCCGGACCTTCATCACGCTCGCCGCGGGTGCGATCTTCGGCCCGCTGGAGGGCGCCGCGTACGCCCTGGGCGCCGCGCTGGTGGCGGCGGCGATCGGGTTCACTGTCGGCCGGTTGCTCGGTCGGGAGTTCGTGGCCGAACGGGTCCGCGGTCGCCTGGCCCGCCTCGACGGCTGGTTCGCCCGGCAGAGCGTGCTCGGTGTGGTCACCGTCCGGCTGCTGCCGATCGCCGGCTTCGGCCTGGTCAGCTACGGCTACGGCACGACCGGCGCACGAGTGCTGCCGTTCCTGGCCGGCAGCGTGATCGCGTCCGCGCCGACCGCCTTCGGCTACGCGGCGATCGGCGCGGCGGTCAGTTCCCCCGGCCACGTCAACTGGTACGCCGCCGCCCCGGCCAGCCTCGGCCTGATCGCCAGCCTGGTGCTGATCCACCAGTGGTGGCGCGCCGAACGCCGGCGCCGCACCGTGCCGGTCTGACCCAGCCCGCCCCGCCCCTGCCCCCACCTCCGCGATCTTGCACTTCCTGTCCCGGCACTACCGGACACAAAGGGCAAAACCCGAACCGAAACTGCAAGATCGCAGAGGCGGGGGGTGTCATCAGGCGACGACCGAGACCATTCGGCCCTTGACCACGATGACCTTGCGCGGCTCCTTGCCACCCAGGGTCGCCGCCACCACGTCCAGGGCCGCCGCGCGGACGCTCTCCTCGGAGGCGTCGGCGGGAACCTCGACGCGGCCGCGGACCTTGCCGTTGACCTGCACCGGGTAGGTCACCGTGTCGGCCACCAGCAGCGCCGGGTCGGCGGTCGGGAAGTCCGCGTACGTCAGCGAGGTGTCGTGGCCCAGCTTGCGCCACAGCTCCTCGGCCACGTGCGGGGCGAACGGCGCCACCATCAGCACCAGCGGCTCGGCCACCTCGCGGGGGGTGGCCGACAGTCGGGTCAGCCCGTTGGTCAGCTCGATCAGCTTGGCGATCGCGGTGTTGAACCGGATGCCGTCCATGTCGCCACGGACCCCGTCGATCACCTTGTGCAGCAGCCGGCGGGTCGCCTCGTCGGCCGGGTCCTCGGTGATCCGCAGGGCGCCGGTCTGCTCGTCGACGACGGCCCGCCACACCCGCTGCAGGAACCGGTACGAGCCGACCACCGCCCGGGTCTCCCAGGGGCGGGAGACCTCCAGCGGGCCCATCGACATCTCGTACACCCGGAAGGTGTCCGCGCCGTAGGCGGCGCACATGTCGTCGGGCGTCACCACGTTCTTCAGCGACTTGCCCATCTTGCCGTACTCGCGGTTGACCGCCAGGTCACCCAGGTAGTAGGCGCCGTCGCGCTCGAAGACCTCCTCGGCCTGCACGTAGCTGCCGCGCGAGTCGGTGTACGCGTACGCCTGGATCATGCCCTGGTTGAACAGCTTGCGGAACGGCTCGAACGACGACACGTGCCCCAGGTCGAACAGCACCTTGTGCCAGAACCGCGCGTACAGCAGGTGCAGCACCGCGTGCTCGGCGCCACCGACGTACAGGTCGGTGCCCCCGCAGTCACCGTCGGCGCGCGGGCCCATCCAGTACCGCTCGTTCTCCGCGTCGACGAACCGCTCGCTGTTGGTCGGGTCCAGGTAGCGCAGCTCGTACCAGCAGGAGCCGGCCCACTGCGGCATCACGTTGGTTTCCCGGGTGTAGCGCTTCGGCCCGTCACCCAGGTCCAGTTCGACCTCGACCCAGTCGCGCCGCCGCGACAGCGGGGTCTCCGGGTTGCTGTTGGCGTCGTCGGCGTCGAACGTCTTCGGGGAGAAGTCGTCCACCTCCGGCAGCTCGACCGGCAGCATCTCCTCCGGCAGGGCGATGGCCGCGCCGGTCTCGTCGTAGACGATCGGGAACGGTTCGCCCCAGTAACGCTGCCGGGAGAACAGCCAGTCGCGCAGCCGGTAGGTCACCGCGCCGGTGCCGTGCCCGCTCGCCTCCAGCCAGGCGATGATCGCCGCCTTGGCGTCGGCGACGCCCAGGCCGTTCAGGTCCAGGCCGCGCTCGGGCGCGGCGCTGTTGATCGCCGGGCCGTCCCCGGTGTACGCCTTGCCGTCGAAGCCCTCCGCCGGCTGCACGGTACGGACGATGGGCAGCTCGAAGACCTCGGCGAACGCCCAGTCCCGCTCGTCCTGCGCCGGCACCGCCATGATCGCGCCGGTGCCGTAGCCGGCCAGCACGTAGTCGGCGATGAAGATCGGGATCTGCTTACCGGTGACCGGGTTGGTGGCGTACGCGCCGATGAAGACGCCGGTCTTCTCCTTGGTGTCGGACTGCCGCTCGACGTCGGTCTTGGCGGCTGCCGCCTTGCGGTACGCCTCGACGGCCTCCCGGGGGCTGGCGTGCCCGCCGGTCCAGGCGTCCCTCGTCCCGTCCGGCCAGCTGGCCGGCGCCAGCGTGTCGACCAGCTCGTGCTCGGGCGCCAGCACCATGTAGGTGGCGCCGAAGACGGTGTCCGGGCGGGTCGTGAACACCCGCACCGGCGCCGCGCTGGTCGGGAAGTCGATGTGGGCGCCGGTGGAGCGGCCGATCCAGTTGCGCTGCATCAGCTTGATCGGCTCGGGCCAGTCCAGGCTGTCCAGGTCGTCCAGCAGGCGGTCACCGTACGCGGTGATCCGCATCATCCACTGCTTCAGGTTGCGCTTGAAGACCGGGAAGTTGCCCCGCTCGGAACGGCCGTCGGCGGTGACCTCCTCGTTGGCCAGCACGGTGCCCAGCCCCGGGCACCAGTTCACCGGCGCCTGCGAGACGTACGCCAGGCGGTGGTCGTCGACGATCTGGCGGCGCTCGGCGACGCTCAGCTCGGCCCAGGCGCGGCCGTCCGGGGTGGGCCGGTTACCGCCCTCGAACTCGGCGATCAGCTCGGCGATCGGGCGGGCCCGGCCGGCGTCGCGGTCGTACCAGGAGTTGAAGATCTGCAGGAAGATCCACTGGGTCCAGCGGTAGAAGTCGGTGTCGATGGTGGCCACCGAGCGGCGCTCGTCGTGCGCCAGCCCCAGCCGGCGCAGCTGCGCCTTGTACCGCTCGATGTTCGCCACGGTGGTGGTCCGGGGGTGGGTGCCGGTCTGCACCGCGTACTGCTCGGCGGGCAGACCGAACGCGTCGAAGCCCATCGCGTGCAGCACGTTGCGACCGGCCATCCGCTGGTAGCGGGCGTAGCAGTCGGTGCCGATGTAGCCCAGCGGGTGGCCGACGTGCAGGCCCGCTCCGGAGGGGTACGGGAACATGTCCAGCACGTACAGCTTCTCCGCGCCCGCGCGCGGGTGGGTCGGGTCGGCCAGCGGGCCGGTCGGGTTCGGTGCGTGGAAGGTGCCCTCGCGCGCCCAGGTGTCCTGCCAACGAATCTCGATCTCGTCGGCCAGGGCCGCGGTGTACCGGAACGGGGGAATGTCGCCCGCCGGTGCGGCTGCCTCACTCATCGTCTCTCCTCGCTTCGCTTCGCTTCGTCTCGGCACCACCGGGCCGGGCCGGCGGCGGGCACAAAAAAGCCCCTCGCACAGGAGGGGCCGCCGTGCTGTCGCTGCGTTCAGCGCATCAGCACGGCCCGGTAAGAAGCAGGAAGACTCCGGCCATGCCCGCAGTGTACCTCGCCGTCCGGCGCGACGACGTGCCGCCGTCGGGCAGCGCGCGAGGCGGTCACCCGGCCGCGGCGAACCGGGCGCTGTCGGTGGTGAAACCCCAGCACTGCTGGGAGTTGAAGACCACCGCGTCCTTGCAGTACGCCGGGCTGGAGGTGGCGGTCGCGTCGGTCAGCAGCACGGCGGCGTAGTCCCGGAAGTACGCGTCCTCGACGGTGGTGCTGACGCACTGGTCGGTGTTGACTCCGCCGAAGAGGAGGGTGCGGACGCCCTGGGCGCGCAGCACCTGGTCGAGGTGGGTGGCATGGAATCCGTTCATCCGGTACTTCGGCACCTGCACGTCCTCGGGACGCACCAGCTCCCACAGCTCGTCGACCAGCGTCGCGCCCCACGATCCCTCGGTCAGCACCGGGCCGTGGTCCAACTGCTCCCCGATACCGGCCTGGTCGAGGCGGTGCTTGAACGACCAAAGTGTGGGCGCGCCGAGGTTACGCAGGTCAGAACGGTTGTACCAGTACACCCAGATCACCGGTACGCCGAGCTGGCGGGCCGCCTCGACCGCCCGTACGGCGCCGGGGATCGCCTCCCGGCAGGCCGTGTGGTCCAGCCCGGAGCGCTCGGTCCAGCCACCCGGGGAGCAGAAGTCGTTCTGCATGTCGAGCAGGACCAGGGCGGTCGCGTCCAGGTCCACCACGACGGGCAGCAGTTCGGCCTCGATCCGGGCTCGCCGCCCGCCGGTGCCGACCGCCACGTCGACGTGGTCGGCGTGCAGCCGCCACTGCGCCACGCCACCGCCGAGGCGTACGCCGCCGTCGTCGGCCTGCCCGTAGATGTCCCGCTCCCGCCACACGGTGCTCTCCCCCGGTTACGTCGCCGCCGACCGGTGGGCCATGCGGGCGGGCCACCGGATACCCGCACGCGGAGTGGTCACGCATCTCCCGAACGGCGAATATTCCGGTGCGTAAGCGGCGGACTACCTGCGGGGGTCGGCGTTAACGACAAACATGGTTAGCCTGAGAGACTAGTGAGATTCCTGCGGCAAACGAGGCTCGACGTCGCGAACCCAACGGCGGGTCCAGGTGCTCTCTAGAGAGCTGCCGTGACGGCGACGAGGAGGAGGCCCGTGACACAACAGACCTGGGACGAGGTGGGCGGCCTGTTGCCGCACGACGAGTTCCGCGCCGCCAGCGAGGCCATCGTGGCCAACATCGAGCAGGTCATCGAGGGTAAGACCGCCACCGTGCGGCTCGCCCTGGCCGTCCTGCTCGCCGAGGGTCACCTCCTGATCGAAGACGTCCCAGGCGTCGGAAAGACCAAGCTTGCCAAGGCCCTCGCGCGGTCCATCGACTGCACCGTGCGGCGGATCCAGTTCACCCCCGACCTGCTGCCCAGCGACGTCACCGGGGTCAGCGTCTACAACCAGGAGACGCACGACTTCGAGTTCCGCCCCGGCGCCGTGTTCGCCAACCTGGTGGTCGGCGACGAGATCAACCGGGCCTCGCCGAAGACCCAGTCGGCGTTGCTGGAGTGCATGGAGGAGCGGCAGGTCACCGTCGACGGGGTGACGTACCAGCTCCAGACCCCGTTCATGGTGATCGCCACCCAGAACCCGATCGAGATGGAGGGGACCTACCCGCTGCCGGAGGCGCAGCGCGACCGGTTCACCGCCCGCATCGCGATGGGTTACCCGGATTCCAACGCCGAGCTGGCCATGCTCGACGGGCACGGCGCCACCGACCCGCTGCACGAGCTGCGCGCGGTCTCCGACGCGGCCATCGTCCGGCAGTTGATCGCCACCGTCCGGCAGGTGCACGTGGCGGACGCGGTCAAGCAGTACGCGATCGACCTGGTCACCGCCACCCGCGAGGCCCCGGACCTGCGGCTCGGCGCGTCCCCCCGGGCGACCCTGCAACTGTTGCGCACCGCCCGGGCGGTCGCCGCCCTGGAGGGCCGCGACTACGTCCTCCCCGACGACCTGCAGGCCCTGGCGGTGCCGGTGCTCGCCCACCGGATCATCCCGACCGCCGACGCGCAGCTCGCCCGGCGGACCACCGACGCGATCGTCTCCGAGCTGGTGCACCGCCTGCCGCTGCCACACGATCGGCAGCGCAACCCGTACGACACCCGGCCCCCCGCCACCGGCAACGGTCGCGCACCCTACGAGCCGCGGAGGCCATGACGTGCGTGCCGGGCTACGCGGGCTGACCACCCGCGGGCGGTCCTTCCTCGCCGCTGCGGCCGCGGCGGCGATCTCGGCCGGCATCCTCGGCGAGAAGGACCTGCTCCGGGTGGCGGTGCTGTTGGCCATCCTGCCGTTGCTGGCCGCCGCCTACGTCGGGCGGAGCCGCTACAAGCTGGCCTGCAACCGTTCCCTGGACCCGCACCGGGTTCCGGTCGGCGCCAACTCCCGGGTGGTGCTGCGCCTACAGAACCTCTCCCGGCTGCCGACCGGCACCCTGCTCCTGGAGGACCGGCTGCCCTACGCGCTGGGCAGCCGGCCCCGGGTGGTGTTGGAGCGGCTCGGCGCGCACCAGGCCAGCTCCGTGGCGTACACGGTGCGGGCCGACGTGCGGGGCCGCTACGACGTGGGCCCGCTGGTCGTCCGGATGACCGACCCGTTCGGCCTCTGTGAACTCACCCGCTCCTTTCCCAGCACCGACCACCTGACGGTCATCCCGCAGGTCACCCCGCTGCCGTCGGTCCGGCTCCCCGGGGAGTACGCGGGCAGCGGCGACAGCCGGGCCCGCTCGGTGGCGGTGCACGGCGAGGACGACGCGGCGACCCGGGAGTACCGGCGCGGCGACGACCTGCGCCGGGTGCACTGGAAGTCCACGGCCCGCACCGGTGAGCTGATGGTGCGCCGCGAGGAGCAACCGTGGGAGAGCCGGGCCACCGTCGTCCTGGACACCCGGGCGTACGGCCACCGGGGCGAGGGGCCGACGGCCAGTTTCGAGTGGTCGGTCTCGGCCGCCGCGAGCATCGCCGTCCACCTGCGGCAGGCCGGTTACAAGTTGCGCCTGGTCACCGGCTCGGGGGCAGATGTGGACGCCTCGGAGGCCGGCGGGGACGGCGCGCTGCTCGACCACCTCGCGGAGGTCCGACTGGATCAGCGCGCCGAGGTCACCGGCCTCGTGCAGCGGGTCCGCCAACGCGCCGACGGCGGTCTGATCATCGCCCTGTTGGGCACTGTGAGCGTCGCCGAGGCGGAGCTGCTGGCCGGGCTGCGGGGCAACGGCGCCACCTGTGTCGGCTTCCTGCTGAACAGCTCCACCTGGCTCAGCCTGCCGGAGAAGGCGCGGGCCGAGGCGGAGCACGCCCACGCCGCCGCCGTCCTCGCCATGTTGCAGAGTGGCTGGCGGGTGGTCGGCGTCGACCACGGCGGCCGGCTGCCGGCGCTGTGGCCGCAGGTCGGTCGGGGCGCCCAGGGGTTCGCCCTGCGGGCCGCGCTGGCCGAGACGGTCGCCGGCGGTGTGCGATGAACGGAAGGCTCCCCTCATGATCAGCAGTCGGAACATCGGCATGGTGGCGGCCGCTGCCACGCTGCTGGCCGCCGCGCCGCTGTCGGCCATCTTCCAGGGCTGGACATGGTTGATCGAGTCCATCATCGCGGTCGCCGTGGTGGCCGGGGTGGCCGCGCTGACCCGCCTCGCCCGGGCACCTCTGTGGGGTCAGGTGCTGGGCATGCTGGCCGGCCTGATGCTCGCCCTGACCTGGTTGTTCCCCAGCGGCCAGGAGTTGCTCGCGATCCTGCCCACCCCGGGCACGTTCGCATACTTCGGCGACCTGCTCGCCGGCTCCATGCAGGACATGCGCTCGTACGGGGTCGAGGTCCCGGACACTGACCCGCTGCTGTTCATCGCCGTGCTCGGCGTCGGCGGGGTCGCCGTGCTGGTGGACGTACTGGCCGTGGGGCTGCGCCGGCCCGCGCTGGCGGGCCTGCCGATGCTCGCCATCTACTCGGTGCCGGTCGCCGTCTACGTCGACAGCGTCCCCGCGGTGCCGTTCGTGGTGGGCGCCGCCGGTTACCTCTGGCTGCTGGTCACCGACAACGTCGACCGGGTGCGCCGCTTCGGGCGCCGGTTCACCGGCGATGGCCGCGACGTCGACGTGTGGGAGGCCTCTCCGCTGGCGTCCGCCGGCCGTCGGCTCGCGGCGGTCGGGGTGGCCCTGGCGGTGGTGCTGCCGCTGGCGGTGCCCGGCATGACCGGCGGGCTGCTCGACTCGCTCAGCCGAGGGCCGGGCAACGGCACCGGCAACGGGTCCGGCTCGGGCGGCACGTCGGGTCGGATCGACCTGTTCGCCTCGCTCGCCGGCCAGCTCAACCAGTCCCAGGTGGCCGACCTGGTGAAGGTGAAGACGTCCGAGCAGAACCCGTTCTACCTGCGCTACGCGGTCGCCGACGAGCTGCGCCCCGCTGGTTTCCAGGCGCGCAACCCCAGCGGCCGGTCGGTAAACAAAGACCTACCGAACCCGGCCGACCGGGCCGGTCCAGGCGTGCAGCAGACCACCTACCAGGCGACCGTCGAGGTCACCAAGAGCCTGAGCATGTCACTGATGCCGGTGTACGCCGAACCGACCCGCGCCGACGACCTCAGCGACAACTGGCTCTACGACGCCAACCAGCAGGTCGTCTTCTCCAACCGGGAGAACTCCCGCGGTCGGAAGTACTCCTTTGACTACGTCCGCTCGACCTTCACGCCCGAGGCGTTGCGGACTGCGAAGCCGCTGCCGACCGAGCACCCCGTACGCCGACAGATGACCGCCACCCCCGGGCCGGTGCCCGAGGTGGAGGAGCTGGTCAAGGGGCTGATCCAGGGCAAGCGCACTGACTACGACCGGGTGCTGTCGATCTACCGGCACTTCTCGGCGGACAACGGGTTCAGCTACCGGTTGAGCACCGAGAGCGGCAGCAGCGGTCAGGACATCGTCAACTTCCTGACCAACAAGGTCGGCTACTGCCAGCAGTACGCTGCCGCGATGGCCTGGCTGGTCCGCTCGGCCGGCATCCCGGCCCGGGTGGCGTTCGGGTTCACCAACGGCAGTAAGCGCGACGGTGACACCTTCACGCTGACCAACCTCAACCTGCACGCCTGGACCGAGGTCTACTTCGACGGGGCTGGTTGGGTGCCGTTCGACGCCACCCCGGCGTACGGGGTGCCCGGCTCCACCCGGTCGGCCTGGGCACCGGACACTGACGCGCCGGAGGCGTCCAGCCCGAGCTCCGGCGCCACGAGCGCCCCGACGGACCCGGGCGCCTCGGCGGAGCCGACCGGCCCGGACAACGCCGACCGGGACACCGACGACGGGCTCTCTCTCGGCGGGACGACGCCGAACGAGCAGCCACCGGTCTGGCCCTGGTGGGCAGCGGCCCTGGTGGCCCTGCTGGTGCTGCTCGCGGTGCCCGCGCTGCGCCGAATGGCCCTACGCCGCCGACGCAGTGGCCGCGCGGCGAGCGGGGTGATGGCCTCCGCCAGGGTCGACGGCGACAGCGAGCCGGGGGCACGTCCGGTGGTGGTCAGCGCGGACGCCAACCGGGCCCGCGCGGACGCCCACGCCGCCTGGGCGGAGCTGCTCGACACGCTTGTGGACTTCCGGGTCCCGGTCGATCCGACCGAGACGCCCAGGGCGACAGCGGACCGGCTTGTCCGGGACGCCCTCGACGATGACGACGCGATCGGGTCGGCGCGGCTGCTCGGCCGGGCGGAGGAGCGGGCCCGCTACGCGCGGGATCCGCTGACCGGTGAGCGGTTGCTGCCGGCGCTACGCGCGGTCCGTGCGGCGCTCGCCACACGGGCGGACCGACGGACCCGCCTGCTCGCCGCGGTGCTGCCGCCCTCGGTGCTGCTGCGTTGGCGCACCACCATGGCCGACAGGTCCAGCCGGATGGTGGCGCTCACCGGACAGGCCCGGTACCGACTGCTGCGGTGGAACCCTCGACGGCTGCTGGCCGACCGGGCCGCTCGCTGACCGACCGTTCGATGGATGGGGGCGGCGGCCATCACCGCTGCCCCCTGCACCCGGCCGACCGCTCCCATGATCAGGTGATGAGAAACAGGTCGGTGGAACGGACAGCGGAAGAGGACGCGTGGATACGCCGGAGGTCGCCGGGGCTGTGCCCGGCGACCGCTCGTCGCGGCGTACGGCCCGCCTCAGCGGCGGGACCGGCTCAGCGGTGCCCCTCCGGGCGCTGCCGCCACCTGTCCTCCATGCGGTCCAGGAGTGACGACCGGCGACCGGATCGGCCACCGCGGGGACGACGACGACTCGTCGTGCCGCCCACCACGTGCAGGTCGGGTGACTGCGCCCGCCGGTGCGACTGCACCGCGAACGCGGCCGACGCCAGCATGACGACGAAGCCCGCCACCGCCAGCGGTGGAGTCTTGATCACCGCGCCATAGACCAGTAGAGCCAAGCCAGCGATGATGACGCCGGCGGCGACGAGCAGGCGACGCCGCGCATGGAAGCGCGGATCGCTGGCGCGCACGGCCGAGGCGAATTTGGGGTCCTCGGCAAGCGACCGCTCGATCTGCTCGAACAGCCGCTGCTCGTGCTCCGAGAGCGGCACGGCACTCCTCCCCGGTCACGTTGGTCGGGCCCACTCGGGCCGACAGACCGTGGCAGCCAACCGGCTGCTTACCCGCAAGTCTACGAGGGGGGTCGCGCGTCGGAAAGCGGGACGACCTATGGGCGGGGTGGATTTTCGTTTCGGCGGGGATCACGGTCGCCCATCAGACTGGCCGGACCTATGACGGACCGCCCGAAACGGGCAGCGGCGGCGTCCACGGCGGCTTCCGCCTCGCGCCAGCCACGCTCGGGCGCGCCGAGGGTGAGTTGCCGGGGAGCGCCCTGCGCCGGGGCGAGCCCTTCCACCCGGACACCGACGAGTCGGATCCGCTCGCCCGGGTCCAAGGCGGTGTAGAGCGCCCAGACCGTGTCGAACATCTCGCGGGCGGTGTCGGTGGGAACGTCGAGGGTGCGAGACCGGCTGACGGTGCGGAAGTCGGCCAGTCGGACCTTGAGTGAGACGGTGCGCCCGACCTGCCCGGAGCCGCGCAACCGGACGCCGGCCTTCGCGCTGAGCGCGAGCAACGCACGGCGGATCTCCAACGGGTCGGCCACGTCGACGTCGAAGGTCACCTCGGCGCCGATCGACTTGTCGACGTGCTCGGGGCTGACCCCGCGCGGGTCGCGCCCCCAGGCCAACTCGTGCAGGTGCGACGCCGAGGCGGCACCGACGGCTCGGCGGAGCATGCCCACCGGCGCCTCGGCGAGGTCGCCGACGGTGGTCAGGCCGAGCCGGCGCAGCGCCTCGGCGGCACGCTCCCCCACCCCCCACAGGGCATCCACCGGCAGCGGGTGCAGAAAGTCGAGCACCTGCCCCGGGGGCACCACCAGCAGGCCGTCCGGCTTGGCCCGGGTGGAGCCCAGCTTGGCCACGAACTTGGTCGGCGCCACCCCGACCGAGCAGGTCAGCGCCTGCTCGTCGGCGACCCGGCGACGGATCAGCCGGGCGATGGCGGCCGGGGAGCCGAAGAGCCGACGGGCACCGGTCACGTCGAGGAACGCCTCGTCCAGGGAGAGCGGCTCGACCAGCGGCGTGACGTCCCGGAAGATCTGCATGACGGCCCGGGAGGCGGCCGTGTAGGCGGAAAAATCCGGTGGCAGATAGACCGCGTGGGGGCAGCGGGCTCGGGCCTGACTGGTCGGCATCGCGCTGCGGACGCCGTACCGGCGGGCCTCGTAGCTGGCCGAGCTGACCACCCCGCGCGGGCCGACACCGCCGACGACCACCGGCCGGCCGCGCAGCTCGGGGCGGCGGCGCACCTCGACGGCGGCGAAGAAGGCGTCCATGTCGACGTGCAGGATCGGGCTGGCGGAGTCGTCGGCGTCCGGCCCGAAGCGCGGATCGTCGCCCCGGGGCAACGACTGACTGCGGCCCATCCCGGCAGGTTAACCCGGAGGTACGACACCACCATCGGCCAGCGGGCCTAACCGTCCCGGGTCAGCCCCGGACGACCAGCAGCGGCACGGTCAGCTCCGCCGCGGTGTCCGACCCGTGGTAGGCCACCAACTTCGACGCCATCGGCCGCTCGGTGCGACTGGCCATGACCGCGTACGTGTCGTTGCAGATCACCACCACGTCGCCGATCCGGCCCAGGTGCTCCTCGGGCACCGGCCCGAACCAGCCGGTGGCCACCACCTCGTCGCGGGTGCGTACCCGGGCCGTGGCGCCCAGCACCTCCGACCAGGCGGCCCGCACGTCGTCGACCGCGCCCGGCTCGACGTGCAGGTAGCGCACCCGGGCCTCGCCGGCCACCAGCCGCACACCGGCCCGCAGTCGCGGATCGGTGTCCAGGTCGAAGCGGTGCGCGGCAGGGATGTCGAGCTGCCCGTGGTCGGCGGTCACCAGCAGCGCCGCGTCCGGCGGCAGCCCGTCGACCAGTCGGGCGACCAGGGCGTCCACCTCGGTGGCGGCCTCCCGCCAGGGTGCCGAGTCGACGCCGCTGACGTGGCCGTGTCGATCCAGGTCGGCGTGGTAGCCGGAGACCAGGGTGGGCCCGGTGCCGGCGGCCAACGCGGCAAGCATGGCGGTGGCCACCGCGTCCCCGCCGGCGGCGCCCCGGAAGTCACCACCCCGGTTGGCGGCCACTGTCAACCCGCTGCCGCCGAACTCCGGCCGACTCACCACTGTCGTCGTCACGCCGGCGGCGCGGGCCCGCTCCAACTGGGTGGGCACCGGCTGCCAGCGCAGCGGCGACGGATCGGCGGCCCAGTCGGTGTGGGTGAGCACCCGATCGGTGCCGGGCACCCGCACTGTGAAGCCGAGCACCCCGTGCGCGCCGGGCGCGACACCGGTGCCCAGCGACACCAGGCTGGTCGGGGTGGTGGACGGGAAACCGGCGATGAGCGGCCGGGCCACCATCGCGGCGAGCCCGGCGACTGTCGGCGCGTAGGGCGCCGCGGTCGGCAGCTGGTACCAGCCGAGCCCGTCGACCAGCAGCACGGCGATCCGACGCACCCCGGCCAACGCGGGTAGCAGCCCGAGCGGGTCGGTCGAGCCGGGCACGCCCAGCACGGCCAGCGCGCTGGGCAGCACGTCGGCGAGACGGCCGCCGCCGTGATCCGGCCCGAGGATCTCCAGCGGCGCCGGCCGGCCACCGGCCTCGGCGATCATGCGGGGCGGCGGGCGAACAGGTGCAGTTGGGCGGCCAGGTCCCGGTACGGCGGTTGGGCGGCCAGCGCACGTTCCAACTCGACCACGGCGGCGGGCTGCCCGTCGGCGACCGCTGCCGGCAGCAGGTCGGCCAGCACGCGTACCCCGTGGATCTCCTCGACCACCAGCCCGGCGGCGCCGAGCAGCGCGGCGGCGCCCGGGGCGTCGTAGCGTCGGCGCAGCATGTCGCGCGGCCCCGCGGTGCCGGCCGGATCGGCGGCCAGGGTGGTCGCGACGTCCAGGTGCCCGTTCATCGCGCGGCCCAGCACGGCGGCGGCGCGGCCGGCCACCAGCACACTGGCCGCGCCGCCCGGGCGCAGCGCGGTGGCCAGCGCGGTCACCACCGGCGTCGGGTCGTCGACCACCTCCAGGACGGCGTGGCAGAGCACCAGGTCGACGCCGGCCGGCTCGACCAGCCCGGCGAGGGCGTCGCCGTCGCCCTGCACGGCGGCGATCCGGTCGGCCACCCCGGCCTCGGTGGCACGGCGGGTGAGCGCGGCGAGCGCGTCGGGGCTGGCGTCGACGACGGTGACCCGATGCCCGGCGCGGGCCAGCGGAACGGCGAAACCGCCGGTGCCGCCGCCCACGTCCAGCACGGTGAGCTCGGCGTCGCCGCGCCGGTCCAGCTCGGCGCGGAGCACCGACCAGATCACTGCGGTACGGGGTGTCAGCGGCGGCTCGGCGAACCGGCCTCGGGTCTGCTCCACCCGGTCGAGCCTAGTCACCCGGCCCGGTGGTGGTGCGGGCGTGTGGCGGGCGCGCCCACCACACGCCCGACGGGTGCGTGGTGGCGCGGTTGATCAGGCCTCGGCGCCCTCGGCCTCGTCCTCCGCCCGGGACCGGCGCTCGTTGGCCACCGGACCGTTGGTCACCTCGTACTCGCGGGGGTCGGCGAGGTGCGACGGCACCCAGCCGTTGCCCAGTCGGGTCCGCCGGGCGTTGGCGATTCCACTGGTGTACGCGTGATTTCCCGTCACTGTCGTTCCCCCTCACGGATCACGGGCCGCTCTGCCCGCTCGAGACGAGTCTCCCGCTCGACGGCTCCGGAAACCGTAATGTGGATCACTGATTCAGCGGAAGTCACGGGAGGCCGGACTCACCGGCGGCTCGATGGCGTCCAGCCGGTCGGCGACCAGGTTGGTCACCCCCTCGTGCCGCTGCAACCGCCCTCGGACAACCAGCGCGGCGCTGGTCCGCGCCACCCGCCGGTAGCGCTGCCACAACCCCGGCGAACAGGTGACGTTGAGCATCCCCGTCTCGTCCTCCAGGTTGAGGAAGGTGACCCCGCCCGCGGTCGCCGGGCGTTGCCGGTGGGTGACGATGCCACCGACCCGGATCCGTTGCCCCGGCTCCACCCGGCCGAGCCGGGCGATCGGCACCGCGCCGAGCACGTCGAGCTGACCCCGGATGAACCGGGCGGGGTGGCTCTCCGGCGACAACCCGGTGGCCCACACGTCGGCGACCAACCGGTCCACCGCCTCCATCCCGGGCAGGGTTGGCGCCGCCGCGCCGGTCACCGTGCCGGGCAGCCGACCCGGCCGGTCCTGGGCCGCCGCACCGGCGGCCCACAGCGCCTGCCGCCGGGTCAGCCCGAAACAGGCGAAGGCGTCCGCGGTGGCCAACGCCTCCAGCTGCGCGGCGGTGAGACCGAGCCGCCGGGCCACATCCGGCATGTCCCGGTACGGCCCACCGGCGACCCGTTCGGCCTCGATCCGTTCGGCCACGTCGGCACCGAGGGTCCGCACACTGGACAGGCCGAGCCGGACGGCGGGGCCTCCCAGCCCCCAGGCGTGCGGCGGCTCTCCCGGCCCGCTGCCCCACCGGGTTTCCGGGGTCGACTCCAGCACCGCCAGTGCCCCGCTGGCGTTGATGTCCGGACGACGAACCTCCACCCCGTGCCGGCGGGCGTCGTCGACCAGGGTCTGCGGCGAGTAGAAACCCATCGGCTGGGCGTTGAGCAGCGCGGCCAGGAACGGCGCGGGGTGGTAGCGCTTGAGCCAGGAGCTGGCGTAGACCAGGTAGGCGAAGCTCATCGCGTGGCTCTCCGGGAAGCCGTAGCTGGCGAACGCGGTGAGTTTGCGGTAGACGTCGTCGGCCAGCTCACCGGTGATGCCCCGCTCGGCCATCCCGGCGTAGAGCCGGTCGGCGATCCTGGTCATCCGTTCGACCGACCGTTTGGCGCCCATCGCCCGGCGCAACTGGTCGGCCTCGGCCGCGTCGAAGCCGGCCAGGTCGATGGCGAGCTGCATCAGCTGTTCCTGGAACAGCGGCACACCCAGGGTCTTCTCCAGGGCGTTGCGCATCAGCGGGTGGGCGAAGGTCACCGGTTCCTGCCCGTTCTTGCGCCGGATGAACGGGTGCACCGAACCGCCCTGGATCGGGCCGGGGCGGATCAGCGCCACCTCGACCACGAGGTCGTAGAACTCGCGGGGCTTGAGTCGGGGCAGGGTGGCCATCTGGGCCCGACTCTCCACCTGGAACACGCCGACCGAGTCGGCCCGGCAGAGCATGTCGTAGACCTCCGGGTCGTCCAGGGTCATGTCGCCCAGGTCGAGCCGGGACCCGATCATGTCGTAGCCGTAGTGCAGGGCGGAGAGCATGCCCAGGCCGAGCAGGTCGAACTTGACCAGGCCCACCGCGGCGCAGTCGTCCTTGTCCCATTGCAGGACGCTGCGCCCGGGCATCCGCCCCCACTCCACCGGGCAGACCTCGATCACCGGCCGGTCACAGATCACCATGCCACCGGAGTGGATGCCCAGGTGCCGCGGGAACGTCTGCAACTCGTTGGCGTACTCCACCACCTGCTCGGGGATGTTCTCGACATCGACAGTGGCGACCGAGCCCCACCTGTCGATCTGCTTGCTCCAGGCGTCCTGCTGCCCCGGCGAGTAGCCGAACGCCTTGGCCACGTCCCGCACGGCCGACCGGGGCCGGTAGGAGATGACATTGGCGACCTGGGCGGCGTGCTCCCGGCCGTAACGGGTGTAGACGTGTTGGATCACCTCCTCCCGGCGGTCGGACTCGATGTCCACGTCGATGTCGGGTGGACCGTCCCGTTCCGGGGCGAGGAACCGCTCGAAGAGCAGTTGGTGCCGGACCGCGTCCACATTGGTGATCCGCAACGCGTAGCAGACCGCCGAGTTGGCCGCCGAACCCCGACCCTGGCAGTAGATGTCCTGGTCACGGCAGAACGTGACAATGTCGTAGACCACCAGGAAGTAGCCGGGGAAACCCAGCTCCTCGATCATGTTCAGTTCGTGGTCGAGTTGCGCGTACGCCGTCGGGTGCGCCTGCGGCGGGCCGTAGCGCTCGTGCGCCCCGTCAGCTGTCAGCTTCCGCAGCCAGCTCATCTCGGTGTGCCCCGGCGGCACCGGGTACGCCGGTAGCTGCGGCGCGACGAGCTGGAGGTCGAAGGCCAACTCGGCGCCGAACTCGGCGGCCCGCGCCACCGCACCTGGGTACGCGGCGAACCGGGCCGCCATCTCCGCGCCGCTGCGCAGGTGGGCGGTGGCCGCCGCGGGCAACCAGCCGTCGATCTCGTCCAGGCTGCGTCGGGCCCGGACCGCGGCGACGGTGGTGGCCAGTCGACGCCGGCCAGGGCTGGCGTAGTGCACGTTGTTGCTGGCCACCGTCGGCAACCCGGCTGCGGCGGCCAACTCGGCGAGCGCGTCGTTACGGTCGGCGTCGATGGGATGGCCGTGGTCGGTCAGCTCCACTGCCACCGTCTCCGCGCCGAAGAGCGCGGTCAGCCGGTCCAACTCGCGGGCCGCCGCGTCCACCCCCTCGGTGAGCAGCGCCCCCGGCACGTGCCCCTTGCGGCAGCCGGTCAGCACCAGCACATGGTCACGCAGCTCGGCAGCGACCTCCTCCAGGTCCCCGTAATCCGGGCGGCCCTTCTCGCCGCCACGTAGCTGGGCGCGGGCGATGGTGGTGGCCAGCCGGGCGTACCCCTCGTGGCCGTGCGCGAGCACCAGCAGGTGCGCGCCGTGCGGGTCGGGCTCGCCGTTCTGCGGGCCGGGCAGGCCGAGGGACAGCTCCGCGCCGAAGATGGTCGGCAGGCCCAGCGTACGAGCCGCCTCGGCGAAGCGGACCACCCCGTAGAAGCCGTCGTGGTCGGTGACGGCGAGCGCGGTGAGCCCCAGCCGGGCCGCCTCCTCGGCCAGCTCCTCCGGATGGCTGGCGCCGTCGAGGAAGCTGAAGTTGGTGTGCGCGTGCAGCTCCGCGTAGGGCACCACGCCGTTGGGGCGGGTCAGCTCCGGTGGCTGGTACTGCTCGCGGCGGCGGCTCCAGGCCGGGGAGTCGCCGCCATCGGCGTCCACGGCGAGCGGGTCCACCACGTGCAGGTGCCGCTCCTCGCGCGACCGCCCGCCGCCCGGCCGGCCGGAGCCGCCGCCGGCCCGACCGGAGAGCACCCGCTCCAGCTCCGACCAGGGCATCTTCGGGTTGTGGAAGCTCATCGAGCATCCACCGCCGACCTGGGGAGCACCGGCTCAGTCATAGATCGCCTCCACCAACCACTGCCCGGCCTCGACGGCCAGCAGCAGGGCGGCACCGTCTGCCAGGCTGACCTGGAACCGGGCCCGGCGGCGGGCCTCGGCCGGCGCCCACCACCGCTCGTCCACCGGCCACGGGCCGGCCCAGCCCACGATCTCCGCCGGCTGGCCGGTGCCGACCACCAGCCGAGCCGGTGGGGCGCTCACCGCCAACCGCGCGCTGATCACCACCGGCTCACCGGCGGCGTCGTGCACCGTCGCCGCGAGCGGACTGGGCAGCACCACCGCCGGCGCGGGCGCCGGCAGTCGACCCGGCCACGGCGGAGCCCCGCCTCCACCCCGGCCGGTGACCGGGTCGGCGCCGGCATCGGCCGGCGGCCCCGGACGAGCGGGGACGCGTTCGTCGCCCCACGGCACCAGCCGCACCTGGTCGGCCAGGGAGCGCCCACCACCGAGCACCGCGGTGACCACCGCTTCCGGGCCGAGGATGCCCTGCACCCGGCTCAACGCCCGGTGCGCGCGTTCCCGCTCCTCGCCGGTCTCCCCCCAGAGGCCGGCCTGAAGGCCGGCCTGGGCGATCACCCCGTCCGGGATCAGTCGCAGCCGGATGATGCCGGCCGTCGGTCGGGCCGGTCGGGCACCGGCGCGGCCGTTGCTGCCGGAGAGCCACCCGTCGAGCTGCCAGCGCACCCGGTCGGCGATGGCCGCTGCGGTGAGCAGACCATCGTGCCGCCACACCCGGTGCAGCTCCTGCCCGTGCTCGGTGACCGCCTCGATGCCGAGCCGGGTGCAGGCCAGCCCATGCCCGGCCAGCCGTTCGTGCAGCCGCTCGGCCAGCGCCCGGGCCACGAACGCCGCCGCGTCGACCCGGTCGATCGGCTCGTCGTGCTCCGCGGTCACCGTCAGGTCGGCCGGCGGCTGCCGGACGGCGAGTGGGCGATGGTCCCGCCCGGCGGCCAGCCGGTGGGCCAGCGCACCGTCGAACCCGAACCGGGCCAGCACGTCGCCGGCCGGCAGGGCGGCGAAGTCGCCGAGGGTGCGTACCCCCAGCCGGCGCAGCAGGTCGGCCAACGCCGACCGGCCGAGCGCCTCGACCGGCAACCCGGCCAGGAACTCCGGTGTCCCACCCGGTGCCACCACCCGGCCAGCGCGAGCGGCCAACCCGGCCGCGAACACCCCGTCGGCGATGCCGACCTGGCTCTCCACCAGGCACGACTGCGCCACGTGCTCGATGATCCGCTCGGCGGCCGCCTCCTCACCGCCGAGGTAACGGCCCGGCCCCCGGGCGGCCACCGCGCAGGCTCCCGGACGGACCACCTCGACGCCGGCGACCAACTCCTCCACCGCGGCGACCACCGGCTCGAACGCCCGGGCATCCCGGCCGGGGTCGTATTCCACTACGGTGAGCTGCGGACAGCGCCCCTGTGCCTCCCGCTTGCGCAGCCCCCGACGCACCCCCTCGGCGCGGGCCCGCTCGGAGCAGGCGACCACCCGGTTGGCGTGCATAACGGCGACCGGGCCGGTCGCCGGCACCCCGTCGACGATCTCGGCGGCGAGCACCGGCCAGTCCGGGCACCACAGCAGCAGCGTGCGTGCCGGCGCGCCGGTCACCCCCGACCGACCAGGGCGAGTGGCACGGCCGATCGACCCACGGGCGACGGCAGCGTACGAGGGATCACCCGGGTCAGCTCGTCACCCGGGAGCCACACCTTGATCTCCTTGGGCCGGACGGCCGCCCCGCGCCCGCGCGCCGAGACGGTGATCTCCCGGCGGCGCAACCGCCCCCGGCCCAGCCCGAGACCCTCCCAGACCCCACGGACCACCTGCAGCGTCACGTCCGCGCCGTCCCACCGGCCATACGGGACGAGCACGCTGCCGCGCTGCCGGGCCCGGGCGGCCAACCGGGTGGCGACCGAGGCGGAGACCGAGGCCGGCACGGTGGTGACCACGACGTCCACCCCGTCGATCAGCGCGGCGACCACTGTGGCCCACTCGGGGCCGGGGTTCGGCACCAGGGCCAACCGGTCCAGGGCGATGCCCAGCTCAGCCGCCGCGCCCGCGCCGAACGTCGGCACCCCGACCACGGCGCACCACGAGCCGGCCCGGGACGCCTCGGCGAGCAGGGCCAGCATCAGCGAAGTGCCACCGCTGCGGCGGGGCTGGCCGGCGGCGACCGCGATGGTGCTGCCCCGGCGCAGGCCCCGGTTGGGCAGCAGACCGGTCAGCTCGGGCACCACCGGCAGCACCCGGTGCCCACCGACCGGGTCGGGTGCGCTCGCCGGGCGCACCAGATCGGCCAGCGCGGCGGAACCGACCACCATGCGGCCCGCCATTGGACCAACTCCCCCGTCGTTGCTGTGGATCAGATCAGGACCGGCACGCCGTGCCACCGGCCGCCCGGCTCCCCCCGCGGGGCGGCCGGTGGCACGGCGGGATCAGGCGGCGAGGCCGTCCAGGGCCGGTTGGTGGGCCACGCCGAGCGCGGTTTCCACCACCGTGACGAACTGTTCGGCAGCGCGGAGCAGGTCGTCGGCCTCCCGGGCGCTGACCACCCGGGGGATGCCGGCCTCGGCGGCGGCGCGCTTGCTGGCCCCTGCGGCGAAGAACCGGGACCACTCGTCGAGCTCCGGAGCGACGGCGCAGAGGAGGACCCAGACGCTGGTGATCCGGTTGCGTCGACTCGGCGCGGGTCGGGCCCGGGCGGCGAGCAGAGCCGCCGCCGCGCGCAGGGCGGCCAGGTGGGCAGCCGCGTAGCGCAGGCCGTCAGGTCGGGTCTGGCCGGCCTCGACCAGCCCACGGCGGGCCAACGTGAGGAGCTGGGCGGGGGTGCGGTGCGGCAGCACGTGCGCCGGCACCGTCGGTGCCTGAGCCGGGTTGGTCGGCATGGGTGTCTCTCCTCCACGTGGCCGAGACGTCACTGCGGCGGCTGATGCCACCGACGACGCCGAGGTCGGGGTGGTGCGGAGGAAGACGCACCGGGTGTGGCCGGCCGGGTGTGGATGCTTCCCCACACCACACCCGGCCGGCGGACCGGCGGGTGCGTCGCCCGCCGCCCGGGGGTCGTGGGCGGCGGGCGACGCTCCTGCCTGTTGGGACCAGGCTCGCGACTGCCCGGAAACCCAGGTGCGGCCCGCGGAGCCGCACCGCCCGGAGGTGGCGCCGCGAAACGCCGCGCTCCGGCTGGTTGGAACGGGCGTTCGAGGCAATCGAACACTCGTTCTAACTGCTGCTGACAGTACACCTCCCCTCCGACGAAAATGCAACGTGTGACGCGCCGAGCGTGCCGGCCGGCTGAACCGGCCACCAGCGGACCGGGAAGAATGGCGGGATGCAGCCACACCCGAACGTACGGGCGGTGCAGGACGCGCTCACCGCCGCCGGCACGCTCGACGGCGCCGGTGAGCCCAGCATGGTCCGTCTGCTGCCCGACGCCGTGCACACCGCCGCAGCGGCCGCCGCAGCGCTCGACGTCGAGGTCGGCCAGATAGCCAACTCACTGATCTTCGACGCGGACGACACGCCGCTGCTCGTCCTCACCTCCGGCGCGCACCGGGTCGACACCGCCGGCCTGGCGGCATCGATCGGCGTCACCCGACTGCGTCGGGCCACCCCGGAGTTCGTCCGGGCGCACACCGGGCAGCCGATCGGCGGGGTCGCCCCACTCGGGCACCCGCACCCGCTGCGCACCCTGGTGGACACGGCGCTGGCGGCGTACCCGGAGATCTGGGCCGCGGGTGGCGTACCCCAGGCGGTCTTCCCGACCACCTACCCCGAGCTGTTGCGGGTCACCGCCGGCACCCCGGCCGAGGTGGCGTGAGTGAGCGAACCAGCAGGCACAGCAGCGATGCGCTCGTGCCGCCGCAAAGCGGGGGCGTGAGCGAGCGAAGCGAGCGCACCAGCAGTCCCGGCAGCGTCGCCGGCGCGGCTCCAGAGCTGGTCACGCTGCACGTGTGGCGGACCTCCCACGGCGCGCTGCCCCGGGCGCTGACCCGGATGGCGGTGGACCCTCGCCGGTTGCGGGCCCTCCCCGGCGTTCGGTTCGGCAAGCTGCTGGGCACCGGGACCGGCACCGACTTCGGGCCACGGGACGCCGACCTGACCCGGTGGGCGGCGCTGACCGTCTGGGACTCTCCCGCCGCGGCGGGAGGCTTCGACGACTCGCCGGTCGGGCGGGCCTGGGCGCGCATCGCCCACGCCCAGGCGCGAATCGACCTACGGCCGCTGACCAGCCGGGGCGAGTGGTCCGGCCAGCGGCCGTTCGGCGACCCGTCGGGCGGCCGGGTCACCGGCCCGGTGCTGGCACTGACCCGGGCCCGGCTGCGAGCCCGCCGGGCGGCCACCTTCTGGCGGGCGATCCCGCCGGTGGCCGCCGCCCTGCGCGACGCGCCCGGGCTGCTGGCCCGGTTCGGGGTCGGAGAGGCCCCGTTGGGTTGGCAGGGCACGGTGAGCGTGTGGCGCGACCCGACGGACCTGGTGGCGTTCGCGTACCGTCACCCGGAGCATCGGGCGGCGATCATGCGAACCCCCACCGCGGGCTGGTACGCCGAGGAGCTGTTCGCCCGGTTCGAGGTGCGCGACGTGGTCGGCGACCGGTCGGTGCTCGGATGGGCCGCCGACGGCGGCCCGGAAACGGTGAAGGGTGGACGGGCATGAGGTTGGTGCGCTGGACGCCGGACGATCTCGTCCGGCGGCTGGACGACGTGGTGGCCGTCTACGGCGAGGCGATGGGATACCGCACCGACCTGCTGGAGGCCCGGCGCGGTTACATCGCCACCCACGTCCGCCGGCCGGGTTTCCGGGCGGTTGCCAGCCTGACCAGCGAGGGTCACCTCGCCGGCTTCGGCTACGGCTACCTGGGCGCCTCCGGTCAGTGGTGGCACGACCAGGTGCACCGCGCGCTGGACACCCCGACTCGTACGCGCTGGCTCACCCACTGCTTCGAGGTGGTCGAGCTGCACGTCCGGCCACCGGCGCAGGGGCACGGCCTGGGCGCCGGTCAGCTGCGCGCGCTGCTCGGCATGGCGGAGGGCGACACCGTGCTGCTGTCCACCCCGGAGGCCGACGAGCAGACCTCGCGGGCCTGGCGGTTGTACCGACGGTTCGGCTTCGTCGACGTGCTGCGCGACTTCCACTTCCCCGGCGACGAGCGACCGTTCGGCGTACTCGGTCGGGATCTGCCGCTCGAGCCACCGGCGTCATGACCCGGCGGATCTCCTGGACGCTGCTCGCCGTCCTGGTGCTCGCCCAGATCTGCTACCCGCTCACCACCGGCACCACCCGGGCCGGGCTCACCGTGGCCACCGTCGTCCTCGGTTGGCTGCTCTCGGTCGGCCACGCGCTGCTCAGCCGGGGCCCACGGGTGGCGGCAGCGCTGGTCGCGGTGGCCACCGGCGGCGGGTTCGCGATCGAGGCGATCGGGGTGGCCACCGGCGTGCCGTTCGGCAGCTACGACTACTCCGGAGAGCTGGGCCCCAAGCTGGCCGGCGTGCCGCTGATCATTCCGCTGGCCTGGACCTGGATGGCCTGGCCGGCCTGGCTGGCAGCGGCCCGACTGACCGGCGGCAGGGCCGCAACGGCCGGCGGCAGCGGGCCGACAGCCGGCGGCAGCGGGCCGACGGTGGGTCGATGGGTGGGGCGGATCGCGCTGGCCACCGTGGGGCTGGCCGCCTGGGACCTCTTCCTCGACCCGCAGATGGTGGCCGAGGGCTACTGGGTCTGGCGCGACGCCACCCCGGCCCTGCCCGGTCTGGCCGGCATCCCGGTCAGCAACTACCTGGGCTGGCTGCTCTTCGCGGTGCTGATGATGAGCGCGCTGCGCCCGCTGGCCGGGCCGGCCGCCGAGCACACCGATCGGCGGGACCACCCGATGGTCGCGCTCTACCTGTGGACGTACTTCTCCAGCATCCTGGCCCACGCCGTCTTCCTCGACCTGCCCGCCTCGGCGCTCTGGGGCGCCGCCGGCATGTCGGTGACCGCCGTACCCCTGGCAGTGACCCTCCTGCGTGCCCGCCGGGGCGGTGACCCCGGTCGGGAGGCCCACCAGCCACACCGCCCCGGCGTCGACGCGACCCGATGACCGCCCTGCTCGCCCTGCTCATCGCCGTCGCCGCGTTGACCGGGCACACCTGGCTCAACGCCACCCGGTGGCTGCGCCGACCCACCGACCGGCCCGACGACGTCGACGAGCCGGTCGCCGTGCTGCTGCCGCTGCGCGACGAGGCCACCCGGGTCACGCCCTGCCTGCGCGCCCTGCTGGCCCAACGCGGCGTACCCGGGCTGCGCGTCGTGGTCCTCGACGACGGGTCCACCGACGGCACCGCCGAGGTGGTCCGCGCGGTGGCCGGCGACGACCCCCGCGTCACGCTGCTCACCGGGGTCGCCCCACCCCCGGGCTGGCTGGGCAAGCCGCACGCCTGCTGGCAGCTGGCCACCCGGGCCGACCCGGACGCCACCGCGCTGGTCTTCGTCGACGCCGACGTGGTGCTCGCCCCGCACGCCGTGGCCGCTGCCGTCACCGAGTTGCGCGCCGCCCGGGTGGCGCTGCTGTCGCCGTACCCCCGGATCGTGGTGGCGACGGCCGGCGACCGGTTGGTGCAGCCGCTGTTGCAGTGGCTCTGGCTGACCTTCCTGCCGCTGCGCGCGATGGAGCGCTCGTCGCGGCCGTCCCTGGCCGCGGCGGGCGGGCAGTTCCTGGTGGTGGACCGGGCCGGCTACACCGCCGCCGGCGGACACGCCGCGGTCGCCGACAAGATCCTGGAGGACATCGAGCTGGCCCGGGCGGTCAAGCGGGCCGGTGGGCGGATCGCCCTGGCCGACGGCTCCCGGCTGGCCACCTGCCGGATGTACGACGACTGGCCGCAACTGCGCGACGGGTACTCGAAGTCGCTCTGGGCGTCGTTCGGGCACCCGGGGGCGGCGGCAGCCGTGGTGGCGGCACTGCTGCTGCTCTACACCGCACCACCGTTGATCGCGCTGACGGGTGCGGCGGCCGGCGCGCCGAGGGTGGCCGCGGTGGGCGTGGCCGCGTACGTCCTCGGGGTGGCCGGACGGGTGCTCACCGCCCGCGCGACCGGTGGCCGGTGGTGGCCCGACGCGCTCGCACACCCCGTGTCGGTCGTGGTCCTCGGTTGGTTGACCCTGCGGTCGTACCATCTGCGAAAGCGACGCCGCCTGACCTGGCGGGGCCGCCCGGTCAGCTAGGGAGGACGCGGCATGGCGCGGATCGTGGTCGTCGGCGCCGGGGTGGGTGGCCTCGCCACCGCCGCCCGGCTGGCCGCCACCGGGCACCAGGTGACCGTCTTCGAGGCCGCCGACACGGTCGGCGGCAAGCTCGGCCGGTACGCCCACGACACCCCGGCCGGGTCGTTCCACTTCGACACCGGGCCGAGCCTGCTCACCCTGCCCGAGGTCTTCCACGACCTGTTCGAGGCGACCGGGGCGAAGCTCGACGAATACCTGGACCTCGTGCCCCTGGACCCGATCGTCCGGCACGTCTTCCCCGGTCGTGGCCCTGCACTGGACTCGTGCGCCGACCCGGTGGAGTTCACCGCCCGGATCGGGGCCGCGTTCGGTGACCGGGCGGCAGCCGACTGGCAGCGGCTGTGGCGCCGGGCGGCGCGGGTGTGGCAGGCCTCCTCACGGGACATCCTGCGTCGTACCGTCGATTCCCCTCGCGACCTCGCGTCGCTGGCCTGGCGCGTCGGCGACCTGGCCGCCATCGCCCCGGGTCGCAGTCTGCGCGGCCTGGGCCGCCGGCACCTGTCCGACCCGCGGCTGCGGATGATGCTGGACCGGTACGCCACCTACACCGGCGCCGACCCACGTCGGGCACCGGCGGCGCTGGTCGCGGTCCCCTACGCCGAGCTGGCCTTCGGCGGCTGGTACCTGCGCGGCGGGCTGGGCACGCTCGCCGACGCGCTGCTGACCCGCTGCCTGGACCTCGGCGTGGTCGTGCAGACCGACGCCACGGTCACCCGGATCGACGCCACCGGCGGCCGGGTGCACGGGGTACGCCTCGCCGGCGTCACCGCCCCGGTGCCCGCCGACGTGGTGGTGGCCAACGTGGACGCGCTCACCGTCTACCGTGACCTGCTGCCGCACCCGCGTCGGCTGGCCGGGCTGACCGACCGCAGCCTCGCCGGCTTCGTGCTGCTGCTCGGCGTCTCCGGCAGCACCGGGCTGGCCCACCACAACGTCTTCTTCCCGGACGACTACGACGCCGAGTTCGACGCGGTCTTCGGTGACCCCGGGCGCGGCGTACGGGCCCGGCCGGCGGCCGACCCGGCCGTGTTCGTCACCGTGGCCGACGACCCGATGGTCCGCCCAGCCGGACACGAGGCGTGGTTCGTGCTGGTCAACGCCGCCCGGCAGGGCACCGCGGCGGGCGCTGTCGACTGGCGACGCCCGGGGCTGGCCGACGCGTACGCCGACCGGATCCTGGATGTGCTGGCACGGCGCGGCGTGGACGTGCGCGATCGGCTGCTGTTCCGCGAGATCCGCACCCCCGCCGACCTGGGCGTGGCGACCGGCGCGCCGGGTGGCTCGATCTACGGCACCGCCGGTGGGCTGCTCCGCCCGGCGAACCGGGGCCCGGCGAACGGGTTGTGGCTGGTGGGTGGCTCCACCCACCCGGGCGGCGGGTTGCCGATGGTGACCCTCTCCGCGCAGATCGTCGCCGACGAGATCGGCCCCGCCTGGTAGACCCGGCATGCTCCGGCGGCGCGTGTTCCGGCCGGCTTCCGGCTCTGGGCCGCTCGCCCGGCCTGGCCGGCTCAGTCGACGTCGAGCAGGGCTCGGCGGATGCTGGAGAGCAGTTGCCCCAGGCCGAAAGCGGCCAGCAGCACCCAGACCGCGGTCGCCATGGTGATGGTGCCGGCGGCCAGGTCCGGCTCGATCAGCCCGGCCAGCCCGGCGACCAGCAAGCCGGCCAGCGCCACCGAGACCCGGGTGGGGCGTTCGCCCACGGTCACCGCGCCGATCTCCCGCATGCCGGCGGCGACCGCCCGCGCCCGGACGTACTCGTGCAACCAGGACAGCGCGCCGCCCGCGACAACCAGCCCACCCGGCGCACCCACCAGCCAGAACGCCAGCAGCCACGCCACCTCACCGAGCCGGTCGGCGACCGAGTCGTAGACGTAGCCGAGCCGGGTGGTGCGGCCGGTGGAGACCGCCACGGCACCGTCCACGCTGTCCGCCACGGCGGCGAGCAGCACGAACAGCGCGCCGAGGAACGGCCCGTCCCCCGGCCGGCCCACCAGCAACGGTACGCAGAAGCAGAGCAGCACCCCGGCCGCGGTGACCGCGGTGGGGCTGACCCGCAGTCGACCCAGCACATATCCGACGTGGTACGCGAATCGCAGCCAGGCGCGCACCACCGGAGCCGCGACCCGAGGGTCGAACCCACCGTGCAACCGCGCCCACGCCGTGGCGTACTGATCCCAGTTCAGCTGTGTGCCCACCACGGATCAACCGTCGTGCCGGGCAACAGGTGTCGCAGGCGCAGCGTTCACACGCGGGCGCCGGCCTTCAGGTTCTGCCAGACCTCGCGGGTCGCGGTGGACCGGTTGAGGGTGATGAAGTGGATTCCCGGCACGCCTTCGTCCAGCAGTCGGCGGCACATCTCGCTGGCCTGCTCGATGCCGAGCCGGCGGACGGCGTCCGGGTCGTCGGCGACGCGTTCGAAGCGGGCCGCCAACGCCGGTGGGAACGGCGCACCGGACAGCTGCACGGACCGCTCGATGGTGCTGAACTGGGTCACCGGCATCACGCCGGCCAGGATCGGGGTGTCACAGCCGGCAGCGGCCACCCGGTCACGTAGCCGCAGGTAGTCGTCGGCGTCGAAGAACATCTGGGTGACCGCGAACTCCGCGCCGGCCCGACACTTGCGGACGAACTGGGCGGTGTCGCTGGCCACGTCGGGCGAGCGGGGGTGCTTGTACGGGAAGGCCGCCACGCCGACGCTGAAGTCACCGGCGTCGCGCACCAGCCGGACCAGGTCCTCGGCGTAGTCCACGCCCTGGGGGTGACGGATCCACTCACCGCCCGGGTTGCCCGGGGGGTCACCACGAACGGCCAGCACGTTGCGCACCCCCACCCCGGCGAGCCGGCCGACCACGTGCCGCAGCTCGGCGACGGAGTGGTTGACCGCGGTGAGGTGGGCCATCGGCAGCAGGGTGGTTTCGGTGGCGATCCGCTCGGTCACCGCCACTGTGGTGTCCCGGGTCGAGCCGCCGGCGCCGTACGTGATCGACACGAACGACGGGCGCAGCGACTCCAACTCGCGGATGGCCTGCCAGAGCAGCTGCTCCCCCGCCTCGGTCTTGGGCGGGAAGAACTCAAACGAGAAGGTCGGCTGGTGCTCACGGATAAGCTCCCCGATCGCCGGCTGCGGATTGGGGAGTGTCGAGGGAAGACCGAGCGCCACGACCCGACTCTAGCGGTCGATGACACCAGGACCCAGGCCCTTCCCACGCCGACGGCCGAGCCGGCCCCCCGCGTCCCGATCCGGCGGGCGGAAGGGCGTCGTACCTCCGGGGTAGGAAGGGGTGGCGCGGGAGGGGTGGCGGGGGCGGCCCGGGGGCCCGCGCGGGGGTCAGCAACCGAGCGGTGCCGCTGGTCCCGCCCGTTCAGGGCGGGCCGGCCGGCGCCGCGCCGACGCCCGCCAGGAGGACAGATGATCCCGCCCGCACCGCCGCGACCCGCGCAGCTCGGGCCGCTGCTGGCTCGCTGCCGACTCGACCGGGGCTGGAGCCAGCAGCGAGCCGCCGCCGAGTTGTGTGCCGCCGCCGGGGTGCCGACGCTGAGTCGGCACGAGATTTCCCGGTGGGAACGACAGCGTCGCGTGCCGGGCGGGTTCTGGCTCGGCTGGCTCGCCGTCGTCCTGGACGTGTCGCTGGTGGTGCTCGCGGAGGCCGCCGCGACCACCCGTCGGGCCGGCTCGACGCGGGCCACCGGGCCGGGCCGCGCCGCGGCGGCCGGCGCGCGACCGGCCGGGCGGACGGGTCCAGGCCGCACCGGCGGGACTACGCGTGGCGGTGGAGCACGAGCACGGACGACCGGCTAGCGTCGGGGCGTGACCCACGCTGCTCCCGTGTCCCCCGTCGACCGCGCCGGCCTGCGGCAGCGGGTCGACAAGGCTCTCACCGAGTTCCTGGCCGGCCAACGGGTCCGGCTCACCGCCGTGGACGACGCGCTGGGTCCGGTGGCCGAGGCGATCGAGGCGTTCGTGCTCGGCGGCGGCAAGCGGCTGCGTCCCGCATTCGCCTACTGGGGGTTCCGGGGGGCCGGCGGGCTGGACGGCGACCAGGTGCTGACCGCCCTGGCCTCACTGGAGTTCGTCCAGGCCAGCGCCCTGATCCACGACGACCTGATGGACCGTTCCGACACCCGTCGCGGCGAGCCCGCGGTACACCGACGGTTCGCCACCCGGCACCGGGAGGCCGGCTGGGGCGGCGACCCGGACGGTTTCGGCGACGCCGCGGCCATCCTGCTCGGTGACCTGTGCCTGGTCTGGTCCGACGAGCTGCTGCACTCCGCCGGCCTGGACCTGTGGTCGTTGGCTCGGGCCCGGCCGGTCTTCGACGAGATGCGCACCGAGGTCACCGTCGGGCAGTATCTCGACGTGCTGACGCAGGTCACCGGGGACACCTCGGTGGAACGGGCCAGCAAGGTCGCCCGGTACAAGTCCGCGAAGTACACCGTCGAGCGTCCGATGCTGCTCGGCGCCGCGCTGGCCGACGCGCCGGAGGACGTGCGGACGGCCTACTCGGCGTACGGGCTGCCGCTGGGCGAGGCGTTCCAGCTCCGCGACGACGTGCTGGGGGTCTTCGGCGACCCGGCGCTGACCGGCAAACCGGCCGGGGACGATCTACGCGAGGGCAAGCGCACCTACCTGGTGGCGGCGGCCGTGGAGGCCACCGACGACGCGGGCCGCGAGCTGCTGCTCGGCCGGCTCGGCGACCCGGAGCTGGACGAGCACGGAGTGGCCCGGCTCCGCGAGGTGATCTCGGGGAGCGGGGCGCTGGCCCGTACCGAGCAGCGGATCGTCACACTCACCGACGCCGCCCTGGCCGCCCTTACCGCCGTCGACCTCGACACCGAGGCCCGCCAAGCCCTGGTAGACCTGGCCATAGCCGCAACCCGCCGATCCGACTAACCCCCGACCCCCTTCCCCTCCGACCCCTCGGCGTTGATCATGAGCTTATTGCCACGACACGCCGGCGGGCTGGCAATAACTTCATGATCAACGCCGAGGGCGGGCGGGGGTTAGAAGCCTTGGGCTTGGGCTCGGCGTTTCACCTCGCGGGCCTGATCGCCGGAGAGGGCGGCGGCTGGGGTGGCGCCGGGGAGGGTGTCGTCCGGCTCGTAGAGCCAGCGCAGGACGGCCTCGTCGTCGTAGCCGTTGTCGGCGAGCAGATTGAGCACGCCGGGCAGGTGCTTGAGCACGGTCTGGTTGGCGACCAGGTCCGCTGGGATCCGGCGGACGCCGTCGCGGCGGACCGCCAACAGCTCCCGGTCACGGATCATCTGGTGCACCTTGCTGATCGACACGTCGAGGCGTTCGGCGACGTCGGGCAGGGTCAACCAGTCGGCCGGGTCGGTGGGGCCGGCGAGCTCCAGGCCGGGCGCGGCCTGGTCGGGTACGGGTTCGGTCACCCGACCACCCTGCCACGCCGCCGCCGCGACGAGCCACCGGCACCCCGGGCGGTCCATCTGCGTTCTCTTCCCTGATCGCCGCTGACCAGCGAACAAGCGGCCGGGAACGCGGCGAGAGGGACCGGTTTGGCGTACGGCTGTAGCATCCTGTTCATCCCTCACCCCCTGGACACATAGACTGCCTGCCGATGGACACTCAGGTCGCCGACACGTTGCTGGGCTCGCTGATCGACGGGCGCTACCGCATTCGCGGTCGCGTGGCCCGTGGTGGCATGGCGACCGTGTACACCGCCACCGACGAACGCCTTGAGCGCACCGTCGCTGTCAAGATCATTCACCCGACCCAGGCGAGCGAGGCACGGGCCCGGATCGCCAACTTCGTGGCCCGGTTCACCGACGAGGCGAAGACCATCGCCCGGCTGACCCACCCGAACGTGGTGGCGGTCTACGACCAGGGCACCCACGCCGGCCTGCCGTACCTGGTGATGGAGTACGTCCGTGGCCGCACGCTGCGTGACGTGCTGGCCGAGCGACGCCGCCTCAACCCGGACGAGGCGCTGGCCATCGCCGAGCAGATGCTCGCCGCGATCGCCGCCGCGCACCGGGCCGGTCTCGTGCACCGCGACGTCAAACCGGAGAACGTGCTGGTCGCGGAAGCGCCTACCGGTGGCGTCGCCAACCTGGTCGACAGCGTCGTGAAGGTGGCCGACTTCGGGCTGGCCCGGGCGGTCGAGGCGAGCGCCGACGAGGAGCAGGGCAACCAGCTGATGGCCACCGTGGCGTACGTCGCCCCGGAGTTGGTCACCGAGGGCCGCGCCGATCCGCGCACCGACGTCTACTCGGCCGGCATCGTGCTGTTTGAGATGCTCACCGGCCGGGTGCCGTACGACGGGGACCGCCCGGTGGACGTCGCCTGGCAGCACGTCGACCGGGACGTGCCGGCGCCCTCGACGCTGGTGCCGGGCCTGCCGTCGGTCCTCGACGACCTGGTGCAGCGGGCCACCCGGCGTGATCCGGAAGCGCGGCCCGCAGACGCCGGCGCGTTGTTGGCCGAGGTGCAGGTGGCCCGGGATCGTCTGGGCGACGCCAACAGCCACACCGCAGTACTCCGCCCGGTCAGTGACGCTCCCTCGCTCTCCCAGCCGACCATGATGGTCGCGACGCTCCAGCCGCCCAACCGCCCGTCGTGGGCACGACTGCCCGAGGGCGCCAGCAGCCCGGGGCCGGGCCGGCGGCGGGCCGCCCCGGAGCCGGCGGAGGGCCTGGGCGCCCGCCTCGCCGTGCTGCGCAGCACGCTGCTGAGCCACCCCCGTGGCCGGCTGGCCGTCGCGGCAGTGGTCGTGACGCTGGGCCTGGTGGCCGCGCTCGGGGGCTGGTGGTTCGGCGTCGGCCGCTACACGGACGCTCCGCAGCTGGTGAGCCTGAGCAAGGCCGAGGCGCAGGCGCAGGCCGACCGCGTCGGGCTTCTCGTCAAGTACGCTGAGCCGCGCTTCGACGAGAAGGCACCGAAGGACAGCGTGCTGGAGCAGAACCCGGCGTCCGCTGCCAAGATCGTCAAGGGTGGCACGATCACCCTGACCCTCTCCCTCGGCCCGGAGCGTTTCCCCGTACCGGATGTGATCGGCAAGGAGTTCGAACTCGCCGAGGCGGACCTGCTCAATGTGAAGCTGGTGGTGGCCAGGGGCACCGCCCGCTACGACGACACCCTGCCGGCCGGGGTCGTGGTGGACAGCTCCCCCAAGGTGGGCACCGAGGTCAAACCCGGTGCGAAGGTCACCCTCATTCTGAGCCGGGGCAGGGCGCCGGTGACGGTGCCGAACCTGGTCGGCAAGAGCCTGACCGATGCCCGGACGGCCCTGGCCCAGCTCAACCTGGTGCTGAAGGAGACCTACAAGGACTCCGACAAGCCGAGGGACGAGATCCTCGGCCAGAGCCCTGCCGATGGCGCCGGTGTGGAGAAGGGCACCGAGGTCAAGCTGGACGTCAGCAAGGGGCCACCGCTGGTCGCCATGCCGCGGGTGATCGACCTGCCGTGCCAGCAGGCCAAGCAGGCGTTGGAGGGTCAGGGCTTCCCGGTGACGATGGCGATCAACCCGAACGCCGTGGTCCGGATCCAGATCCCGGGCGAAAATTCGCAGGTGGCGCCCGGCACCCCTGTCACACTGACGTGCTTCTGATGCCGACGATCTCCGTGCGGCCGGTGGGCACGCACACTCCGACCTCGGGCGGGCTGGCGAAGGCTGCCCTGCCGTACGCCGACGCGACCGGTGCGCAGGTGGTGCAGGTCTACGTCTCCAACTCGCGGGGCTGGGCACTGCCCAACGGCGACCCGGTGCAGGACGCCCTGTTCCGCGACGGTTGCGCCGAGCGGGGCATTCCCGCGTTCATCCACGCCGCGCTGCTGGTCAACCTCGGCTCGCCCACCCCGGCCACGGTCGAGAGGTCGGGCCAGACGCTGGAGCACGCGCTGCGTCGGGGCGTGGCGATCGGCGCGCGCGGGGTGGTGTTCCACGCGGGCAGTTCGGTGGACGAGGGGCACGCCGAGGCGGCGATGCGACAGGTCCGCGAGGTGTTGCTGCCGTTGCTCGACTGGGCTGCCGACGCTGGCGGGCCGATGTTGCTGGTCGAGCCGAGCGCCGGCGGTGGCCGCTCACTGGCCTCCCGGGTGGAGCAGCTCGGGCCCTACCTGGACGCGGTGGACGGGCACCCCATGCTCGGGGTCTGCTTCGACACCTGCCACGCCTGGGCGGCCGGCCACGACCTGGCGGCCGAGGGCGGGATGACGGCGACCCTGGACACCCTGGTGGCCACTGTTGGTGCGGACCGGCTGCGGCTGGTCCACGCCAACGACTCGAAGGATCTGTGCGGCTCCACCCGGGATCGGCACGAGAACATCGGCAAGGGCAGCATCGGCGAGCCAGCCTTCGCCGAGCTGATGGCGCACCCGGCGACGGCTGGCGTCCCGATCGTCGTGGAAACCCCCACCGAGAAGCACGTGGGCCACGCCGCCGACATCGCCACCCTCACCCGCCTGTCCCACCCCTGACCCTCCCCGGCACCGATCACCGGGGTGGGCCATGGGTTGTGAGCGCTGGGGGGTGGGGTTTTAGGCGGCGAGGATGCGGGGTAGGGCTGCCAGGGCGCGGTCGATGTCCGCGTCGCTGACGCCCAGGTGCGTGACCAGGCGGGCGGTACGGGGGCCGAGCACCGAGATCAGTACGCCTTCGGCCCGCGCCGCGGCGGCCAGGGCCCGGGCGTCCAGGGTGTGCTTGGTGAGGTCCAGCGCGACCAGGTTGGTACGGACCGTGGTGGCCAGCACACCGAACGGCGCGACCGCCTCGGCGAGCCGGGCCGCCTTCGCGTGGTCGTCGGCCAACCGGTCGATGTGGTGCGCGAGCGCGTACCGACCGGCGGCGGCGAGAATGCCGGCCTGGCGCATGCCCCCGCCCATCCGCTTGCGGATCAGCCGGGCACGTTCGATCTTCTCCGCGCTGCCCACCACCAGCGAACCGACCGGCGCGCCGAGGCCCTTGGAGAGGCACACCGACAGCGTGTCGAAGATCCGGCCGTACTCGATCAGCGGCACCTGGTCGGCGACGTGCGCGTGCCAGATCCGGGCGCCGTCACAGTGCAGCGCGACGCCCGCCTCGTCAGCGACCCCGCGCAGATCCCGCAGGGTCGCCAGCGGAATCACCCCGCCGCCGCCGCGATTGTGGGTCTGCTCGACGGCGATCGCGCGGGTGGGGACGGCGAAGTAACCGTCCGGCCGGATCATCCCGGCCACCACCTCCGGGTCGATGTCCGCGCCCACCGCGGGCCAGGTCCGCGAGGAGATCCCGCCGTACGCGGCCGCGGCGCCGATCTCGTACGTGACCACGTGCGCGTCGGCGTCGCAGAGCAACTCCTCGGCGGGCGACACCAGCAGTTGCAGGGCGATCTGGTTCGCCATCGAACCACTCGGGGCGAACAGCGCCGCCTCGTGCCCGAACAACGCGGCGACCTCGGCCTCCAGCGCGTTGACGCTCGGATCCTCGCCGTAGACGTCGTCACCGACCTCAGCGGCGGCCATCGCCTCCCGCATCCCGGCGGTGGGTCGGGTCACCGTGTCGGACCGCAGGTCCACGAACAGATCAGGCACTGTCATCCTTTCAACTGCCGACTGCGGGCTCGCAAGCTCACCCTCGCGTCAGCCATGGTCATCCTCTGACTTGCCGGCTGCGTGCTCGCAAGCTCAGCCACGCAGCATTTCCGCTACGAGGAAGGCCAACTCCAACGACTGCTGGGTGTTCAGTCGCGGGTCACAGGCGGTCTCGTACCGGTCGGGCAGGTCGAGATCCTCGATCCCCTGGGCGCCGCCGAGGCACTCGGTGACGTCTTCGCCGGTCAACTCGACGTGCAGGCCGCCGGGGTGGGTGTCCAGCCCCCGGTGCACCTCGAAGTAGCCGAGCACCTCGTCCACGATGCGGTCGAAGTGCCGGGTCTTGTAGCCGTTGGACGACTCGTGTGTGTTGCCGTGCATCGGGTCGCACTGCCAGACCACCTTGGCCCCGGCGGCGGTGACCTTGGCGACGATCGGCGGCAGCGCGTCGCGTACCCGGTGGTTGCCCATCCGGCTGATCAGGGTGAGCCGCCCGGGGATGTTGTCCGGGTTGAGCTTCTCGCACAACTCGATCGCCTCGTCCGGGGAGGTGGTCGGGCCGAGCTTGACCCCGATCGGGTTGGCGATCCGGGAGATGAAGTCGATGTGCGCCCCGCTGATCTGTCGGGTGCGCTCGCCGATCCAGAGGAAGTGCCCGGAGAGCCCGTACGCCCGACGGTCGGAGACCCGGGTGAGCGCCCGGTCGTACTCCAGGGCCAGGGCCTCGTGGGAGCAGTAGAGCGTGACGGTGCGCAGCGCCTCGTCGTCGGTCATGCCGCAGGCCCGGATGAAGGCCAGCGCCCGGTCGATCTCCCGAGCGATCGCCTCGTAACGCTCCCCCGCCGGGGAGTTCTTCACGAAGCCCTTGTTCCAGTCGTGCACGGCGTGCAGGTCGGCGAGCCCGCCGGCGAGGTACGCCCGGAGCATGTTCATCGCCGCCGCCGAGTTCGCGTACGCGCGGATCATGCGCTGTGGGTCGGCGACCCGGGCGGCCGGGTCGGCCTCCAGCGAGTTGATCATGTCGCCGCGGTACGCGGGCAGGCCGCGGGCGTCGGTCGGCAGCGAGCGGGGCTTCGTGTACTGCCCGGCGACCCGGGCGACCTTGACCACCGGCAGCGACGCGCCGTAGGTGAGCACGATCGCCATCTGGAGCAGGGTGCGGGCGTTGGCCAGCAGGTGGCTCTCGGTGTTGTCCACGAACGTCTCGGCGCAGTCACCACCCTGCAGCAGGAACGCCTTGCCCTCGCAGACCAGGGCGAGCTTCTGCCGGAGCTGGTCCACCTCGTAGGGCGCGACGACCGACGGCACGGTGTCGAGGACCTTGCAGACCGCGGCCACGGCAGCCGGGTCGGACCACGGCGGGACCTGCTCGCGAGGCAGCTCCCGCCATCGGTCCAGGCCGAGCGCCGCGTCCTCGGCGGAGTCGATGGTCGGTCGGCTGGTCTGCAGGCCCGGGCTGCCCACCGCGGGATGGCTCAACTGATGCCACTCATGGCGCATGACAGAAAGCGTACGGCGACCGTCGGGGTGGCCGGGCGGCGAGGGGGACGGTTCCGGCAGATGGGAGATCAATCTGCCGGGCGCTGGTCAGGACGCGCGGGTAGGGGCGACGCCGGTCGGCGTCGGAGCGGCCGGCCCACCCGGCGCTTCGCCGGCGATGCACCAGTCGCTGCCGTCCCGGGTGACTGTGAAGACCAGCGGCCGGACGACGGTGCGCTTGCCGACCGCGACCGAGACCGAGACGCTGACCTCCTGCCCGCGCGGACCGGACCGGACGTCCGTGATGGCCGCCTCCGGCACCTGGAAGTGGTCGGCGAAGTCACCGTTGGGGCCGGTGGCGCCCAGGTCGAAGCCGTCGTGCAGCAGAGCGCAGAGTTGGCTGCGGCCGGCGGCGACGTCCTTGGCCGCCATCGCGTCGAGGTACGCCTGCACGCGCTCACGGGAGCGGGTGGCGGCCTCCTCGGCGGGGGCTCGGGCCGGCTTGGCGGCGGGCCCGTCCTCGTCCTCGCCGCCGATCCCGCAGCCGACCAGGGCGGCCGGCAGCAGCACCAGCCCGGCGGCGGTCGCCGCCAGCCTGCGGTGGGTCGCGCGCATGATCACCTCCGTCGGCGGTGAGATCGAGACGTGCCGAGCCGCGAGTCTGCCACATCCGGCTGGCCGAGCCCAACGGCGGCGGCCCGGTCGACGCTGGGCGTCGACCGGGCCGCTGTGTCACGGGCGGGAAGGGACGGTGCGGGCCCCTTCCCGCCGTGTGGGTGGTGCGTCGGCCCTCGGCTCAGCCGAGACCGCCCTTGATGGCGCCGATGAGCTCGCCGTTGCTCGTGTCACCGGAGAGCTCCCAGAAGAACGCGCCACCGAGGCCCTGGTTGTTCGCGTACGTCATCTTGCCGTTGATGGTCGACGGGGTGTCGTAGCTCCACCAGTTGCTGCCGCACTTGGCGTACGCGGTGCCGGCGATCGTGCCGGTGGCCGGGCAGGTGTTCTTGAGGACCTTGTAGTCCTCGATGCCGGCCTCGTAGGTGCCCGGCGCCGCGCCGGTGGCGCTGCCACCCGGAGCGGCCTGGGTGACACCGGTCCAGCCCCGGCCGTAGAAGCCGATGCCGAGCAGCAGCTTGTTGGCCGGGACGCCCTTGCTCTTGAGCTTCTGGATCGCCGCGTCGGAGTTGAAGCCCTGCTGTGGGATGCCGGTGTACGAGGTGAGTGGTGAGTGCGGTGCCGTCGGACCCTGGGCGGCGAAGGCGCCGAAGTAGTCGTAGGTCATCGGCATCAGCCAGTTGAGGTTGCCGATGGCGCCGGCGTAGTCGGTGGCGTCGATCTTGCCGCCGTTGCTGCCGTCCGCGGTGATGGCGGCGGTGACCAGGGCGCTGGACCCGAACTTCGACCGCAACGCGCTGATCACGTTCTTGAACGCGTTAGGGCCGCTGCTGTCACAGCTCAGACCGCAGGCGTTGGGGTACTCCCAGTCGACGTCGATGCCGTCGAAGACGTCCGCCCAGCGCGGGTCCTCGACCAGGTTGTAGCAGCTCTCGGCGAACGCGGCCGGGTTCTGCGCGGCCTGGGTGAAGCCGCCGGACCAGGTCCAGCCACCGAACGACCAGATCACCTTGAGGTGCGGGTTCAGCTGCTTGAGCTTGCGCAGCTGGTTGAAGCTGCCGCGCAGCGGCTGGTCCCACGTGTCGGCGACGCCGTCCACGCTCTCCGCCGCGGTGTACGCCTTCTCGTAGTCGGCGTAGCTGTCACCGATGGCGCAACGGCCACCGGTGGTGTTGCCGAAGGCGTACAGGATGTGGGTCAGCTTGGCGGCCGAGCCGCTCGTCTGGATGTTCTTGACGTGGTAGTTGCGCCCGTAGACGCCCCACTCGGCGAAGTAACCGACGATCTTCTTGCCGCCCGGGTTCGGCGGGTTGGTGGTCGGCGGTGGCGTGGTGGGCGGAGGGGTGGTGGGCGGCGTCGTCGTCGGTGGGGTGGTGGTCGGCGGAGTGGTGGTCGGCGGGGTCGTCCCGCCGCCGCACGCGGCACCGTTGATGGTGCAGTTCAGCGGTGCCTTGTAGGCGCCGCTGCCGTTGTAGCCCCAGCTGAACGAGGCGCCGGGGGCGATGCCGCCGGCCCAGCTCTTCTTGACCGCGACGTAGTGGTTGCCGCTGCTGGTGACGTCGGCGTCCCACGCGCTGCTGATGGTGGTGCCCGACGGCAGGTCGAACTCGATGCGCCAGGTGGTGACTGTGGCGCTGGAGCCGTTGGTGACGGTCACCCTCGTCTCGTGACCGGTCCCCCAGTCCTGCGCCTTGGTGAAGGTGGTGGTGACCGTGCCGGCACCGAACGCGGTGGTGACCGGCACCGCTGCGACGGTCACGGCGACCACGGCACCGGCCCAGAGGGCCCGGCGGAGCGATCTTTTCATGAGGCGTCTCCCGAACTGTTAGGAAACTTTCCAAAAGAGATGGTGAGACGGTACTCACGGCGTCATCAGTTCGTCAAGATGTGCATGTTTCGATTTCTCCTGGTGCACGGAGTGCGTACGCTGCGCCCACCCCGGGTCGACACCCGGCCGGCGCGTAGCCTCGGCCCATGACCGTCTTCGACATCCCGATCGACGCCCTCAACGGCGGCCCCGCCGACCTGGCCCGCCACCGCGGCAAGGCGTTGCTGGTCGTCAACGTGGCCTCCCGCTGCGGCCTCACCCCGCAGTACGCCGGCCTCCAGACGCTCGCCGACTCCTACGCCGATCAGGGCCTCGTTGTGCTCGGCGTGCCGTGCAACCAGTTCGCCGGGCAGGAGCCGGGCAGCGCCGCCGAGATCAGCGAATTCTGCCAGGTCAACTACGGGGTCACCTTCCCGCTGACCGAGAAGGTCGACGTCAACGGCCCCGACCGGCACCCGCTCTACGCCGCGCTCGTGGACACCCCGGACGTCGACGGGCACACCGGTGACGTGCGTTGGAACTTCGAGAAGTTCCTGGTGGCCCCGGACGGCTCGGTCGCCGCCCGCTTCGCCCCCACGGTCGAGCCCGGCTCCGACGACCTGCGCGCAGCCATCGAAAAGGCCCTCCCCAACTCCTGAAACCCCCGGGCACTCCACGTCGCCGCCTTGATCACGCTCGAACGTGGAGGTAGTGGCCTCCCGACTCCCGGACGCCACTACCTCCAGGATCCAGCGTGATCGTGCCGGGTCGACGCCGCAGGGACGACCCGCGGTCCGCCACCGGTGCGAGCCGCTCGTCACCGGAGAGTGGCACGTCCCTGGAGAGCCGGTCGGCGACCAGCGTGGGCAGTACGTTGTGCAGGACGGGCTCGCGGCGCCACTCGGGCACCCGCCGGGACGGCGAAGGTCGCGAGCAGCCTGAGCAGTCGCCCGGCGGCGGACAACCAAATAACCCACCAGCTCGGTTGGGAATGCGTCGCGGGTGGACGGAGTTGGGAACGAGCATGACAACTGTGGGACTGATCGGCAGTGGCAACATCGGCGGCACCGTGGCCCGGCTGGCCGTTGACGCCGGCTACGACGTGGTGCTGAGCAACTCGCGGGGCCCGGAGACCCTCACCGACCTGGTGGAGACCCTGGGCGAGCACGCCAGCGCCGGCACCACGCAGGACGCGGCGCAGGTCGGTGACCTGGTGGTGGTCAGTGTGCCGCTGAAGGCGTACCGCGCGGTGCCCGTGCAACCGCTGGCCGGCAAGGTCGTCATCGACACCAACAACTACTACCCGCAGCGCGATGGCACCTTCCCGGAGTTGGACTCCGGCGAGACCACCAGCAGCGAGTTGCTCCAGCGACACCTGCCGGACTCGCGCGTGGTCAAGGTCTTCAACAACATCTATTTCAAGGGCCTCGCCGCGCTCCCCCGGCCGACCGGCGCGGCCGACCGCAGCGCCCTGGCGATCGCCGGTGACGACGCCGCCGCGAAGGCCGGGGTGACCGCCTTCCTGGACCGGATCGGCTACGACTCGGTGGACGTCGGCCCGCTGGCCGAGGGATGGCGCTACCAGCCGGACACCCCGGCGTACGGCACGCTCTACTCTGCCAGCCCGACCGACTGGGAGCACCCGGCACCGGGCGACGCCGCAAAGCTGCGCGCCGCCCTGGCCGCCGCCACCCGCTGAGCAACGTCAGCCGCCGCCCTCCCCGCGACCGACTACCGGGTGGTCGTACGGAGGGCGGCGGCGAGTTCGTCGTCGTAGCTGGCGATCGGCTGCCCATCCGCGGCGTACGCGACGAGCCGACCGTGGGCCATCGTCGCCGACCGGAACGAGAAGGTCCGCGAACCCGGGTACGCGGCGAGCAGCGGGATGGCCCGGGGTGCTCCACCCGGTGCGGAGTAGTACTCCAGGCGGGTCACCTGCGGGGAGACCACGCCGTTGACCCGGACCTTGGTCTTCTCGGCGCGGGTGCCGAAGGTGACCGGCGCGTCGGTGGCGTATTCGGCGCATTCGGCCGGACCACGACAGACGAAGAAGTATCGCGGGTTGACCACGTCGTCGAGGGTGTACGCCTTGAAGGTGGGGTCGGCTCCGGCCGGCAGCGGCTGCACGGCGAAGAACGCGACCGCCACCGTGGCCGTGACGCCCACCCGCAGCCAGCCACGGCCTGCGGCCGGTCGTCTGCTCGTGTGCTGGGCGGCGACGGCGACACCGCCGAAGCCGACGAGGCACAGGAGGCACACCCCGACGGCACGGGCGTTCTCGAAGAGGAACTGCACCCCCGGCCGCGACGAGACCGGGCTGAGCACCGCGCCCAACGAGACGACCATGGCGGCGAGCAGTGCCGCGCCGGCGGCCCGCTGGGTGACGCCGGACGCGCCGATCAGCAGCATCGCGGCGAGCACCGGCCACACCTGGTGGTGAGTCCAGGACACCGGGGACGCGGCTACGGTGGCGCAGCCGACGAGCACGGCGGCGTGCCCGGGGCGGCCCTGCCGCGTCAGCTGCCGGGCCCGGAGCAGCGCCGCCACGCAGATCAGTGCCACCATGCCGGTCCAGAGCAGGGGCAGCGCCGCCTCGTCGACGCCGACGCGCAGCAACATTCCGTGCAGGGACTGGTTGCCCAAGGAGGACAGATTGCCGATGCGCGAGGTCTGTCGCGCGGTCTCGGTCCAGTAGGACCAACTCTCCAGCGGCAGCACGATCGCGGCGAGCCCCGCGCAGGCCACGAACGCGGCCGCCGACCGGCCGGCGTCACGGTAGCGCCCGACGGCGAGGAAGTAGACCACGAACAGCAGCGGGGTGAGCTTGATCGCCGCGGCCACCCCGACCAGCGTCCCGCGCAGCCGGGGTGGGACGACGCCCAGCCCGTCGAGCAGGGCCATCAACACGATGAAGATGCTGACCTGCCCGAAGCGTAGGTTGCTCTGCACCGGCGCGGAGAGCATCAGCACGGTGGCCGCAAGCGCCACGACGAGCGGGCGCCGGGAACGTCGGGTGGTCAGCGCGACACCCACCGACCCGGCGATGGCGACGACCGCCGCGCACGTCGCCACCAGCCAGATCCCCTGGAGTACGCCCTCGCTGACGGCGGTGATCGGCGACAGCACGAGAGCGGCGAACGGCGGATAGGTGAACGGACCGCCGTTCTCGGCCACATACCCGTACAGCGGCTTGCCGGCGCGCAGGTCGGACAGCGCGCCGTAGTAGATGTGCAGGTCGGAGAGGCGATCCGGACGGCGCAGGACGAGCACACCGGACACCAGCGCGACGACGACGAAGGCCGCCCACACCAGCGCCACCCGGCGATCCCGCATCGCCCGAGAATAGGCGACCGCGATGGCCCTCGTGGGCCCCGCGACGGCGGACGTGGGGCTCCAGCCGAGTCAGGTAGTGGGGTCGGGCAACGGCTGATCGGCGGCGCGGGGCACCCGGTGTGCCAGTTCGGCGCGCAGCTGGTGGACGTTCGGCGTGGTGGCGACCAGGGACACGTGGATCTCGTGCGGGCTCCGCCTGCGGGCCCTGTTCCAGAGGCCCACCCGACCCCAGTCCCAGCGGTTCAGCGCCGGCCGGGTCCGGTCCGGATCGGCGACATCGACGACCAGGGTCGGGCTGATCCGGCCCCGCACCTCGGCTCGGTTGAGGTCGGGCCAGTCGACCTGGACCGTCCCGCCGCCCGGCAGGGTCAGTTCGAGGAAGTCGCGGGTCAACCGAAGCGGCAGTCCGCCCTGGCGTCGCAGTTGCACGGGGAAGCGGACCGCCGCCAGCAGAAGTATCGGCCCGTGCGGAAGCGGGTCGTACCAGGCATTGCCGAACGCGACGCCGAGCAACGCGAAGGCCGGCAGGACCACAAGTGCCGCGCCAGCCAACCGGGCCAGCACCCGCGTGCGGGACCGCCGGAATCGGATCTCCCCTGCATCAGCCTCGGCCACCATTGCTGCCCAGTAGCCACTCGTGAGTGAACGCAAACGCCCGGGCCAGCTCCATGTCTGCCCTCGGAAGAAAGGATGCCGCGCACTGCTGCGGTACCGGCGCGCACGCCTCGGTGCCGGCGGGTCTGGGGTGGACGCCGGTGGGCGTGGACCTGTCCGGCGGGCAGTTGCGGCACGCGCGAGGGCGGTTGCCGGTGCTCCGGGGTGACGCGGGTGCACTGCCGGTCGCCGACGGGTCGCTGCCGGCCGCGATGTGCGTGCTGGCCAGCGGTGTGCGGGTACGGGTGGGTGCCTGGCACCTCCTCCTCGCCGATCTGATCAACGCGACCGTGGCCGCCGGCCTTCGGTTGGTCCGGGTCGTCGAGACGGGCCCGGGCGGAGTCCCCGACCTGTTCGGCCTCCTCGCCCTGCGCGATCCGTAGCGACAGAAACATCGCCGTGGCAACTTGCGCCACAGTCCTGTTCACGGGACCCTGTTCTCTGGGTTGCCGCCCGCTCACCGAACGTGCCCCCCGGAGGCGACATGCACACGCTCCGTACCGTGCCCCGCCGGCTGCTGGCCGGCTCCGGCGCGCTCCTGCTCGGCACCGCCCTCGCCACCGCCGCCATTCCGGTTCCGGCGAACGCCGCGACCGGCGCGGACACTGTCGGCTACGTCCGGCTCGCGCACCTCTCCCCGGACACCCCGGCGGTGGACGTCTACCTTGCCGCGCCGGGCGCGGCGAAGCCGCAGGTCTTCCCCGGGGTCGGTTACGGCGTGGTCTCCGACTACCTCGAACTCGCCCCGGGCCGGTACGCGGTGGCCATGCGCGAGGCCGGCGCCCCCGCCAGCGACCCCCCGGTGCTCACCACCGAGGTCGCGGTGACCAGCGGCGACGCCTTCACGGTGGCCGGTGTCGGCCGGCACGCCGACCTCGGCCTGCGGGTGCTCAACGACGATCTCAGCGCCCCCACCGACGGCCGCGCCAAGGTGCGGGTCATCCAGGCGTCGGTGCGGACCCCGGTGCTCGACGTGGCCGCCGCCGACGGTCCGATGATCGCCGATGGGGTGCAGTTCGCCACCACTACCGACTACCAGCAGGTCGAGCCGGGCAGTTGGCGGCTGAAGCTGACGGGTGCCGGCGGGCCGAGCACCGACGCGGAGGTGCGGCTCACCGGCGGCGCGGTCTACTCCCTGCTGGTGCTCGACGCGAAACAGGGCGGGCTCACCGCCGAGCTGCGCCGCGACGCCGAGGGCGGCACCGTCGCCCCGGCCGGCGGGGTGGACACCGGCGCCGGTGGCACCGCCGGGGCCGGGCTCGACGCGTACCCAGTGGTTGCCGGCGGTCTGGCCGCGGCGGCCGGCGCGGTGGCCCTGCTGCTCTGGCGTCGGCGGCGGCGCACCACCTGGTGAATGCCGGGCCGGCCCTGTCGATCCGGCGGCACCGTGACCGCCGGATACCGCTGGCCGCGCTGGTCGCGGCCGGCGCGGCGGTCTGCCTGGCCGCCGGCACCGGGGTCGGGCTGGCCACCACCGGCCCGCCACCGCCGGCGGCGAGCTGGCACCCCGGCTGCGGCGACGACTGCCCGTCGGTGGCCGCCGCGCCCACCCCACACGGTCCACCCACGCGGGTACGCGTACCGCGCATCGACGTCGACTCACCGCTCACCGTGCTGGGCCTGGACCGCGCCGGCGTGCTGATTCCGCCGACCGACTTCCACACCGCTGGCTGGTACGGCGGCGGCCCGGCCCCGGGCGACACCGGCCCGGCCGTAGTCGCCGGGCACCTGGACTCACGACGCGGCCCGGCGGTCTTCGCCCGGCTCGGCGAGCTCCGGCCCGGCGACCTGGTGGAGGTGTGGCGCGGCGGGCAGCGGTTGCCGTTCCGGGTGACCGGGTCGCTGCGAACCCGCAAGGACCAGTTTCCGACTGCCGTGGTCTACGGCCCGACGCCCGGGGCGGAGCTGCGCCTGGTCACCTGCGGGGGCGACTTCGACCGGCGGCGGGGCCACTACGTCGACAACGTGGTGGTGTTCGCGGTGACCGATGCCCCCGACCCGGTCCTGCCAACGTCTGCGGCAGGCTGAGTCGCGTTCCCCTGATCCACTCGGGTTCACGGAAGTCGGGGCATCCGCCGCGCCCGGATACCGCGATTTCCGTGAACCCGAGTGGATCAGGGGAGCGGGAGGGCGCGAGGGGCGCGGCGCGCCGAGGCCGGGGGGTCAGAGGGGGCGGCGGCCGGCGAAGCCGCACTCGGCCCGGTGGTACCAGCGCACGTCGGAGTCGCCCTCCAGCCAGCACCAGAGCACGGCGCGGCCGGCCCGCTCGCCGGGGAAGTCGAGAAGCACCGGGGCGATGCCCTTGACCTGGATGTCGTGCTGGTGCAGCTCGTCGACGACGGCGTGCAGCCGAGCTTCCAGTGCCTTGACCTCGGCCAACCCGCCGAGCGCGCTCACGCCGTGGTCGGCCAGGTCGGCGCGCAACTCGGCCAGGTCGGCCCGGACCCGGATCAACTCGTCGACGCGCGGTTGCAGGGTGGCCACCAGGTGCCGGGCCTGGGCAAGTGTGAACACCGGGCCAGTATGCGGCACGCACGGCCCCGCGACGTGGCCCGACCGCTCAGTCGGCCTGTGCCGCCAGCTCGCGGGCGCGATCCCGGGCGGCCTCCAGCGCGGCGAGCAGCGCCGCGCGTACGCCGTGCTTCTCCAGCTCACGAATCGCGGAGATGGTGGTGCCGGCCGGCGAGGTGACCGCCTCGCGCAGCTTGACCGGGTGCTCGCCGGAGTCGCGCAGCATCACCGCCGACCCGATCGCGGTCTGCACGATCAACTCGTGCGCCACCTGGCGGGGCAGCCCGAGCAGGATCCCCGCGTCGATCATGGCTTCGACCAGCAGGTAAAAGTAGGCCGGGCCGGAGCCGGAGAGCGCGGTGACCGCGTCCTGCTGCGACTCGGGCACCCGGATCGTCTGGCCGAGCGGCTTGAACATCTCCTCGGCCAGCGTGAGGTGCGCCCCGGTGGCGTGCGCGCCTGCGGAGATCGCGGTCATCGCCTCGTCGACCAGCGCCGGCGTGTTGGTCATCACCCGCACCACGGGGGTGCCGTCGGGCAACCGACGGCTGAAGAAGCTGGTGGGCAGACCGGCGCAGAGCGAGATGACGAGCTTGTCGGCCGGCACCTTGGGGCCGATCTCGTCGAGGAGCGCGGCGGCGTCCTGCGGCTTCACCGAGACCGCGAGCACCGCCGCCTCGTCCACCGCGGTCAGGTTGTCGACCACCCGTACGCCGTACCGGGCGGTCAACTCCTCGGCGCGAGCGGGTCGGCGGGCGGTGGCCAGGAGCCGGTCCACCGGCCACCCCGAGCGCAGCAGCCCGGAGAGCATCAGCTCACCGATCTTGCCCGCGCCGATCACCGCGACCGTGTGCACTCCGGCTGACATGTCGGCCCGTACCCCCTCGAATTGGGTCGCGGCGCGGCGGACCCGCAGGCCCGCCGCGCCGCCGACGATCGATCAGCTGCCGAAGAAGACCTCGGCCTCGGCGTACCGCTCCAGCGGCACGGTCTTCAGCTCGCGGGTGGCCTCCGCGAGGGGCACCCGGACGATGTCGGTGCTCTGCATCGCGACCATCTTGCCCCAGTCGCCGTCGTTGACGGCGTCGATGGCCTGCAGGCCCAGGCGGGTGGCGAGCACCCGGTCGAAGGCGGTCGGGGTGCCACCGCGCTGGATGTGGCCCAGCACCACGGTGCGGGCCTCCTTGCCGGTCTTGGCCTCCAGCTGCTCGGCGAGCCACTGGCCGATGCCGCCGAGGCGGACGTGGCCGAACGAGTCGAGCTCCTGGTTGGCGAGGACCATCTGGCCGTCGAGCGGCTGGGCGCCCTCGGCGACCACGACGATCGGGGCGTACTGGTGCTGGAAGCGCTTCTCGACGTAGCCGGCCACCTGGTCGACGTCGAACTGACGCTCGGGCAGCAGGATCACGTTGGCGCCGCCGGCCAGGCCGGCGTGCAGGGCGATCCAGCCGGCGTGCCGGCCCATCACCTCGACGACCAGGGTGCGGTGGTGGCTCTCCGCGGTGGTGTGCAGCCGGTCGATGGCCTCCATCGCGATGTTGACAGCGGTGTCGAAGCCGAAGGTGTAGTCGGTGGCGCCGAGGTCGTTGTCGATCGTCTTCGGCACGCCGACGACGTGCACGCCCAGCTCGTAGAGCTTGGTGGCCACGCCGAGGGTGTCCTCGCCGCCGATCGCGATCAGCGCGTCCACGCCCTGGGCGGCGAGGTTGTCCTTGATCCGCTCGACGCCGTTCTCGATCTTGAACGGGTTGGTACGGGACGAGCCGAGGATGGTGCCGCCGCGGGGCAGGATGCCGCGAACGTCGGCGATGTCCAGCGGGCGGGACAGACCCTCGAGCGGGCCCTTCCAGCCGTCCCGGAAGCCCACGAACTCGTGACCGTAAGTGGCGACGCCCTTGCGGACCACCGCCCGGATGACCGCGTTGAGACCGGGGCAGTCGCCGCCGCCGGTGAGCACGCCGATACGCATGATCCGCTCATCCTCCTGGAGCATCAGGTAAAGCCCGATATGCCCCAGGGTATGTGTCAGGTCAGACCATCGGCGCCGTTGCCGGCCCGGGGCGGGCCGTCACTGCGAACTGTAGTCGGCCCGCCAGTACGACGACAGCGCGCCCCGGGCACCCACCCCCGGTCAGTAGGTCACCTCGTGGTTTTCGCCGGCCGTCGGTGGCCGGCCGGTGACCGCGGCTCTCGCGTAGTCGAGCAGGTTCACCACAGTGCTGTTCGGCGAGTCCCAGTACTCGGCCGAGCTGGCGTGCACCTTGATCAGCGTGAGATTGGAGGTGTCCAGCCCGTCGGGGAACCACGCCTTGAGCAGCGGGTTCCACAGCTGCTCGGCCCGGGCCCGGTCGAACCCCTCGGTGGCGGTGCCGGAGATCGACACCCACGCGTTGTGCTTCTGGTCGGAGAAGGCGACGTTGACCTCCGGGTTCACCCGGATCTGGCGGACCTTGGCCGAGTCGGCGTAGGCGAAGAACCACAGCTCGCCGTCGAACTCGGCCTCCTGGAGCCCCATCGGTCGACTCACCTGCCGCCCGTCCAGGGCAGTAGTGGTGAGCATGCAGATCCGCGCGGCCCGGGCCAGGCCGGTGACCCGGGCGCGTGCCTCCGCGGCGCTGCTCGGCTGGTCGCTCATGGCAATCTCCCTCGGCTCGGCTGGTCGAACCGTTGCCCGGGACAGAACCGGTCAAACCTACGGCGGCGCGGCCACCACTCAACGGGCGGTCATCGCCCGCCAGCGGGCCAGATTGTGCCGGGCATCGACCAGAGCGTCGTGCCGGGCCGCGTCCGCGTCCGGCAGGGGCGGCCGGCCCCGGTCGTCCCAGAGCTGCCGCAGCTCCTTGGTGTAGCGGGGGATCTCCCGGGGCAGCGCCGGCATCGCGCCCCAGAGCTGGGCGAGCACCACGTGGTCGTACGCGGCGAACCAGGCCCACAACTCCAGCTGCTCCCCCGGCCGGTTCCGGATCGGCTCCACCAGGAAGTCGTACAGGTCGTCGCGGATGCGCTCACGCGAGCGCCACGCCCGGTCCGCCGGGGAGGGCAGCTTGTCCAGCACGTTGCGTCGGACCCAGGGCACGGCGCGGGAGTCGTCGAACTCGGTGGAGACCGCGTAGAACTCGCGGCCGTACTCGTCGACGACACCGATCGAGACGAGGTCGACTGTCGTGCCGTCCTCGATGAACTCGCAGTCGTAGAAGTAGCGGTAGACCATTCCGGGCATCCTCGCCCACCGCCGTACGGCCGCGCCCGGCGGGGCCCGTCCGGAGGCCCGCCGAGCCACGGCGACACCTCGTGAACTGCACGTCGCAGCTCGTGACGGTCACGGAAGTGCTTCGAGGGGTGTACAGCAAGCGACCGGACCGTCATGATCTGATGTGTACCGCTACCGGACGCCGAATCGGTGTCAGTTCACCTTGTCGGGGCCCATCAGGTTCGCCCGGTGAGCGAGTTGTGGTCCATGACCGGGGGAGGGGTTGGGCCGTGGAGGTTCGCCTGCCGGAGCCGGGTGACGCGCTCACGGGTGTCGAGATGTTCGCCGGGCTGGAGCCCGAGGTGCGGCAGCGTGTCATCGCCGCCGCCGTTCCGCGCACCTATCGCAAGGGCCAACTGCTCTTCGTGGAGAACGACCCCGGCGAGTCTTTGATCGTGCTGCGCCGCGGCGCGGTGGCGGTCTTTCGTACCGCACCCACCGGCGAGCGGGCCGTGCTGTCGGTTATCCGTCCACCGGACGTGCTCGGTGAGGTCTCCCTGCTCGACGCGTCCACCCGGTCCGCTTCGGCGGAGGCCATCGAGGACTGCGCGGCGCTCGCGCTCTCTCGGGGCGCGTTCATGGAATTGGTGCACTCCAACCCCCGCATCCTGGACGCGGTGATGCGCTCACTGGGCGGGCTGATCCGCCGGCTCACCGAGCAGAACGCCGACCACGTCTTCCTCGACCTGCCCGGTCGGGTGGCCAAGACGCTGGTGCGGTTGGCCGGCGAGAGCCAGGCACCGATGATCACGATCGAGCTCAACCAGAGCCAACTGGCCGAGATGGCCGGTGGTTCCCGGCAGAGCGTCAACCAGGCGATCGGCTCGTTCGCCAGCCGTGGCTGGCTGCGCACCGAGGGCCGCCGGATCGTGGTGACCGACGTGGCCGCGCTGCGCCGCCGGGCCGGCATGGCCGACCGCTGACCGACCGGCCCGCACCGGTTTCGTCACCGACCTGACCTCCGGTGTGGACGTCCGTCACCGCTCGCCGAGCGACCCACCCGCACCCACGGCTGATGCCGGCCGCCACTGGCAACCGGCATCAGCGAACATGCAGAACAGACAGGTGCGGCCGGTGGACCGATGGTCCGCCGACCGCACCCGGGTGATCAGTTCTCCGTGCTGTCAGCCGGCGGCGCACCCGGCCCCGGCCCGATCTTCTTCGGATCGGTCGGCTTACCAGCCGTGGACGTGCTCGACGAGGTGGTCGTGGTCTCCCCCGACCCGCCCGACTGACCCTCAGGCTCTTCCACCATGCCCTGCTCCTCCAGTTCGGCGAGAGTGACCGCATCGACGTCGATCGTGTCGCCCGGCGCCCACAGCGTGCCACCCGGATCGGTCCACGAGGCGGACAGTCGTACCTGCACGGCACTCTCCCTGACATGAAACTTCCTGGTACGGAACACTAACCCCGACCAATCGATGCCGTTGCCCGTCCGCACGTCGGGTACCCGACTGGCCGACCAGCCGCGATACTGACCTCTCTTGCCCACGGAGCTGAACATCGACCTCAAGTGTGGACACTGCGCACGCGCGGCCGGGCCGGACGACCGCTTCTGCGGCGGCTGTGGCCAGCCGCTCGGGGTCAACTGTGCGCACTGCGGGCATGCCAACAGCACCGAGGTCAACTTCTGCACCAGCTGCGGTCAACCGCTGCGGGACCACGCCGTCGCGGTGCAGGAGGACCGGCGCCAGGTCAGCGTCCTCTTCGTCGACATCGTGGACTTCACCAGCTACGCGGAGCGGGCCGACCCGGAGCAGGCCCGCGGTCTGCAGCAGACCTACTTCGCCACGGTGCGCCGGATCGTGCACCAGTACGGCGGGGTGGTCGAGAAGTACATCGGCGACGCGGCGATGGCGCTGTTCGGCGCGCCGGTGGCCACCGACAACGACGCGTTGCGGTGCGTCCGCGCCGGCCTGGAGCTGCAACGGAACCTGGCCCGCCAGCCCGCCGGTCCGCAGCCGCCGCTGAGCTTCCGGGTCGGCATCGCGACCGGCGAGGCCCTGGTCGACCTCTCGGCCACCCGCGACGGTGGGCAGGCCTTCGTGACCGGAGATGTGGTCAACACGGCCTCCCGCCTACAGGGGTTCGCCCCGCCGGGCGGTGTCGTCGTCGACGAGAGCACCTGGTCGGCCACCCGACACGAGATGGAGTACGCCGACCAGCCATCGGTCACCCTGCGCGGCCGGTCGGCGGTGAGCCGGATCTGGCTGGCCGTCCAGGTGCGACCGCACCGGGACCCGCGCGGTGCCGAGCTGACTCCGATGGTGGACCGGGAACACGAGCGCGGCCTGCTGGTCAACGCGCTGCACCGGATGGTGACCGAGCGGACCTCCCAGTTGGTGACGGTGTTCGGCCCGGCCGGTGTGGGCAAGAGCCGGCTGCTGCGCGAACTGGCCCGACACGCCGGCAGCATGCCCGGCCCGCCGATCACCTGGCTCGTCGGGCAGTGCCCGCCGTTCGGCGAGAACGTCACCTGGGCCGCACTGTCGGACATCGTGAAGACCTGGGTGGGCGTACCCGAGGTCGACGACCCGGCCGCGCTGCGCGAGCGGCTGCGGGCCCGGCTGGGGCAGCTCGCCGACCCGCACGCGACCCGGCTGGCCGAGGCGCTCGGGCCGCTGATCGGCGTACCCGGTGAGCGGCTCACCCCCGGCGAGACCGAGGCCGCCTGGCGGCGGTTCCTGCTCGCCCTGGCGACCGCGGGCCCGACCGTGCTGGTCTTCGAGGACATGCACTGGGCGGACCAGGCGATGCTCGCCTTCGTCGAGCAGCTGGGTGCGTCAGCGCGCGGCGTACCGCTGCTGGTCGTCGCGACCGCCCGGCCGGAGCTGCGGGAACGGCACCCGGCCTGGACCGGCACGATCAGTGGCGCGATGTCCATCTCGGTGCCGCCGATGCACGACACCGACATCGACACGCTCTATTCGCTGCTCCTCGGGCAGGCGACACTGCCGTCCAGCTCGCGCACCCCGCTGATCGAGTTCGCCGACGGCAACCCGCTCTACGCCCAGGAGTACGCCCGGATGCTGCTGGACGGCGGCCTGCTCGACGCCGTCGGTTCGGCCGCCCACCCCGACCTCGACGGTGGCGCGGAGATGCCCCGCACCGTGCAGGCGGTCATCGCCAACCGGCTCGACCTGCTGGACCCGGCCGACCGGGCGGTGCTCCAGGCGGCCGCCGTGGTCGGCGTGGTGTTCTGGGCCGCGCCGGTGGCGATGGCGTTGGGACGGCCGGTGGAGTGGGTGGAGCGTGCGCTGGACCGCCTGCAACGTCGCGACCTGGTGTACGAGCAGAGCACGTCGACGATGCCCGGTCAGTCCGAGTACCGGTTCCGGCACATCCTGGTGCGCGACGTCTGCTACCAGCGGCTGCCCAGGGCCGAACGGGTGCTGCGCCACCAACGCACCGCCGACTGGATGGCACAGCTCACCGACGGCCGGCAGTACGACCTGGCCGAGGTGCTCGCAAACCATCGCTGGGCGGCCCACGAGATCGCCCGGACGGTCGGGCTGGACACCGCTCCCTACGCCCCGTCGGCGCGGGCCGCGCTGCACCGGGCGGCCCGCCGCGCGTACGAGCTGCACGCGCTGGACACCGCCGCCGCGCTGGTTGGCCGGGCGCTGGCCCTGGACGTCGGGCCGGACCCGGCGCTGGAGCTGTTCGACGCCGAGCTGGCGTTCTATCGGGACGGGGACGCCTTCCTGGTGGCGGGGGGCACGGACACCCTCACCCGGCTGGCCGAGTGGCTCACCACGAGCGGCGACCGGACGGGGGCGGCGCGCGCCTGGACGCTGCTCGCCACCGCCGCCTGGAGTCGGGCCGACCGGTCGGCGACCCTGCACTGCCTGGACCAGGCGATCGGCATCTACGGCGACCTACCGGACAGCCAGGAGAAGGCGAGCGCCCTGCTGGAGCTGGCCCGCGTGCACATGCTCAACGCGGAGACCGAGCCGGCGTGCACGGCAGCGCGGGCGGCGGCGTCCCTCGCCGAGCGGCTCCAGCTGCGCGAGGTCCAGGCCAACGCGCGGATCACCCTGGCCGTGGCGCGCTACCTGGCCGGCTCCGCCTCGGCGTTCCCGGAGCTGGCGGAGGTGACCGAACACTGCCGGGTGGAGCGGCTGACCAGTCGGCGCCGGGCGGTGCAGAACCTGGCCTGGGCGTTGCAGGAGGAGGGCGACCTGGCCGGCTCGGCCCGATTGGTCGACGAGCAGCTCACCCTCGACCTGGGCGGTGAGCACAGCCTGGCCACCAGCTTCGCCGACCAGTGGGCGCGGTCGTACTACGCGGCTGACTGGACGGCGGCGCTGGCGATGGCGGCGGAGTCGACCCGACGGCCGACCGCCGAGTGGGACCTGCACATCGTGGCGGTCTCGGGTTGGATGCGCGGGCTGGCCGGCGCCGAGCTGGTCGGCCCCGACCGGCCCGAGGAAACTGCGGGGCCGGCCGCAACGGGTGGGGATCTGGTCGAGCAGGCGCTGGTCGCCGCGCGGCGCACCGGTTTCCACCGGGTGCTGCGCTCCACCCTGGCGCACGCCGCCCTCTGCCGGGCGGTGCAGGGCCGCCGTGACGAGGCGATGGCCCTGCTCACCGAGCTGGACGAGGACTGGCAACGGACCCGGATGATTCCGTTCGCGGAGTGGGTGCCGGCCGTCGGGCACGTCGCCGGGGTGCTCGGCGCGGACGCGGCCCGGCTGGTCCGGCAGCTGCTCGACCGGGCGCCCCGGATGACCCCGTGGGCCCACGCAGCCGGTCAGGTCGCCGACGCCACGTTGGCCCGGCACGCCGGGGACGCCTCGACAGCGGCGAACCTGCTGCGCTCGGCGGCGGCGAGCTACGCCCGGATGACCGACGTGACCGACGAGATCATCACGCTGGCGCTGGCTGTCGGCCCGCTGGCCGAGACCGACCCACCCGCCGCCGCGGCGACCCGCGCCCGCCTGCAGAACTTCGCCACCCGTCACCACGCCCCCGCCCTGCTCCAGCTGCCCTGACCGCCGACGGGGCCGGCCCGGCGGTGGCTCAGGCGGCCAGCGGCGTCGGGACGGGCTGCTTGAGCTTCTGGGCGTAGACGTCCACGTACTCCCGACCGGAGAGCTCCATCAACTCGTACATGATCTCGTCGGTGACCGCGCGCTCGACGAACCGGTCGCCGGCCAGCCCGGCGTAGCGGGAGAAGTCCAGCGGCGCCCCGAACCGGATCTTCACCCGGTCGATCCTGGGGATGAGCTTGCCCGGCGGCTGGATCTCGTCGGCGTTGAGCATCGCCACCGGCACCACCACCGCGCCGCTCTCCAGGGCGAGCCGGGCCACCCCGGTCTTGCCCCGGTAGAGCCGCCCGTCCGGGGAGCGGGTGCCCTCGGGGTAGATGCCGGCCACTCCCCCGGCCCGCAGCACCTGCAACTGGGTGTCCAGGGCGGCGCGCGCGGCCCGGCCACCGGAGCGGTCCACCGGAATCGTGCCGGTGCCGACGAAGAACATCTTGGTCAGCCAGCCCTTGATCCCCTTGCCGGTGAAGTACTCGGCCTTGGCGACGAAGGTGACCTTCCGGGCGGTGATCAACGGTGTGAAGATCGAGTCGGAGAAGGAAAGGTGGTTGCTCGCCAGGATCACCGGGCCGGTCGCCGGCACGTTGCGCAGGCCCTCCACCTGCGGGCGGAAGATCAGTTTGAGCAGCGGACCGAGGATGACGTACTTCAGCAGCCAGTAGAGCACCGGCGTCCTTTCCCGTGGTGTGCCCGCGACAGCGCCAGCCGTCGTCGCCGACGAGCCTACGAAGCGAGCGCTCCCACCACAACGGACGACGTTCGGGGGCCGAGGCGTCGCCGGCCGCGATCACCGAGATCGCACTTGTCGCGCAAGAACGGACAAAGGAGCCGCGCCGCGACCTGCGGGAGCAGCCGTGACTTTGGAAGACGCGACACAACGCACTCCCGGAACCATGCCCTGACGTGTCACGATTCAGAGCACGGCGTGCGGACGGGCGCCGAAGGGCAGCGGTGGCCGCGCCGGAAGGCGCGTTAAGGGGGATGTCCGGGTGTCAGCGGGTGGGGCCCGCCGGGGACGGCGGGACAACGGGCTCGACGCGAACGAGTACGCCGTCGTCGGCGACGTCGATCCGCGCGTCGGTGAGCACCTGCTCGACGTGTTGGCCGCCGGTGGGATCGCCGCCTACCTCCAGCCCTCCGCCGACCTCAACCCGGTCACCCGCACCACCACCGTGCCGGCCCGGCCGGTCGACCGGCTCTACGTCGACCGCTCGCACCTGACCACCGCCCGGGACTACCTGACCCAGCTCGCCGACGAGACCGCTCCGGAGCAGCCGCCGGCTCGCGACGAACCGGACATCGACGCCGAGTGGGCGCGGATCGTGGCGGGCTTCCACACCACCTCCACGCCCGGTGACCACCCGTGGCCGGCCTCGGAGGACGTGGACGAGCGGGACAACCGCGACGAGTCGACCTCTGGGCCGCTGACCCGCTCCGGCACCGACGAACCCGGTCCGACCGCCACCGACGTTCGCCGGCTGCCGTCCGCGACGGACATCTCCGGGATCTCCGTGGGGCGCGGCACCCGACCGGACGAGCCGTCGCTGCTGGACGGGTTGGACACCTTCGGCGCCGACCTGCCCGACGACGAGGACGACGAGGGTTACCATCCGCCGCCTCCGCCGCCACTGCCGCGGGTCAGCAAGTACGCGGTGATCGGCGTGCTCGGGGTCGTCGTCGGGTTCGTGCTGTTCCTCTTTCCGTGGCTGCTCCCGATCGACCGCTCCGCGGTCACGCTGTTCGGGTTCACCGGCATCCTGGCCGGTTTCGTCACGCTGATCTGGCGGCTGCGCCCCGGCGACGAGGACGAGGACGACCCGGACAACGGCGCCGTGGTCTGAAGGTCGGCCCGCATCCCGGGACAGCAGCGCCCCGCCGTTGGCGTAACAGTGGTGTAACTTACTGTCAGTAGGAATACCGCCGTACGTCACTTCCCCCGCTGACTGACCGGTTTTCCCTTGCTCGCGGCGGTCAGTCCTCTGCTGATCGGAATGCCCGAGATGCGACAGAGTTCTCTCGTGGTGGTGGCCAACCGCCTCCCCATCGACGACAATCAGGCCCCCGACGGGGCCTGCGAGTGGCGGCGCAGCCCGGGCGGGTTGGTCAGCGCACTGCACCCGCTCCTGCGGCACACACCGGCGACCTGGGTCGGCTGGGCCGGTGGCACCGGTCCGGCCCCCGCCCTGCCGGACGTGGACGGCGTGCGGATGCACACCGTCGCGCTCAGCCCGGAAGACCTGCGCGACCACTACGAGGGGTTCGCCAACGCCACCCTCTGGCCGCTCTACCACGACTCCGTGGAGCAGCCGCAACACCACCGCCGCTGGTGGGAGGCGTACCAGCGGGTCAACCAGCGCTTCGCCGAGGCGACCGCGGAGGTGGCCGAACCGGGCGGGGTGGTCTGGGTGCAGGACTACCACCTGCAACTGGTCCCCGGCCTGCTGCGTGCGCTCCGCCCCGACCTGCGCATCGGGTTCTTCCTGCACGTGCCGTTCCCGCCGCCGGAGCTCTTCATGCAACTGCCCCGCCGGGCCGAGTTGCTGCGCGGCATGCTCGGCGCCGACCTGGTCGGCTTCCAGCGGGTGCAGGCGGCGCACAACTTCGCCCAGTTGGTGACCCGGGTGCTGGAGCTGCCGGCCACCGACCGGCGGATCGGCATCGACGACCGGGTCGTCCGCATCGGCGCCTTCCCGGTCTCCATCGACACCGCCGAGATGGCCGCGCTCGCCGACCGTCCGGACGTGGCCGCCCGGGCCCACCGGCTCCGTCAGGACCTCGGCGATCCCCGGCAGGTCGTCCTCAGCGTGGACCGGATGGACTACACCAAGGGCATCGAGCAGCGCCTCAAGGCGTACAGCGAGTTGCTCGTCAGCGGCGACGTCAAGGTCCACGACACGGTGCTGGTGCAGGTCGCCATGCCGAGCCGGGAACGCGTCGGCCAGTACCAGATCCTGCGCGAGCGCATCGAACGCGAAGTCGGCCGGATCAACGGCGAGTTCGGCCGGGTCGGTGAGCCGGCGATCCACTACCTCACCCAGCCCTTCGACCGGGCCGAACTGGCCGCGCTCTACCGGGTCGCCGACGTGATGGCGGTGACCCCGTTGCGCGACGGGATGAACCTGGTCGCCAAGGAGTACGTGGCCGCGCGGGTCGACGACACGGGCGCACTGCTGCTCAGCGAGTTCGCCGGCACCGCCGCCGAGCTGTCCCAGGCGTACCTGGTCAACCCGCACGACCTGGAAGGGCTCAAGCAGGGCCTGCGCGAGGCGCTGCGGGCCGACCCGGCCGACACCACCCAGCGGATGCGGGCCATGCGCGCCCACCTGCACCAGCACGACATCAGGGCCTGGGCCCGCTCCTACCTGCGCGCCCTGGACGACGGCGGCGGCCTGATCAGTCGCCTGACCAGCACCGACACCGTCTCCGACGGCGCCGCTCGGGTGCCCCGGCCGGCCACCCCGGCTGGCAGCCCGGCCGTCCAGCAGGCCGGCGGCTGACCGCCGGCGGCCTGGCCGCTCAGTGCGCCACCGGCTCCTTCTCCAGCCAGTCCAGGATCGCGTCGATCGGCTCCGCCCACCGCGCGTCAAGCATCAGGTCGTGGCCCATCCCGGGGAAGAGCAGCGGGGCCGACCCGTACCGGCGGGCCACCCGGGTCAGCGTCGACGCCGGCACCACCCGGTCGTCCGGGCTGCCCAGCACCAACACCGGGGGCGCGCCCACGGCCGGCTCGGCCGCCGGCTCACCCAGCAGCGCCCACTGCGCCCGCCGACCCGCCCGACCGAGGCGTCCGACATACCGCCGGGCCTCCTCGTCGGGCAACTCGCGGCTGAACAGCTGCCCCCGGTTGAGCCGCAACGGCCCGCCGAACACCGCTGGCAACGTGCCCGCGGGGTTGCGGCGCAACGCCGCGCCCAGCACTCCCCAGCCGCCGAAGACCGGCGCGACCAGCACCGCGCCCCGCGCCGGGTAGCGGGCCAACGCGTGTGCCACCACCAGGGCCCCGGCGCCGTGCCCCACCAGCACCGCCTGCCGCGGCAGGCTCGCGGCCACCTGGACCACGTCGTGGGCGTACGCCCGCAGCGTCGCCTCCGGCGCCGGCTCGCTGCCACCGTGCCCGCGCAGGCTCACCGCGTACGCCGGGAACCCCCGCGACGCCACGTGACCCAACCAGTGCTCGGCGAACGCCCACGCGCCGTGCCCGAAGCCGGGTACGAACAGCAGCGGCGGACGCCCCTCCTCCAGCTCGGGGACCGCGCTGAGCACCTCCCGCCGGGCCGGCCGGACCGGGCGGGACCACTCCCGGCCCCGCATGATCCGCAGCTCGCTCGCGCTCATTTGCCCTCCAGCTCGACCAGGGCGCGTTGGATGGCGCGCAGATAGTCGGCGTGCCCGACCTCGAACCAGTGCCGGCTGCTGTCCTTGACCGGCCCGGAGTACCGCTCCCCCGCCCGGTCCCGCACCCGAGACGCGAACGCCGTGGCCCGTTCCGGCCGGTCCCGACGGGCCTGTAGCAGCCGGGCGAAGAGCACCGTCTGCCAGTGCGACAGGGTGAACAGCCCGGAGTCCGGTTGCAGCAGGCCGGCGACGGCCAGGGTCGGATGCCCCGGCGTGAACGCGTTGAGCCACAGCGTGGGCCGGCCCGCGCCCGCGCTGTCGCCGAACACCGACGCGTCGAGGAACTCGAAGCGCGGCAGGTAACCGGTGGCGAAGACGACCACCTCGGGGTCGATCTCGCGGCCGTCGGCCAACTCCACTGCGTACGGGTGGAACCGGGCGACGTCCGGCACCGGGCCGATCGCGCCGTGACCCACGTAGTAGACGAGCTGACTGTTCGCGATCGGGTGTGTCTCGTACACCCGGTGGTCGGGCTTGGGCAGCCCGAAGCGGGTCAGGTCGCCGACGGTCAGCCGCAGCGTCCAGTGGTAGAGCCACTGCCGCACCCGTAGCGGCACCCGCAGCGCCAACAGGCTGTCGTTGACCTGGTCGGCGGGACGGCCCAGCACGTACTTCGGCGCGTACCAGTAGCCCCGGCGGGTGGAGTGCCAGCAGCGTGACGCCTGCTGGGCGGCTTCGACGGCGATGTCGCAGCCGGTGTTGCCGGCACCGACCACCAGCACCCGCTTGCCGCGCAGCTGCGCCGGGTCCTTGTAGGACGAGGCGTGCATGATCTCGCCGCGGAACTGTTCGAGGCCCTCGTAGCGAGGCAGCTTCGGCGACCAGTTGTGGCCGTTGGCGATCACCACGGCGGCGTACCGGGCGGTGCGTTCGGGGCCGTACCCGCCGGTGGAGCGGGTGGTCACGTCCCACCGGTCCCCCTCGACGGGCTCGACCCGGATCACCTCGGTGCCGAACCAGATGTGCGAACGCAGGTCGAAGTGGTCGGCGTACCGCTCGAAGTAGGACAGCAGCTGACCGTGGTGCGGGTAGTCCGGCCAGGAGTCCGGCATCGGGAAGTCGGGGAACTGGGTGAACGGCTTCGACGAGATCAGGTGGGTGCTGGCGTACACCGGGCTGCGGTCGTGCCGCCAGTTCCAGGCGCCGCCGACGCCGGTCTCCCGCTCGTAGCAGTCCACGCCGAACCCGTGCTCACGCAGGTTCTTGATGGCCGTCAGGCCACTGGCCCCGGCCCCGATGACGCAGACGGTGTCGCCCCGGTCGGAGACCGGGCGGCCGTCGCTGTTCGCCGCGGGCGAGGTCGCCTCCGGGTCGGGCCGGCCGTGGTCGGTGGAGGTGGACACCGGGGACATCTCCTTTTGGTACGGCAGGCGTGCCGGTCGCCGCGAAATCCTCTCCACAACCGGGCCGGATGTCCAGTCCTGAGCCGGACGCGCCGACTGTCGAGCCGGGGTCGGGGGTCAGTCGGCGGCGGGCAGCAGCAGGTCGACCAGGACCGGGAAGTGGTCGCTGGCCCGGCGGGTCTGCGGGGTGTCCACCACGTCGTAGTCGACCACTGTGATCCGCGGGTCGACGAAGAGCGCGTCGATGCGTCGGCGCGGGTCGGCGCAGGAGTAGGTGAGCCGCTCGGCCCGGTCGGCCGCCACCGCCGTGTCGGTCAACCCGCGTGAAACGGTGGCCCAGGCGGGCCCGTCCGGACCCTCGTTGAGGTCCGCCCCGGCCAGCACCGGGCTGGTCGCCGCGTCCAGGCCACGCTTGAACTCGGTGGCCTGGGAGGGCCGCTCGGCCGGGTCGGTGGACAGGTGCGAGCCGGCGAGGGTGAACCGGGCGTCACCGACCCGGCAGTCGGCGTACGCGGCGCCGCGCAGGTGCCGGCCGGGCGTCAGCGGGAAGCGCTGGCAGCGGGTGCCCAGCACCTGGACCCGCAGGCTGGTCAGGAGCAGGTTGCCCAGGGCGGGCAGCCCACCGGCGGCCACCACCAGACCGAACGACTCGGCCAACGTGGCGGACTTCTGCCGCCACCGGAACCGGCGCGGCCCCTCCTGCACGATCACCACGTCCGGCGTCGCGGCCCGGACCACCGCCGCCAGCGCGGCGGTGTCGTCGCGCTGGCTGTGGATGTTGTACGACACCACGCGCAGCGGCACGCCCATCCCGGACCGCCTCAGATCCGACGGGCCAGGTCAGCGGCGCCGATCACCCCGGCGCTGTTGCCCAGCTCCGCCGGGAGCACCTCGGCCACCGGCAGGCGACCACGCTGGGCGAGCGCGTCGAGGTACGAGCGACGGGTGGGACCGAGCAGCAGGTCACCGGCGTCGATCACGCCGCCGCCGACCACCAGGGTCTGCGGGTCGAGGATCTGCGCCATGTCGGCGAGGCTGGTGCCCAGCCACCGGCCGATCTGGGCGAACGCCTCGGCGGAGACCGGGTCGCCACCCTGCGCGGCGGCGGTCACCATCGGGCCGGTGATCGCCTCGGCCTCACCGCCGGCCAGCTTCAGCAGGGCGGTGGCCCGGTTGGGCTCCTGCCGGGCGCCGGCCCGGGCGAACCGCACCAGGGCGCTGCCGCTGGCGTACTGCTCGATGCAGCCCAGCCGGCCGCAGCCGCACTGGTGCCCGTCCGGCACGGCCAGCATGTGGCCCAGCTCCGCGGCGATGCCGTGCGCGCCGCGCATCAGGTCGCCACCGAGGACGATGCCGCCGCCCACACCGGTGCCGATGGTGAACATGATCATCGAGTCGTCGGCGTCGCGGGCCGCGCCGTAGCGGAACTCGGCCCACGCGGCGACGTTCCCGTCGTTCTCCACGATCACCGGCAGCCCGACGGCCTCGCTGACGTACTCGCGCAGCGGTTCGTCACGCCAGGCCAGATTGGGAGCGAAGAGCACAGTCGAACGGCCGGCGTCGATCCAACCGGCCGCGCCGATGCCGACGGCCTCGATGGTCCGCCCGGCAGCCAGCTCGCCGACCAACTCGATGATGACGTCGCGGGTCTTGGCCACGTCATCGGCGGGAGTATCCCGTCGGGTCTGCACGAGGACCGTGCCGGTGTCGTCCACGACACCGCCGGCCACCTTCGTGCCACCGACGTCGACTCCGATGGTCAGCGTCACCGCTACCGCCCCCCTCTGCTGTGCTGTCCGGCCCAGGTTCCGGCCCAGTGCCGGTCCGGGTCGGAAGGTCCCGCGCTCAGGCGCCGTCGCCCGATGCTTCCGCGTCGGCGTCATCGGGCACCCGCGAGGCGGGCACCACGGGACGGGTGGTCGGTGCCGGTACGGTCGCCGTCCCGGCCTCGTCGACGGGTGGTACGGCGGCCGGGGCGAGTGGGTCCGCCGTCCGGGTGGCGACCGACCAGACATCCCGCTCCGGCGCCGGCTGAGAATCATGCCCGGTACGGGTGGCATCGCGCCACACGTGGTCGTCGACGCCAGCGGTGGGCGGGGCGCTCGGGGGTGGCTCGGGGAGGACGTCCTCGGTGCTCGCGGCGGGTGCCGGCGAGGGCGTGGTGGTCGGCTCGGTGGGGCTCGGCGCGGACGGCTCCGGCGGGGAGAACGCGCGGAGCAGGCTGGCGACGCCCGCGGCGAGGTCACCGGCGCCGGTTGCGAGCCGTTCGGCGAATTCCGGACTCGGGTCCCGCAACGCGGCGATGCCCCGACAGACCGGGCAGACGCAGCATTCGGCCGAACCGGTGGCGAAAGCACCACCGGTGCCGGAGCGGGCGGCCGGGCCCGCGCTGTGACCGAGGACACCGGACAGCATCCCGCCCAACGAGCCGAACGCGCCGCCCGCCGAGCCGGCGGAGGCCAGTCGCGCCCCCGCCAGCAGGGTGGCAACCAGCCGCTCCGCCTCTTCCCGGGCCGAACCCGGATCCGTTCCGCCCACCGTCGGCTCCTCTACCGTGCCACCGGACACGTCACTGCGCCGCACCGGTTGCTTCTACCCGGCGCTTGAGCTGCTTCAACGCGGTGTCCATGATCATCTTCTCGGCTTTGCGCCGAAACATTCCGAGCATGCCGACCGACAGGTCGACCTCCAGCGTGTAGGTCACCGTCGTGCTGCCGTCCGGGTTACCCACCAGGTCGTACGAACCACGCTGGGCCTTCTGCATCTTCGAGGGGGCGACCAGGTGCCACTCGATCCGGGACAGGTCCTCGGCGTACTCGTAGGCGAGCACGTACTCGTCGGCCATCACCCCGGCGTCGATGGTGAAATGCACCTGACTGGCGTAGCCGTCCTCGTACTCCTCGACGACCTCGGCGCGACGCACCGCGTCGGTCCACTCCGGGTAGCGCGCGAAGTCGCAGATGACCGCCGTCACCCGATCCGGTGCGGCGCCGATAATGATCGACTGGGTGGAGGAGTCCGCCATGGGGGGAGGCTACCCGCCTCCTGGTTGTCTCACCCCGACCGCCCGCCGGGTAGGTTTCGACACATGCCGACGCCACGGCGGCGGTCGGCCCAGCCAGTGCGAGCACGAAGGAGTGCAGGTGCGCGAGTTCTCCGTCCCGCCGATCGTCACCGTTGGCGACGCGGCCAACCTCACCGATCCGGTCTGGGACAACGCCGAAGTCGCGCCCGACACCGTCCAGTTCGCCCGACCCACCCCGCACGCCGATGGCACCGTCACCGAATGGACCGAGGTGACCTGCCTCCAGTTCCGCGACGAGGTGGCCGCCGTGGCCCGCGGGCTGATCGCCGCCGGCATCGAGCCCGGTGCCCGGGTCGGGCTGATGAGCCGCACCCGCTACGAGTGGACGCTGCTCGACTACGCCATCTGGGCCGTCGGCGCGGTGACCGTGCCGATCTACGAGACGTCCAGCGCCGAGCAGGCCGCGTGGATCCTCGAGGACTCCAACGCGGTCGCCGTCGTGGTGGAGAGCGAGGCGCACGCCGCCCTGATCGCCGGTGTCCGGCACCGGCTGCCCGAGCTGGGCCAGGTCTGGCAGATCGACAGCGGCGGGGTCGACGAGCTGGTCACCACCGGCGCCACGGTCGAGCTGGCCGAGGTCGAGCGGCGGCGCAAGGCAGTCCGCGCCGGCGACCTGGCCACCATCATCTACACCAGCGGCACCACCGGCCGACCCAAGGGCTGCGTGCTCACCCACCGCAACATGTACGCCAACATCGCCAACGCGGTGCCGGTGCTGCCGAACCTGTTCAACGCCGGCGCGAGCACCCTGCTCTTCCTCCCGCTGGCGCACGCCTTCGCCCGACTCATCCAGATCGGCGTCGTGCAGGCGCGAGCCACCATGGCGCACTGCGCCGACACCAAGAACCTGGTCGCCGAGCTACAAGCGTTCCGGCCGACCTTCGTGCTCTCCGTACCCCGGGTGTTCGAGAAGGTCTACAACGCCGCCAAGCAGAAGGCCGAGGCGGACGGCAAGGGCGGCATCTTCGCCCGCGCCGAGCAGGTCGCCATCGCGTACAGCGAGGCGCTGGAGACCCCGGGTGGCCCGGGCCTGGCGCTTCGCGCGCAGCACGTGGTCTTCGACCGGCTGGTCTACCGCAAGCTGCGCGCCGCGCTCGGCGGACGGTGCCGGGACGCGATCTCCGGCGGCGCGCCACTCGGCGCCCGGCTCGGCCACTTCTTCCGGGGCGTCGGCGTGACGGTCCTGGAGGGTTACGGCCTCACCGAGACCTCGCCCGCCGCCGCCGCGAACCTGCCCAGCGGCACCCGGATGGGCAGCGTCGGCCGTCCGCTGCCCGGCGTGACAGTGCGGATCGAGGACGACGGCGAGATCCTGATCTCCGGCGAGCTGATCTTCCAGGGTTACTGGCGCAACGAGACAGCGACGGCCGAGACGATCAGCGCCGACGGCTGGTTCCGCACCGGCGACCTGGGCCAGCTCGACTCCGACGGCTACCTGAGCATCACCGGCCGCAAGAAGGAGCTGATCGTCACCGCCGGCGGCAAGAACGTCGCCCCGGCGGTGCTGGAGGACCTGGTCCGGGCGCACCCGTTGATCAGCCAGTGTGTCGTGGTCGGTGACGCCAAACCGTTCATCGCGGCACTGGTCACCGTCGACGAGGAGGCGCTGCCGACCTGGCTGGAGAACGCCGGGATGCCCCTCGACACCCCTGTCGAGCAGCTGCGCGAGCACGAGGGCCTCCGCACGGAGATCCAGGCCGCGATCGACGCCGCGAACCAGGCCGTATCGAAGGCCGAGGCGATCAAGGTGTTCCGGGTCCTGCCCCACGACTTCACCGAGGCGACCGGCGAGCTGACCCCGTCGCTCAAGGTCAAGCGTCAGGTTGTCCACAAGACGTACGCGGCGGAGATCGCCGATATCTACCGAGGCTGACTACCATCCGTCACGTGCCCGCATCCACAGCCACCGCCCCGCACCCGCATCCCCTCGCCGCGGCCGCCCGCGTGGTGATGCTGGCGCTGATCGCCATCCTGACCCTGTTCGCCACCCGCGACGTCACCCAGCTGTGGTGGATCGCGCTGCTGGCGGTGGCCGGGCTGCCGTCGCTGCTGGCACCGCAGCACCGGCTGGTCGGCCCGCTGAGCCGGGTGGCCGAGGTGGTGGTGCTGGGGCTGGCCGCGAGCCACGTCGCCGCGGTGGCGTCCATCGGCGGCACTGTCGACGGCCTGGGCGCGTCGGCGGTGCTGCCCTACCTGGCGGTCCCGGTGACCGTCACCGCGCTGCGCCGCCGCTTCCCGGAGGGTGCCGGGCTGCTCGTGGTCACCGCCGCCACCCTGCTGCTCAGCGGCGCGCTGACCCGGATCGACGGTGGTCTCCAGCTCGGCCAGCTGGGTTACCTCGCGGTCTGCGCGCAGTGGCTGATCCTCGCGGCGCTGGGGCTCTACGCCGCCGGCACGCTGCACCGGGTGATGGCGGTCCGCGGTGAGGGCAAACCCCAGCCGTACGCCGAGGCCACCCGGCTCCTGACCCAGCTGCGGACGGTGGCCCGGCAGCTGCCCGGGGCGACCCTGGACCCGGGCGGCATCTCCGAGCACCTGCTGGAGGAGCTGCGCACGGTGGCCCGCGCGGACCGGGGCGCGGTGCTGTCGGCCAGCGGCGGAGGTCGCCTCGTGGTGCTCGCCCAGGCCGGCGTCGACCGGGTGGACTGGGAGACGACGCTGGACGCGGACTCGGCGATCGCCGACGCCTGGGCCACCCAGCAGGCCACCACGGCCGCCCGGTCGCAGTCCCGCTCGCACCGCGGCGGCGACGTGTCCGCGCTGATCATTCCGCTGGTCGCCGGGGTGCGCACGGTGGGGCTGGTGGTGCTGGAGGCCGACGCCGCGCACTCGTACCCGCCGCCGGTGGTATCCCGGGTGACCGCGCTGACCCGCCCGGCCGCGCTGCGACTGGAGGCGGCGCTGCTCTTCGACGAGGTGCGCTCGCTGGCCACCAACGAGGAGCGGCAGCGGCTGGCCCGGGAGATCCACGACGGGGTGGCCCAGGAGCTGGTGATGGTCGGCTACGGCATCGACAACGCCCTGGCCACCGTCTTCGACGACGCCGACGAGACCGCCGAGGCCCTGCGTACGCTGCGTGGCGAGGTGACCCGGGTGATCCAGGAGTTGCGGCTGAGCCTCTTCGAGCTGCGCAGCGAGGTGGACCGGCAGGGTGGGTTGGCCGCGGCGATCGCCGAGTACGCGCGCACCGTGGGTGCGTCCGGCGGGCTGCGGGTGCACCTCTCGCTGGACGAGTCCACCGCCAGGTTGCCGGCCGCCACCGAGGCCGAGTTGCTGCGCATCGCGCAGGAGGCGGTGACCAACGCGCGCAAGCACGCTGGGGCGTCGAATTTGTGGGTCACGTGTGAGGTGGACCCCCCGTACGCGCAAATAGAAGTGTCGGATGACGGTCACGGGATAGCTGACCAGCGCCCGGACGGGCGGTACGGTCTTGCGATCATGGCCGAGAGGGCGGAACGTATCCGGGGCCGGTTGGAGATCAGGCCGCGGCAACCCAGCGGCACGACCGTGGCGGTGGTTCTCGGCACCTCGGCCCGGCGCGATAACGTGCGCGGCAGCGCAGCACCAGAAGGGGAGTAACCCGAGGATGACCACAAGTCCGATACCGGCCACCCGTACCAAGGTCCTCCTTGTCGACGATCATGACCTGATTCGCAAGGGTTTGCGGCACGCCTTCGAGCGCGACCGCCAGTTCGAGGTCGTCGGTGAGGCGGCCACGGCGGCGGAGGGGGTACGCCAGGCCGGCGCCTTGCAGCCGGACGTGGTGATCATGGATCTGCGGCTGCCCGACGGCAGCGGCCTGGAGGCCACCCGAGCGCTGCGTAAGTCCAGCGCGTCGATGGGCATCGTGGTGCTGACCATGTACGCCGGCGACGACCAGCTCTTCGGCGCCCTGGAGGCCGGCGCGAGCGCCTTCGTGCCGAAGACCGCCCCGGCCGACGAGGTGGTGGCAGCCGCACGGCACGCCGCCTCCTCCCCCAGCGCGTTCACCGCGGCCGACCTTGCCGAGGCGATGAAGCGCCGGCTCGCCCCGTCCGGCCCGCAGTTGTCTCCCCGGGAGGGGCAGGTGCTGCGGCTGCTCGCCGACGGGATGAGCGTGGCGGGCATCGCCAAGCAGCTGTTCGTCAGCGAGTCCACGGCGAAGACGCACATCTCGAAGCTCTACGAGAAGCTCGGCGCGGCCAACCGGGCTCAGGCCCTGATGACCGCGCTCCGGCTGGGCCTGCTCGAGGCACCGGACGCGCCGAAGTTCTGACCCGCCCCCCGCTCGTCGAGCGGGACGACGCGACCGACGGTCCGCGCCAGCTTCTCCCCGGCGCGGACCGTCGCGCATCGACCGACGTCGGCGGGCAACCTTCGGCGCGCTATGGTCTGGCGTGCGTGGCGGGTGCACAATACCCGCGCGGGCGACGATGCTCGCGTCGCGGATTCGAGGGGTGAAACGCATGCAGCGGCCGGACTGGGCACCCGACACCATCGACATCGAGCGCCCGAGCGTCGCGCGGATGTACGACTACTACCTCGGCGGCTCACACAACTTCGCCGCCGACCGGGCCGCGGCGCAGGCGATGGTCGCCGCGGTGCCCGAGGCGCCGTTGATGGCCCAGGCCAACCGGGCGTTCCTGCGCCGGGCCGTGCACCACCTCGCCGACGCCGGGATCCGGCAATTCCTGGACATCGGTTCGGGCATCCCGACCGTCGGCAACGTGCACGAGATCGCCCAGCAGCTCGACCCGCAGTCGCGAGTGGTCTATGTGGACGTCGACCCGGTGGCGGTGGCGCACAGCCGCGAGATCCTCGCCGGCAACGAGCAGGCCGCGGTGGTGCAGGAGGACCTGCGTAACCCGGAGGCGATCCTGGCCCATCCGGACGTCCGCAGGCTGCTCGACCTGAGCCAACCGGTGGCCGTGATGGTCGTGGCCGTCCTGCACTTCGTCTCCGACGACGACCGGCCGGCGGAGCTACTGGGGACGCTGCGGGACGCGTTGGCGCCCGGCAGCTACCTGGTGCTGTCACAGGCCAGCGACGACGGGCGCAGCGAGGACGAACGCGCCGAGGCGGAGCGGGTCTACCGGCGCACCGACAACCCGCTGTGGGTGCGCAGCCGTGCCGAGCTGACCGCGCTCTTCGACGGCTTCGAGCTGCTCGACCCCGGCGTCGTCTGGGTACCCGAGTGGCGACCGGACACTCCGGAGAGCGCGGAGGACGCCGAGCGCGCGGTCTTCATGGGCGGCGTCGGGCGCCTCGGTGACTGAGTCGCCCGGGGCGACCCCCTGCCCGGGGACGTTCGCCCGGGCCTGGGCGAAGGCGGTCTCCGGCACCAGCTACCTACCGATGACCCAGGCCCAGTTGGAGTCCCTGCTGGACCGGCTCACCGGGCAACTGGCCGGGGCGTTGCTCACCGAGCCGTTCGACCTGCGTGCCGGGCACCGGGTCGGCGCCGAGTTGGTCGCCGCGCACATCGCTTCCGCCGAGGGGCTGGGTCGTACCGTCGAGGTCATCCAGCTCCGCCTGGTGCGCGACCTGGGCTTGGTGGCCGAGGACGTCGAGGACCGGATGGCCCGGCTGCTGGCGGCCGTGGCCACCGGCTACGCCCGCGCGCTGCGCGACCGGACGCTCGACGAGCAGGAGTCGATACGCCGCGCCGCCATGCGGGCCCGCACCCAGGCCGAGCGGGCGCTGCGGGCCAGCGAGGCCCGGTTCCGGCATCAGGCCACCCACGACCCGCTCACCGGCCTGCCCAACCGGACGCTGTTCACCGAGCGGCTCGCCGCGGCGCTCAACGAGCCGGGCCGGGGCGCGCAGCGGGTCGGGGTGTGCTTCCTGGACCTGGACCGCTTCAAGGTGGTCAACGACACGCTGGGGCACCAGATCGGTGACCTGCTGCTGGCCACGGTGGCCGAGCGGCTGCGCAAGGCCATGGGTGAGCACCTGGTGGCCCGGCTCGGCGGCGACGAGTTCGTCATCCTTGTGGAACACACCGCCGGCACCGACGACATGGTGGCGGTGGCCGAGACCGCGCTCGCCGCGGTACGCACACCGGCCCTGGTCGACGGGCACGAGCTGCAGATCTCGGCGAGCATCGGCATCGTCGAGCGCCAGGTGGCCGGGGCCAACCCCACGGACCTGATGCGGGCCGCCGACAGCACACTGCACTGGGCGAAGTCCGCCGGTGGGGCGCGCTGGTCGCTCTACGACGCCGAACGCAACCAACGTGAACTGGCCCGCTACGCGCTCTCCGCGGCCATCCCGGCGGCGTTGGAGCGGGGCGAGTTCTACCTCGACTACCAGCCGCTGACCTCACTACGCGACGGCAGCCTGGTCGGCGTGGAGGCGCTGGTCCGCTGGCGGCACCCCGAGTTGGGGGTGCTGCGCCCGGACAGCTTCATCGGGTTGGCCGAGGAGACCGGCCTGATCGTCCAGCTGGGCGGTTGGGTGTTGGCCGAGGCGTGCCGCGAGGCCGAGGCCTGGTCGGCCGGGGGTGCCGCCGCGCCCTTCGTCAGCGTCAACCTTGCGGTACGGCAGGTGCACCGGCCCGGGTTGGTGCAGGAGGTCCGTGCGCTGCTGCGGCAGACCGGCCTGCCACCGGAGCGGCTCCAACTGGAGATCACCGAGAGCACGATGATGAGCACCGCCGAGGAGCCGGTCCGCGCCCTGCGGGTCCTTGCCGACCTCGGGGTGCGCATCGCCATCGACGACTTCGGCACCGGCTACAGCAACCTGGCGTACCTGCGGGACCTGCCGGTGACCGAACTGAAGGTGGCCGGGGAGTTCGTGGCCGGCCTACGCTCGCCGTCCGTCGGCCGCACCGACGAGCGGATCCTCGCCTCCCTGGTCTCGCTGGCGCACGCGCTGGACCTGACCGTCACCGCCGAAGGGGTGGAGACCGCCGGGCAGGCCGAGCGGCTACGGGCGATCGGCTGCGACGCAGCCCAGGGCTGGCACTTCGGCCGCCCGGCCCCCGCCGATCGCATCCTGGCCCGCATCCGCTGAACCTCCCCGGCCCGACCACCCACCCTGACCCGCTTCACACCCCGGCCCGTCCACACGCCCCCGGAAGCGCCTGCGCCCGGCCCGTCCACACGCCCCCGGAAGCGCCTGCGCCCGGCCGCGGTCAGACGCCGACCCCGCTGCACTCCCGGCACATCCGCCCCGGCACACGCAGTCCGGCCTTCGGCGCCCGCCCGCGCCGGTCAATCGGCACCCCGACCACCGGCAACGGCGGCAACGGCGGCAACGGGATGAGCCTGGGTCGGGTCTGTCCGTCGAGCGTGATGCCTGTGCGGCATCTTGATGACGCACAGGCATCACGCTGATCCTGGCGTGCCCGGCATGCCGCGACACGTGATCGGCGGTTGAGCAACCCCCTCCACGAGGTGGACGAGCGGGACGAGCGGGCTGGACGACGCGGCGGCTGGCGAGCGGCAGATTGCGGCCGGAGAGACCTCGCGCCGAAAGTAGACACCGTCTACGACGCACTGGTAAACAGTGTCCATGGACGCGGACGAGACGGGGCTGCGGGCGCGACTGGTAGCCACCGGGGTGGACCTGGTGCTGCGCGAGGGCCAGTCGGCGGTGTCGCTGCGGGAGATCGCCCGGCGTGCCGGGGTCTCGCACGGCGCACCGCGCCGCTACTTTCCCACCCACGTCGACCTGCTCTCCGCCATCGCCCGGGAGGGCTTCGCCGACCTCACCGCCCGGGTCGAGCGAACGTTGCGCGACGTCGATCCGGACCCGCGTACCCGATTGACAGCGTTGGCCCGGACGTACCTGGACTTCGCGGCGGCCCACCGCGGCATGTTCGAGCTGATGTTCCGCCACGACCTGCTGGACAGCGGCCGACTTCGGCTACGCGAGACGAGCCTGCCGCTGTTCGCCGTGCTGGCCGACCTGGTGGCGCAGGCGCGCCGGCCCACCGACGCGCCCGCGGCGGTGCTGGCCGGCGCGCTCTGGGCGAACCTGCACGGCATCGCCCAACTCTGGGCCTGGGGCAGCCTGCCGCTGGCCACCGGCGCCGCCGACGACGACGCCCTGCTGCGCGCCGCCTTGGACGCCCACCTCGGCCCGGCGCCCGCCTGAAACCCGACCTCGGAGGACACGTGCCCCTGCTGTACGACGTCACCAAGCTGACCGTCGGCACCGTGCTGCGGTTTGGCTGGCAGCCCCGGGTGGAAGGGCTGGAGCATCTGCCCCGCCACGGCGGGGCGATCCTCGCCGGCAATCACCTGTCCGTAGCCGACGAGTTGTTTCTCGTCACCTCGACGCCCCGACACGTCACCTTCTGGGCGAAGGTCGAGTACTTCAACGGCCGGGGTCCGGGCGGCTGGCTCAACCGGCGGATCGTTGCCGGCATGGGCGCCATCCCGGTCGACCGCTCCGACGGCCGGGCCGCCCTGCGCGCCCTCGACGCTGCCGTCCCGGTGCTGCGCGCCGGCGGCCTGGTCGCCGTCTACCCGGAGGGCACCCGCTCCCCGGACGGGCGGCTCTACCGGGGCCGGGTCGGGATGACCCGGCTGGCCCGCGACGCCGGAGTGCCGATCATCCCGGTCGGCGTGCTCGGCACCGCCGAGGTGCTGCCGGTCGACGCGCGGCTGCCCCGTCGACACCCGATCACCCTGCGGTTCGGCCCGCCGATCCCGGTCGCCGGGCGGATCAACGGGCCGCGTGACATCCGAACGGTCACCGACGAGGTGATGGCGGCGATCCAGCAGCTCACCGGCCAGGAGTACGTGCCCCGCTACGCGCCCACCCGGGAGAGCTGAACGCGTGCGACGATCAGCCGGCGAGCAGTGCCGCCATGCGTTCCGCCTGCGCCTCCCAGCGCCACTCCCGTTCCACCCACGCCCGGCCGGCCGCGCCCAGCTGACGGGCCAGGTCCCGGTCGGCGAGCAGCCGGGCGACCCGGTCGGCGAGCTGGGCGACGTCCCGACCGCGCACGACGTAGCCGGTCTCCCCCTCCCGGACCGCGTCCGGTGCGCCTCCGGAGTCACCGGCCACCACCGGCAGGCCGGCCGCGGACGCCTCCAGGTAGACGATGCCCAGCCCTTCGACGTCCAGGCCACGGTTGCGGGTACGGCACGGCATCGCGTAGACGTCGCCGGCCGCGTAGTGCGCCGGCAACTCGACCGACGGCACCGTGCCGGTGAACACCACATCCCGTTCCACACCGGTCTGGCGGGCCAGCTTCTCCAGGGTCGCCCGGTACGGCCCGCCACCGACGATCAGCAGCGCCGCGTCGGGCACCCGGCGGCGGATCTCCGGCAGGGCCCGGATCAGGGTGTCCTGACCCTTGCGCGGCACCAGCCGGGACACACAGACGACCACCGGCCGGTCGGTCAACCCGAGCCGGGCCCGGACCTGTTCACCGTCCACGCTCGGGTGGTAGGTGTCCACGTCGACCCCGGGCGCGAGACGGCGCAGGTCGGTCACCCCGTCCAGCACCCGGGCCAACCGGCTGCGGGTGTACTCGCCGAGATAGGTGGTCACGTCCACACCCCGACCGATGCGCCGCAGAGCCGGCCGGGCGGCCGGCACCGCTGCCCAACCGATCTCGTGGCCGTGGGTCTGCGCCACCACCCGGCGGATGCCGGCGCGCCGCCGCAGGCCGGCCGCGAGCAGGCCCAACGGGGCCGCCGCACCGAACCACACCGTGTCGCAGTCGTACGCCCGAGCCAACCGGGCCGCCCTGCGGGCGATCAGCGGGGTGGGCAGCAACACCCGGGTGCGCTCCCGGATCACCTCGAACGGCTGGTCGGCGTCGAACTTCGCGGCCCCGCGCCAGCTCGACGCGTAGACGACCACCGAGCCGGCCGGTTGACGGACCGCGAGGTTGTGCACGAACGACTGGATCCCACCCGGGCGGGGCGGGAAGTCATTGGTGATCAGCAGGGTACGGCTCATCGGCCGGCCTCCCGGGCGTACGCGCGGGCGGCGGCCATCCGCTCCACCGTGGACGGATGTGAGGCCGAATAGAGGTATTCCCAGCGGGGCGGGTCGGGGTCGCCGAGGTTGACCGAGCCGAGCCGGCGCTGCATCGACTCGAAGGACTCCGGGTCGTTGGTGAGCGCGAGCGCGTGCGCGTCGGCCCGCGCCTCCACCCGTCGGGACATCAGCGCCTGGACCGGAGCGGCAACCAGCCCGGCCACCGTGACCAGGGCGACCAACAGCGGGAACGCGCGCGGTTGGGCCACCGAGTCGACACCGGCCAGCCGCAGCAGTGGCCCCCACGAGCCGAGCAGGTAGAGCGCCACCACGGCGCCTGCGGCGCCCAGCGCACCGGTCAGCGTGCCGGCCGCCACGTCGGAGTCCTTCGCGTGACCCAACTCGTGCGCCACGACGGCGGTCACCTCGGCCGGGGTCGCCTCGCGCAGCAGCGTGTCGTAGACGACCACCCGTCGGGTCGGGCCGAGACCGGAGACGTACGCGTTGACCGCCCTGGTGCGACGGGAGGCATCGGCGACCAGCACGTCCCGCACCGGCACCCCGTCGCGGGCGGCCATGCTCATCAGCTCGGTGCGCAACGGGCCCTGCTCCATCGGGGTGAACCGGTTGAAGACCGGCTCCACCAGCACCGGCAGCACGAACGACAGCAGCACCACCAGCACCGCGGCGCCGGCCGCACCGAACGCCCACCACCAGCGTGGCGCGAGCCGGATGACCGCGTAGAAGCCGAACAGCGCCACCGCACCGATCACCGCGCTGACGGCGTACGACTTGAGCAGGTCGACCGCCCAGCCACTCCAGCCGTTGGTGCTCAACCCGTAGCGGGTGAGCACGCTCTGCCGCCAGGCGGCGAACGGGAGCGTCACCAGGTCGGCGACGAGCACCACCGCAAGCCCGCCGAGCACAGCCTGCGCTGCCCAGTGCCCACCGAACGGCCGGCCCACCAGCTCGACCAGGCGACTGCCCAGCGGGGTCAACCCGAGCGCGAGGGCGATCAGCAGCCCTACGGCGAGCGCGGCATAGCCGCCGGGACGCAGCGCGGCCCGGAACTCCCGCCCCTTGGCCACCTGCTCGGCCGGCAGGTCACCCAGCGCGGCGAGCTGGTCGGCCCGGGGTGCCGGCGGGCGGTGCCACGGGATGAGCAGCGCGGCCAGCACGACCAGCGCGATGGTCAGCCCGGCCAGGGTCAGCAGCGCCCAGCCGCGCGTGGTCACCGCGTCACCACCAGTTGTTCCCCGTTCATCGCGCCGCTCCTCCCGCCGTGACCGCTCATCCTATGGCCCGCGAGAAGCCCGGTTCCGGGCGCGGTGTCGCGCTCAGGCGACGCGGCGGGTGGCGCGACGGCGAGCCGCCTCCGGGCGCGCGGGCGCGGCCAGCACCTCCACGTGGAAGCCGGCCCGAGCGAGCACCTCGATGGCCTCGACCTCGGCGGCGACCAACCCGGCCGCCGGGGACGTCTCGTCGAACAGGGCGGTCAGCGGGCAGCCGGAACAGCCGTCGGCCCGCTTCGCGCACCCGTCGCAGTCGATGAGCATCGTGCCTCCTGATCGGCTCTCGGTGCACAGCGACGCCCTTTCGTCGCCGGCCGGGCACCGTCGGTGACATCGACACTAAACACCGGGTACGACAGGAACCCCGTCCGACCGTCCGTTTCAGGGCTAGATCCACTCCACATCAGCGATATCGGGGTATCCCACCCTTTCGGAACGCCCGACATCACGGAACTCATGCCGATCGAGCGACGGAGGGGCGTCAAACATGGCCAGCGCCCAGGTTCGAGGCCGCCTGGATCCGCGGCTGGTGGTCATGCCACTCGACCCGCAGCAGACGCGGCCCCCCATGCGACCCGGCCAGTGGTCGACTCCCGGACGCGGCCCCTACGAGTTGGTCGTCCGGCTCGCCTGGATGACGCCGGGCCCCGACGCACTGCGTCGTGAGCTGGCCCGGCGACTACCGACCAGCTGACTGGCAGCGTCCCGAGCGCCCGACCGGTCGTTGGGGCAAGGTCTCAGCCCTGCGCGTCGAGGTCACGCAGTGCGTAGCGGAGGTGCTGCCACTCCTCCTGGAAGATCACGTGGAGGCAGTGCAGGACGGACACGATGTGCTCGGGCCACCAGGCGCTCGGCCGAGACTCGGCAAGCAGCTCCGGCGTGACGGTCGCCAGGAATTCGCGCACCATGGCCTGCCGCTCGGCCCGCGCCTGGAGGACCGCGTCGAAGGTCGGTTGCTCCGTAGCGAAGACCGACATGTCGAAGCCGTCGGTCTCGTACTCGACGTGCCACTGACCCAGCGGATGGAACGGCCGCGGCAGGCGCAGGACTGCCTTGCCCAACCATGCGTCGGCGGCGAACGCGAGATGGCGCAGCGTCTGCGCGAACGACCACTCCCCGTCGATCGAGACGTCGACCGCACCCTCGGGCATGGACGCGGCCCGGTCGACCGCCGCCGCCCAGGCCCGTTCGAGCGCGGCCCACCCCGCCCGGAGGTCGTCCGGGTTGTTGGCCTGCCTGAGCTCACGCCCGGGGAACCGTCGGTTGAGTTCGGCCTCGACCAGCGGCACGACATCGACGCCGTTGATCAGGAACGTGCCCTCGGCCAGCCACGGCGCGTCGATGTCCAGGCCATCCACATCGACGCCGCGCATCACCGCACCGGCCAGCGTCGACCTGTTGAAACGGGCACCCCGCAGGTCCCGGTCGACGAAGACCTTGACGTCGTCCTGTGCCATGACGACTCCCATCCCTCGGCGGTCGCGGCGATGCTAGCGCCGGGGTGGGACAGGTTGAGACACAGTTCGACGTGTGGCGCGCCGGCCGGGCTCGCCGGGACCCGGCCCGCCGACGTGTCGGCCCGCCGCGGTCAGGAGCGGGCGAGCCGCCGTAGCAGCGAGTCCGCGCCCAGCGGGTAAGCGCCGTGCCGGCGTACTCCGTCGGCGACCTCGCGGTCCGACGAGACCACGACCACCGGCCGGCCCGCCGGCTCGGCACGGACCAGTCGCCGGATCAGCTCGTCGGCGGTCTCACCCTTGCGGGAGAAGAGCACCCGTACGCCGCGCGGCGCGGGCGGCAGCCCGTGCATCCGCTCGGCGCCGTCGAAGACCACTGTGACCTCGTCGCCGGTCTGCGCGGCGATCCCGCCCAGCCCGGTGATCAGGCGTTTGCGCTGCTGCTCCAGGGACATCTCGCCGAAGCCACGCTTGGTGACGTTGTAGCCGTCCACCACTAGGTGCGCCCGGGGCAGGGCGAGCAGTTGGTCGAGCCGGGCCGGGTCGTCGGTGTCGCGGGCACGGGCGGCGGGGCCGGCCGGGGCGGTGCCCGGCTGCTCGGCGAACGCGTCGGCGACGAAGTCGGCGGGGAGTTTGTCCACCGGGTCGAGCGCCAGCTCCCGGCGCAGCCCGACGGCGGCCTGGCCGATGGTCTCCAGGAGCAGCCAGAGCCGGGCGTCGTCGACCGAGCGGGCCTCCTTGGCGCTGGCCCGGGCCACCCCGGCGGCGGCCTCGGCCTCGGCCAGCCGGGCCCGGGCGCGGCGGAGTTCGGCGTCCACGTCGGCGCTGGCGCGGGCGGCCCGGCCGCGCTCGGTGGCCAGCAGCTCGGTGGCCTTCCGCTCGCGGGCCTGGGTCTCCCGCAGGGTGCGGGCCACCTGTCGAGACTCCTCGCGGAGCTGACCCAGCTCCTCGCGGACGCGGGCCAGCTCGTCGCGGAGCTTTTCGGCCTCGACCCGGGCCACCGCGCGGTCGTGCTCGGCCCGGGTGGCCCGCTGCTCGGCCTCGCGGACCAACTCGGCGACGACGGCGCTGTCCGCCTCGGCGCGCACGGCCGCGCCGCTGGCGTCGATCAGCTCCCGCCAGCCGCGGGGCCGGGCCAGGTAGGCCAGCGCGGCCACCTCGACCGGGTCGGCGGCGGCCGGCGCGGTGCCCTCGACCACCGCCGCGCCGAGGTCACCGGCGTCGGTCAGGACCCGCGCGGTGACCCGCTGCCGGAACAGCGGGTCGGCGGTGAGCTGGGCGGCGATGACTGGCGCGCCGAGCCGGGCGCGTCGGTTGGGGGCGAACTTGGCCACCCGGCGCAACGGCACCGGGACCTCGTCGGTGGGGAGGGTGGGCAGCACCGCGGCGGTCAGCGTCACGATCCGCTGCCGGACCGGCTCGGGCAGGGTCGGCTCCGGCTCGGAAGCGGGGCCGTCGCCCGTCGTCGGGTCCGATGCGCCCGGTGTGTCGTTGACTACGTTGTCGTCCGGGTTGCCCACAGCACCGTCGAGCGCGACCGGGTCCTCCTGCGGGAGGTGGTCGTCGTACGGCTCGGTGAGGGGCATGTGGCAAGTCTCCCACCGCGACCGGGCCCACCGCCCGGTGAGTGAGCCGATCTCTCATCCTAGCCCCATGGTGACGGATGGGACGGCTGCGACGGGAGTGTCGGACCGGGGCGTTAGCGTGCCGTCGATGGCACAGGCGGAGTACGTCCAGGAGTCACTGGCCGGTCTCGACCCGGCGGTGGGCGGGGTGGATCCGGCGCTGCCGCTCTACGCGACGACGTTCGTGGTGGTCGACCTGGAGACCACCGGCGGCGCGCCGGACGGCGGCGGCATCACCGAGATCGGCGCGGTCAAGGTGCGCGGTGGCGAGCAGTTGGGGGTGCTGGCGACCCTGGTCAACCCCGGCCAGCCGATTCCGCCGTTCATCACCGTGCTGACCGGCATCACCCAGGCCATGCTGGTGCCGGCGCCGCCGATCGAGCAGGTGCTGCCGAGCTTCCTGGAGTTCATCGACGACGCAGTGCTGGTGGCCCACAACGCCCCGTACGACGTGGGCTTCCTCAAGGCCGCCTGCGCCAGGCACGGCTACCGCTGGCCCAACCCCCGGGTCCTGGACACGGCGGCGCTCGCCCGCCGGGTGCTGACCCGCGACGAGGTGCCCAACCGCAAGCTGGGCACCCTGGCCGCCTACTTCCGCACCGCCACCCAGCCCACCCACCGGGCGCTGGACGACGCGAAGGCCACCGTCGACGTGCTGCACGGGCTGATCGGTCGACTCGGCGGGCACCGGGTGGACACGATCGGCGACGCCATCGAGTTCGCCCGCGCGGTCACCCCGACCCAGCGCCGCAAACGGCACCTGGCCGAGGGGTTGCCCAAGGTCCCGGGGGTGTACATCTTCCGGGCCGCCGACGATCGGCCGCTCTACGTGGGCACCTCGGTCGACATCGCCACCCGGGTGCGCAGCTACTTCACCGCCGGCGAGAAGCGCGCCCGGATCTCCGAGATGCTGGGCGCGGCCGAGCGGGTCGAGGCGGTGGAATGCGCCCACTCGTTGGAGGCGGAGGTCCGTGAGCTGCGGTTGATCGCCGCGCACGCCCCGCCGTACAACCGCCGGTCCAAATACCCGGAACGAATGGTCTGGCTCAAGCTGACCGACGGCCCGTACCCTCGGCTGTCGATCGTCCGCGACCTCTCCCCCACCGACACCGCGTACCTCGGCCCGTTCACGTCCCGACGGGCCGCCGAGCTGGCCGCCGCCGGTTTCCACGACGCGGTGCCACTGCGCCAGTGCACGCACCGGCTCTCGCTGCGCACCGTCACGCCAGCCTGCGCGCTGGCCGAGCTGGGTCGCTGCCCGGCGCCCTGCGAACACAAGATCACCCCCGAGGAGTACGACGACAGCGCCGCCGCGCCCTTCCGCACCGCGACGGCCAGCGACCCCCAGCCGGTGGTGGACGCGCTGCTCGCGCGGATCGATGTGCTCTCCCGCGACCAGCGCTACGAGGAGGCCGCCGTGGTGCGGTCCCGGCTGGCCGCCGTGCTGCGGGCCACAGTGCGGATGCAGCGGCTGGCCGCGCTGACCGGGATCGTCGAGTTGGCCGCGGCCCGGCCGGCCGCCCGGGGCGGCTGGGAGTTGGCGCTGGTCCGGCACGGCCGACTGGCCGGCGCGGGGGTGTCCCCGCCGGGCGTGCACCCGCGTCCCACGTTGACCACGATCCGGGCCACTGCCGAGACCGTGTCGGGCGGGCACGGTCCGGTGCCGGCCGCCACCGCCGAGGAGTCCGAGCGGATCCTGTCCTGGTTGGAGCGACCGGAGACCCGACTCGTCGAGATGTCCTCCGGTTGGTCCTCTCCGGCGACTGGCGCGGGCCGGTTCCGTGACCTGCTGGCGAAGGCCGAGGGCGGCGCGTCCCACCAACTCTCGACCGAACGCTCATGACCAACTGACCGATCGGACTACGTCGACTCGCTTAGGCTGTTAGAGAAGTGCAGTCCTGCCCGATTCGTGGGCCTGCTCCCCCGCCGGGTTCCGGCGGTGCGGAGCCGGGGTGAGGAGGTGTCCCTCGTGGACGTCGACGCCGGACACGGCGCCGCCCTGGGGGGCGCCCTGCCGACACAGCCGGGTGAGCTGCCGCTCGCCCGCCGGCTGCGGTCGCTGCTCAGCTGGCCGACCACCGACTCGGACCCGGTCACCCAGCTGGTCCGCACCCACCGGGGCATCCACGCCGGCACCGACCCCGCGGTGCTGCGCCGTGCCTACACGATCGCGGAGAACATGCACCGCGGGCAGTTCCGCAAGAGCGGGGAACCGTACATCACCCATCCCCTCGCGGTGGCGCAGATCTGCGCCGAGCTGGGGATGGACACCACCACTCTGGTCGCCGCACTGCTGCACGACACCGTGGAGGACACCCGCTACACCCTCCAGGCGCTCTCCGAGGACTTCGGCGGCGAGGTGGCCCACCTGGTCGACGGGGTGACCAAGTTCGACAAGGCGTTCTACGGCAAGGCCGCCGAGGCGGAGACGGTCCGCAAGATGATCGTCGCGGCCGCCAAGGACGTCCGGGTGCTGATCATCAAGCTGGCCGACCGGCTGCACAACATGCGGACGCTCGGGGTGCGCTCCGCGTCGTCGCGGGAACGGATCGCCCGCAAGACCCAGGAGGTGCTGGTCCCGCTCTGTGACCGGCTGGGCATCCAGACCCTCAAACGCGAGCTGGACGACGTGGTGCTGCTGCACCTCGAGCCTGACGAGCACGCCCGGCTGGCCCGGCACGTGCACGATCGCCCGGGCTGGGATTCGTACCTCGACTCGGTGGTCACCCGGGCCCGGGTGGCGTTGCGCCGCAGCCGGGTCGACGCCGAGGTGAGCCCCCGCCCCCGGCACCTCTACTCGATCTGGAAGGACACCATCGCCGGCGGCCACACCGCCCCGTACGACCTGCCCCGCATCGTGGTGGTGGTCGACGGCCCGGCCACCGACTGTTACGCCGCGCTGGGCGCGATCCACGGCACCTGGCGACCGGTGCCCGGCCGTTTCAAGGACTTCATCGCCTCACCGAAGAACAACCTCTACCGTTCGCTGCACACCAGCGTCTGCGGCCCCCAGGACCGCACGGTGGAGGTGCTGATCCGCACCGAGGAGATGCACCGCTCGGCCGAGTACGGCATCGCCGCCGACTTCCGCTTCCCCCGCTCCGGCAGCAGCACCGCCGCGGCCCGTGCCGAACAGTTGGACTGGCTGCGCCGGGTGCTCGACTGGGAGCCGGACGCCGCCGACCCGGCACAGTTCTACGAGTCGCTGCGCTGCGACCTGGCCGAGGGGCAGATCCAGGTCTTCGCCGACGGGCAGCAGGTCGTGCTGCCGGCCGGTGCCACGCCTGTCGACCTCGCCTACGAGCTGGGCAACGACCGGGGCGACCACTGCCTCGCCGCACGCATCAACGGTCGGCTGGCCCCGCTCAGTTCGGAGCTGGACGAGGGCGACGTGGTGGAGATCTTCACCGAGAACGACGGCGACAACGGCTTCGAGGCCGGCGTGGCGCCGCGCGGCCCCCGGCGGGAGTGGCTGACCTTCGTCAAGTCACCGCACGCGCAGATGCAGATCAACCGGTGGTTCGCCGAGCACACCGAGCCGGGCATCACGATCAGCGACAAGGTGCGCCTCGGTCGGGCCACCATCGGGCTCGCGCTGCGCCAGCACAACCGGGGCCTCGCCAGTGACCTGCCGCTGCTGCGCCTCTCCGAGGAGTTGGGCTACCCCGACCTGGAGACCCTGCTGGTCGCGGTCTTCGACCGGGTGATCGAACCGGACACCGTGGTCCGCCAGCTCATCGACCTGGTCGACCATCGACAGTGACCTCGCGGCCCCAGCGCGTCCGAAGAACATTCGTGACCACTAGCCTGGAGTCATGATCCCCCGCTCCCGCGCCACCGGTCGGGCCCTCTTCTACCAGGCCTTCTACCGGCTGCCCCTGCCGGTGCGTCGGCGCCTGGTCCGGCTGGCCGTGCCCAAGTACATAGTCGGCGCGGTGACCCTGCTCCGGGACACCGAGGCGACGGGCGCGGGTCGGTTGCTCATGCTGCGCCAGCCGCCCGGCAAGGGTTGGTCACTCCCCGCCGGCCTGCTCAACCGGGGCGAGGCACCGGTGGTGGGCGCGGCCCGTGAGCTGTTCGAGGAGTCCGGCGTCCGGCTCCCACCGTCTCGGCTGCGCCCGGCGGTGCCGAACGCGATCGTGCACGCCAAGGGCTGGGTGGACATGGTCTTCGAGGCCGAGGTACCGGCGTCCAGCACCGAGTTGACCGTCGACGGCGCGGAGGTCTTCGAGGCCGCCTGGCACCCCCTGGACGACCTGCCCAAGCTGACCTGGCCGACGGCCCGGCTGCTCGCCTACTACGACATCGGGCCGCTGGCCGGGCAGTTCCCGCCACCGGTTCCCGACGACACCCCGTGACCGGCGTGGCCGGTCTGCCGGCAGAGCTGTGCGCGGTGGTGCTGGCCGCCGGCGAGGGCACGCGGCTGCGCCCGCTCACCGAACGGGTGCCCAAGGCGCTCTGCCCGGTGGGCAACGTGCCCCTGCTCGATCGGGCGTTGGCACGGCTGACCGGCCTGGGCCTGACCGGTCCCGACCGGGTCGCGGTGAACGCCTGCTACCTCGGCGACCAGGTGGTGGCGCACGTCGGTGACCGCGCACACCTGTCGGTGGAGCCGGGCGACCCGCTGGGCACCGCGGGTGGGGTGGCCAACCTGCGGGACTGGATCGACGGGCGGCCGGTGCTGGTCGGCAACGCCGACGCGTACCTCGCCGACCCGGCTGCTCCCCCGGGCCCGGACGTCGCCGCCCTGCTCGACGGCTGGGACGGGCACACCGTACGCCTGCTCGGCCAGCCCGCAGCGGACCCGGCGGCGCCGGGCACCTTCGCCGGGCACTGCTTCACCGGCTTCTCGCTGCTGCCCTGGCGGCTGGTCCGGGACCTGCCGGTCGTCTTCTCGGACCTGGTTCGCGCGGTGTGGCGCCCGGCCGAGGCGGCGGGCGCCCTGGCGGTGGTGCCCTACCCGGGCACCTTCTTCGACACCGGCACCCCGGCCGACTACCTGGCGGCCAACCTGCACGCCGCAGCCGGCGGCGCTCTTGTCGAGGAGACCGCGACGGTGACCGGCCACTGCGTGGAGTCGGTCGTCGGCGCGGGCGCGCGGGTGGACGGTGACGTGTTCCGCAGTGTGGTGTGGCCGGGCGCGACAGTACGGGCCGGCGAGCGGCTGCGGAACGTTATCCGGGCCGCGAGCGACCTGACCGTGCCCGGCCTCGCCCAGGGCTGAGCCCCGACGGCTCCCGCCTCCGGTCTCGGGCCGGAACATCTAGCATGGGCGACGACGCCGACGAACGGAGAAATGCCCCGTGATCACCGCGATCGTGCTGATCGACTGCGCCACCGATGCGATCCCCGAGGTGGCGGAGAACCTGGCCAACCTTCCCGGCGTCAGCGAGGTCTACTCGGTGGCCGGGCACGTCGACCTCATCGCCATCGTCCGGGTCCGCGAGTTCGACCAGATCGCCCAGGTCATCGCCGGCAGCATCTCCAAGGTCCCGGGCGTGCTCAACACCGAGTCGCACATCGCCTTCCGGGCGTACTCCCAGCACGACCTGGAGGAGACGTTCGCGATCGGCCTGGCCAGCGCCGACTGACCCGCCCGCCTTCCGGGCCTGTGGCGGCCCCACGGCGCACAGGGCGGCCGGCCCACCCCCGTGGGGTGGACCGGCCGTCTGCTGTGGCTACGTCAGCTCTCGCTGGGAGCCGGTACCTCGGTGGTGCCGCCGCCCGGAGCCGGCGACTCGGTGCCGGTACCGCCGCCAGGAGCCGGCGACTCGGTGCCGGTGCCGCCCGGAGCCGGCGACTCAGTGCCGGTGCCGCCCGGGCTGGGCGTACCGCTGGCGCTGGTCTGCGGAACCGGGATGCCCAACTTGTTGGCGAGCGCCACCAACTCGTCGTAGTGCGTCTGCAGCGTCGGCAGTGCCGTCTGCGCCAACTGGACCACCGACTGCTCGGAGCCCTGCGAGATCTCCGTCTGGGTGGCCTGGATGGCCTGGACGTGGCCGGCCAGCTCACTGGTCACCCAGAGCCGGTCGAACTCCGCACCGCTGGCGTTGTTCAGCTTGTCGATGACCGCCTGCTGATCGGCGCTGGGCTCGTTCGGCAGTTCCACCCCGAGCTGCGACGCGGTCTGCTGCACCGTCTGGTCCAGCTGGGTGTGGTCGGTCTTCAGCATCGCGCCCAGGTCCTTGACCCCCTGGTCCTGACCCTTCTGCTGAGCCAGGTCACCAGCGGTGATTTCGAACAGGTTGACCTGGTGTACCGCCTGCAGGTACTGGGTGTCCTGCGTTGACGGCTGTGCCGCGGCCTGCGCGGCCGCAGCCGGCGCGACACCGACAAGTACCAGCGCGGCCAACAGGCCGAGGCGTTTGATACCCAACATGCTTCCCCCCCTTGAGACGTTGGACCGCACGGATACCCGGCTCACCGGGGTTATTCCTGCGATCGCCCGTCGCGCGGGCTCGACCGTTCCGATCAGGGTCGTCCGACTCCTGGTCGGATGGGGCGGGGGCGCGGATACGACGGGGCGCCCGCCGGAATCCGGCGGGCGCCCCGTAACGGTGTGACTGGGCGGTCAGCGGCGGCTCTCGCCGCTGCCGACCTCCTCGCGCTCGGGTCGAGCCTCGACCGGCGGGTGCCCCGGCGAGACCGGCGCCTCGACAGGCTTCTCGATCGGGTAGAAGAAGCCCCGGATGGCCGGGCCGAGAGCCCCCAGCCGGTTCATCTTCTTGGGCACGACCCAGCCGACGTAGTCCAGCTGGCCGTGACCGTCCGCGTGCCCGTTGGACCCGCTGAGCGGCTGGTGCACCTCGACGAACCGGCCGTCCGGCATGCGCCGGATGATGCCGGTCTCCACGCCGTGGGCGAGCACCTCCCGGTCGTGCTGCTGCAGACCCAGGCAGAGCCGGTAGGTGACGTAGTACGCCAGCGGCGGGACAACCAGCAGGCCGATCCGGCCCGCCCAGGTCATCGCGTTCAGGCTGATCTGGAACTTGTCCGCGATCACGTCGTTGGCGCCGGAGAGCGTCAGCACGATGTAGAACGCGACGGCCATGGCACCGACGGCGGTCCGGGCCGGAACGTCCCGGGGCCGCTCGAGCAGGTTGTGGCTGTTTCGGTCCTTGAGGTGCCGGGCTTCCAGGAACGGGTACATCGTCGACAGGCCCACCAGGATGCCGGGCAGCACGACAGTCGGCCAGAACAGCGGCGGGATGACGTACCCGTCGCCGATCGGGATGGGGATCTCCCAGGCCGGCATGAGTCGGGTCGACCCGTCGAGGAACATGACGTACCAGTCGGGCTGGCTGGCGGCCGAGACCACCCACGCCTCGTACGGGCCGAACAGCCAGATCGGGTTGATCTGGAACAGACCGCCCATCAGCGCGATGACGCCGAAGACGACCATGAAGAAGCCGCCCTGCTTCAGCGCGTACCGGGGGAACATCCGCTCGCCGACCACGTTGTTGTTGGTCCGGCCGGGGCCGGGCCACTGGGTGTGCTTCTGCTTGAAGACCAGACCCAGGTGGACGCTGATCAGCGCGACCAGCAGACCCGGGATGAGCAGCACGTGGGCGATGAAGAACCGACTGATGATGATCGTGCCCGGGAACTCCCCGCCGAAGACCGACGAGGTGACCCAGGAGCCGATCACCGGGATGGACAGCATGATCGCCGAGGCGATCCGCAGGCCGGTGCCGGAGAGGCCGTCGTCCGGCAGCGAGTAGCCGGTGAAGCCGGCCAGGAAGCCGACCCAGAACAGCAGCGAGCCGATGATCCAGTTGGTCTCGCGCGGCTTGCGGAAGGCGCCGGTGAAGAAGACCCGCAGCATGTGCACGACGATCGCGGCCATGAACAGCAGCGCCGCCCAGTGGTGCATCTGCCGCATCACCAGACCGCCGCGGACGTCGAACGAGATGTCCAGGCTGGAGGCGTACGCGGCGGACATCGGGGTGCCCTGCAACGGCGCGTAGCTGCCGTCGTAGACCACCTCCGTCATCGCCGGCTCGAAGAAGAAGGTGAGGAACACACCGGTCAGCAGCAGCACGACGAACGAGAACAGCGCGATCTCGCCGAGCAGGAAGGACCAGTGGTCCGGGAAGACCTTGTTCAGCAGTTTGCGCAGCGGGGTGGCCACCGCGAAGCGGTCGTCCAGTCCCACCGCGGCCTTGCCCGGCGTCGCCGCAAGGTCAAGCTTTCGACGCTTCATGGCCGCTCCCAGAAATCAGGCCCGACGGTCTCGGTGTAGTCGGACTTCGCCACGAAGAAGCCCTCGGAGTCCACCTCGATCGGCAACTGCGGCAGCCGCCGGCTGGCGGGGCCGAAGACGGGCCGGGCGTTGTCGGTGATCAGGAACTGGGACTGGTGGCACGGGCAGAGCAGCCGGTTGGTCTGCTGCTCGTACAGGCTGGCCGGGCATCCCGCGTGCGTGCAGATCTTGGAGTACGCCGCGTAGTTGCCCCACATGTAGTCGCCGTGACCGATCTTCTCGTTGGCCCGGCGCGACTCCTGCGCGTCTGAGTCGCGGAGGTGGATCAGCAGCGTCGGGGAGTCGGCGTGCCTGTTGCTCACACCGTGTTCGATGCCGGGGAAGACGGTCAACTGCCCACCGGCGCTGATGTCCGCCGGGCGGATCGGCCGGCCGTCCTCGCGGACCAGACGGATCCGCTGGCCGCCCTCGGCCGCGGCGAAGCCGGTGCGGAACATCTGGTTGTTCTTGTGGGGATCAGAGATCAAACCACCGACCAGCGGCGCCGCCGCGACTGCGGCGACCGGCGCGAGACCGGCCAGCAGCGAGATGCCGAGCAGCGGGCGACGCTTCACGCCCAGTTCGTCCGCCATGTAGAGCATGGTCTGGCCGGTGATGGTGCGGCCTTCGGAGTCCACCTGGCCCTCGTGCCGGTCCTGGATCGAGACCTCCTTGGGCAGCAACTTCTTGCCCCAGGTCAGGATGCCGAAGCCGACGGCGAGCAGCGCGACGCCGAGGGTGAAGCCGAGCAGCGGGGTGTAGAACTTGTCGCCGCCCCGGCCCGCCTCGTACTGCCACGGCCACCAGATGTAGATGGCCAGGAACGCGGTGGCGGCCAGGCCGGTGATCAGGAAGAAGCCGGCGACCACCCGGGTCAGCCGACGCTCCGCCTTGGTGCCCGGCAGCACCTGCGGCTCGTAGTGGACGATCTCGATGTCGTCCCGACGCGCGCCCTCACGGACGATGTCGAACCGGGTCAGCTTGGGGTCGTTCACGTCGAGCGGCTCCTGGCCCTGCGGGGCCTGGTGCTCGGTGTGGGTGCTCATGCCGTCACCTCGCTACGGGTGGCGCCGAGCGGCACCACAGCACTGAATCGGATGGCCTGCTCGATCACGACTTACCCGCAATCCACAGGCTAGCGAAGACGAGCGCCACGATGCCAACCAGGAAGATCGCCAGGCCCTCGGTGGACGGGCCGTACCGCCCGAGGTTGAACCCACCCGGGTCCTGGTCGTGCTTCAGCGTCTCCTGGATGTAGGCGATGATGTCGGCCTTCTGCTCCGGCCGGAGCTGGTTGTCGCCGAACACCGGCATGTTCTGCGGGCCGCTCAGCATCGCCGCGTAGATCTGGCGGTCGGTAGCGGGGTGCAGACTCGGGGCGAACTTGCCCGACGAGAGCGCACCCCCGCCGCCACCGAAGGCGTGGCACTGCGAGCAGTTGATCCGGAACAGCTCGCCGCCGGCCGCGATGTTGCCGTCCTCGCGGAGGTCGTCGCCCTCGGGCACGACCGGACCGCCGCCGAGCTCCTGGATGTACTGGGCCAGCTGACGGGTCTGCTCGTCGTTGAAGAGCGGGGGCTTGCGGTGCGCCTGGGCCTCCTGGCGGGCCAGCGGCATCCGCCCGGAGCTGACCTGGAACTCGACAGATGCCGCGCCGACGCCGATCAGGCTCGGCCCGCGGCCCTCGACACCCTGGGCGTTGCGGCCGTGGCAGGTCACGCAGCTCACGTCGAACAGCGCCTTGCCCTCGGCGGCGGCGCCGGTCAGCTGCGGGTTGTCCTGCGCCTGGGCGCCCGGGGCGAAGACGGTGTATGCGCCGCCGGCGAGCATCAGCGCGGCGATCAGCCGGACCGCGGCGCCCAGCCGGCGGCGGCCCCTGCTGCGCGCGGCGGGCCGCTCACGCAACCGCGCGAGCAGACCGCGTCGGCGGTCTTTGTCAGAAGTCATGAGCGGTGTCCTTAACCGGTTGGACCTGTCTCAGGGGACGGAGCAGCAGCGCGGAATGTGACGCGCAAGATCACTGGAGCCAGTAGATCATGGCGTACAGCCCGATCCACACGACGTCGACGAAGTGCCAGTAGTACGACACGACGATCGCCGACGTCGCCTGCGCCGGAGTGAACCGGCCCATGGTCGTACGGACCATGAAGATGATGAAGGCGATCAGACCACCGGTCACGTGCAGGCCGTGGAAGCCGGTGGTCAGGTAGAACACCGACCCGTACCCGTCTTCGTTGATCTTGATGCCGTCGGCGACCAGGTGCCGGTACTCGTTCAGCTGGCCGAGAACGAAGATCAGGCCCATCACGAAGGTGACGGTGAACCAGCGCCGCAGCGCGTGCACGTCACCCTTCTCCGCCGCGAAGACGCCGAGCTGGCACGTCACCGAGGACAGCACCAGGATCACCGTGAAGGTGGTCGCGTACGGGATGTTCAGCGCCTCGGTGTGCTTCTCCCATTGCTCCGGCGCAGCCGCGCGGATGGAGAAGTACATCGCGAACAGCGCCGCGAAGAACATGAGTTCGCTGGAGAGCCACACGATCGTCCCGACGCTGACCATGTTTGGTCGGGTCAGAGAGTGGATCCGGCTCTTGTCAATGGCTGGGGCCGCAGTCACGCCGTCATTATTGCCCCTGACCGGGGCCGCCGATCAGCGGGGTGGCAAACCTGCGCCTTCCGTGGCCCGAGCGTCAGGGTCCGGTTCGCCTGGCCTAGCCTGAAAAGCGTGCTGCACGTCGATCCGATCTTCGCCGCCACCTCGGCCCCGCCGCCGTTCACCGTCGGCGCGGTGCTGACCGAGACCCGGCTGGACAGCTGGCTGGCCCTCGGCCTGGTGCTCGCCGCCGGCCTGTACCTCTACGGGGTGCACCGGCTGCGCCTGCGGGGCGACCGCTGGCCGGTCGTCCGTACCGTGTTCTTCCTCGGCCCCGGCCTGGGCGGCATCGCGCTCGTCACGGTCAGCGGGCTGCACGCGTACGACACCGCGCTGCTGTCCGTGCACATGATCCAGCACATGGTGCTCTCCATGGTGGCGCCGATCTTCCTGGCGCTGGGCGCGCCGATGACCCTGGCCCTGCGGACCCTGCCGGTCGGGCCGCGCAAGCGCCTGCTCGCGATCGTGCACAGCCGCGTCGCCCGGGTCTACAGCTTCCCGCTGGTGGCGTTCGCCATCTTCGTGGTCAACCCGTTCGTGCTGTACTTCAGTGATCTGTACCGCTACACCCTCGAACACGCCTGGGCGCACGAGCTGGTGCACGCGCACTTCATCATGACCGGCTGCGTGTTCTTCTGGCCGCTGCTCGGCCTCGACCCGCTGCCCGGCCGCTGGCCGTACCCGGCGCGGGCGCTGCTGATGCTGCTCTCCGTGCCGTTCCACACAGTGCTCGGCCTCACCATCATGCAGAGCAGCACGCTCTTCGGCGGCGACTGGTACCCGTCGCTCAACCTCGGTTGGGTCGACCCCTGGCAGGACCAGGTGGTCGCCGGCGGCATCCTCTGGGCCGGTGGCGAATTCGTCAGTGTGACGATGCTCGCGGTGCTGGTGGTGCAGTGGGTCAAGCAGTCCGAGCGGGAGGCCCGCCGGGTGGACCGCGAGCTGGACCGCCAGGAGGCCCGCGACCGCGCCGCCGACGCCGCGCCCGCCTGAGCTGCCCGGACGGTACGCCCGACGCGCGACGCCGGGCGGGATGTCGGCTACGTCACGCCGACCGGTACGATCTGCGGGCAGCTACGAGGTGGGAGTTCCGGCATGACCGATCGTCTTTGCACCGTGTTGCTCTACAGCGACGACCCGCAGGTCCGTGATCGGATGCGGATGGCTGTCGGCACCCGGCCAGCTCCCGGTCTGCAGATCGAGTTCGTCGAGGCGTCGACCTACGCGGAGACCATCCGGCTGGTCGACGACTACGAGATCGACCTGCTTCTGCTCGACGGTGAGGCGAGCCCGGGCGGCGGCATCGGCATCGCCCGGCAGATCAAGGACGACCGGGACGACGCTCCCCCGACCTGCCTGGTGATCGCCCGCGCCGCCGACCGATGGCTCGCCGCGTACGCCGAGGTCGACGCGACGCTGGTGCACCCGCTCGACCCGGTGACCACCGGCGGCACGGTGGCCGAGCTGCTGCGGACGCACGCACCCGCCTGACGTCCCACGCTCCTCCGGCACCCCCACGGCGCCGGATCTCCTCGGCGCCGGTTCCAGCCCACCCGCACTTCGCATGCTCGGGAGGCCCGCCATGGGCGATCGGACCTGGCCGCACCTGCTCAACGCGCTGCTGCGCGGTGACGAACTCTCCACCGCCGACACCGCCTGGGCGATGGACGAGATCATGACCGGCTCGGCGAGCGCGGCGCAGATCGCCGCCTTCGCCGTGGCGCTGCGGGCCAAGGGCGAGACCCCCGCGGAGCTGGCCGGCCTGGTGGAGGCGATGCTCGGTCGCGCGGTCCCGGTGGTGCTGCCCGAGGAGCTGCGCCGTACCGCGCTCGACGTGGTCGGCACCGGCGGTGACCTCGCCCACACGGTGAACATCTCCACCATGACGGCGCTGGTGGTCGCCGGCGCGGGCGTCCGTGTCGTGAAGCACGGCAACCGGGCCGCCTCCTCCCTGTGCGGCACCGCCGACCTGCTGGAGTTCCTCGGCATCCCACTGGATCTCGGCCCGGAGCAGGTCGCCCGCTGTGTCGAGGAGGCCGGCATCGGGTTCTGCTTCGCGGCCCGCTTCCACCCCGGGATGCGGCACGCCGGCCCGGTCCGCCGCGAGGTGGGCGTGCCCACCTTCTTCAACTTCCTCGGCCCGCTGACCAACCCGGCCCGCCCCCGGGCCGGCGCGGTCGGCTGCTTCGACCTGCGGATGGCCCCGGTGATGGCCAGCGTGTTCGCGGCCCGTGGCGACTCGGCGATCGTGATGCGCGGCGAGGACGGGCTGGACGAGTTCACCACGGCCGCGCCGACCCGGATCTGGGCGGCCCAGGGCGGCACCGTACGCGAGGCTGTGCTGGACGCGACGGACCTGGGGGTACCCCGGTCCACCCTCGCCGACCTGCGCGGCGGTGACGCCGCGTACAACGCGGGCGTGGCCCGTCGCCTGCTGGCTGGCGAGACGGGCCCGGTGCGGGACGCGGTACTGGTCAACGCGGCGGCGGCGCTGGCCACCCAGGGCCCGCTGGACGGCGACCTGACCGAGGCGCTCCGCGCCGGCCTGGCCCGCGCGGCCGAGTCGATCGACTCCGGCGCGGCCGCCGCGACCCTGGACCGTTGGATCGAGACGGCCACCGCCTGACCTCACCACGCGGAGATTTGTCGGACCCGTCTGGGAAACTACAGCTGAGTAGTTCTCTGCTGCCGTCGGTGCGTCACTGTCGCATCCGGGGGCGGTCCGCCTGGTATCCGAGAGGAGACGCCCGTGTCGCACCGCGAGCTCTACTGCGACGTCTGCGAGGGCGTGGCGCTGTTCGAGGCTCCGCCCTGCGTCGACGGCCACGGCACCGACTGTCCAGAGTTGATCTGCGCCGACTGCGGCGCCGCCGTGGTGGTCAGCGCGTTCGCCTTCCCGGTCACCCGGCTGGCCGCCCGCCGCCGCCACCAGCCCGCCCGCCGCCGCGCCGCCTGACCACGGCACCACCCGAGCGCAACGCCGCCCAACCGCCCGCGGACAGGGTGGAACATGATCGAAGGCCCGCTCCCCACTCGGGGAACGGGCCTTCGTCGTGCCGGGTCGGTCGCGACGGCGACCGCGTGGGTCAGTGCTCGGCGGTACGCCGGGTGCCGCTGTAGTACTCGAACAGGAGCCCACAGGCGGAGAAGACGACGGCCACCAGGCCGGCACCGATCAGCCAGTACTGCCAGAACACCATGCCGAGCGCGGCGATCGCGGCGGCCAGCGCCAGACCGAACGGCCAGTAGCTGCCCGGGCTGAAGAAGCCGACCTCACCAGCGCCGTCGGCGATCTCGGCGTCCGGGCGGTCCTCCGGGCGCAGGTCGATGCGGCGGGAGACGAACCAGAAGAAGCCACCGCACATCGAGCAGAGCAGGAACGACAGCAGCAGGGCGACGGTGCCGACCCACTCGATGCCGCCCGACTCACCGTTCGTCCAGGCGCCGTAGAGGATGGTGGCGCCGAAGAGGAACCCGGCGATGATCAGGAAGATACGCCACTCGGTCTTCATGCGGCTGCCTCAGCTTCCCGTGCGGGCCGGAACGTCGTCCGGGTTGAAGTTGTCCTGCGTGCGCCGCGTGTCGAACGGCCGCGTGGTCGTCGCGTACGGCTGCTCACCGATCGCGGACAACGCATCCTGGGTGGACTTGCCGCTCTGCTTGGCCGCGAGGAACTGGTCGTACTTCTCCGGCGAGACCACCCGCAGCTCGAAGTTCATGAACGCGTGGTAGCTGCCGCACAGTTCGGCGCAGCGCCCGACGTAGGCACCCTCGGCGGTCAGCCTGGAGACCTCGAACACGTTGCGAATCTTGCCCGGCATGACGTCCCGCTTGAAGAGCAGCTCCGGCACCCAGAACGAGTGGATGACGTCGCGGCTGGTCTCCTCGAACCGGATGGACCGGTTGGTCGGCAGCACCAGCACCGGGATGACCTCACTGGTGCCGAGCGTCGACGCGGTGGTGCGGGCGTCCGGGCCCTGGCCGTCGCGGTAGTTGAACTGCCAGTTCCACTTGAACGCGACGACCTCGACAGTGACGTCCGGGTTCTTCGACAAGTTGTCGACGTCGGTCTGCACGATCGCCGTGTAGTAGAAGAGCACGGAGACGATCAGGATCGGCGCGATGGTGTAGAGGAACTCCATCGGCATGTTGTAGCGGGTCTGCACCGGCAGCGCGTTGCCACGCTTGCGGTAGCGCACGACACACCAGAAGATCAGGCCCCACACGAAGACGCCGACCGCGAGCGCGGCGATGCAGGAGGCGATCCACAGGTCGTACATCCGCTTGGACTCGGCCGAGATGCCGCCCTGCGGCCAGCCGAAGCCGTCAAAGGTCCGACCCACGTCACAGCCCGTGAGCAGAACCAGCAACGCGACGCCACCGAGACCGAGCCCGGCCAGGCGACCAGCACCACGCCCCCGGCGTCCACCAACCCCTGGGGAAGCGCTGTGCCGTACGGCCGACGGCCGTACCTCCGAACTCCTTGCGACCACCTGGTCCTGCCTCCCTAGCGCGCCGCCGTGCGTCTTTCGTCAGCACCGGCGGCAAAGGCGTCACCGACGGTCGCAGATTACTCGACCATGACGGACTCGGCCGTGGTGGGGTCACTGTCCGCCCCCCATCGGGGGGATCCTGGGCATAGCGCCGCGATAGCGTCTTGGTCTGTGAGCGCATCCCCGGTCTACCTGGACGCGGCGACCGCCGCGCCGATGCATCCGGTCGCGCGGCAGGCTCTGCTGGCCGCGCTCGACGACGGCTGGGCCGACCCGGGCAAGCTGTACACGCAGGCCCGACGGGCCCGGCAACTGCTCGACGCCGCCCGCGAGGCCACCGCGCTGACGCTCGGCGTCCGCGCCGACGAGGTCTCCTTCACCCCCAGTGGTACGACCGCAGCCCACGGCGCGGTGCTCGGAAGCCTGGCGGGGCGGCGCCGGGTCGGGTCGACGCTGGTGCACTCGACGATCGAGCACTCGGCGGTGCTGCACGCGGCGGAACGGCACGTCGGCGCGGGCGGGACCGCCGCCGCGGTGCCGGTCGACCGGTTGGGGCGGCTGGACCTGACCGAGTGGTCGACGGCCGTTCGGGCCCCGGGGGTGGCGCTGGCCGCGTTGATTACGGCCAGTCACGAGGTGGGGACGGTGCAGCCGGTTGCCGAGGCGGCGGCGGCCTGCGCAGACGCGGGTGTGCCGCTGTACGTGGACGCGGCGCAGTCGGTGGGCCGGGTGCCCCTGCCGGCCGGCTGGTCGGTGCTCACGGCGAGCGCCCACAAGTGGGGTGGGCCACCCGGCGTGGGGGTGTTGGCGGTCCGGAAGGGCACTCGCTGGGAGTCACCCTGGCCGGCCGACGAGCGGGAGAGCGGACGTACCCCCGGGGTGGTGAACCTGCCCGCAGTCGTGGCGGCGGCAGCGAGCCTGCGGGCGGCGGCGGCCGACGCGGCGGCCGAGGCGGCCCGGTTGGCCGCCCTGGTGGACCGGGTCCGGGAGCGGGTCGCGGCGGAGGTGCCCGACGTGGAGGTGGTCGGCGACCCGGTGCTCCGGCTCCCCCACCTGGTCACGTTCTCGTGCCTGTACGTCGACGGGGAGGCGTTGTTGCACGCCCTGGACCGGCGGGGCTTCGCTGTGTCGTCCGGCTCGTCCTGCACCTCGTCCACGTTGCGTCCGTCGCACGTGCTGGAGGCGATGGGGGTGCTCTCGCACGGCAACGTGCGGGTCAGCCTGCACCGGGAGACGACCGAGGCGGACGTGGAGCGGTTCCTGACCGAGCTGCCGGGGATCGTCGCCGGGCTGCGCGCCGAGGCCGGGGTGGTGGGGCTGTGACGATGCCGGACGAGGTGATCGACTGCCGGGGGCAACGCTGCCCGCTGCCGGTGATCGCGGCGGCGCGACGGATGCCCGAGGTGCCGGTCGGCACCGTGGTCCGGGTGCTGGCCGACGACCCGGCGGCGGCGGTCGACATCCCCGCCTGGTGCCGGATGCGCGGCCAGGAGTACCTAGGGTCCGTCAACGGCCCGGACGGCCCCGCCTACGACGTCCGCCGCACCCACTGACCCCGCGCTACCCCGCTACCCCGCTACCCCCCTCGCCCCCGCGATCTTGCAGTTTCTGCGTGGACAAAGGGGTGCAGAAGCCGCGATACGGCGACAGAAAGTGCAAGATCGCCGGGGTGGGGGCGGGGGTGGGGGTTACGCCGGGAGGAGGTGGGGGCGGATTTCTTCTGCTGCGGTGTCGCCGTAGGACTCGGCGAGGCGCTTGACGAACAGGTCGCGGCGGACGTCGTACTCCTGGGTGCCGACGGTCTCCAGGACCAGCGTGGCCAGCAGCGAGCCGACCTGGGCGGCCCGCTCCAGGCCGAGGCCCCAGGAGAGCGCGGTGAAGAAGCCGGCCCGGAAGCCGTCGCCGACGCCGGTCGGGTCGACGGCGCGGATCTCCCGCGCGATCGGTACGTGGATCGGGTCGATGCCGCGACCGGCGATCTCCACACCGTGCTTGCCCAACGTGGTGACCCGCACCTTGACCAGGTCCAGCAGTTGGTCGTCGCTGAGCTGCGCCTTGCTCTGCAGCAGCGACTTCTCGTAGTCGTTGGTCATCAGGTACTCGGCGCCCTCGATCAGCGCCACCACGTCCTCGCCGGGCATCCGGGCGAGCTGCTGGGACGGGTCGGCGGCGAAGGCGTACCCGCGGGTGCGGCACTCGGCCGAGTGGCGCAGCATCGCCTCGGGGTCGTTGGCGCCGACCAGCACCAGGTCCAGACCGCCGAGCCGGTCGGCGACCGGGGCCAGCTCGATGTTGCGGGCCTCGCTCATCGCTCCGGCGTAGAACGACGCGATCTGGCACATGTCGGTGTCGGTGGTGCAGACGAAGCGGGCGGTGTGCGCCACCTCGCTGACGTGCACCGAGTCGCAGTCCACGCCGTGACGCTCCAGCCAGGAGCGGTAGTCGGCGAAGTCGGCGCCGACCGCGCCGAGCAGCACCGGGCGCAGCCCGAGCTGACCCATCCCGAAGGAGATGTTCGCCGCCACGCCGCCGCGGCGGAGCACCAGGTCGTCCACCAGGAAGGAGAGGGACACCTTGTGCAGTTGATCGGCGATGAGCTGGTCGGCGAAGCGACCGGGGAAGCTCATCAGGTGATCGGTGGCGATCGAGCCGGTGACGGCGATCTTCATGTCAACCCTCGGGGTCGGGAGCAGGGCGCGGTCAGCCTACCGGGACGGCAACCCGATGGTCACCGCTCGGTCGGACAACGGCAACCAGCCCGCCACGACCCCCTCGGGACCGCTCCCGGGCCGGTGCGACCGCCCACCGGTACGACGATGGGGCCGTCCCGAAGAACGGCCCCATCGTCGCTGGTGTGTGGTGTGACTCAGTTGAACGAGTCACCGCAGGCGCAGGAGCTGCCCGCGTTCGGGTTGTCGATGGTGAAGCCCTGGGCGTCGATCCGGTCGGCGAAGTCGATCGTCGCGCCGGAAAGGTACGGGGCGCTCATCCGGTCGACGACGACCTCGACACCACCGAAGTCGGTCACGACGTCACCGTCGAGCGAACGCTCGTCGAAGAAGAGCTGGTACCGCAGGCCGGAGCAACCGCCCGGCTGCACGGCGACGCGGAGCCGCAGGTCGTCGCGGCCCTCCTGCTCGATCAGGGCCTTGACCTTCTGCGCCGCGACGTCGGTGAGGACGACGGAAGTAGGGGCCTGGGCCTCGGTCGACTCGGTCTGCGCTGGCGTGGTCACGTGGAAGTCTCCCTGCGCGGTTTTGGGTCCGGACGCACTGGCCAACGTCGCACGCCGTCCAGTGATTCCCGGTTGTGGTCCTCAGCCGATCGTACGCCGCCTTGGCCGGGCTCACCCGCGTGGCGTGACCCCCGCCGCAGGTCGGCCCCCGGTCGGGGCGGGCCCACGGGCGGTCGGGACGCTCAACGGCTCCACTGCCGGGCCAGCCGGGCGCCCAGTTCGCGCAACCCCTCCGCGGGCCGGCTCAGCGCCGCGTCGAGCCCGCCGCCCTCCTCGCCGCCGAAGTGCTCCACCAGGCTGTACGCGTCGGCCACCCCGGCCGAGGCGGCTTCCCGCCGGCCGGTGCTCACCTGCCCGGCCACCACCACGCAGGGCACTCCCCGGTCGCGGGCGGCACCGGCCACCCCGGCGACGACCTTTCCGCGCAACGACTGGTGGTCGAACGATCCCTCACCAGTGATCACCAGGTCGGCGGTGTCCAGCGCGGTGTCGAGTCGGGTGGCCCGGGTGACCAGGCCGATCCCGGACTCGCAGTCGCCGCCCAGGGCGAGGAGCGCCGCGCCGATGCCACCGGCGGCCCCGCCCCCGGGCAGCGCGCCGAGCTCCGCCGGGCAACCGGCCAGGTCCCGTTCCAGCACCGCCGCGAAACGCTCCAGGGCCGCGTCGAGCAGCAGCACGTCGGCACGGTCGGCGCCCTTCTGCGGGCCGAACACGTTGCTGGCGCCGTGCAGGCCGAGCAGGGGGTTGTCCACGTCGGTGGCCGCGACCAGCCGGACGCCGCGCAGCCGGGGCGCGCCGTCCAGCGCGTCGACCGCGGCGAGCGCCGCCCCGCCGTACGGCAGCGCGGCGCCGCCCTGGTCGAGGGGGGTCACGCCCAGCGCGGCGAGCATTCCCGCGCCGGCGTCGTTGGTGCCGGAGCCGCCCAGCCCGATCACCACCGTGCGGGCACCGCTCTCCACCGCGGCGGACACCAACAGACCCAGCCCGTACGAGGTGGTGGTCTTCGGATCGCGCTCGGCTGCGGAGAGCAGGTGCAGGCCGCACGCCTGCGCGCTCTCCAGGTAGGCGGTCGAGCCGTCGGCGGTGAGCAGGATCTCACCGGCCACCGACCGGCCCAGCGGGTCGACCGTCGACACCGCCACGCGCCGGCCGCCGAGGGCTTCGGCGAGCACCTCCACGAAGCCCGGTCCGCCGTCGGCGAGGGGCCGGATCAGCAGGTCATCTCCGTCGGTGACGGTGCGCCAACCGTCGGCGACGGCGGCGGCCACCTCCGGTGCGGACAGGGTGCCGGCGAACTTGTCCGGGCAGAGCAGCACGCGCATGCCGAGCAGTGTGGCAGCCCACACCGAGCCAGGCTGCGTCGCGCTCGCGCTGTGGGACCATGGGCTACGTGACTTCGACCTGGGTGGAACCCTCCAACACGGCGACGGCTCTGCTGCTGCTCGGCCGGGGCAGCGACCCCGACACCGAGCGCGGCGTGGAGTGTCCGGGCGACCTGCCGGCGCCCAGCGATCCGGATCTGGTGGCCCGTGCCACCGCCGCGAAGGCGAAGCTGGGCAGCAAGGTCTTCGTGCTGGGGCACCACTACCAGCGCGACGAGGTGATCCAGTTCGCCGACGTGACCGGCGACTCGTTCAAGCTGGCCCGAGAGGCCGCAGCCCGCCCGGACGCGGAGTACATCGTCTTCTGCGGTGTGCACTTCATGGCCGAGAGCGCCGACATCCTCACCACCGACAGCCAGCGGGTGATCCTGCCCGACCTCGCGGCGGGTTGCTCGATGGCGGACATGGCGGTGCTGGGCCAGGTCGAGGCCGCGTGGGACACGCTGACCGAGTTGGGCATCGCCGGCGACACCGTGCCGGTGACGTACATGAACTCCTCGGCCGACATCAAGGGTTTCGTGGGCCGCAACGGCGGCGTGGTCTGCACCTCGTCCAACGCCAAGCGCGCCCTGGACTGGGCCTTCGAGCAGGGGTCGAAGGTGCTCTTCCTGCCGGATCAGCACCTCGGCCGTAACACAGCGGTGCTGGAGATGGGCCTGTCGCTGGACGACTGCGTGCTCTACGACCCGCACAAGCCCGGTGGCGGGCTCACCCCGGAGCAACTGCGCGACGCCAAGATGATCCTGTGGCGGGGGCACTGCTCGGTGCACGGCCGGTTCACGCTGGAGAGCGTCAACGACGTACGGGAGCGGGTGCCCGGGGTCAACGTCCTGGTCCACCCCGAGTGCCGGCACGAGGTGGTCACGGCCTCCGACTACGTCGGGTCCACCGAATACATCATCAAGACGATCGAGGCGGCTCCGGCCGGCTCGGCGTGGGCGCTCGGCACCGAGCTGAACCTGGTCCGCCGGCTCGCGCTGGCGCACCCGGACAAGCAGATCATGTTCCTGGACAAGGCCGTCTGCTACTGCTCGACGATGAACCGGATCGATCTGCCGCACCTGGTCTGGGCCCTGGAGGAGCTGGTCGCGGGCCGGGTCGTCAACCAGATCACGGTGGACGCCGACACCGCGCACCACGCCCGGGTCGCGCTTGATCAGATGCTCGCGTTGCCGGGCGCGGACACTCCGCCGCCGACGGCGCCCTGATCACGATCCGTAGCGCTCTTGGTACGCAAAAGTGCCGGATCACCGATTAATGCCACACACGCCGATGTGACCGAGTCCTTTTTCGTCACCGAGGGCTATGCTGCCCAAGCGACGACACACGCGGGCCGTTTCGATATGGCCGCATCCGGGGTAGCGACAACGTTCAGGCGCCCCACCATCAACACGGCAGCACCGACGCGCTGGAGGTTGCGTTGACCGACGACGTCCTGGTTGTGCACGGAGGTACTCCGCTCGAAGGGCGGATCCGCGTGCGCGGCGCGAAGAACCTGGTATCGAAGGCGATGGTCGCCGCGTTGCTCGGCGACAGCCCCAGCCGGCTGTTCGACGTGCCCAAGATCCGCGATGTCGAGGTGGTGCGAGGTCTGCTCGGCCTGCACGGCGTCAAGGTCACCGACGGCGCCGAGGACGGCGAGCTCGTCTTCGACCCGGTGAACGTGGAGAGCGCCAGCACCGACCAGATCAACGTGCACGCCGGTTCCAGCCGGATCCCGATCCTGTTCTGCGGCCCGCTGCTGCACCGACTCGGGCACGCGTTCATCCCGGACCTGGGCGGCTGCCACATCGGCCCGCGTCCGATCGACTTCCACCTCCAGGCGCTGCGGGAGTTCGGCGCCACTGTCGACAAGCGGCCCGAGGGGCTGCACCTGTCCGCGCCGAACGGGCTGCACGGCACCAAGTTCGCCCTGCCGTACCCGAGCGTCGGCGCCACCGAGCAGGTGCTGCTGACCGCCGTGATGGCCGAGGGCGTCACCGAGCTGCGCAACGCCGCGGTGGAGCCGGAGATCATCGACCTGATCTGCATCCTGCAGAAGATGGGCGCGATCATCAAGGTCCACACCGACCGGGTGATCGAGATTCAGGGCGTGCCCAAGCTGCACGGCTACACCCACCGGCCGATCCCGGACCGGATCGAGGCGGCGAGCTGGGCGGCCGCCGCCCTGGCGACCCGTGGTCACGTCGAGGTGCTGGGCGCGCAGCAGGCCGACATGATGACCTTCCTGAACATCTTCCGCTCGGTCGGCGGCGAGTACGAGGTCACCGACGCCCGCGCACCGAAGCTGGGCGACCCCGGCCAGGAGGGCGGCATCCGCTTCTGGCACCCGGGCGGCGAACTGAACGCGGTGGCGCTGGAGACCGACGTGCACCCCGGCTTCATGACCGACTGGCAGCAGCCGCTGGTCGTGGCGCTGACCCAGGCCCGCGGCCTGTCGATCGTCCACGAGACGGTCTACGAGCAGCGGCTGGGCTACACCGAGGCCCTCAACTCGATGGGCGCCAACATCCAGGTCTACCGGGACTGCCTCGGCGGCACCCCGTGCCGCTTCGGCCGGCGTAACTTCAAGCACTCCGCGGTGATCGCCGGGCCGAGCAAGCTGCACGCCGCCGACCTGGTCATCCCGGACCTGCGGGCCGGGTTCAGCCACCTGATCGCGGCGCTCGCGGCCGAGGGCACCTCCCGGGTGTACGGCGTGGACCTGATCAACCGGGGCTACGAGGACTTCGAGGCGAAGCTCGCCGACCTGGGCGCGCACGCCGAGCGTCCGTAACCTCGGTCACCCATCGTTCGGCTACGACGGCTCCAGGTCGCGCTGCGACCTGGAGCCGTCGGCCGCTGTACCGCGATGTGCACCGGGCGCGGACCGTTGGCTACCCTTGCCGCGTGCCGTCGCTCTTTCGCCGCAAGTCCGCCGACCTCGTCGACGAGGCCGTCACCTCGGTGACCCCCGAGGAGACCGCTGAGCGTCCCCGGGGTTACACCCCGGCCAAGGGTCGGGAGACGCCCAAGCGGCCGACCGCCGGCCGTCGCCCGGCCGGCCCCACTCGTCCCCTCACCAAGGAGGAGGATCGGGAGCGTCGCCGTCAACTGCGCGCCGAGGCGGCTTCGGAGTTCCGCCGCGAGGGTGGCCCCCGCGACCGTGGCCCGGAGCGGCTGCTGGCCCGCAACGTGGTCGACTCCCGTCGTACCGTCGGCACCTGGTTCTTCGGCGGCGCGCTGATCGTGCTGGTCGGGTCGAACGCGGCCATGCCGCCGCTGGTCCGGTTGATCTCCAACGTGCTCTGGGGTGCGCTGGCGCTGGGCGTGGTCGTCGACTCGGTGCTGATCTGCCGCAAGATCAGCAAGCTGGTCCGGGAGCGCTTCCCGAAGACCGACCAGCGGATGGGCTCGCTCTTCCTCTACGCGGTCATGCGGTCGATCACCTTCCGGCGGATGCGCGCCCCGGCGCCTCAGGTGAAGCTGGGCGACAAGGTCTGACCCCGGGCTCCCACACCCCCAAGATCCGCGCAACATCAGCGAAACTGCTGCCTCAGACATTTCCGAGGCAGCAGTTTCGCCGTAACTGCGCGGATCTTGCCGCGCGTTCATCATGCTGAACGGGTTGCCGTTGTTCGCCACACCGAACGTTCGACCCAATGGAGCGAAGGCATGCCCTCGGAACCGGCTGCCCCGCTGGCCACCATCGCCGCCGCCCTGCGCCGGGAGCGGGAACGGGTCGGCATCTCGCTGACCGAGCTGGCCCGCCGGGCGGGGGTGGCCAAGTCCACCCTCTCCCAACTGGAGTCGGGCACCGGCAACCCGAGCGTGGAGACGCTCTGGGCGCTGGGCGTCGCACTCGGTGTGCCGTTCAGCCGGCTGGTGGAGCCCGTCGACGACGGCGTACGGGTCATCCGGGCCGGGGACGGGCCGCACGTCCGCTCGGAGCAGGCCGATTTCAGCGGAACGCTGCTCAGCGCCGGTGCGGCGCACCTGCGCCGGGACGTCTACCTGATCAAGCTGGAACCGGGCGCGGTCCGAACCGGGCAGGGTCACACCCCGCGCAGTATCGAGCACGTGGTGGTCGCTGCCGGCCGGCTGCGGGTGGGGCCCGAGGCGACACCGGTCGAACTCGAACCCGGCGACTACGCCACGTTCCCCGGCGACGCCCCGCACCGTTACGAGGCGCTCGCTCCCGGTACGTTCGCCGTCCTCATCATGGAGCACCCCTGAGCGAGGACGGCGATCCTGCCGCAGCCGGGGGGTCTTCGAGTGCGGTATGGTCGGACGCCAGATTCGCTTATAGGACCAAATGTCCGAACCCAATGGGATAACGTTTGCGCCGGTGGGCGGCACCACAGTGGCGGTGAGCGAGCCCACGCCGTTACCCTCCATCCGCAGCCACGGCCTGCCGGAGCGGCGATCTGACCGGCACGTGCGGCCCCAGCGCGACAATTTGCAACGAGGTGACAACGCGTGAGCGAGCGGACGCGAGCCGGCCACCGGGGCGTGGCAGGCGGCGACCGGACGCCCAGCGGTCACCCGACGGCGGCTGCGGACACCTCACCCCCGGCGAGAATCGGCCCAGCGGCCGGGTGTGGCGACGGGCTCGACGGATGAACGGCCGCTACACCGACCGGTGGTCAGACCCGAACGAACCGTCCTGGGTGGTCGAGCCGACCACCGAGTGGCACCCCCAGTTCCCCGGTCAGCGTTACGCCGGCGACATCGGTACGCCGCATCAGCCGCCACCGCGCGGCCGCGCGACGGTGTCCGGTCGGGCCGAGGTGCCACCGCTGGCGCCCACCCGCCCGGACGGCACCTACCTCGGTCGGTCCTGGTCCGACGAACCACCGGAGGAACAGGCACCTCACGGCCGTTCCTGGGTGGACGACGAGCCGGGCGAGACACCGGCCTACGGCCGACCCCGCGGCGACGAGCGCTCGGCGGACACCTCCGCCTACGGCCGGCCCGACAGCGCCGACTCCCGCCACTACGACCACGAGCCGTACCGTCGTCCGCTGCCCGAGCCACCCCGCCGCGACGACCGTCGCTCGCCCGAGTCGGACCGACGTACCGCCTGGTCCGACCGACGCCCCGCCGACGAGCGGGGGCCCGCGCGGGAAGCCGCCTGGCACCGGGACCAGCCCACCCCCGATCGGTACGACAGCCGCCGTCCCCGGCAGGAGCCCACCGAGCGTGATCGGGGTTACCGGGGCACGCCGCCGGTCTCCCCCGCGGCCCGGCCCGAACCCGGCTGGGTGCCCGAGTCGGACGACACACCACGTCGGCGCGGCACACCGGAACGACCGGCGGCTGGTTACGAACGGCACACCGGCGACGGATACGGCGTCCGACCCACCCGCGACCCCGACGGCCGCATCGCCGACGGGGTCGACCCGTGGGCACCCGTGGACGGCCGCACGCGATACCGCGCCGACGGGTACCCGGACCGGACCCCCGACGACCTGCGCCGCCCGGAGTCGCGCTACCGCGCGGACGAGGGGATCGGCGCGGCGCCCTCACCCAACGGTGGACGACGGCGTCGCCCCGAGGCGGACCTGCCCGACCAGCCCCGCCTCGACGACGACCGGCGGCGGCCCGACACCGACCCGCACCGGCAGCAGCCCCGTGAGGCGGCGGCCCGCGCCGAGGCGTACCCGGACCGGCGACCCCGCGAGCAGGCCCGCCCGGACGGGTACCGCGACAACGGGTACCGCGCGGACGCACCTCGTGAGGACGCGTACCGCGAGCCCCGGCCGCAGCCGGGCCAACGGTCGGACGGCAGTCTGCCCTGGCCAGCACCGGGTCCGGTGCGCCAGGACCGCACCTCGGACCGCACCCGGGAGCCCGGCCACCGCAGCGACCCGCACCGCGCCGACCCACACGGCAGCCCCGACCCGCACCGCACCACAGACCCGCACCGCACCGCCGACCCGCACCGCAGCACGGATCCGTACCGCAGCGCCGAGCCGGGCATCGCGTCGCGGCCGGCCGCCCGGCCCGATCGGCCGGCGGCCACGCCGTCCCGGCCTGACGAGCGCCCGGCGGCCGCTCCGGCACGGTACGACGAGCGACAGGCACGCCCGGCCGCGACGGCGCCGCCCGCCTCCGGCCGTGCCATGCCGGTCCCACCGGTCTCCCCGGAACGGCCGGTGTCGCCAGCACCCGACTCCCCCGCCGCCCGCGGCTGGGACCGACCGGTGTCGGCCGCCCCCGTCTCCCCCGCCGCGACCGGTTGGGATCGGCCGGTGTCGGCCGTTCCGGTCTCTCCCGCCTCGGACAGGCCCGTCTCGGGGCCACCCGCCGCGCGTCTGCGACTGGAGTACCTGCCCGCGCCGGTGGACCCGCCCAGCGCCGACGAGCGCTCGGATGCCCCGCCAGCATCGGGACGCCGGCCGCTGGCCGAACCGCCACCGGCATCCGGGGCGCGTCCCGCCCCGCCGCCGCGTTACCCCGGCCCGGACACCAGGGACCGTCCGGCGGACCAGCGGCACGGCGAGGAGCCGGGCCCGGACCGCCGTCGGGTCGGCGACCCGCTGGCCGGCACCCCACCGACCGACCGCCGCCCGGCCGTCCCGGACCGCTCGCCCCCGGCGGAGCGGCCGCACGCCACCGATCGCCCGGCGGCACCGCAGCGTCCGTACTCGCCGGAGCGACTGGCCCCGACGGCGGACGCACGCCCGTCGGTGGCCCCGCCACCCACCTGGCAGGCACCGCCGTCACCGGCGCCCCGCCCCGACCCGACCCCGGCCGACCCGACCCGGGCGGTTCCGGCTCCGGCGGCCTCGCAGCCACCGGCGGCGGAGGTCGCGCCGGTGCTCCCGCCGGCCCCCGGTACGCCGCGCCGCTACGTGCCCCCGCCGCCCTCGGAGGAGCCGGTGGCGGCCGTTCACGAGCCGGACGACGTCCCGGGCACCCGCGGGCCGGAAGCGTGGTTCAACCCCGCTCAGCCCGCCGAGTCCGACCAGGCCGAGCCGGCGACGGACCAGCGGTCGTTCGACCCGGTCGACGACGAGTCGACGGCCGGCGACCCCGACCTCACCGCGACACCGGTCACACCGGGCGCACAGACGTCGACGCCGCCGGCCGACACCCACCTCGACGTGACCGACGAGCACGCCAGCGGGTCGACGTCAGACGACGCCTTCGACCCGGTCTCCGCGCCGCCCGCCCACCCGGTCTCCGGTGCCCCTCGGCTCTGGGCGGACGACCTGGACGACGACCGGCAGCCCGATTTCGACACGGGAACGGAGGACGGCGACCAGCCCGTCTCCGGCGCACCTGTCGTTGCGACGCCGCACCAGCGAGCCGAAGCCGACCTCGAAGCCGACCAGCGGTCCTTCGCCGCTTCGCCCAGTGAGGACACCGATCCGGTCGAGCACGACCCGACGGACGAACTCGCGCCACCGGACGGGTCGACGGACGCGATCGACGATCCGAACGCGAGCCCGGCGGACGGCTCGCGAGGCGACGAGTGGCGGGGCGACGCGGCGCTGCACGTCACGGCTGCGGACGAGACGAGCCCGCCGGTCTCCGCACCGCCCACCTCGGTCACGCCGGTCTCCGCTCCTCCGGCACCGCCGGTATCGGCCCCGCCCGCGGCACCCGTCTCCGCGCCACCAACGTCCGCGACAGCGCCCATCTCCGCGACAGCGCCCATCTCCGCGCCGCCCCTCTCCATCGCCGCGCCCGTCTCCGCGCCGCCAACGCCGACCGCAGCCCCGGTGTCCGCACCACCCGCCTCAGCGCGGCCGTACTCCGGAGCTCCCGTCTCCGCGCCACCCGCACCGACACAGCCGTACTCCGGAACGCCGGTCCCCGCACCGCCAGCGCCCGCAGCAGCGCCCGTCTCCGCGCCGCCGGCCGCCACGCCCATGACCGCGCCACCGGCCTCGACACCACCGCCCGTCGCGGCGCCCGTCTCCGGGCCGCCAGCGTCGGTATTACCGACGTCCGGGCCGCCCGCCTCGGTAGTGCCGACGTCCGGGCCGCCCGCCTCGGCCGTACCCGGCCCGAGGAGCGGCTCGGACGGGGAGAACGAGCCGGTGTCCGCGCCACCCGACGACGCGCCGCCGGTGGTGACCCGCCCGTCGCTGGCCGACCCGGGCGACCCGGAGCAGGTGCTGGCCGCGTACCGCTGGCGGTTGGACCCGGTCACCCTGCGCGAGGAGCTGACGGAGCCGGACGACCTGCGGGCCATCCGGCGGCGGCTGACCGAGAAGTTGGGCTCGGCGGTCGACAACCGTGCCCGGGCCCGACTGCTCAGCCTGCGGGCTGTGGCCTCGCGGATTCTCGGCGACCTGGACGACGCGCTGGCCGACGGTCGGCTCGCCCTCACCTACGCCGAGGCCACCGGCGAGCTGCGCCGGACCGCGCTGGCCCAGGCCCGGCTGGCCCACGTGCTGCGCTGGCGCGGGGACTTCGCCGAGGCCGATCAGCTCTTCGCCCAGGCCAACTCGGTCGAGTTGCCCGACCGGTTGCGGGCCGCATTGCACGAGCACGCCGGGCGGTCGTGTTACGACCAGGGGCGGCTCATGGAGGCCTGCGAGCACTTCGAGAAGGCGCTCGACCTGCGCGGTACGGGCGACGCCGAACTGCTGGACCGGGTCCGGGTGGCCCTCGACGCGGTCACCGTCCGGGCCGAGGCGGATGGCTTCGGGGCGTACCCCCGGAGTCGGGACGAGGTGCTCGACCGGGACCGACCCCCGTTGCCGGACCGCGACGGGCAGCTATGGGGTTACACCAGCCAGGACGGTGACATGGTCGTGCCCGCCCGGTACGCCGAGGCGCAGCCCTTCCACGACGGGCTGGCCTGGGTCCGCCGGCCGGACACCGACCGCTGGTCACTGATCAACCTGCTCGGTACGACGGTGATCCCGCCGTCCTTCCGGGCCGCGCAGCCGTTCAGCGACGGCCTGGCCTGGGTGGTCGGCGAGGGTGGTTGGACGGCGATCGACGCGACCGGGGCGGTGCAGGTCGCGCCCAACTTCGCCGAGGTACGACCGTTCCGGCGTGGGCTGGCCGCGGTGCGGCGCGAGGGGTGGGGGGCCGTCGACCGGACCGGTCGGGTCATCGTGCCCACCCGCTACCACGGATTCGTCACCGAGTTGGCCGACGGCCAGCAGATCGACGGTTTCACCGACGAGGGGCTCGCGGTGCTCGACGTGGCGGGTCGAAGGGGCGTGGTGGACCGCACCGGCACGGTGCTGGTCCCGCCGGCGCACCCGATGCTGGTCATCCACCCGGTGGCGTTCCTGATCGAGAGCGACAACGGGCGGTGGGGCGCGCTGGACCGGCGCGGCGTACCGCTCATCGATCCGGTGCACCGCGATCGCGCCGAGGTGCTGGAGGAGATCGACCGACTACTCACCGACGCCAACCCGGTGCTCTGAGTCGCCGGTAGCCGGTATTGATCCACTGGAGCTAGGGTCGGTACATGGAATTCCGACACCTGGGCCGTTCCGGCCTGATGGTCAGCGAGATCTCGTACGGCAACTGGATCACCCACGGTTCGCAGGTCGAGGAGGACGCGGCGTTCGCCTGCGTGCGGGCCGCTCTCGACGCGGGGATCACCACCTTCGACACCGCCGACGTGTACGCCGGCACCCGGGCCGAGGACGTGCTCGGCCGGGCGTTGCAGAACGAGCGCCGTGAGGGCCTGGAGATCTTCACCAAGGTCTACTGGCCGACCGGGCCCGGCCGCAACGACCGGGGCCTGTCCCGCAAGCACATCATGGAGTCGATCAACGGCTCGCTGCGCCGACTGCGCACCGACTACGTTGACCTCTACCAGGCCCACCGCTACGACAGCAGCACCCCGCTGGAAGAGACGATGGAGGCGTTCGCCGACGTCGTCCACTCCGGCAAGGCGCACTACATCGGCGTCTCCGAGTGGACCGCCGCCCAGCTGCGCGCCGCCCACCCGCTCGCCCGGGAGCTGCACATCCCGCTGGTCTCCAACCAGCCGCAGTACTCGCTGCTGTGGCGGGTCATCGAGGCCGAGGTCGTGCCGGCCAGCGAGGAACTGGGCATCGGGCAGATCGTCTGGTCGCCAATGGCTCAGGGCGTGCTCTCCGGCAAGTACCTGCCGGGCCAGCCGCCGCCGGCCGGTTCCCGCGCCACCGACGAGAAGTCGGGTGCGGGCTTCATCTCCCGGTTCATGAACGACGACGTGCTCACCCGGGTCCAGCAGCTCAAGCCCCTCGCCGAGCAGGCCGGGCTCAGCATGGCCCAGCTCGCCGTGGCGTGGGTGCTGCAGAACCCGAACGTCTCGTCGGCGATCATCGGCGCGTCTCGACCCGAGCAGGTGCACGACAACGTGAAGGCGGCCGGGGTGAAGCTCGACGCCGACCTGCTCAAGGCGATCGACGACGTCGTCGGTCCGATCGTCGAGCGGGACCCGGCGAAGACCGAGTCCCCCGCGCAGCGTCCCTGACGCCGTTCCGGCCCGGCCGGCGCGAAACCATCGCGCCGACCGGGCCGGTCAGGTCAGCTCTGTCCGTCGCTGAGCCCGGTCAGGTCAACTCCGCCAGAAGCGGATCAGCTCCAGGCCGGTGGCGTAGAGCCACGACGGCAGACCGAGCAGGTCACCGACCGCGAAGACCGCGTCGAAGAACCAGCCGCCGATGCGCGGGTTCCACAGCAGCGCGAAGAGCAGGATGAAGCCGTACGGCGCGAACAGGTCGTACATCTTGCGCCACTGCGGGTTGAGCCACGGCTGGATCATGTTGCCGCCATCCAGGCCGGGCACCGGCAGCAGGTTCAGCACACTGGCGGTGAGCTGGAGGAAGGCGAGCAGCGCCACCCCGGCCCAGAACTCCACCGGACCATCCGACCGGGTGCCGAGCCGCACCGCCGCCACCAACACCAGCGTGAACAGCACGTTCGTCGCCGGGCCGGCGAGGCTGACCAGGGTGTGCCGCAGTCGACCCGGGATGGCGTGCCGGTCCACCCAGACCGCGCCACCCGGCAGGCCGATGCCGCCGAGCAGCACCACCACCACCGGCAGCACGATCGACAGCAACGGGTGGGTGTACTTCAACGGGTTGAGCGTCAGGTAGCCGCGATGGGCGATGTCCCGGTCGCCGGCCCGGTAGGCCACCACCGCGTGGGCGTACTCGTGCAGGCAGAGCGACACCAGCCAGCCGGACACCACGAAGAGGAACACGTTGAACCGGACGCTGCCGTACCCGTTCCAGGTCAGCACCCCGCTGACCGCGAAGAGCGCGACCAGGCCGAGGAAGACCGGGCTGGGCCGGAACGCCGCCTTGGGGACGCCGAGGACCAGCCCGTCACCGCCCGGCCGGTCGTAGGCCATCACTCGGCCGTGGGCAGCAGGCTCATCCGGTACTCCACCCGGTCGTCCTCCACGAGCGCGACCGAGGTGACGCCGGACGCCGCGAGCTCCCGCCAGGCCTGACCGATCCAGGATTCGGCGTCGGCCTGGCTGCCGAACGACTCCGCCGGTCCCTCGACCGTCTGGCCGTCCGTGCCCTCGTACCGCCAGCTCCACGCCATGCCGCGTCTCCCCTCGCCGCTGAAGTCCCCGTGGGACGAACCCTCGCCAGCGTAGTCGGCCCGGCGCGCAACGGCCGCTCGCTCGCCCCGGCGGAGACCCTCGGGGTGGATCAATCCGATCGACGCCGGCCGGTACGGTGGCTCGGTGCTGACACGGGGAGTGCTGCTCGGCGACCGGTACCGGCTGGGCGAGCGGGTGGCGACGGGTGGGATGGGCGCGGTCTGGCGCGGCACGGACGTACTGCTGGAACGCGAGGTCGCCGTGAAGGTGCTGCTGCCGTCGCTGGTCGCCGATCCGGAGTTCACCGCCCGCTTCCGGGCCGAGGCGCGGATGCTGGCCGCGCTGCGGCACCCCGGCGTGGTGCCGGTGCACGACGTGGGGCAGGCCGTACTCGACGACGGCAGCCAGGTCGACTACCTGGTGATGGAGTACGTCGAGGGCGAGCCGTTGTCCGCCCGGGTGCGCGCGGTGGGGCGGCTGGATCCGGCCACCACCATGTCGGTGCTGGCCCAGGCGGCCGACGCGCTGCACACCGCCCACCTCGCCGGCATCGTGCACCGCGACGTGAAGCCGGGCAACCTGCTGGTCAAGGCCGACGGCACTGTGGTGCTCGTCGACTTCGGCATCGCCCGGTCCCGCAACATGGCCGGGCTCACGGCCGCGAACATGGTGCTCGGCACCGCCTCGTACATGTCTCCCGAGCAGGCCACCGGGCAACCGGTCTCGGCCGCCACCGACATCTACGCACTCGGCGCGGTGGCGTACTTCTGCCTTGCCGGGCAGCCGCCCTTCCACGGTGACAACCCCCTCGCGGTGGCGCTGCGGCACGCCCAGGAGGACCCGGCGGCGCTGCCGGCGGACACCCCACCGGCGGTTGCCGCCGTGGTGACCCGCGCGTTGGCCAAGCGTCCGGAGGACCGGTTCGGCAGCGCGGCCGAGTTGGCCGCTGCCGCCGCCGATGCCCGCGACGCGACAGTGGCCAGCATTCCGGTCTCGGCCCGCCCACCGTGGGCGCTGGCCGCTCCCACCCCGGGCGTCGCGGCCCCCGCCGCTCCCGCCGTCCCGACTCCCGTGCCGCAGGCCGGTCCGGCTTCCAGGCCACCGATCGCGCCGCCGCCCCCCGCGCCGGTGTCGGCGGGGCCCGCCACCCCGCGCCCACCGGCGAGCGTCGCGACCGAACCGACGACCGAGCCGAAGCCGACCCGGGAGGACGCGTTCCAGAGCGGACCGGCGAGCCGGCACCGTGCACTGCTGGTCGGGGCCGGCGCGGTCGTTCTCGTCGCGCTGGTCGTCACGGTGGCCGTGGTGGCGCTGCGCTCCGGGGCCGCCCCGGGTGCGGCGGACCAGCCACCCGCGCTGGCCGGCGAGTCGGCGGCGGTCACCGACGGTCCGCTGCCGCCCGGAGACGCGACCACCACCGGGCCCCGGCCCAGCACGACGCCGGGCGCCAGCCGCACCGCGACGGCCGACCCGACCGGGTCCCCCGCCGACGCGACGACCAGCAGCGACCCCTCCCGCACCGCGGGACCGGGCGGCACACCGACCGGTACGGCCAGCAGCCGACCGACGCCCGGCCGTACCCCGTCGAGCCGGCCCAACCCGTACACGGCGGCCCAGGCGTGCGGCAGCGGCTACCAGGTGATCGACTCGGCGACGCTGACCGGCGGGGACGGGCAGCGCAAGGGCCGGGTCTTCCTGCTGTACCACGCGGGCACCGGCACCAACTGCGTGGTGACCCTCAAGGACAGCGCGGTCGGCGCGAAGTCGGCGGCCTCGGCGTACCTGGAGGTGCAGGGGCGGAAGCGCAGCACCGACAGCGGCTCCTTCGACTACTACGCCGGACCGGTGCGGGCCACCGCCGCCGGGACGTGCGTCAAGTGGGGCGGCTCCACCGGCGGGGTCAGTTACGGCAGCGGGTTCGAACACTGCGACTGAACGACGGCGAGCGCCGGGCCGGCAGGCACCGCAACCCTGGGCGGCCTTAAGGTACGGGCATGTCCGTAGACGGGTGGAACACGGTCCTGGTGCTCGGCGGTATCCGGTCCGGCAAGTCCGAGTTCGCCGAGTCCCTGGTCACCGACGCGCCGGTGGTCCGCTACGTCGCCACCGCGCCCGAGGGCGACCCGGAGGACACCGAGTGGGCGACCCGGCTGGCGGCGCACCGCGCCCGACGGCCGGGCAGTTGGACCACCGAGGAGACCACCGAGGACCCGCGCCGGCTGGCCGACGTGCTGGAGTCCGCCGAGCCCAACGAGATGGTGCTCGTCGACGACCTGGGCGGCTGGGTGACGGTGCTGCTCGACCCGGACCACCAGCCCGCCGACGACGTGGCGACCATCGCCGAGCTGGCCGAGGCGATCCGCGGCTGTGCCGCCCGGGTGGTGCTGGTGAGCCCCGAGGTGGGGCTGTCGCTGGTGCCGACCACCCCGCTGGGCCGGGCGTTCACCGACGCGTTGGGCGCGGCCAACCGCGCGGTCGCCGACGCCTGCGACGCGGTCGTCCTGGTCGTCGCCGGTCAGCCGGTCTGGCTCAAGTCGGTCGCCATCGCGACCGAACCGTCCGCTCCCGCCACCGTGACCGCGCCGACGGCCGCCGCCACCGCACCGGTCGTGGCGAGCCTGGCCGACACCGAGCCGACCCCCGAGGTGCAGCTGCCCGACGTGCTGACCCCCACGCCGCCGGCCGCCCCGACCGCCGAGCCGGGCAACCCGTGGGCCGCGCCGACCATGGCGCTGCCGATGGTGTCCACCGGGCTGGTCATCCAGCCCGGCATGGAGCTGCCGATGCCCGACGAGTACGCCGGCCCGCAGGCGGTCGACCGGCTGGCCACGCTGGACGTACCGGGTGCCGGGCTGGGCGTGCTGGACCGGGTGGTGGGCTTCGCCGCCGCCACCCAGGGCACCTCAACCCCCGCCGCCTGGGGCTCGGTGCGGGTGCTGCTGCTGCACGGCGACCACGCCGGCGGGGCGGCGGCCGGCACCGTCGCCGGTGAGTCGACGCGCCGCGCCGCACAGGCCCGCGCCGGCCAGGGCGCGTTGGCGCGGCTGGCCGCCGAGAGCGGCGCGAGCCTCCAGGTGGTGGACACTCCGGCCTCCGCGCCGATCGAAGACCAGCCGGCCCTCGCACCGGAGCAGGTGGAGTCCGCGCTGCGCTACGGCTGGCGGTTGGCCGAGCAGGCCGCCGACGCCGGCGTACAACTGCTGGTGCTCGGCGCGTGCGGCGCCGGCACCGAGGCGGCGGCCGCGGCGGTGCTCGCGGCGACAGCGGGCGCGGAGCCGCCCGCCGTGCTGGGCCGGGTGATCACCGAATCCGGCGAGATCGACGACGCGGCGTGGATGATCCGCTGCGCGGCGGTGCGCGACGCGCTGCACCGCACCCGACGCTCGTCGCGCGGCGCCAAGGACATCCTGGCCGAGCTGGGCGGCGGCGACGTGGCGGTGGCCACCGGCGTGCTGCTCGGCGCCACCGCCCGCCGGGTGCCGGTGCTGCTCGACGGGCCGGTCGGGTTGGCCGCCGGCATGGTGAGCCGTGACCTGGCCGGGCAGGCCCGGCACTGGTGCCTGCTGGCCGACCACGGCGGGCACCCGGCGGTGCGACTCGCAGCCGACGTGCTGGGCCTCACCCCGCTGCTCGACCTGCGGATGGATCTCGGCGAGGGCGCGAACGCGCTGGTCGCGCTGCCGCTGCTGCGCTCGGTGCTGGCGCTGTCCGCCGCGCTGCCGGTGCACCCGTCGCTGGCCGGCACGGACGACACCGACCCGGCCGCCGACGAGCCGGAGTCCACCGACCCGAACTACGCCGACCCGGATCTCACCGAGCCCGACTCGACCGAGCCCGACTTCGCCGAGCCGGAGCCGGCCGGGCCGGGCCCGGCCAGCACCGGGGCGGACGAGCAGCCGGCGACGGGCTGGCGTGCCGGCTGAGCCACGGCTGCTCGCGGGAGCCCGGCTGGCGGTCACCACGTTCACCACGCTGCCGGTGCGGGCTGGGCGCATCGACCGCCCGGTCGCCGGCACGGCGATGGCCCTCGCCCCGGTGGTCGGCGCGCTGCTCGGCGCCCTACTGGCCGGTGTGCTGCTGTTGACCGGGGCGCTCGCCCCACCGCTGGTGGCGGCCGGTGTGACCGTCGGCGTCGCCGCGCTGCTCACCCGGGGACTGCACCTGGACGGGCTGGCCGACACCGTGGACGCGCTCGGCTCGTACCGGCGGGGCGCGGCCGCCCTGGAGATCATGAAGAAGCCGGACGTCGGCCCGTTCGGGGTGGTCGCCCTGGTGGTCGTACTCCTGGTGCAGACGGCGGCGCTCGCCGACCTCGCCGGTCGGTCCTGGCCGGCGTGCCTCGCGGCGGTGGTCGCGGCGACCGCGGCCGGGCGGCTCGGTGTCACGGTGGCCTGCCGGCGGGGAGTGCCCGCGGCCCGGCCCGACGGGCTGGGCGCGCTGGTCGCCGGAACGGTCGGCCCGGTGGCAGTGGCCGCCGGCGCGGTCGCCGTCGTGCTGCTGGCGGTGCCCGCGGTGCCGGGCCGTCCATGGCAGGGGCCGCTGACCGTCGTCGCCGCGATCGCCGTCGCGCTACCGCTGCTCAGCCATGTGGTACGCCGCCTCGGCGGGATCACCGGCGACGTCCTGGGCGCGACCGTCGAGGTGGTCACCACGCTGGTCTACCTGGGTCTGGTGCTGTCCGGCTGAACCGGGCCCGGCGGGCCGGGTAGCGTTCGGCTCGACAACACCGGCGCGGCCACCGGGGGATCCCACAATGCTCATCACGGACGACTTCCTGCCCGTTCCGGTGCCGGAGTCGCTCAGCGCGACCTACCTGGTGCCGATGGCGGGGCTACCGAAGGTCAGTGCGAAGACCGCGGTGGCGGCCCTGACCGGCCGGCTGGCCGAGCCGGTGCACGGGCTGGCCCGGCAGATGCTCGACAGCCCGTTGATGAGCGTCGACACCCGGCCGATCGCCGAGTTCCCCGAGCTGCCACCGGACCTGCTCACGGCGTTCGGTGCCACCAAGGAGCAGCTGGACCGGCTGGCGGCGGCGACGCACCTGGTGGTCGTACAGGCCGAGTACCGCCCCGGTTGGCCGCCCGCGCACGAGTGGGCCGCCCGGGCGGTCGCGGCCGCGGTGGCGGAATCCGTCGGCAGCGACGTGGTGGACGTCTTCGGCCTCCAGTTCCTCGACCCGGCGACAGCGCTGCGCTCCCTCCCCGACGAGCAGGGCCGCATCCGCCTTGTCGACTGGGTGCTGGTGCCGTACTCGTCGGACACCGAGGGTCTGTGGTTCACCACCAAGGGGCTGCGCCGCTTCGGTCTGCTGGAGTTGCAGACCCAGGGGGTGCCGGACCACCTCACCCGCGCCTGGGGTGCGGTGATGACCGGGGCGGCCCGCCGACTGCTGCGGGACTGGACCGACGGGCTCACCGGTGAGGAGGTGCCGGCGTTCGTGCAACTGCCGGTGCTGGCCACGGTCACCGGCCATGACATCGCGGTGGCGTACGGCAACCCGGAGCAGCACGGCGCCACCGCCCCGGTGCTGCTCCGCCTCGAACTGGACCCGGCGACCGACCCGGAGGCCGACTCGTTCCTCAGCCTGCGCCCGCCGGCCGGGCACCCCGGCCCGGACGGGCGCTACTACGCCGCCGCCTGCGCGACCCTGTTCTCCGGGATCCAGCCGGACGTGCGCTACGCCCGCGCCGGTGACGCGATGAGCCGTGCGGTCGCCACCGCCCGGGCCGCGCTGGATGACGCGCGGGCCCGGTTCGTCGCCGGTCAGCTCCCCACCGAGTCGCAGCTGGTGGTGAAGTACGGCCTGCCCGGAGACGACGGCCCGGAGTATGTCTGGGCGGGCGTCACCTCGTGGGAGACCCCGGAGCGCATCGTGGGCGTGAGCGCCAGCGACGCCAACACCGACCAGAGCGTGCGCATCGGCGCCCCCGTGGTCGTGGAGGCGTCCGACGTCGTCGACTGGGCCGTCCTGAACGCGACCGGCGTCATCGAAGGCGGCTGGACCCAGGCAGTCCTGGACTCCGGCGAACCCCCCGCCCCCTCGCGCTGACCTCGCTCGCCAGTTGATCAAGAGGTTTGCGTCAGTCTCTCGTCCGAACTTGACGCGAACCTCTTGATCACCGGAACCGGGCTCGGGGGTTACTTGACTGAGGGGTTTACGAAGGGGGGCTTGGTCAGAGTCAGGGGGGCTCTGCGGCCTCGGATGTCGATCTCGACCTGGTCGCCGTCGGTCAGGTTGGCGTCGGTGTTCAGCAGCGCCAGCGCGATGCCCTGTTTACGGGTTGGGGAGAAGGTGCCGCTGGTGACGGTGCCGACCTGGGTGTCGCCCACGTGCAGAGTCATGCCGGGCCGCGGGATGGCCCGGTCGACGGCCACCAGGCCGCGCAGCGTACGCCGGGGGCCGGCGGCCTTCTCGGCGAGCAGCGCGTCGCGGCCCCAGAAGGCCGGCTTGTCCCAGCCGACCGCCCAGCCGGAGCGGGCCTGCACCGGGCTGATGTCCAGGGAGAGGTCCTGCCCGTGCAGCGGGTAACCCATCTCGGTCCGCAGCGTGTCCCGGGCGGCCAGCCCGCAGGCGCGCAGCTCGAACGCCGCGCCGGCGGCGAAGAGCGCATCCCAGACGGCGACCGCGTGCTCCGCCGGCACCACCAGCTCGTAGCCCAGCTCACCCGTGTAGCCGGTACGGCAGACGGTCAGCTCCACCCCGGCCAGGCTCGCGGCGGAGAAGCTCATGTAGCCGTGTTCGGTGGGCAGGTCCAGGGCGGCCAGCAACTCGGCCGAGCGGGGGCCCTGCACGGCCAGCACCGCGTAGGCCTCGTGCTCGTCGGTGACTGTCACCTGCGCGGGCGCGGCGGCGCGCAACCGACGCACCACCTCGGCGGTGTTCGCCGCGTTCGGGATGAGGAAGACGTGGTCGTCGGCGTAGAGGTAGGCAATGATGTCGTCCACCACGCCGCCGGTGGCGTCGTCGCAGCAGAGCGTGTACTGCGCCCGGCCCGGGCCGATCCGGCCCAGGTCGTTGCTGAGGCAGGAGTTGACGAAGTCGGCCGCGCCGGGGCCGCTCACCCGGGCCTTGCCCAGGTGTGACACGTCGAAGACCCCGACCGCCGTACGCACCGCGGTGTGCTCCTTGAGCACTCCGCCGCCGGCGTACTCCAGGGGCATCTCCCAGCCCCCGAAGGGGGCGAACTTGGCTCCGGCGGCGGTGTGCCGCTCGTGCAGCGGGGAACGACGCAGCCGGGTCGCGGCGGCGTCGGAGGTCACGTCGGTCATGGGTGGCAACTTACCGGGGGCAACGTCGCTGGTTAGCATCGGCGGGAGCCCGCTGGCGCTGTCGGCGGGACAGCCATGACGTCCGGCGGGTAGGTTCCGCCGGAGACCTTCACCGCTGGTACGCGACGCCGCGACCGGCCCGGCCCGCCCGGAGTAGCTTCAGTGACTTCACCCCGCACCACCAACCTGAGCCTGGTCGACACCGACCCGGCCGAGCTCGCCGTCGACGCGATCGTGATCGGCGTGCACAGCCAGACCGGAGAGCAGGGCGCCACCAGCGGCCTCGCCGGCACCCTGCTGCTCGCCAGCGGCGCGGAGAGCATCGCGGCCGCGTTCGACGGCAAGCTGACCGAGACCCTCGCGCTGCTCGGCGCGACCGGCGGGCCGGGTGAGGTCATCAAGCTGGCCACGCTGGGCACCGTGACCGCCCCGCTGGTCACCGCGGTCGGGCTCGGCCCGGAGCCGTCGGGTGCCGCCCCGGCCCCAGAGACGCTGCGCCGGGCCGCCGGTGCGGCGATCCGGGCACTGGCGGGCGCACCCACTGTCGCGCTGGCGCTGCCGCTGCCGGACGACGCGGACGCGTCGGCCGAGCTGCGCGCGGTCGCCGAGGGCGCGCTGCTGGGTGGGTACCGGTTCGCCGGTTACAAGACCCGACCCCAGCCGACCCGGCGCGAGCCGGTGGCCGAGGTGCTCATCGCGGTGCCGGACGCCGGCGACGCGGGCGCCCAGGCGGAGGTCGCCCGGGCGCAGGCGGTGGCGGGCGCGGTCCGGCTCAGCCGGGACTGGGTGAACACCGCGCCGAACGAGCTGCGTCCGCCGTCGTTCGCCGACGCGGTCGCCAGTGCGGCGCGCGAGGCGGGCCTCGGCGTCGAGGTGCTCGACGAGGCGGCGCTGGCCGCTGGCGGGTACGGCGGCATCATCGCGGTGGGGCAGGGCTCGGAGGCCCCGCCGCGGCTGGTGAAGCTGACCTACACCCCGCAGGGCGGCGGCAACGGCAAGCGGGTCGCACTGGTCGGCAAGGGCATCACCTTCGACACCGGCGGCATCTCGATCAAGCCGGCGCAGGGCATGTGGGAGATGAAGTCCGACATGGCGGGCGCCGCCGCGGTGGGCGCGGCCATGCTGGCGATCGCCGCGCTGAAGCCGACGGTGGCGGTCAGCGCGTACCTGCCGATGGCGGAGAACATGCCGTCGGGCACCAGCTACCGGCCGGGTGACGTGATCACCATGTTCAACGGCAAGCGGGTCGAGGTGCTCAACACCGACGCCGAGGGCCGGATGATCCTGGGCGACGCCATCGCCCGCGCCTGCGCGGACGGCACCGACTACCTGTTCGAGACCTCCACGCTGACCGGCGGCCAGGTCATCGCGCTGGGTAAGCGGATGGCCGGCGTGATGGGGACCCCCCAGCTGTGCGACCGGGTGAAGCTGGCCGGCGACGCCGTCGGCGAGCCGGCCTGGCCGATGCCGCTGCCCGACGACGTCCGTAAGGGCATGGAGTCGGATGTGGCGGACATCTCGCAGGTCAACGCCGGGATGGACCGGGCCGGTCACATGCTGCAGGGCGGCGTGTTCCTGCGCGAGTTCGTGACCGACGACGTGGCCTGGGCGCACATCGACATCGCCGGGCCGGGCTACCACTCGGGCGAGCCGACCGGCTACTTGACCAAGGGCGGCACCGGTGTCCCGGTCCGTACGCTGGTGCAGCTCGTCGAGGACGTCGCCGCCAACGGCTGACGGCTGACGGCTGACGGAGCTGAAAGCGAGGGGCCCCCGGTCGACGCCAGGGGCCCCTCTCAGTACCGCTCGGGGCGACGCTTGCGGCGCTCGTTGAAGTCGCGCATCCGCTGCGGGTAGCCCATCAGCCGGACGTCGTACACCGGGATGCCCATCCGGTACGCGAAGCGCCGGGCCCCGTCCGGGCCGTCGATCCGCCGGCGGGTCCACTCCCCGTCGTCGGCGATCAGGATGACAGTGGTCTCCGTCACCGTCGTCCGGGGTTCGATGTACGCCTCGACGCCGCGTCGACTCCGGATGAAGTTCTCCAGATGGTCCAGATCGCCGCGATCCGCAGCACGGTCACGGCTCGGCACAGCCGCCTGTTTGCGGCGCCGGAACAAGCCCACCGGATCTCTCCCCCACGTTGCGTCATCGACGAAGATGCCAAGGGTACGTGTCGATGACGTGTCGTTGGGCACCTCACTACGCACCCTGTGCCCAGTGGTGACAAGATGACCGAGGTGGGGTGTGTCCGTGGTTACCCCTGCGTGACCCCCGAAGCAGCGACGCGACCTGGGAGTTGGACGTGAGCGAGCCGAACGAAGCGACCTTCGACATTGTCATTCTCGGAGGTGGCAGCGGCGGCTACGCGACCGCGCTGCGCGCCGTCCAGCTGGGCCTTAAGGTCGCGCTGGTCGAGAAGGGCAAGCTCGGCGGCACCTGCCTGCACAACGGCTGCATCCCGACGAAGGCCCTGCTGCACGCGGCCGAGATCGCCGACCAGGCCCGTGAGTCGGAGCAGTTTGGCGTGAAGGCCGAGCTGATCGGCATCGACATGGCCGGGGTCAACTCGTACAAGGACGGCGTCATCGCCCGCCTCTACAAGGGCCTGCAGGGCATGCTGAAGGGCAACAAGGCGATCACCATCGTCGAGGGCCACGGCACGCTGGTCAGCAAGAACGTGGTCGAGGTGGACGGCAAGCGCTACACCGGCCGCAACATCGTGCTGGCCTCCGGCTCGTACGCGAAGAGCCTGCCCGGCCTGGAGGTCGACGGCGAGCGGATCATCACCAGCGACCACGCGCTCACGATGGACCGGGTGCCGTCGTCGGTGATCGTGCTCGGTGGCGGCGTGATCGGCGTCGAGTTCGCCAGCGTGTGGAAGTCCTTCGGTGTGGATGTGACGATCGTCGAGGCGCTGCCTCGCCTGGTCGCCGCCGAGGACGAGGAGTCGTCGAAGGCGTTGGAGCGGGCGTTCCGCAAGCGGAAGATCAACTTCAAGGTCGGCAAGCCGTTCGAGAAGGTCGAGAAGACCGAGAGCGGCGTCAAGCTGACCATCCAGGGCGGCGAGACCGTCGAGGCGGAGCTACTGCTGGTCGCCGTCGGTCGCGGCCCGAACACCGCCAACCTCGGGTACGAGGAGCAGGGCGTCAAGATGGACCGCGGCTACGTGCTGACCGACGAGCGGCTGCGCACCAGCGTGCCGAACGTCTACGCGGTCGGCGACATCGTGCCCGGCCTCCAGCTCGCCCACCGGGGATTCCAGCAGGGCATCTTCGTGGCCGAGGAGATCGCCGGGCAGACCCCCGCCGTGATCGACGAGGTCGGCATCCCGCGCGTCACCTACTGCGACCCGGAGCTGGCGTCGGTGGGTCTCACCGAGGCGAAGGCCAAGGAGCAGTACGGCGCCGACAAGGTCAAGACGTACAACTACAACCTGGGTGGCAACGGCAAGAGCCAGATCCTCAAGACCACCGGCTTCGTCAAGCTGGTCCGGGTCGAGGACGGCCCGGTGGTCGGGGTGCACATGATCGGCGCCCGGGTCGGTGAGCTGATCGGTGAGGCGCAGCTCATCTACAACTGGGAGGCCTACCCGGCGGAGGTCGCCCAGCTCGTGCACGCCCACCCGACCCAGAACGAGGCCCTGGGCGAGGCGCACCTGGCCCTCGCCGGCAAGCCGCTGCACTCGCACGCCTGATCAATCAACCGCGGCGTCCGGCGACGGGCGAAGATCCCACCAGGGGAATGAAGGAGTCTCAGAAAATGCCGGTATCGGTCACCATGCCCCGGCTCGGCGAGAGCGTCACCGAGGGCACCGTCACGCGCTGGCTCAAGCAGGAGGGCGACACGGTCGAGGTCGACGAGCCCCTGCTCGAGGTTTCGACCGACAAGGTCGACACCGAGATCCCGTCGCCCGCTGCCGGCGTGCTGAGCCGGATCGTGGTCGGCGAGGACGAGACCGCCGAGGTCGGCAGCGAGCTGGCCGTCATCGCCGGTGAGGGCGAGTCGACCGGCGGTGGCGAGGCCGCCCCGCAGGAGCAGGAGCAGGCCCCGGCCGAGTCGGTCGAGCCGGCCGCCGAGCCGACGGCCGCCGCCGAGGGCACCGCCGACGAGGTGGCCCAGGACGAGGCCCCGGCCGAGGCGCCGGCTCCGGCCGCCGCCTCGTCGGGCGAGGGCACCGCGGTGAAGATGCCCGCCCTGGGCGAGAGCGTCACCGAGGGTACGGTCACCCGCTGGCTGAAGCAGGTCGGCGAGACCATCGAGGTCGACGAGCCGCTGCTGGAGGTCTCCACCGACAAGGTGGACACCGAGATCCCGTCGCCGGTCGCCGGCACGGTGCTGGAGATCAAGGTCGCCGAGGACGAGACCGCCGCGGTCGGCGCCGACCTGGCGATCATCGGCGTTGCCGGTGCGGCCCCCGCCCCGGCGCAGCCCGAGCCGAAGGCGGAGGCCAAGCCTGCGCCGAAGGCCGAGCCGAAGCCGGAGCCGAAGGTCGAGGAGCCGACCCCCGGCATGTCGTACAACGAGCCCGCCGCGGAGACCGAGAGCTCGGCGCAGCCGGCGAAGACCGAGCAGGCCGCGCAGCCTGCCGCGGCGACCTCGGCACCAGCACGCCCGTCCGCCCCGGCGCCGGGTGCTGGCGAGGAGGCCGCCGGCTACGTGACCCCGCTGGTGCGCAAGCTGGCCAGTGAGCACGGCGTCGACCTGGCCGCGCTCAACGGCACCGGCGTGGGTGGCCGGATCCGCAAGCAGGACGTGCTGGAGGCCGCCGAGAAGGCGAAGGCCGCCAAGGCCGCTCCGGCTCCGGCGGCCGCTCCCGCCGCCGCACCCGCGGCCAAGCCGGCCGCGAAGCCGCAGCCGAGCACCAAGCGGGGCACCACGGAGAAGCTGCCGCGGATCCGGGCGACGATCGCCAAGCGGATGCAGCAGTCGCTGCACGAGACGGCGCAGCTGACCACTGTCGTCGAGGTCGACGTCACCAAGGTCGCCAAGCTGCGGATCCAGGCGAAGGACTCGTTCCAGGCCAAGCACGGCGTGAAGCTGTCCTTCCTGCCGTTCTTCGCCCTCGCCGCCGTCGAGGCGCTGCAGACCCACCCGATCATCCAGGCCAGCATGGACCTGGACGGCGGCACGATCACCTACCCGGCCGCCGAGCACCTCGGCATCGCCGTGGACACCGAGCGCGGGCTGCTCGTGCCGGTCATCCACAACGCCGGTGACCTCAACATGGGCGGCATCGCCAAGCGGATCGCCGACCTGGCCGAGCGCACCCGGGCCAACAAGATCACCCCGGACGAGATGGCCGGGGCGACCTTCACGCTGACCAACACGGGCAGCCGGGGCGCGCTCTTCGACACCCCGATCGTGCCGTCGCCGCAGTCGGCGATGCTCGGCACGGGCGCCGTGGTCAAGCGGCCGGTCGTGGTCAACGACCCGGAGCTGGGCGAGGTCATCGCGGTCCGGTCGATGGTCTACCTGGCAATGTCCTACGACCACCGGCTGATCGACGGCGCCGACGCGGCGCGCTTCCTGACCGCTGTCAAGGAGCGGCTGGAGGGCGGCAACTTCGAGTCGGAGCTGGGCCTGGCCTGATCCGCCGTAACGCCGAAAGGGGCGCCCCGGTCATCGACCGGGGCGCCCCTTCGTCTGCGCCGCTCAGCCCTTGAGCAGATCCGTAGAGACCTGCCAGAGCCGTGCGGCGGCCTCCGGGTCCAGCGCGTAGTCGGCGACGCCCGTCCGCCCACCGGGCTGGGCGGGGGCGGCCTGCTGACAGTCCTCGAAGTAGCGCCCGCCCACGCCGTCGAGCAGCGGCGACGCGGCGACCAGCACGGAGGTGGCGGCACCCTGTTCGACGGTCTTCCAGGCCGCCGCGTTGCCCGCGCGCATCCGGTCCAGCTCCTCCTTGCTCACGTAGCGCTGGAGGTTGGTCTGGATCGCGCCGGGCATGAGCGAGTTGGTGAAGATGCCGTCGTCGGACCAACGCCGGGTCGCTTCCACAGCGAACAGCACGTTGGCCGTCTTGGACTGCCCGTACGCCTGCCACGGCTCGTACTCCCGCTTGTCGTACTGGATGTCCTCGAAGACCACCGGTGAGCGCAGGTGGGCGGCGGAGCTGACCGAGACGATCCTGGCCCCATCGCCGGCGGCGAGTGCCGGGCGCAGCCCGGTGGCGAGCGCGAAGTGCCCCAGGTGGTTGGTGGCGAACTGCATCTCCCAGCCCTGCGGGGTACGCGACAGGGGTGCGGCCATGATGCCGGCGTTGTTGACCAGGATGTGCAGCGGGCCGTCCCAGTTGGCCACGAAGTCGGCGACCGAACCCTGGTCGGCGAGGTCGAGCGGGGCGACCAGGACGCGGTCGTTGCCGGTGGTGCCGGTGATGTCGTCGGCGGCCTGCTGGCCCGCGTCCGGGTTGCGGACGGCCACTGTGACCTCCGCGCCGGCGCTGGCCAGGGCGCGGGCGGTCTCCACGCCGATCCCGGAGGACCCGCCGGTGACGATCGCCCGCCGCCCGGCGAGGTCCACGCCCCGAATCACGTCCATTGCGGTGGAGTGATGGGCGAACGAAGTGGTGATCGGGTCGTTGGTCGTCATTGTCCATCCTTGTCCGGGCTGGGCGGACCGACCGGCCCGCTGCGGGAGGCCGTGGCCCCGGTGCTTCCCCGGCCCGGGCCGGAGGTAACGCCGGACCCCGTGGCCATCGCCGTTCGGGCCTCCGACCAGCCCGGACGCTGCCAGAGTGGGGTCGTGGGCGGCTACCGGCGGGGTGGACAGTTGGGACCGGCCGTCCCGATCGCCCCGGGCGCCCGGGTGGACAAGTTCGAGGTCTTCTTCGACCTGGTCTTCGTCTTCTCGTTCTTCATCATCACCCGGGCCACCGCCGCGAACATCTCCAGCCGGCAACTGCTGCACGCCGGCCTGGTGCTCGCCGTGCTCTGGTGGATCTGGGTGGTACACAGCCTGGTCGCCACCCGGGTCCGGCTCGGCGAGGGCTACGTCCCGGTGCTCATGGTGATCGCGATGGTCGCCCTGTTCGCGTTCGCGCTGGCACTGCCACAGGCGTTCACCGACCCGAAGGGGAGCGCTGCCGGCCCGATGCTGGTGGCGATCAGTTACGTCGTGGTCCGCGGCATCCACTGGATCCTCTATCAGCACGTGGTGCGAGACAGCCCGCAGGAGCGGCGGCAACTGCGACGGTTCGCCCCGGAGCTGGCGGTGAGCATCGTGCTGCTGCTGGCCGCCGCGCTCATCCCGCCGCAGATCGCCGACCCGGACCAGGCCGCCATGGTCCGCGACGGCCTGTGGATCATCGTGGTGGTGGTGCAGTACGCCACCGGCTTCATCGTCGGGACCTGGGGCTGGGGGGTGACCAGCGCCGAGCACTGGACGGAGCGCTACGACCTCATCCTGATCATCGCGCTGGGCGAGTCGATCATCTCGACGGGCGTCGGCGGCAACCTGCTCGGCAAGGCGGTCACCTGGCCGGCGGTGGCCGCCGCCGCGCTCGGCATCGTGGTCACCGCTGCCCTCTGGTGGGCGCACTTCGACTTCATCGGGCCGGCCGCCCGGATCGCCCTGCACTCGGCGGAGGGTGCCCCCCGGGTGGCGATGGCCCGCGACGCGTACGCGTACCTCTACCTGCCGATGATCGCCGGCGTGATCCTCTTCTCGATCGGTAACGAGGAGGTCCTGCACGAGATCACCGACCCGGCCGGCGGGCTCGCCGAGAGGGTCGACGGACCGGCGGTACCGATGCTCTTCGGCGGGCTGATCTGCTACTTCGCCGTCAACCTGCTCTTCCAGTTGCGCACCCTGCACACCGTCACGTGGACCCGCGTCGGCGTCATCGTGGTGCTCACGGCGGCCCTTCCGGTCGGCCAGCACCTGCCGGCGCTGGGCGCGCTCACCCTGGCGACCGTGATCTGCGTGGCGCTGGTGGCCGTGGAGGTGATGGTGATGGCGCAATCCCGGCACGCCCTGCGAGCCGCCGTCTTCCAGGAGCGGACCAGCCACGAGGCCCACGAGGCCGCCTGGCGGGCGCGCTGGCACGACGTCCGGGAGACCGACGAGCCGACCACGCCGTGATCGGCTCGGGATAGACTCCGGCGCAGCGTCGCGGTGTACCCGGCACGAAGGCCGCCGTGGGCATGGAGGCGCGGGGACAGCATGGGACGAACGTGCACCCAACCGGTTCACCGGCCGGCCGGCTCGCCGCCGTCGGCAATCAGATGATCGAGATCCACCTCTGGCTCAGCGCGGAGCTGGCCCGGCTTCAGGCAAGCCTCGACACCCCGTCCCGGGACCTGCGGGCGCACTGCCTGACCTTCTGTGCCGCGCTCGGCCGACACCACACGGGTGAGGACGCGGGCGCCTTCCGGCTGCTGGCCGAGGAGGCCCCCGAGCTGCGCCCGGTTATCGAGAACCTGATCACCGATCACGAGGTGGTGGCGGGGATTCTGGAACGGGTCGAGGCGCTGCTGGGCGGCGACGCGGCGGTGCCGGTCGCCCAGGTGCGCGCTGAGCTGGGCGGGTTGGCCGCCCTGCTGGAGTCGCACTTCCGCTACGAGGAGAAGCGGCTGGTCATCGCCCTGAACGCGCTCACCGGTCGAACCGGAACGACCGAGGAACTGCTCGGTCTGACCGCGCCCGGTTCCCTTCAGCCGGCCTCCGACCCCGGTGCGGTGCCGGACAGTCGCTCGTAGAAGCGGATCTTCTCCCGCAGGTGGTCGTACTGACGCTGGAGCAGGCGCATCTGCTCCTCGACCCGCGCCGCGTGGTGGCACAGCAACTCGTGCCGCTCGTCGGTGGTGTGCTCGCCGTCGCGGGCCAGTTGCGCATAGCGGCGCATCTGCGCGATCGGCATCCCGGTGTCGCGCAGGCAGCGGAACAGCACCAGCCAGCCGAGGTCGTCGTCGGTGAAGACCCGCTGCCCGCCTGCCGTCCGCTCCACGTCCGCGAGGAGGCCGATCTTCTCGTAGTACCGCAGAGTGTCGAGGCTGAAGCCGCTGCGGCGGGCGGCCTCCGAGGGGGCGTAACCGCTCATGTCGCGAGATGGTAGTGCTTGACCTGGAGCGCGCTCCAGGTTGGAGGCTGGTGACCATGACGACGACACGGACGCTGGGACGCAGCGGCATCACGGTGAGCGCGATCGGAATGGGGTGCTGGGCCATCGGCGGCCCGCTCTGGGGTGACGACGGGCAGCCGTTCGGCTGGGGTGAGGTGGACGACGACGAGTCGATCCGCACCATCAACCGGGCGCTCGATCTCGGGGTGACCCTGTTCGACACCGCCAGCAACTACGGTGCCGGGCACAGCGAGCGGATTCTCGGTCAGGCCCTGGCCGGGCGGCGGGACAGCGTGGTGATCGCCACCAAGTTCGGCAACGTCAGCGAGGAGAGCACCCGGCGGGCGCTCGGCACCGACGCCAGCCCGGCCTTCGCGGTGCGCAGCCTGGAAGACTCGCTCCGCCGGCTCGGCACCGACCACGTCGACCTCTACCAACTGCACATCAACGCACTGCCGGTGCCCGCCGCGCTCGATCTGGTCGACACCCTGGAGGCCCTGGTCGACCAGGGCAAGATCCGGGCGTACGGCTGGAGCACCGACGACCCGGCCTCGGCGGAGGCGTTCGCGGCCGCCGGCCCGCACTGCGCGGCGATCCAGCACGACGAGTCGGTGCTGCGCGACAACGCGGCGGTGCTGGCGGTCTGCGACAAGCACGACCTGGCCAGCCTCAACCGTGGGCCGTTGGCGATGGGGTTGCTCACCGGGTCGACCCGGTCGGTCGGGGCGGACGATGTGCGCGGACGGGCACCGGAGTGGCTGGAATGGTTCACCGACGGCCGGCCGACGCCACGCTGGGCGGCCCGGGTCGACCAGGTCCGCGCGGCGCTCACCGCCGACGGGCGCACCCTCGCGCAGGGCGCGCTCGGCTGGCTGCTGGCGCGCAGCCCTCGTACCGTGCCGATCCCCGGCCTGCGCACTGTGGCCCAGGCCGACGAGAACCTGGCCACCCTGGCGCTCGGGCCGCTCGACGCCGAGGCGTACGCCGAGGTGGAACGTCTCCTCGCCGACCTCCGCACCCCCTAACCCCGCCCCGCCCCGCCCCGCGCCGCGCCGCGCCGCGCCGCGCCGCGCCGCGCCGCGCCGCCGATCTTGCGGTTACTGTCCCGACGAAACGGATGTGTCGGGGCAGAACGGTGACCGGAAGTGCAAGATCGGCGAGTGGTGGGGGCCGGGGGTGCGTCCGGGGATGGCGTTCTGGACGAAGATGGGGGTATGCGGATCCTTCTGGCCGGTGCGTCCGGCTTCCTTGGCACCCGGCTGGCCGACCTGCTCGTCCGCGACGGGCACGAGGTCACCCGGTTGGTCCGTCGGGCGCCGGGCGGGCCGCAGGAGCGGCGGTGGGACCCGGCCGCCGGGCAGCTCGACCCGGCCGTGGTCGCCGAGGCCGACGCGGTCATCAACCTGGCCGGCGCGGGCGTCGGCGACAAACGCTGGGACGACGACTACCGGCGGTTGATCCGCACCAGCCGGGTGGACAGCACCACCACGCTGGCGACCACCATCGCCGGGCTGCCCACCGCGGACCGACCCCGGGTGCTGCTCAACTCGTCGGCCGTCGGCTGGTACGGCAACACGGGCGACCGGGCGGTCGAGGAGGACGCGCCTGCCGGCGAGGGTTTCCTGGCCGACGTCTGCCGGGTGTGGGAGGCCGCGACCCGGCCGGCCGAGGACGCCGGGGTACGCGTGGTCCGGCTGCGTACCGGTCTGCCGCTGCACCGCGAGGGCGGGCTGCTCAAGCCGCAACTGCTGCCGTTCAAGCTGGGCATCGCCGGCCGGCTGGGCAGCGGCCGGCAGTGGCTGCCGTGGATCTCGATGGCCGACTGGCTGGACGCGACCCGCTTCCTGCTCGACCACGACGAGGTCGCCGGCCCGGTGAACGTGGTGGGGCCGAACCCGGTGACGAACGCCGAGTTCACCCGGGAACTGGCCCGGCAGCTGCACCGCCCGGCGATCATCCCGATCCCCGCACTGGCGCTCAAGGTGGTCCTCGGCGGCTTCGCCCACGAGGCCCTCACCAGCACCCGCGTCCTCCCCGGCGCCCTCACCCGAGCCGCCTACCGCTACCAGCACCCCACCCTCCCCCAAGCCCTCCAAGCAGCCCTGACCCCCTGACCCCGGTGGTTCGGCCCTCGGCAGAATCGGCGGTCGGCGGGTCGTCGGTAAGCCGGCGTGGGCCGATGCTGGACCGATGGCGACCTTCGCCCTCCAGGCCACCCCGACCGATGCGGCGAGCTGGGCCGAGCTGGCCCGTCGGGCCGAGACCGCCGGCTTCGACGCCCTGCTCGCCGCCGACCACCCCGGCGACGTGACGTCACCGTTCGTGGCGCTGGCCGCCGCCGCCCCGGTCACCTCGACGATCGGGCTCGGCTCGTACGTGTCGAACCTCGGCGTACGGGAACCGATGCTGCTCGCGGCCGACGTGGCCACCCTCGATCTGATCTCCGGTGGACGGGCCCGGCTCGGTGTCGGTGCCGGTCACACCCCGGCGGAGTGGCGCGCGGTGGGCCGGGAACGCCCCGACGTGACCGGTCGGGTCCGCCGTTGCGTGGCCGTCGCCGAGGCGGTCCGCGCCCTGCTCGACGGCGCCTCGGTCACCGTCGACTCGGCCGAGCTGACGATGCGCGAGGCGGTGCTGCGTGAACCCCGGCCGGTGCAGGAGCGGATCCCACTGACGATGGGGACGGCGAACTCGACGCTGCTGCGCTGGGCCGGCGCGCACGCCGACGTGGTCGGACTGACCGGGTTCGGACGTACCGTCGCCGACGGCCATCAGCATGAGGCGCGCTGGCGGGCCGACCAGATCGAGGCGCAGCTGGCCTGCGTGGCCACGGGCGCAGCCGGCCGGGCCGACCCGCCGGCGCTGGAGGCGCTGGTGCAGACGGTGGTGGTCACCGACGACGCGGAGGCTGTCGCCGCGGAACAGGCCCGGCGCAACGGCATGACCGTCGCCGAACTGCTGGCCACTCCGTTCGTGCTGATCGGCACGGTGGACGAGATCATCACGGCGGTCGCCGAGCATGAACGGCGCTGGGGGGTGACCCGGTTCGTTGTCCGCGGCGACGCGCTGGATCCGCTCGCGCCGGTCCTGGCCCGGCTGACCTGATCCCACGCTGACGACCCCTGTTGATCAAGAGGTTTGCGTCAGATTCGCGAACCTCTTGATCAACAGGGGGCGTGGGGTGGGATCAGCAGCCGATTACCCAGTAGTTGGGGGCGGTTTGCTTGAGGGCGCTGGTGTAGAAGGTGTTGTACAGGCCCATCCGCTGGTTGGAGCCGTTGGCGTAGGCGTAGCCGCCGGACTGGTACGCCCGACCAGCCGTCACGTGTGCGTAGTTGCTGGCCGTCACGCAGGTCGGCGGCGTGGTCGGGGTGGCCGTCGGGGTCGGCGTGGGGGTGGCCGTCGGGGTCGGGGTCGGGGTCGGGTTGGTACCGCCGCCGTTCAGGCCGAAGAAGAGCGCGTCGCGGTACGTCGAGCAGATGGTGTCCAGGAAGTACGCGCCAGCCGTGCCGCACTGCTCGGCCGCCGAGCCGGGGTCGACCGGGGTGCCGTGGCCCATCCCGGAGACCCGGTAGAGGCGTACGTCGTCGTTGCCGTACACCTCGAGGCTGGTGTTGCCGGGCAGCGAGGAAGTACTGGTCGGGGTCTGCGACACGCCCCGCACGTTGGTCCACTGGTCACGGGACTCGGTGCCGTTGAGCGGCGTGACAGTGGTGTCCGAGGTGCCGTGCCAGATCGCCACCCGGGGGCGCGGGCCGGTGTAGCCGGAGTACGCGCCACGGACCAGGTCGCCCCACGCGGCCGGGGTCTTGTCCGCCCCCGGGTTCATGCAGCTGAACGCGTTGACCATGCTGGTGGCGCAGCGGTACGGGATCCCCGCGATGATCGACCCGGCGGCGAAGACGTCCGGGTAGGTGGCCAGCATGACCGCGCTCATCGCCCCACCGGCGGAGAGCCCGCTGACGTAGACCCGGGAGCCGTTCACCGCGAAGTTCGCCTTGGCGTGGTCGACCATCTGCTTGATTGACAGCGCCTCGCCCTGACCCCGGGTGGTGTCGCCCGCCTCGAAGAAGTTGAAGCAGGAGTTGGCGTTGTTGCCGGAGGGCTGCTGGGCGACGATCAGGGCGAACTTCCACTGGTCGGCGTACTTCCGCCAGCCGGAGTTGGCGAAGTAGCCGGAGGCGTTCTGGGTGCAGCCGTGCAGCAGGACGACGGCCGGGGAGTTGGCCGGCAGGCCGTCCGGCCGGTAGGCGTACATCGCGAGGTTTCCGGGGTTGGAGCCGAACCCGGTCACCTGGGTGAGGGTGGCGGCCTGGGCGGGCGCGGCGACGGCGACCGCGCCCGCTACGGCGAGGGCGAGCCCAGCGACCGCACCGAGCAGCCGGGTGAGGGTGGACGAGGAGCGGCGCACGGCGGCCTCCTGAGGGGCGGACTGTGAACTGGGTCACTGTCGAGTTGCCGTGACGTTACGACGATGTGTCGCCGCTATGACATGGGGCCCACTCACACATTCACGGCGGACGCTGTGTACGCCAAACCGTCGACGCGGCGGATCGAATCCGTCCCCAACGGTCCCCTCCTCGCAGGTCTGACCGGCCCGTCCAGGTCCGGTTGGTAACGTCCGCTGCGTGCCGTCCTCCCCGTCGCTGGCCACCGGGCCCGCACCCGCGTCACCGCCGCACACCGTCCGGGACCGCCGGGCCGACCTGATCGTCGTGCTGGTGGCGCTCGCGCTCGCCGTCTGGGTGACCAGCGGGCTGTGGCGGGACCCGAACGTCCGCACCATCACCGTCAACTCCAGCGACCAGGCGCTGTTCGAGTGGCTGTTGGCCTTCGGCGGGCACGCGGTCACCCACGGCGACAACCCGCTCTTCACCCACCTGATCAACGTCCCGGACGGTGTGAACCTCGCGGTCAACACCTCGATCACGGTGTACGCGGTGGTCTTCGCCCCGCTCACGTACCTGATCGGACCACCGGCGACGTTCCTGGTGATCCTCACCCTGAACCTGCTCGCCACCGCGCTGGTCTGGTACTGGCTGCTCTCCCGGCACCTGGTGCGCAGCCGGCTGGCCGCCGGGGTCGGCGCCCTGTTCATCGCCTACTCCCCCGGCATGGTGTCGCACGCCAACGCGCACCTGAACTGGACCGCCGGTTGGCTGGTGCCGCTGCTGATCTGGCGGCTGTTCGCGCTACGCCGCGCCGGGCACTGGCTTCGGGACGGTGTGATCCTCGGCGTGCTGGTCGCGGTGGCCTTCTCGATCGCCGCCGAAGGGCTCTTCTTCACCGCGCTGGCGCTGGGGGTGTTCGTCGCCATCTGGGCGCTGCACCCGGCCAACCGAGTGGAGGCCCGCGCCGCGTTGCCCACCTTCCTGCGCGGACTCGGGGTGACCGCCGTGGTCGCCGGTGTGCTGCTGTCGTACCCCTTGTGGTTGCACTTCGCCGGGCCACAACGGTTCCACGGCACCGGCTTCGACCCGGTGATCCACTCCGAGGACATCGCGGCGTTCGCCGCCTTCCCGCGCCGCTCGCTGGCCGGCGAGGCCGGGCTGGGCACCTCGCTGGCGCCGAACCCGACCGAGGAGAACTCGTTCTTCGGCATCCCGCTGCTGGTGCTCACCGTGGTCTGTTTCGTCGTGCTCTGGCGGCGGGCCGACCCGCACCGCCGGGCCACCCTCTGGGCGCTGGGCGCCCTCGCGCTGATCTTCACGGTGCTCTCCTTCGGGCCCGTCGCCAAGGTCGACGGCCGACACACCGACCTGCCCATGCCGTTCGACCTGGTCGGACAACTGCCGGTGGTGAACGCCGCGCTGCCGGCCCGGCTGGCGCTGGTGGTCGCGCCCGTGATCGGGCTGCTGCTGGCGTACGCCGTCGACCAGTTGCGCGCCGCGCCACCTCAGCACCGCTCCACGGAACTGGCCTGGCTGGTCGGCTTCGCGGTGGCCCTGGTGCCGCTGCTGCCCACCCCGTTGCTGACCGACGAGCGGGAGCCGATCCCGCGCTTCATCACCTCCGGCACGTGGCGGGACTACGTGTCCCCCGACGGGGTGCTGACCCCGGTGCCGCTGACCGTGGACATCTACCCGGACGGCCAGCGCTGGCAGGCGTACGCGTTGTCGCACCGGCAGGGCGAGTTCGAAATCCCCGGCGGCTTCTTTCTCGGCCCCGGTGGGCCGGACGGGCGGGGCCGGATCGGCCCGGTGCCGCGCACGCTGAGCGCGTTGATGGACCAGGCCGGCCGTACCGGGCTGGTTCCCATCGTCACCGACGGGACCATCCGGGAGGTCCAGTCGGACCTGCGGCACTGGCGCATCGAGACGGTGGTGCTCGCCGACGAGGTGCACGGCGCGAAGTTCGAGGTCGACGAGGCGGCGCTGCTGCGCACCGGCACCGCCCTGTTCGGCGCGCCGCAGCGGGTCGACGACGTCTGGCTCTGGCGGATCCCGCCAGCCGACCGGTAGGGCACTACGAGGCCCTGGTGAGGCGGCTCACCAGGGATGGTCGCCGGTAGCGGGACTAGGCTGGATGCCGTGACGACGACGACCTCCGGCCTGACGGCCGTCCGTGCCGGCCTGCTCGACTACCAGGCCGCCTGGGACGAGCAGCGGCGCCTGCACGAGTCGGTGGTGGCTGGCGAGCGCGGCGACACCGTGCTGCTGCTGGAGCACCCGAGCGTCTACACCGCGGGCAAGCGCACCGAACCGTGGGACCGGCCGATGGACGGCACTCCGGTCGTCGACGTGGACCGCGGCGGCAAGATCACCTGGCATGGGCCGGGGCAGCTCGTCGGCTACCCGATCCTGCGCCTGCCCGACCCGGTGGACGTGGTCGCCTACGTGCGCCGGACCGAAGAGCTGCTCATCGACGTGTGCGCCGAGTTCGGGCTGACCGCCGGTCGGGTCGAGGGGCGCAGCGGGGTGTGGGTGCCCGAGGACGACCGGGGACCGGCCCGCAAGGTGGCGGCCATCGGCATCCGGGTGGCACGGGGCGTCACCCTGCACGGCTTCTCGATCAACTGCGACTGCGACCTGACGTACTTCGACCGGATCGTGCCGTGCGGCATCCGGGACGCCGGCGTCACCTCGCTCACCGCCGAGTTGGGCCGCCCGATCACCGTCGCCGACGTGCTGCCGGTGGTCGAGCGCCGGCTGTCCACCCTCGTCACGGTCTGAGACCCGGCCGCACGCCGGGGTGACCGAAGGGCGGCCTACCCTCGGTCCGTGCAGATCGATCTCGTCACCGTCGTCGTCACCGAGTACGACCCGGCCATTGCCTTCTTCACCGGCGTCCTCGGCTTCGAGCTGGCCGAGGACACCCCGTCGCTGACCAACGACGGGCGGCCGAAGCGCTGGGTGGTGGTCCGCCCGCCGGGCGGCGGCACCGGGCTGCTGCTGGCCCGCGCCGACGGCGAGCGGCAGCAGGCCGCGGTGGGCGACCAGACCCACGGGCGCGTCGGGTTCTTCCTCCAGGTCGACGACTTCGACGCCACCTACCGCCGGATGGCCGAGATGCACGTCGAGTTCGTCAAGCCGCCGCGCACCGAGCCGTATGGCCGGGTCGCCGTCTTCCGGGACATCGCCGGCAATCTCTGGGATCTACTCGGTCCCGCCTGAGCCCCCGCCGGCCCTCTCCACCGATCGAGTGGGCCGGCAGGGCACCCTCCTACGGAGTCAGGCGGTGCAGGTCACGCGGGAACGCGGTGACCTCCCGGATGTTGGCCGCGCCGACCAGCCGGGCCACGAACCGTTCCAGGCCGATGGCGAAGCCGCCGTGCGGTGGCATGCCGTGCCGGAACGCGTCCAGGTAGCCGGCGTACGGTTCGACCGGCTCGCCCCGGGCCGCCAACGCCGCCAGGTAGTCGGGGTGCCGGTGCAGCCGCTGCCCGCCGGTGACCAGCTCCAGACCACGAAAGAGCAGGTCAAAACCGTTCGAGTACGCGGGCCGCGCCGGGTCCGGGTGGGTGTAGAAGGGCCGCTTCGCCATCGGGTAGCCGGTGACGAAGAGGAAGTCCGACCCGTGTTCACGCCGGGCCCACTCGCCCAGCGCCCGTTCGTGGGCGGGCGCGAGGTCCGGCTCGTCGGCGGGCGCGCCGGCGATCGTCAGCGCCTCGGTGAAGTGCACCGCCGGGATCTCCGCCGGCACCTGGGGCGGCGTGACGCCGAGCGTCGCCAGGGCCGCGCCGGCCCGCCCGCTGACCGCATCCAGCATTCCGGCCACTGTGTCGCGCAGCACCCGCATCACGTCCCGGTGGTCGGCGATGAAGCCCAGTTCCGCGTCGAGCGACGTGTACTGCGCGAGGTGCCGGACGGTGTCGTGCGGTTCGGCCCGGAAGACCGGCCCCACCTCGTAGACACGTTCGAAGACGCCGACCATCAGCTGCTTGTAGAACTGCGGTGACTGGGCCAGGTACGCGGGCCGGCCGAACCAGTCCAGCGCGAACACGTTCGCTCCGCTCTCGGTGCTGGAGCTGACCACCTTCGGTGTGTGGATCTCCACGAAGTCGTGGGCGTCGAGTGCGGCCCGGAAACCGGCCACCGCCGCCGCCGAGATCCGCAGCGCGGCCGACCGGGTGGGGTGCCGCAGCGCGGTGGGCGCGTTGTCCAGCTGGGTGGGCAGGCTCGCGGTGAGCGCCGGCCGGTACAGGTCGAACGGTGGCGGTGCGGCGGGCGGCCCGAGGAGACGTACCGTCGGGTCGGTCAGCTCGACCCCGGCGGGCGCGGTGTCGTTCGCGGTGGCCGTCGCGGTGACCTCGACGACCGTCTCCTCGGTGAGTTTCTCCAGCTCGGCGCGGACGGCCGGGTCGGTGACGACCACCTGGGCCAGGCCGGTGGCGTCCCGCACGATCAGGAAGGCGACCGACTTGAGCAGTCGGCGGCGGTGCACCCAGCCGGTGATCCGCACTGTCGTGCCGATCCTGGCGGGCAGTTGCTGGGACAGGGTTCGTTGCATGGCGGTATTGCTCCTCGGTCGATCGCCACGCCTTCGCCGCCCTGGGGTGGTGAAAGCGTCGCATCAGCCCCAGGGAGGTGTGGGCGAGCGGGAACCTCGCGGTGCCACCACACCTTCACCCCCGCCGAAGCGGGAGCCTCGTTCGTCGCCTGATGACCGGGGCCAGCCGGGCGGGCTCTACTGGGCGCGGGTGACCCGCGGCCGTTCTTCCCGCAGCTCGGGAGGGTCTTCGCGCCCCGGCGCCAGACCGCCTCTCAGCACCGGCGGCTCTCTGCACTGGCGGGTCGGGGGCTACTCGGCTCCGTCGTCGCTGTTGGCGGCGACCGTAGCACCTGAATCCCGCTCGTGTGACGCACATTTTCGACACCCCGGTGTCCGGCGTCACAACGTTTGGTGCGTGACGCCGGTCGCCTGACGCACATAGACACCTGCCGTCCGGCGTAGGCTCATTTTCGTGACGATCGAGCACTCCGCGCCGACGACCGGCCAGGCAGCGCGCACCGCAACGGCGGCCCCCGAGGGGCGGCGTCTGCTGCGGATCGAGGCGCGTAACGCCGAGACGCCGATCGAGCGCAAACCGCCATGGATCAAGGTCAAGGCCAAGATGGGCCCGGAGTACACCCAGCTGCGCGGGCTCGTCTCGCGCGAAGGGCTGCACACCGTCTGCCAGGAGGCCGGCTGCCCCAACATCTACGAGTGTTGGGAAGACCGGGAGGCCACCTTCCTCATCGGTGGTGACCAGTGCACCCGGCGCTGCGACTTCTGCCAGATCGACACCGGCAAGCCGGCCGATTTCGACGCCGACGAGCCGCGTCGCGTCGCCGAGTCGGTCGTCTCGATGGGGCTGCGTTACGCCACCATCACCGGTGTCGCCCGTGACGACCTGCCCGACGGCGGCGCCTGGCTGTACGCCGAGACCGTCCGACAGATCCACGCCCTGCAGCCCGGCTGCGGCGTCGAGCTGCTGATCCCGGACTTCAACGCCGTCCCCGAGCAGTTGGCCGAGGTCTTCAGCTCCCGTCCCGAGGTGCTGGCCCACAACGTGGAGACCGTGCCGCGCATCTTCAAGCGCATCCGGCCGGCGTTCCGCTACGACCGCTCGCTGGACGTGATCCGGCAGGCCCGCGCCGACGGGCTGGTCACCAAGAGCAACCTCATCCTGGGCATGGGCGAGGAGCGCGCCGAGGTCTCGCAGGCGCTGCGCGACCTGCACGAGGCCGGCTGCGAGCTGATCACCATCACCCAGTACCTGCGCCCCTCCCCCCGGCACCACCCGGTGACCCGCTGGGTCAAGCCGGAAGAGTTCGTGGAGCTGCGCGAGGAGGCCGAGGAGATCGGCTTTGCCGGGGTGATGAGCGGGCCGCTGGTGCGTTCGTCGTACCGGGCCGGTCGGCTCTACAAGCAGGCCATCGACGCTCGCGCCGCCGCCTCGGTCGCCACCGCCAGCTGACTCCGCCGGCAGCGCCGCACGGCCGTTCGGCGTCCGGGTGTCATGATCCTGTGATGACCGTCGGCGTACGCGAGCAGCCGCGCGGCGCAGACCCGTCCCGCCCGCGACCCGGCGCATGTCCCGGCCTGGTCGGTTGGCTCACCGGGTTGGCAGTGCTCGCCGGGGTGGGTTACCGGCTCTGGCTGCTGCTGCACGCCGCCCCGGCGACGAACAGCGACGAGGCCACCATGGGGCTGGCCGCGCTGCACATCGCCCGGGGTGAGGGCTTCCCGGTCTGGTTCTACGGCCAGCAGTACATGGGCACGCTGGAGGCGTACCTGGCAGCGCCGGTGTTCGCCCTGGCCGGTGGGCCGTCGCTGCTCGGGCTGCGGTTGCCCACGCTGGCCCTGTACGCGCTGTTCCTGCTGCTGGCCTGGCGGTTGACGCTGCGGCTGACCGGGGACCGGTGGTTCGGGCTGCTGATGGTGGCGCTGCTGGCCCTCGGTTCCGACCGGATCGTCAAGAACCAGCTGATCGCCGGCGGCGGCTACCCCGAGATGAACGCGGCCGGGGCGGCGCTGGCTCTGCTCGCCGTGGATCTGGCCACCGGCCGACCGAGGCGGCGGACGGCCGACACCGGGCGACCCGACCGGCGGACGGCCGACACCGGGCGACCCGGCCAGCGGCTGGCGCGCTGGGCCGCGTGGGGGTTCCTGGCCGGGCTGATGCTCTGGGTCGACCCGCTCGTGCTGCCGTACGTCGCGGCGACCGGCGCGGTCCTCGTCGGGTTCTGCCGCCGGGAGCTGTGGGGTGCCGCCGGGGCGCTGCTCGGGGCGGCGGCCGTGCTGGGGGCGGCCCCACTGCTGCTGCACAGCCTGCTGACCGGGCGCAACCCGCTGCACGCCGTGCTCGCGGCCAGCGGCGCGAACGCCAGCGCGGGTTGGCCGGACCGGCTGCACGGCGGCCTGGTGCTCGGCCCCGGACTGGGCATGGGCTTCTGCGCACCCGGCCAGTGCGCCACCTGGCAACTGTGGTGGGCGCTGGCCCTGCCGCTGCTGCTGGCCATCGCCGCCGCCACCGCCTGGCGGGCCCTGCGCACCCCCGACCCCGACCCTGCTGGCCCTCCCGCCGTCGGCCCCGACGCGGTGTCGCCTCGGGTGGCGGCGGCGGCACGGCTGGCGCTCGTGCTGGCCGCGGTGGCCACCCTCGGCTCGTACACAGTGAGCAGTTCCGCCGGGCTCACCCCCGTGGAGAGTTCCCGCTACCTGTCCTGCCTGCTCATCTCCCTGCCGGCGCTGCTCTGGCCGGTGTGGACGGTGGCGCGGCACGGGCTGCGCCCGTCGGCGATCGGCAGGCGCGGCGTCGGGTCGACGCTGGCCCGGTCGGTCGCGGTGGTGTTGCTCGCCGCCACGTTGGGCACCGCCGCCCACTCCACCTGGCGGGCAGCGGAGACCGTCCCGGCGACCCAGGCCGCCGAGGCCCGGCACACCGAACTGGTGAGCACCCTGCGACAACTCGGCGTACGGCACGTGCGCGCCGGCTACTGGACCTGCAACCGGCTCACCTTCGCCAGCGCGGAGCAGGTGGTCTGCGCGGTCGTCGACGACACTTTGCGCCCCGGTTTCGACCGCTACCCGGCGTACCGGCGGGAGGTGGAAAGCGCGGCGGCACCGGCCTGGGTCGCGCCGGCCGGCTCACCCCTGGCGGAGGTGCTCGACGAGCGGCGGCGAGTCGCGCCGGGCAGCCTCGGCCTGGTCACCATCGAGGGCTGGCGCATCTACCTGCCGCGCTGACCTCGGAGGCCCAACTCAGCGCAGCGGCCTCGGCGCGCGTCACCGTGCGGCCCGGCGGCCTCGGCGCGTCTCAGCGCGGCGCGGCGGCCTCGGTGAGCAGGCCGAGGCGGTGGGCCAGGGCGGCGGCCTCCACCCGGTTGGTAACGCCCAGCTTCGCGATGATCCGGGAGACGTGCACGCTTGCCGTCTTCGGTGAGATGAACAACCGGTCGGCGATCCGGCTGTTGCTGTGCCCCTCCGCGACCAGGCGCAGCACCTCCCGCTCCCGGGCGGTCAGCAGGTCCGCGCCGGCCCCGCCCCCGGCGCGCAGGCCGACCCGCCGCGCCAGGGTTGCGGCCGCCTCAACCAGCGGGGTCGCACCCAGTCGCCGGCCGATCTCGGTGGCCTCGGTGACCGCCGCCGCCGTCTCGTCGCGTTCCCCGGCTGCGGCGGTCGCCTCGGCCAGCGCCAGCAGCGCCCTGCCCAACGGGTAGGGCTGCCCGTCGGCCCGCCACGCGTCGACCGCCGCACGCCACGCCGGCAGCGCCTGGTCGCCGACCGCGAGCAGCGCGGTGACCTGGGCGGCGTGCGCACGGGCCGCCGGGTGCCGCGCCGGCAGGTCGGTGGCGAGCGCCGCCACCGCGACCGCCAACTCCCGATCACCCACCCGGGCCGCGGTGCGCGCGGCGGCGCTGAGCACCGGCCAACCCTCCCGGGGCAGTCGCGGCAGGCTCTCGTCGGCCACCGCGACGCGGGCCGCCCGTACCGCCTCGACCTTGTCGTCCGCGGCCAGCGCCGCCTCGATCGCCAGCTCGTGCAGCGGCAGACGGTGGTTCGGCCACAGGTACGGCCGGTTGAGGAAGGTGAGCGCCCGGTCGACCAGCTCGTCGGCGCCCGGATGGGCGCGGGCCAGCCGCAGCCCGGCGCCCAACTGGAGCCAGTGCAGACCGGTGACACCGGACAGGTCGATCCGGGCGGCCTCCGCACAGACCGCCTCAGCCTCGTCCCACCGGCCCAGCGCGATGAGCGCCTCGGCCCGGTTGGAGAGCAGGTACGCCCCGGTGGAGCGGCTGATCCCCACCCGTCGCGCCTCGACCGCACCGGCCTCGGCGGCGTGCGCGGACTCGGCGTAGCGGCCCAACTCGCAGAGCATGTCCGACTCGAACACCATGGCGAGTACCAGGGTCGGCGCGTCCCCCGCCGCACGGGCAGCGGCGGCCGCCTGGCCCAGCTCGGCCAGCCCGCCGGTCAGGTCCCGCTCGCCGTGGCAGAGCAGCGCGATCCGCGTCGACAGCAGGGCCACGTGTTCTCCGAGCGCCTCGGCGTCGGTGGCGGCCTCGGCTGCCACCCGGGCCGCCTTCTGCGGGTCGATCTTGACCAGGTGGGTGGCGATGTCGGCGAGCAGCCGGACCCGCTCCGCGCCGGGCGGGCCACCGGCCGCCAGCCGGTACGCCTCATCCAGCTCTCGGCTGCCGTCGCTCTTGCCGAGCAGGGCCATCAGTCGACCGCGCTGGTCCAGCAGGCGGGCGGCGCGCAGCGGCGCGGCGTCGACGTCCACCTCGGCCAGCCCGGCCCGGGTCAGGGTGATGGCCCGACTGAAGTCACCGGCGGTCACTGCGGCGTCCAGGGTCTGCTCCAGCAACGCCAGGTGGTCCATTCCGAGCAGGTCGGCGGCGTCCGGCACCAGCTCCCACAACTCCAGTGCCCGCTCCAGCAGTCGGCGCTGCTCGGCGTACGCGTACCGGTCGGCGGCAGCGCACGCGGCGGCTCGTGCGGCGACGAGGGCGCGCGGGTGGTCGTGCGCGGCGTGCCAATGGTGGGCGATCTCGGCCGGGGCCCGGCCGGCGGCGACCAGATGCGGCTGGGCCTCGATGGCAGCGGCGAAGCGGGCGTGCAGCCGGGCGTGCTCACCGGGCAACAACTCGTCGTGTACGGCCTCGCGGACCAGCGCGTGTCGGAACTCGTAGTCACCGTCCCGGTCGGCCACCACCAACTGGGCGGCGACGGCGGCGCGTAACGCGTCCTCCAGCTCGGTCTCGGGCAGCCCGGCGACCTCGGCGAGCAGATCATGGGCGAAGCGGGTGCCCCCGGCGGCCGCGATCCGCAACACCCGCTGGGCCGGCTCGGGCAGCCGGTCCACCCGGGCCAGCAGCAGGTCACGCAACGTCTCGGGGAGCGCCGCGCAGCCGATCGGGTCACCGGCGACGGCCAACTCCTCGATGAAGAAGGGGTTGCCCTGGGTGCGGTCGTGGACATCGTCGACGGCGCGGGCGAGCGGCTCGGCGCCGAGCAGGTCGGCGAGGATCGCGGCGGTGCCGTCGCGGTCCAGGCGAGCCAGCTCGACCCGCTCCACTCCCCGGGCCCGGTCTAGCTCGGCGAGGAACGGGCGCAGCGGGTGCCCGCGCTGCAACTCGTCCGTGCGGTAGGTGCAGACCAGCAGCAGCCGGCCCGGCCTCGCCGCCCGGACGAGGAAGCCGATCAGGTCGCGGGTGGAACGGTCGGCCCAGTGCAGGTCCTCGATGATCAGGACCAGCGGGCGAGCATCGGCCAGCCGCTGGAACAGCTCGGCGACCAGGTCGAACAGGTAGCCGCGCGGGGCGTCGCTGAGCGGGACGGCACGCGGGGTGGTCAGCGCCGCGGAGGCGCGGCCCAACTCCGGCAGGAGCGGGGCGAACTCCGCCTCGTAGCCGGCGAAGACCTCGGGGCCGTCGGCGCGGAGCACCGCCCGCAACGCGGCGGCGAACGGCGCGAACGGCAGGCCGGCCTCGCCCAGCTCCAGGCACTGGCCGACGAGCACCCGCGCCGCGCCGTCGGTGGCCCAGCCGGCGAACTCCTCCAGCAGCCGGGTCTTACCCACACCCGCCTCGCCGCCGACCAGCACGGTGGTCGGCTCCCCGGCCCGCGCCCGCCCCAGCGCGTCTCGCAGCGCCACGGTTTCGCGGTGGCGCCCGACGAGGACGGAGCTGGCGGCGCGTACGGTCACGTGTTCGAGCATGCCATGGCGGCCCGCACCGCCGGCCCCGCCGATCGGCCGGTGGCCGGGCGACGGGGTCGGATCGGGTCGAGCGGCCAGCCCGACCGGTGCGGTGGACGGGGCGGCCCCGGTGAACGCGGCGGCCATGCTGGGCGCCGTGGACGTGGCGGTCGCGCTGGGCGCGGTCACCGGCGGGCGTCGACGGTGCGACCGGCCTGCCTGCGCCGGCCCAACCACCCGCGGCTGACCGGACGGGACAGCGACCGGGCGAGCCGGTCCGCGGCCGCGTCGGCGCGCAGCTCGGCGGCGTGGGTACGGTGCAGGGTGAGCAGGAAATCTGCGTCGTTGCCGAACATGTCGGGCTCCTTCGTGGGGTCGTCGTCTTCTGCTGACGACTCTTCGCGCGAAGGCCCCACCCGGGCATGGGCATGGCGCCTCATCTTCCCCGCCCACAGCCTCCTTACCCGGCCGCTCCGGGCGCGTACGGCGACGTAAGGTACTCAGCTGCCCCGGCACCCGGACGCGGATCAACCGGGCCGGCGGCGACCACTAGACTCTGCGGCATGGCAAAGCCCCAGGAGAAGGTCTCGTTCGGCCAGCGGCTGAAGCAGATCGGGATGGTGTTCCAGTTCACCGCCAAGCAGGATCGGTGGTTCGCGCCGCTGGTCGCCGCCGCGGTGCTCATCCCGCTCGCGCTCACCGTGGTCGCGGTCATCCTCTGGAGCTGGATCTGGCTCCCGATCGGCATCCTGTTCGTCCTGCTCGCGGTGCTGATCGTGCTCAACCTGCGGTCCAACAAGGCGATGATGAACGCCGCCGAGGGGCAACCCGGCGCGGCGGCGCAGATCATGGAGAACATGCGCGGCGACTGGCGGGTGACGCCGGCGGTCAGCTCGACCACCCAGATGGACATGGTCCACCTGGTGATCGGCCGCCCGGGCGTGATCCTGCTGGCCGAGGGCAACCCGCAGCGGGTGCGCGGCCTGCTCGGCCAGGAGAAGCGGCGGCTGTCCAAGGTGATCGGCTCCGCTCCCCTGCACGACTACGTGATCGGGCAGGAGGAGGGCGAGCTGCCGATCCGCAAGCTGCGCACGACGCTGCTGCGCCTGCCCCGCGCACTCTCCGGCAAGGACGTCAACTCGCTGGACAAGCGACTCAAGGCGCTCACCGCCCGGCCACAGATGCCCAAGGGCGCGATCCCGAAGAACATGCGGCCGCCAGGCGCCTTCCGCCAGTCGCGGGGCCGCTGACCCCAGGTGTACGCGAAGGAGCCGGACCCGTGCGGGTCCGGCTCCTTCGCGTTGGTGCGTGGTCAGCCGCGGGGGGCGTCGACGATGACCGAGCCGGCGACTCGGTCGTGCAGGCCGCGCCGGTGCTCGTCCATGATCAGCGCGGGGACGACGAGGGCCAGCAGCAGGCCACGGATCAGCCCCCGGAGGACGCCGATCCGGCCACCGTCGTGCCAGTTCACACAGCGGATCTTGGTGATGTACATGCCCGGAGTCTGGGCGAACAGGCCGAGGAAGATGCCGTACATCAGGACAAGCACCAGCACCGGGGCCCAGCCGTCGCGTACCGGGTCGGCGAAGAAGTTGGACACCAGCAGGCAGAGCACCCAGTCGATGATCAGCGCCCCGAACCGCCGACCGAGGCTCGGCGCGGTGAAGGTGGGGTCGGTGGCCGGCGCTGCCGGGAGGTGCGGATTGGTCACAGCGGTCAAGGGTATCCGCGCCGGGATGAGAGCTTGCCGGGTGCCGCCGCCGCTGTGTGCCGATTCAGGCTAAAGCGATCAGATGTCATTACACTGGCACAGTCGGTACGGCGTTCCTGGCGGGCCGGAGGCGCGGACCGGGGCGTCGCTGACGCTCCGCGAGGGACGTAACACGGCAGAAACAACGGAGACACGGCCGGGCAACCCCACGGCCCTAGCGTCGCCAGAAGCCTAGCCACCCCGTGGACGTGCCAGGAGGATGTGTGTTCGCCAATCCCGAGGAACTGCTGCGATACCTCAAGAACGAGGACGTGAAGTTCGTCGACGTTCGTTTCTGTGACCTGCCCGGCGTGATGCAGCACTTCAATCTG
>NZ_JBITET010000012.1:0-222702 GCF_044455385.1 Micromonospora sp. NPDC051227
CTCGACGGCATCAAGAGCAAGATCGAACCACCGACGCCGATCGACAAGGACCTCTACGACCTCCCGCCGGAGGAATGGGGCGACGTCAAGCAGGTGCCGGGCTCACTGTCGGCAGTGCTCGACTCGCTGGAGGCCGACCACGACTACCTGCTCGACGGTGGCGTCTTCACCCCCGACCTGATCTCCACCTGGGTCGACTGGAAGCGCGCCAACGAGGTCGACCCGGTGCGTCTGCGCCCGACCCCGCACGAGTTCGCCATGTACTACGACTGCTGAGCAGTCAGATGCACGACGACTGCTGAGCAGTCGCTCGAACACCGGCCGGGCCGGCTTCGCTCACCGCGGGCCCGGCCCGGCCCGCGTTGTGCCGCCCCCCGATATACCTTCGCGTCCGATATATTGCTCGCGTGGACACACCGCTGCGCGAACCGACCTTCCTGATCCTCACCGCGCTGGCCGCCCAGCCGATGCACGGCTACGGGCTGATCGGTGAGGTCGCCGCTCTCTCCGACAACCGGGTGTCGCTACGCCCTGGGACGCTCTATGGGGCGCTCGACCGACTGGTCGACGCCGGCCTCGTCGAGGTCGACCGGGAAGAGGTGGTGGACGGCCGACTGCGCCGCTACTACCGCCTCTCCCCCGGCGGCGAAACCACGTTGAGCGCCGAGACCGAGCGCCTTCGCCGCAACGTCGAAGCCGCCACCACTCGGCTGTCCAAGCGGACTCGGGCCGCCCTCCCGATCACCCCACGCACGGCCGGCGGGCTGGCATGACCGACCTGGAACGCCGCTACCTCCGGCTGCTGCGCGCGTACCCCGCTGACTACCGGCGCGCCCGCGGCGCCGAAATCGTCGGTACCTACCTCGACCTGGCCGCCCCTGACCAACGCTGGCCGACGCCGGCGGACGCCGCGGACCTGGTGCGCGGCGGCCTCCGCCAGCGGCTGCGGGCCACGGGCGTCACCGACCTGATCCCCGGGGTACGCCTCGCGGCGCTGTTGGCAGTGGTCACCGCGACCGCTCTCGCCGGTGTCTGGGCTACGGCGGAGCTGCATCCACCGCCCGTCGGGTGGGGCGTCCCCCACGTCGGCCCGTTCGTGTCGCTCGGTGTCGTCACGTGGGCGGCGTGGCTGTTGGCGGCGGTGGTGATCGCCGTCGCGCCGAGCCGGGTCGCCCGGTGGGCCATCACCCTCGCGCTCCTGCTCACGCTGGCGCTGCCACCGGTTGCCGCGGCGCTCGACGCACCCCGACCGCCGCTGTACGTGCTCCTGCCGCAGCTGGTCCTGGGCCTGCTGGGGCTGGCCGTGCCCAACCGACCTCCGGCGGCGTTCCGCCTCGCACCGCTGCTGTCCGCGCTGTTGGCGCTGGCGGCGGCGGAATTCCTGGTGGGGTTCTCGGATATTGACGGCTACTACGGTCCCGCGTTGGCGGTCCTGCCCGCGACCGGCGGGCTGTTGCTGGCCGTCGGGGCCCTGCTGGCGACAGGTCTGGCGATGGGCGGCGACGCTCGCGGCGGCTGGGCGCTCGTCACGCTGCTCACCCCCGCCGGCTTCCTGGCGGTGCCCCGCCTGGCTAGCGGCATCGGGCCGATGCACGGCGCCGTCACCTTCACGGAACTGGCCGTGACCGCTGTCGCTGTCGCGCTCACCGGTCCTGCCGTCCTGCTCCTGACCGTCCTTTTCCGCTCCCGCCGGACCGCCACCCCCCAGCCCTCAGGTCAACCCTGCCCCACCTGCGGCGCAAGAGCCTGACCACACCCCCTAACACTCAGCGCCTGGCGCCCCACGCCACCTCGAGATCGTGCTCGATCCTGGATGTCAACAGCGTTGCGTCAGACGGAGTGGCTGTTCGTCAACCCCGCGTTTCCCGTCGATCATGGGATTGTGGTGGGTGACAAAGTGCCCGAACAGCACCAAACCAGGCACCATAACTCCATGATCGACGAGGGTGGACTGCCCCTCTTCCGCGATCTTGCGTTTACTGTCGCGACATAAGAGGGTATTCCGCGCATATCGGCGACCGAAACTGCAAGATCGGCGCGGGCGGGGCGTTTCCCGCACAACGATGATGATCACGAGGCGGGCAGGGCGTTCCGTCCGGATTGCCCCCGTCAACCTCATGATCAACGACTGCCGCGGCGGGCGGTGCGTACGAGCACGGTCAGGAGCAGGGCGGTCATCGCCAGTGCACCGGGTGCCTTGGTGACGCGGGCCAGGTTGGTGCCGTCGGGCAGGGCGAGGAAGGCTGCCGCCGCGGTGGGCAGCACGAACCACGTCGTACGGGCGGCGGTGAGCGCCAGCAACGCCAGCGGCCAGGTCGCGTACCAGGGGTGGAAGACCGGGGACAGGACGACCGTGGCGACCAGCGCCAACGCCGCGCCGTGCAGCGCCACCCGGGACCGCGCCACCCGAGGACACCCCACCTTGGCAGCCGCGACCTCGTTCAGCCCGCGCAGCACACGCCAGGCCCGCCACCAGAGCACCACCAGCACCCCGACGAGCAGCAGCAGCGCGACCGCCCGGACCACCGGCACCGCCTGCGGGTCCCGGCCGACCAGCGCGCCGGCGTAGTCGACCACGAAGCCCACGGCGGTGGGTGGTGACGTCCACTGCTCCGAGTCGCCACTGTGGGTCAGCCCGCCCACCCAGCCGAAGCCGAGGCCGGAGACCGCCGAGGTGACCAGCAGCGCGGCGAGCAGCCCTCCGGCCAGCCAACCACAGTGGCGCAGCAACGCCCGTACTGTGTATCGGTCGGGCATCCCGGCCAGCACGGCGAACGGCACCACCACCACGGCGCTGGCCTTCACCGTGACCGCCAGCCCGAGCAGCGCTCCGGCCAGCAGGAGCGCCGCCGGCCGGCCCGGTCGACGGACCACGACCAGCAGCCCACACAGCAGCAGCCCCAGCATCACGGCGTCGTTGTGCGCGCCGGCCACCAGGTGTACGCCGACCAGCGAACCGGCCAGCGCCAACCAGACCGCCCGCCGGGACGGCACCCCGGCCGCCCGCGCCAGACCGGGCAGGCAGAGCGCGGCCAGCAGCAGCCCCGCCACGGCGATCACGCGCAGCGCCACGATGGTCCCGGTGAGCCCGCCGCCGAGGCCGACGGCGAGGGCCGCGAGCAGGACGAACACCGGCCCGTACGGTGCCGGCGTGTCCCGCCAGATCGGCGCCACCGTGTCCAGCCAGGGGCAGCCCGCCGCCGCCACACCCACTGTGTACGGGTCGACGCCGTGGGCGTACGTCCAGCCCTGGCAGGCGTACGAGTAGACGTCCCGGCTGCCCAGCGGTGGCGCGACCAGCAGCGGTAGCGCCCACAGCCCGGCGGTGACGTACGCCCAACGGGTAGACGGCGCACCCTCGCGCAGCGACCACCAGGCCCCGACCAGCAGCACGGTGCCGGCCAGCCAGCAGATCAGCGTCGCCGGGCCGTCCGGGGTTCGCCAGATCGACGCCGGTGTCACGCCCAGCGGGGCGTCGGGCAGCGCCCCGCCGAGGTAGCCGGCCACGGCGAGCAGGACCGCGCCGACCAGACCCGCGTACCGGGCACCCAATGCCGCCAACGACACAGGCGGCGGCGGAACAGGCGCGCCGGGAGCGGTCACCGGCGCACCTTCCCTCAATCGGCGGCGACCGGCTGACGGGCCGCTCGAGCCGACCGTACCAACCGGATGACCAGCACGATCACCAACAGCGTCATCAGTGGTGCCCCGACCGTCTTGGTGTACCGGGGCAGCCCGGTGCCGTTGGGCAGCACCAGGAAGGACGCGACCAGGGCGACCACTGTGAACCATCGGGTGCGCTGGGCTGTGGCCGCCAGCACGAACAGCGGCCAGGTCCAGTACCAGGGGTGCACGACGGGGGCGAGCGCGACGGTGAGGGCGAGCGCGAGGCCGGCGTGGTACAGCGGGTCGCGGGTGCGGGCCCGCCACCAGAGCCAGACGAGCAGTACGGCCAGGAGGACCACGGCGATCCCGCGGGTGACCGGCAGCGCGTCGATGTGAGCACCGAACAGCGCCGCGACGTACCCGACCGTCTGCCCCACCGCGGTCGACGGGGAGGTCCAGGCGATGGCGGCGCCGCCCTGGGACAGCCCGCCGACCCAACCGAAGTCCAGCCCACCGACGACTGTCACGCCGACCACTGTGACGACAGTGCCGCCGACCACCCAGCCGCCGTCGCGGATCAGCGTGCGGATCCGGTACGGCCCGGCGGTGGCCGCCAGCGCGGCGAACGGCACCACCACCACGGCGGTCACCTTGATCGCCACCGCGACTCCGAGGAGCAGCCCGCCGACCAGCAGCATTCCGCGCCGGCCCGGGTGCGCCGCCACCACGGCCAGCCCTCCGACCAGCGCGGCGAGCATCAGCACGTCGTTGTGGGGGCCACCGATCAGGTGCGCGGCGACCAGCGGGGAACCCAACGCCAGCCACACCGCCCGCTTCGCCGGCACACCGGCCCGACGGGCAAGCGCCGGCAGGGCCCACGCGGTGAGGGCCACGCCGACCAGCGACAGCGCACGGAACAGCACGATGCTGGCGGTCAGCGAACCGGTGGCCTTCACCACGGCGCCCGCGATGAGCACGAACAGCGGCCCGTACGGCGCCGGGGTGTCGCGCCAGATGACCGAGACCGTGTCCAGCCAGGGGCAGGGCAGCGCGGAGACGCCCTGCTCGTACGGGCTGATGCCGCCGACGAAGCTGGCGCCCTGGCAGGCGTACGCGTACACGTCCCGACTGCCGAAGGGCGGTGCGATCAGCAGCGGCAGCAGCCAGAGCCCGACGGTGACCAGCGCCCACCGCGTCGAGGGCCCTCCGTCGCGCAGCGCCCACCAGGCGTACGCCATCAGGCCGGTGCCGACCACCCAGGCGGCGAGGATCAGCGGGCCGTTGGGCCCCTGCCAGATGCTGACCGGGGTGCTGCGCAGGGGGCCGCTGGGAAAAGCGCCGCCGAGGAAAGCGGAGAGCGCGAGCAGCATCGAGCCGGCCAGGCCGGTCCAGCGCGCGAGGTGGGAAGGCACGCCGGACATGCTGCCAGCATCACGGCCGGGTGCCGACGGCAGGCACCCGGACGGTCAGCAGTGGCGCGCCGGTGCCAGCCCACTGGAGATCGAGTAGTCGCCCGCGGAGCGGACCCGCACCTCGGTCCACCCGTCCGCGCCCGGTCGTAGGCAGCCGTCCGGGCCGCTCAACGTGAGCCAGCGCGACCAGCGCACCCGGACCGGCACGTCCCCGGGCGTGGCGGTCAGCCGGACCGCGCCCCGGTCGGCGGCGACCAGTTGACCCGGGGCACCGACCAGCGGGGTCGGATCGACCACGGCGTACATCCGCCAGGTCGGGTCACGCCAGACCTCCCGCAGGTACGGCAGGCCGCCGCGGATCAGCGCGGCCTCGTCGCGGCCCCACCGGTCGGCGGGTGCGTCCGGGGCGAGCACCACGTAGCTCACCGCCTCGTGCCGTAACCACTGCTCGTACGTCTGCGCGCTCAGGGTGCCGTCGTAGAACAGCGTGTTGCGGTCGCTGTCGACCTGGCGTTCCCAACCCCGCGCCAGTGGCACTGTCGGCGGCAGGTACGCGGACTCCCAGTGGTCGCGCAGCGGCACCACCTCGACCCGTCCGGCCGGCTGCCGCCGGTCGAGTTCGGCGACGAGCGGTTGGTGGAAACGTTCGGCGCTCTCCGGGGCGCCGGCCCGGGTCACGTCGCTCATCATCACCGGGGACTGCCACCAGACGGTCGCGGCGAGCAGCCCGGCCAGCCACGGCCTGGGCAACGCGGCGTACCCGGCCAGCACGGGCAGGGCGAACAGCATCGGCAGTCGTAGCGCGTTGGAACCGATCGGGCTGGGCACGTAGTACGCCCCGATCAGGAGCAGCACGGTGAGCACCGCGCCGACGCGCAGCACCCGGCGGCGACGCGGCAGCACGACCGCCACCAGCACCGCGAGCGCGACGTTGATGCGCATCGACTCGGCCGAGTACGGCTGGGTGCCGCCGTTGCCGAAGACGAACGCCATCGGGGCGAGCGTGACGGCGGGCGCCACGGCCAGGACGAACCCTTCGGCCAGTGGTCGCTCGGCTCGCCAGCCTCCGGGCAGGGGGCGGCCCGGCCCGTCACCGGTGCGCAGGGCGCTCAGCAGCAGCGCCGCGCCGGCCAGCCCGGTGAACAGGCCGGCGACCGGGCTGGCCGTCGTCGCCAGGGCGGCGCAGACGGCGGCGAGCGTCAACCGGAGCCAGCGCGATGGGCGTTCCGCGCTGACCGCGCAGAGCGCCAGCAGCCCGAACGCCAGCCCGACCGCGAAGGTGATCCGACCGCTCGCCAGGTTGCCGACCAGCACCACCGCGCCGAGGACGCCGGCCAGCAGCGGTCGGCGGGCCCGGTTGCGGGTGAACAGCCAACCCAGCGCTGCCGCGCCGACCACGGCGGCGATCGCCCCCAGCGGACGCACCCCGATCAACGCGCCCAACCGGGCCGTGAAGAGGCTGTAGCCGTACTGGTTGACGCCGCCGTACCAGCCGAAGTCGACCGGCGCCGCCCCGTACCGCTCGGTGAACCCGGCACGGGCCACCTGGGCAGCGAGGTCGGTGCCCATCGGCGGCGCGAGGAGGAACGCGACGGCGAGCAGCACGGCCACCCCGGTCGCCGCCGCCCAACCTGCGACGCTCCGCCCGGTTGGGGGCGGCGACGCGTCAGGCATCGAGGACCCGTTCGGCAGCGGCGCGGGAGCGGCGGCCGGTGCGCAGGTACTCGTCGAGGAACTCCCCCGGATCGTCGCGGCCAAGCAGCCGGGCCACCCCTGCCAACTCCACCCCGTGCCGGGGCAGCTGGTCGCCGGCCCGGCCCCGGACCAGCATCAACGCGTTGCGGACCTGCGCGGCCAGGGCCCAGCCGGCGGCCATCTCCGCGGCGTCCGCCGGGTCGATCAGGCCGGCCCGCTCGGCCGCCGCGAGGGCGTCGAGGGTACGCGTGCCGCGCAGCGCCGGGATCGCGCCGGCGTGCCGGAGCTGGACGAGTTGCACCGCCCACTCCACGTCGGCGAGCCCACCGCGCCCCAGCTTGGTGTGGGTGGCCGGGTCGGCGCCACGGGGCAGCCGTTCGGTCTCCACCCGGGCCTTGATGCGCCGGATCTCGACGACCTGCTCGCGGGTCAGCCCGTCGGCCGGGTAGCGCACCGGCTCGATCATCGCCTCGAACTCGGCGCCCAGGTCGGCGTCGCCACAGACGAACCGGGCGCGCAGCAGAGCCTGCGCCTCCCACACGCGCGACCAGCGGGCGTAGTACTGCGCGTACGCGGCGAGGCTGCGTACCAGCGGACCCTGGCGGCCCTCCGGCCGCAGGTCGGCGTCGACGCCCAGCGGCGGGTCGGGGGCGGGTACGCCGAGCAGCCGGCGCAGTTCCTCGGCGACGGCGTGCGCGGCGGCGCTGGCGGCGCTCTCGCTGGTGCCCGGCGGCGGGTCGTAGACGAAGAGCACGTCGGCGTCGGAGAGGTAGTTCGACTCGTACCCGCCGAGCCGGCCCATGCCGATCACCGCGAACCGCAGCCCTGCTGGTGCCGGCTGGGTGGCCTGAGCGGCCCGCAACGCGGCGGCCAGGGTGGCGTCGGTGACGTCGGCGAGCGCCGTACCGACAGCGGTGATGTCGGACAGCCCGCGGGCGGGTCGGTTCGCGCCGTCCGCCCGGGTGGGGCTGGGCGCGAGCGCGCCGGCCCGGCAGAGCACGTCGGCGCAGGCCACTCGGACCAGCTCGCGACGTCGCAGCGCGCGCACCGCGCTGGTGGCCTCGACCGGGTCGGTGTGCCGGGCCGCCGCCGCCAGGAACCCCTCCCGCAGCACTTCGGGCGCGCGTGGCGCCAGCTCGTTCTCCTCGGCCAGCAGCCGCAGCGCCTCGGGGTCACGGGCGAGCAGGTCGGCGACGTACCGGGACAGCGCGAGGACCCGGGCCAGCCGACGGGCGACCGGGCCGCCGTCGCGCAGCAGCCGCAGGTACCAGGGGGTGCTGCCCAGCTTGTCGGAGACCTTGCGGTAGTTGAGCAGCCCCCGGTCCGGCTCCGGCGCGTCGGCGAACTCGCTGAGCAGCACCGGCAGCAAGGTGCGCTGGATGGCCGCCGTGCGGCTCACCCCGCCGGTGAGCGCCTGGAGGTGGCGCAGCGCCCCGGCCGGGTCGGCGAAGCCGAGGATCTCCAGGCGGTTCCTGGCCGCCTCCGGGGCGAGCCGCAACCCGTCGGCCGGCACCCGGGCCACCGACTCCAGCAGCGGCCGGTAGAGCAGTTTGGCGTGCAGTCGGCGTACCTCGGTGGCGTGGGTGACCCACTCGGCCCGGAAGCTCTCCACGGCGCTGCGCCCCGGCGCGGCCGTGAAACCCAGCGCGGCGGCGAGCCAGCGCAGCGCGCCCGGCTCGGCGGGCACTGTGTGTGTACGACGCAGGCCCTGGAGTTGCAGCCGGTGCTCGACGCTGCGCAGGAAGCGGTAGCCGCGCAGCAGGGCCTCGCCGTCGGCCCGACCGACGTAGCCGCCGGCGACGAGCGCGCGCAACGCCGGGACGGTGCCGGGCGGGCGCAGCGTCTCGTCGCCGCGACCGTGCACGAGTTGCAGCAACTGGACGGCGAACTCGATGTCGCGCAGCCCGCCCGGACCGCGCTTGATCTCGCGCTCCAGCTCCTTCGGCGGGATGTGGTCGATGATCCGGCGGCGCATGGCGCGGACGTCCTCGACCGCCTCGGGCCGCTCGGCGGCCCGCCAGACCAGCGGCGCGAGCTGGTCGATCCACTCCTGGGCCAGCGGCAGGTCCCCGGCGGCCGGGCGGGCCTTGAGCAGCGCCTGGAACTCCCAGGTGCGCGCCCACCGCCGGTAGTAGGCCAGGTGGCTGGCGAGGGTCCGCACCAGCGGGCCGCGGCTGCCCTCGGGGCGCAGCGCGGCGTCCACCGGCCAGGCGACCAGCCCGCAGATGTAGATCAGACGGGTCGCCACCAGCGTCGCGGCGGACAGGTCGGCATCCTCGGCGGCGACGAAGATGACGTCCACGTCGGAGACGTAGTTCAGCTCGCCGCCGCCGCACTTGCCCATCGCCACGACCGCGAGTCGGGGCCGCTCGGTCCCCTCCGCCAGCTCGGTGACCGCGATCTCGTACGCCGCGGTGAGCGTCGCGTCGGCCAACGCGGAGAGCGCGGCCATCGTCTGCTCCAGGCCGCGACCGCCGGTCAGGTCGGCCGCCGCGATCCGCAGCAACGCCAGACGGTACGCGGTCCGCAGCGCCGCCACCGCGTTGCCGCCGTCGGCCGGCTCCAGCCGCCCCTCGGCGGTCGGGGCGAGCCCGTCCGGGGCGGTCCGCAGCGCCTGGTAGTGCTCGGGGTGGGCCACCAGGTGGTCGCCGAGCGCCGCCGACGCGCCGAGCACCGCGATCAGCCGCCGCCGCAGCCCGGGATCGGCGTGCACGTCCGCGAGCAGCGGCGATTCGGCGCTGCTCGTGGCGGGGCTTCCGGCGCTGCTGTCCGTGGTGCGGCTTCGAGCGCTGCTGTCCGTGGTGCGGCTCTCGGCCTCCACGATGCGGTGCAGTTGGCGCAGCGCCAGGTCCGGGTCGGCGGCCCGGGACAGCGCGGCGAGCAGCTCCGCGGCGGCCTCGTCGACCGGCTCCTGCTCGGCCGGCCGCCACAGCCGCAGCCCCTCCGGGCCGAGCAGGTCCGCGGCGCGCGCGCCACCGTCGCCTTCGGCGGTGCCGAAGCCGTACCGGGCGAGCCGGCCCGGTGCCCTGGTCGGCCGGCTCATCAGTGCCCGAGCAGCGGCAGACCGCGCCGCGTCGTACTGTCGTCCAGCTCGCCGAGGGCCAGCGCGGCGAACCGGGCGGCGAACGGTTGCCAGACCTCCTCGACGTCGGGCAGCACCGAGGCGCAGGCCGCGACCACCAGCTCCGGGTCGTAGCCCAGCTCGGCGAGTTGGGCCGAGTCGGTGGCCCAGTCGGCGATCATCGCGGCGTCGCACTCGATGTGGAACTGCAAACCCCACGCCCGGTCACCGAGGCGGAACGCCTGATGCGGATAGCGGGTGGAGGCGGCCAGCAGTGTCGCGCCCCGAGGCAGCTCGGTGATCTCGTCGGCGTGCCACTGGAGCACGTCCGGGATCAGCGGCACGTACCGGAACAACGGGTCGTTCTCGGCGGCGTCGCGCCGGCCGACCACGCCCGGGCCGATCTCCGGCCCGGACGGGCTGCGCTCCACCAACCCGGCGTGCGCGGTGGCGAGCAGCTGCGCGCCCAGGCAGACCGCCAGGGTCGGTACCCGGTACCGGACCGCCTTGCGCAGCAGGCCCTCCACGGCGGGAAACCACTGTGCGCCGGGCGAGCCGTCCGGCGACGGGTACGCCTGTTGGTCGCCGCCGAGCACCACCAGCGCCGCGTACCCCTCCAGGTCGGCGGGCAGCTCGTCGCCGGCGTGCGGGCGCACCACCCACAGCTCCAGCCCAGCCTCGGTCAGCCACTCACCCAGCCGGCGCGCGTCGTCCGTCGGGTCGTTCTCGATCACCAGCGCGGTTGCCACCCGTCGAGGCTAGCCGGTACGCCGCACGGCACCACGCCCCGGCACAGGTCCGCCCGCTGGGTGGCGGCCTGGCAATGGTCGGGGTCGTTAGGCTCTGCGGTTGTGATCAGCGAGGACAGCGCCGCCGTACGCCCGCCCGTGCTGCGCCCGGGTGACACGGTGCTGCTGGTGTCGCCGTCCGGGCCGACCTCGCCGGAGCGGGTGGCCCGGGGCATGGAACTGCTCACCGGCTGGGGCCTGCGCCCGGTGCCGGCGCCGAACGCGTACGCCCGCCACGGCTACCTCGCCGGCACCGACGACCTGCGCGCCGCCGACCTGAACGCGGCCTTCGCCGACCCTGACGTGCGCGGAGTGATCTGCACCCGCGGCGGCTACGGCGCCCAACGCATCGTGGACGCCATCGACATGGCCGCCGTCCGCCGCGACCCGAAGGTGGTGGCCGGCTTCTCGGACATCACCTCGTTGCAGTTCGCACTGTGGCGGGGCGCCCGCCTTGCCGGAGTGCACGGCCCCGGGGCGGCCTGGCGCGACGAGCGGACGCCACTGCGCTCCGCCGAGTCCCTGCACGCGGCGCTGATGACGACCGAACCGGTGTCGATCACCGCGGTCCCCACCGAGGAGACCTTCGGCGTACGCGTACCGGGTCGCGCCACCGGCACCCTGCTCGGCGGCAACCTGTGCATGATCGCCGCGTCGATCGGCACCCCGGACCTGCCCGACCTGACCGGTGCGGTGCTGTTGATCGAGGACGTGCAGGAACCCCCGTACAAGGTCGACCGGATGCTCACCCACCTGCGCCGGGCCGGCGTGCTGGACGGACTGGCAGGGGTGGCGGTGGGGCAGTTCACCGACTGCGGCGACGGCTGGGACACCACCATCGTCGACGTACTCACCGAACGCCTCGGCGACCTCGGCGTACCGGTCCTCGGCGGCCTCCCCATCGGCCACGGCCCCAACCAGCTCACAGTCCCGGTGGGCACAACCGCCACCCTCGACACCACCACCGCCACCCTCACCGCAACCCCCGCAGTCCACTAACCCCGCCCCGCCCGGGCCCCGGCCCCCCGGGCCCCCTCGGGCGCGGTTGGTCATGAAGTTGTTGCCACTCGTCACGGCGTGTCGCGGCAACAACTTCATGATCGTCGCCGGGTCGCAGGTGGGTGGGGTTAGGTGGGTGGGGTTAGGTGGGCTACTGCGCCGATTTCCAGGGCGGCCCAGATGCCGGTGGGGGTGCGGGTGATGCCGTGCGGTTCGGCGTTGGGAGTGGGTAGGGCGTAGCCCTCGATCTGTCCAGTCGCGTCGAGATGACCGATCCGGTTGGCACCCCACTCGGTGAACCACGCGCCGCCATCCGGGTCGGCCACGATCGCGTGCGGACGAGCCGCCCGGTCCGGCAGCGGAAACTCGACGATCTTGCCGTCCGGGTCGATCCGGCCAAGCTGACCGGCGGCGATCTCCACGAACCAGATGACGCCGTCGTCGCCCAGGGTGATGCCGACCGGGCCCGCCTTCACGGTGGGTAACGGATGCAGCGTCACCCTGCCATCGAGGTCGATCCGACCGATCGCGTTCGCCTGGTTGAGGGTGAACCAGAGAGCCTGGCCCGCGCCAGCAGTGATCATCGAGGCGAATCCGCCGGTCACCGGCAGCGGGAATGCGGTGTGGGTGCCGTCGGTCTCCACCCGGCCGATGGTGTCGGAGGTCATCCCGGCGTACCAGAGCGCGCCATCGGGCCCAGCCGCGATGCCGCCCGGCCCGGTGCCGGCCGGCAGGGCGATGGTGCGCTGCTCACCGCCGACGGTGATCCGGCCGATCCGGTCGTCTCCCGAGCGGGTGAACCAGAGCGCCCCGTCCGGCCCGGCCGTGATGATCAACGGGCGACCGCCGGGCGGATCCAGCGGGTAGGTCCGGACCGCGCCGTCGGGCGACAACCGGGCGACGCCGCCGGCGTGGGCCAACGTCAGCCAGAGCGCGCCGTCCGGGCCAGGCGTGATGCCGTACGGCCCGACGCCCGGCTCCCCGATTGGTATCTCCCGAATCTCGACGGTCATGCCGCATGTCCTTCCGTCGGTGGATCGTCCACCCTGACGGCTCGGCCAGCGACCACACAACCGATTTCGCTCACCGCCGGCCCTGATTGTCAGCTCGCTGACAGGGTCGCCACGGCTTCCGCCCAGACAGCCCGGTCACTGTCGGTGCTGACAGCGCAGGATGACCGAACCTCTGGAGGACAGCATGTCCCGCACCATTCGCAGGAAGCACCTGCTGGCCGGCCTGGCCGCCGCCGGCGTCCTCGGCGTCGGGATCGCGGCCCCGACGATCGCGTTCGCCGCCGAAACTCCCACGCCGACCACGAGCACCAGCACCGCCCCGGCTCCCGGCGCGGCTCCGGGTGCGAAGGCCGACCGGCAGGGCGAGTTCGCCGCGGCGCTCGCCAAGGAGCTGGGCGTGCCCACCGACAAGGTGACCGCCGCACTGGAGAAGATCCGCGAGCAGCACCGGCCGGCCGACCGGCCGCAGCGCCCGTCCGCCGAGGACCGGCAGGCCGCGCTCAAGCAGCGCCTGAACCAGGCCGTCAAGGACGGCAAGCTCACCCAGGAGCAGGCCGACGCCATCACCAAGGCCGTCGAGGCCGGCGTCTTCCCCGGCCCCGGGGGCCACCGCGGCCCGGGCGGCCACCACGGCGCCGGTACGCCCGGCAAGTAGCCCGGCGAGCCCGGCCCCGGCGCGCCCCGGGCCAGGCCACGGCCGGTCTCGGCGCGCCCCGGGGCAGGCCAGGGGACCTCGGTACGCCCGGGACAGGCCACGGCCGGTCTCGGCGCGCCCCGGGGCATGCCGGGGGCGGTCTCGGCGCGCCCCGGAGCGCGCCACGGCCGGTCTCGGTACGCCCCGGGGCAGGCCGGGGGCGGCCTCGGTACGCCCGGGACAGGCCGGGGCCGCCCTTTCGGGCCCGGGCCGACCTCGGTACACCTCGGGCAGGCCGGGGCCGCCCTGTTGGGCCGGGGCCGGCTCGGGCCTGCCGCAGCTTGATCCACTCGGTTTCCAGGAAGTCGCGGTATCCCGCGCGCTCGGACCCCACGACATCATGAAAACCGAGTCGATCACACGCGCGGATGCGTGCGGCCAGGCCGGCTCTGCCGTCACACCCGCTCAAGGTAACGGCCCCAGAGCCAGGCCACCCAAGGGCCAGCCCCACCAGGGCCAGCCCCACCAGGGCCAGCCCCACCCAGATCCAGCCCCACCCAGATCCAGCCCCACCCAGATCCAGCGAGGGGCCAGCCCGGGGCTTCGGCCCGCCCTGGAAGGGGTCAGGGCTGCGAGGGCGGGGGCGTGAACACGCCCAGGTGGTTGCCGGCCGGGTCGAGTAGGTGGACCAACGTGAGACCGCTCGGTGTGGTACGCGCCGGCACCAGCACCCGACCGCCGGCCGCTTCGGCCTGTCGGGATGTCTCTGCCACGTTGGCGACTTCGGCGTAGAACACCGCGTAGTTCGGCGACGTCCCGTCGGTCGCCCGGATCGCCCCGCCGATCCCGGTGTCGCCGCCAGCCCCGGTCACGCGGTAGGACCCGCCGTTGGTCGAGCCCTGCTCCTCGAAGGTCCAGCCGAACAACTCCCCGTAGAACCGCTCCGCGTCCTCGGGCCGGTCGGTGCCGATCTCGAACCAGGTGATGGGCGTGGTGGACCTGGACATCTACTGCCTCCAGAATTTCCGTGTCGGCCGTTCGGCCGTCTTCTGGAGCAGTCTCGGGGCCGTTGGCGACAGCGTCCTGTCGGTGTTTCCGGATCACCCGGCGGGGTTTCCAGCGACGAGACCCCACCGGGCCAGCCGCGCCGCGGACGGGTCACAGACCAGGCCCACCGCGCCGAGCCCGTGTCAGACCCGGCCGCCCCACCAAGCCCGTTTCCGACCCGGCCGCCGCACCGAGCCCCTTTCAGACCAGGCTCAGCGGGCGGACCCGCTCGTGCGGGATGTCGAGATCCGTCAGGCGTAGCTCCCGGGCCACCACGTCGGGCAGCGCCCAGACGCTCCGGATCCGGTCGGTGCGGAAGCACCGCAGTTCGTCGCGCAGACGACACCAGGCGACCAGGTACCAGTGTCGGGAGTTGCCGAGGTAGCCGAGTGGCTCGACGTCACGGGTCGAGTCGGCGCCGGCGCGGTCGGCGTACCGGATGCGTAGCACCCGCCGCGCGGCGACCGCGTCGGCGACGGTGGCCGGGACGGGCGTGGCCGGCCCGTCGCCGATCAGGTGCACCCGGCCGGCGAGGCGGTGCGCCTCGGCGGCGTCGGCGGCCGGCAGCACCGCCACCAGCTTGCGCAGCGCGGTGGCGGCCGGCCCTGCGAACGGCGAGCCGGCGAGCCGGTGCAGCGCCACGGCCATCGCCACCGCCTCGGCGGCGGTCAGGTTGACCGGCGGCAGAGTGCGGGCGCGGTCCAGGACGTAGCCGCCGGTGCGCCCGGGCTCGGCCCAGATCGGCACCCCGGCCTCCTGCAACGCGCCGAGGTCCCGTTCGATGGTCCGGCTGCTCACCTCGAAGCGCGCGGCCAGCCAGCGGGCGCTGCGCGGCCGTGGTGACACCGCCCGCAGCTCCTCGACCAGCGCGTAGAGGCGATCTGTGCGGTTCATGCTCGGCACGCTACGACCGGGGTACGACGCCCTCCGGCGACCGCCCGCACGGCGACGCGGACAGCCGGCTCAGGCGATGCAGGCGCAGACGATCAGCGCGGCCCCGAAGTGGGTGGCGGCGCTGACCCGGGCGGCCGGGTGCGGCTCGGGCGAGCAGATGACCTCGCCGAGCTTGCCGGGGGTGAGCAGGTCCAGCACCACGAAGGCCAGCGCCATGATCGCCAACCCGACCAGGCCGAAGACCACTGTGGAGGCGAGCCCTTTGCCGAAGTCGCTGTAGCTGGTCAGGATCGCGGTGAAGACGATCCCGGCGATGCCGAGCTGGTTGGCGGCGAGCAGCAACCCCGCGTTGGCGTTGCGCTCGACCCAGATCAGGTCTCGCAGCCGGCCCGGGGTGAGCAGGTCGACGAGCCCGAAGCCGGCGGCCATGAGGCCGACGCCGACGATCCCGAACACGACGCTCTGCCAGGCACCGCTGAACAGATCCTCCAGCACCGACTTGCCTCCCGACTCTCCGCCCGGAAGGGTACCGGCGCGGTGATCGAGACGATAGCGGCAGCGCGCAACGGCGTCAGCCCCTGCGTCTACAGGGCCAGGTAGCGCTGCCGCTCGTACGGGGTGACCTCGCGGCGGTACTGCTCCCACTCGGCCCGCTTGTTGCGCAGGAAGAAGTCGAAGACGTGCTCACCGAGCACCTCGGCGACCAGTTCGGAGCCGGCCATCACGTCGATCGCCTCGGCGAGGTTCTCCGGCAGCGCCTCGTAGCCCATGGCGCGCCGCTCCGCACTGGTCAGCGACCAGACGTCGTCCTCGGCGCCCGGCGGCAGCTCGTACCCCTCCTCGATGCCCTTCATGCCGGCGCCGAGCAGCACCGCGAAGGCGAGGTACGGGTTGGTCGCCGAGTCCAGCGAGCGGACCTCGACCCGGGCCGAGTTGGGCTTGCCGTACGCGGGAACCCGGACCAGCGCCGACCGGTTGAGGTGACCCCAGCAGACGTACGCCGGGCTCTCGGTGATCCGGTCCGGCAGGTGCTGCGGGAAGAGCCGCTTGTACGAGTTGACCCACTGGTTGGTGACCGCCGTGTACTCCCGGGCGTGCACCAGCAGACCGGCGATGAACGACTTCGCCACCTTGGACAGCTTCATCGGGTCGCCGCTGTCGTGGAAGGCGTTGCGCTCGCCCTCGAACAGCGACAGGTGGGTGTGCATCCCGCTGCCCGGCTGGTCGGTGAACGGCTTCGGCATGAAGCTGGCCTGCACACCGGTGGAGAGCGCGACCTCCTTGACCACGTGCCGGAAGGTCATGATGTTGTCGGCGGTGGTCAGCGCGTCGGCGTAGCGCAGGTCGATTTCCTGCTGGCCGGGCGCGACCTCGTGGTGGCTGAACTCCACCGAGATGCCGATCCGTTCCAGCGCCAGTACGCCCTGGCGGCGGAAGTCCCGGGCCACGGCGTGGGTGGTGTGCTCGAAGTAGCCGCCAGTGTCGACCGGGGTGGGCAACGAGCCGTCCTGCGGACCATTTTCGAGCAGGAAGAACTCGATCTCGGGGTGGGTGTAGAAGGTGAAGCCCTTCTCGGCTGCCTTGGACAGCGCGCGGCGCAGCACGTGCCGGGGGTCTGCCCAGGACGGCCCGCCGTCGGGCAGCAGGATGTCGCAGAACATCCGGGCGCTCTCGCCGCTGACCCCGCCTTCGAAGGGGAAGACCTGGAAGGTGGTCGGGTCGGGCATGGCAACCATGTCCGATTCGAAGACCCGGGCGAAGCCCTCGATCGCCGAGCCGTCGAAGCCGATGCCTTCCTCGAAGGCCGCCTCGAGCTCGGCGGGGGCCACCGAAACGCTCTTGAGCGTGCCCAGAACGTCGGTGAACCACAGCCGGACGAACCGGATGTCCCGCTCTTCCAGCGTGCGGAGGACGAACTCCTGCTGACGGTCCACTTCCCCAACCCCTCGCGACACTCTTTTGTCCGCCTTGGCCGGGCTGTACCCGACCTGATCGCCCAGTGTTCCCGGGCCTGGTTACGCAGACGTTACGCGAACTGCCGCCGGCCGTCCCGTCGTGTCCCGCCCGGCGAGCGCGGGCCCCCGCCGTGCCGCCGCGTCCGCCGTCGGGAGGGCCGAGCTCCTGCCGCCTCGGCCTCGCGGGTGCCCGTCGCGGCAGGTGGCGGCAATCTCGTCGGAGGGTACGGATTCTCACGCGGAGGCTGGGGCAAGATGAAGGCATGCCCACCCTGCGTCTCGCCCTGTCCCAGGTCAACCCGAGCGTCGGCGACCTCGCCGGAAACGCCGACCTGGTCCGCAGCTGGACTCGCCAGGCCGCCGATGCCGGTGCCCAGCTGGTGCTCTTCCCGGAGATGATGCTGACCGGGTACCCGGTCGAGGACCTCGTCTTCCGGCGTTCCTTCGTCGCCGCGTCCCGGGCCGCCGTGGAGCGGCTGGCCGCCGACCTGGCCGCCGACGGTCTCGGCGAGTTGCCGGTCGTGGTCGGCTACCTGGACGCCGACGGCCCGCCGCAGGTCAGCGGGGACGCCGAGCCCGGCCGAGGTGCCCGCAACGCCGCCGCGCTGTTGCACCGGGGCGTCGTGGCCGCCCGCTACTTCAAGCACCACCTGCCCAACTACGGGGTCTTCGACGAGGACCGGTACTTCGTCTCCGGTGACGCGCTGACAGTGGTGCGGCTCGGCGGCGTGGACGTCGCGCTGACCATCTGCGAGGACCTGTGGCAGGCCGGCGGTCCGTTCGCCGCCGCCAGGAGGGCCGGCGTCGGCCTGGTCGTCAACATCAACGGCTCGCCGTACGAGCTGAACAAGGACGACATCCGGCTGCCGCTGGTCCGCCGCCGGGCCGCCGAGGCGGGCGCCGCCATCGCGTACGTCAACATGACCGGCGGCCAGGACGAGCTGGTCTTCGAGGGCGACTCGATGATCGTCAGCGCCGACGGTGAGCTGCTCACCCGGGCACCGCAGTTCGTCGAACACCTGCTCGTGCACGACGTCGAGTTGCCGGCCGCCGCCACCCCGCCGACCAGCGAGACGGTGGCCGACGGCATGCGGATCGTGCACAGCACGCTGGACGGCCTCCCGCACACGCCGTCCGGCCCGGCCGCCACCGGCGGGCTGATCGAGCCGGTGGCCGACGAGGCCGAGGTGTGGCAGGCGCTGGTGCTGGGTCTGCGCGACTACGTCAACAAGAACCGGTTCCCGTCGGTGGTGCTCGGTCTCTCCGGCGGCATCGACTCGGCGGTGGTGGCGGCGCTCGCCGTCGACGCGCTCGGACCGGACCGGGTGGTCGGGGTGTCGCTGCCCAGCCAGCACTCCTCGGAGCACTCCCGGGAGGACGCCGCCGACCTGGCCAAGCGCACCGGCCTGGACTACCGCGTCGAGCCGATCCAGCCGATGGTCGACGGTTTCCTGGCCAACCTGTCGCTGTCCGGCGTGGCAGTGGAGAACCTGCAGGCCCGGGTCCGTGGCGTGATCCTGATGGCGCTGTCGAACCAGGAGGGCCACCTGGTGCTGACCACCGGCAACAAGAGTGAACTGGCGGTCGGCTACTCCACCCTGTACGGCGACTCGGTGGGCGGCTTCAACCCGGTCAAGGACGTCTGGAAGACGCTGATCTGGCGGCTCGCGAAGTGGCGCAACAGGGACGCGGCTCGGCGCGGTGAGACCGCCCCGATCCCGGAGAACTCGATCGGCAAGCCGCCGAGCGCCGAGCTGAGCCCGGGTCAGCTCGACAGCGACAGCCTGCCCGACTACGACGTCCTGGACCCGATCCTGATCGGCTACGTCGACGGCGACCTCGGCCGCGACGGGCTGGTCGAGTCGGGTCACGACCCGGCAATCGTGGACAAGGTGCTGCGGCTGGTGGATACCGCCGAGTACAAGCGACGGCAGTCGGCGCCGGGCACGAAGATCTCCATGAAGGCGTTCGGCCGGGACCGCCGTCTGCCGATCACCAACCGGTGGCGCGAGCACGGCTGAGCCGTACCCCTGGGGGTGCCGGGTCGGTGGCGCGGCCCGGCGCCGCCGCGCGGTGACTTCGCGGCGCGGTCCCGGGTGGCCAGGTGGGGCGGCCCCGCGCTGGTGGAGTGACATCTTGCACTGGGCCCTGCCGTCAGCCCGTCTCGCGGTGCGACGATCGCGACGGAACCCGGGGACCGCGCAGGCGGCCTCGAGGAAGGGAGACAGAGATGGTGGAGTCCACTCCGCACGAGGTGACCGCGCTGTACGGCGGCCCTGCCACCCGACGGGTCCGGACCCGCGACCTGATGGCCGCCAAGGAGCGCGGCGAGCGGTGGCCGATGCTCACCTCGTACGACCAGTACACGGCGTCGATCTTCGACCAGGCCGGTGTTCCGGTGCTGCTGGTCGGCGACTCGGCCGCGAACAACGTCTTCGGCTACGAGACCACACTGCCGATCACCGCCGACGAGCTGCTTCCGCTGGTCCGGGCCGTGGTGCGGGCGACCCGGCAGGCGCTGGTCGTCGGTGACCTGCCGTTCGGCTCGTACGAGGAGGGTCCGGCCCAGGCGCTGCGTACCGCCGTCCGGTTCATGAAGGAGGGTGGCTGTCACGCGGTGAAGTTGGAGGGTGGCCGCCGCAACGCCGCGCAGATCGCCGCGATCGTCGGTGCCGGCATTCCGGTGATGGCGCACATCGGTTTCACGCCGCAGAGCGAGCACACCCTTGGTGGCTACCGTGTGCAGGGTCGCGGCGACGCCGCCGACGAGGTGCTGGCCGACGCACGGGCGGTGGCGGAGGCGGGAGCGTTCGCTGTGGTGCTGGAGATGGTGCCCGGCGAGGTGGCCAAGCGGATCACCCACGAGCTGCCGATCCCCACGGTGGGCATCGGCGCGGGCCCGGACACCGACGCTCAGGTGCTGGTCTGGCAGGACATGGCCGGGCTGCGGACGGGCAAGGCGCCACGCTTCGTGAAGCGGTACGCGGATCTGGCCGGCGCTCTCACCGACGCCACCCGCCGGTTCGCCGACGAGGTCCGCAGCGGCGAGTTCCCCGCCGCCGAGCACACTTTCTAGCACCGAGTACGGCCTGATCCACTCGGGTTTGCCAAAATCGCGGTGTCCCGGGCACCGGGACACCGCGACTTCATGAAACCGGAGTGGATCAGGCCGCTCGGGTCAGAGATCGGTGACGCGGATGCCGGCGTGCGCCTTGTAGCGCTTGTTGATGGCGATCAGGTTGGCCGTGAACGCCTCGATCTGGTGGGCGTTGCGCAACCGGCCGGCGTAGATGCCCCGCATGCCGGGGATCCGGGCGGCCAGCGCGCCGACGACGTCGACCAGCTCGCGGTCCTCGGTGCAGATCAGCACGTCCAGGTCGATCCGGTCGACCTCGGGGTCGGCCAACAACGGGGCGCTGACGTGGTTGAACGCGGCGCAGACCCGGGAATCGGGCAGCAGCGCGGCGGCCTGCTGCACGGCGCTGCCCTCGGCGACGGTCAGCGCGTACGGGCCCTGCTTGTCGAAGCCGAGCGGGTTGACGCAGTCGACGACGATCCGGCCGGCGAGCGGCTCGGCGAGGGCGGCGACGGTGGCGGCGTGCCCGTCCCACGGCACCGCGATGATCACCACGTCGCTGCGTCGGGCCACCTCGTCGTTGGCCGCACCGGTGACGCTGCCGCCGGCCGGCACCCCGGGCAGGGCGGCGATCTCGGCCGCGGACTCGGCGGCCCGCTCGGCCGACCGGGATCCGATCAGCACCGTCTGGCCGGCCCGCGCGAACCGGTAGGCGAGGCCCCGCCCCTGGTCGCCGGTGCCGCCGATGATGCCGACCGTCAGCCCGGACACGTCGGGCAGCGTGCTCGCGTCGTATGCCATGGCCTCATCCTCGCAAACCGCTCGGCCCGTCAGCAGCGCCGAGCGCTGTGAGAATCCCCCCTGCACGTGAGGGACCGCGCCAGCGGGCGAGAACAGGGCCTGGGCGGCGGCCCGGTCAGGCCAGCTCGAACAGGACGGTACGGGCCGCCGGGTCGGCGGTGACCAGGCGGACCCGGACCCGTTCGCCGAGCGGCAGTTGGCCGAGACAGCGGGCGCGTACCGGCGGGGCGTCCAGCGCGACGGTGCCACCGGGCGGTCGGGGCCGGGACTTGCCGTTGGGCGGGGCGTCGACGTCGAGGACGGCCGCCTCGAAGGTCTCGCCCACCCGGTGCTCCAGCACCGCCGCCTCGGCCAGCTCGACGGCGCCACGAGCGGCCGCCGAGGCGACCCGGTCGGTGCTCGCCATCACCTCGGGCAGCCGGGGCAGCGCGGCGCGGGCCCAGTCGGGCACCGCCTGGCCCGCGTGCAGGGCCAGGCAGACCTCAGTGGCGTACCGGTCGGCCAGCCGCCGCAACGGCGCCGTGACGTGGGCGTACGCGGCCGCCACACCACCATGCTCCGGCTGCTCCGGCAGCTCCCCGTCGAAGGCGGTGTACGCGGCACCGCGCATCAGCTCGGCCGCCTGGTCGATGAACGCGGCGGCGCGCGGCTGGGCGGCGTCCAAACCGGCGATGACCTGCCCCGGGCCCACGTCGTCCGGCCAGTGCACGCCCAGCGGCGCGGCGGCGGCCCGGAGCCGCTGCACCGCCTCCGGTTTGGGCGCCGGCATGGTACGCAGCAGACCCACCCGGCCGGCCAGCATGATGTCGGCGGCAGCCATCCCGGTCAGCAGGGAGATCTGCGCGTTGTGCTCTTCCATTGGCACCGGCGCGCGCAGCACCAGCCGCCAGCCCTCACCGTCGGGTTCCAGATCCTGCTCGGGCAGCGGCAGGTTGATGGCACCCCGGCTCAGCCCTCGGGCGGTCAGTCGGTCGCCGATCTCCGGCAGCAGCGCGATCGGGTCGGGTAGCCGCCCGAACTCGGCTGCCGCGTGCACCCCTGTGTAGTCGAGTTTGGCGCGGCTGCGGACCAGGGCGCGTTCCAGCTCGACGGCCACGGTGCCGCCGTCGGCGTCCAGGTCGATGGTCCAGACCACCGCGGCCCGGTCGTCGTCGGGCAGCAGGCTGGCGGCACCCTCGCTGAGGGTGTGCGGGTGCAGCGGCACGTTGCCGTCGGGCAGGTAGATGGTCTGCCCCCGCCGCCAGGTCTCCGCCTCCAACGCCCCACCCGCTGTGACGTGCGCGGCGACGTCGGCGATCGCGTACCGCACCCGGTAGCCCCCACCGGGCCGGCGGCTGAGGTGCATCGCCTGGTCCAGGTCCCGCGAGGTGGCAGGGTCGACAGTGACGAACGGTATGTCGGTGCGGTCGACGGGCGGCTGCGGCGGTGCCGCAGCCGCCTCGTCGGCTTCACGCTGGGCGTCGGCCGGGAACTCCTCGGGCAGGCCGAGCTCGCGGCGCAACGCGCCGAAGTCGATGCGGGGCGCGAGTACGCGTCGGATGACCACGGGTCAATCCTGACAGCGCCACGAGTGATCCGCTTCCGGTGACCGGCCGGAAATCCGCCCGATGAGGGATGCTCCGCGCTCAGCCGGTCGCCTTGCGGGCGGCGCTGCGGGCCCCCCTGGGGGCGGTGGCTCGGGCGGCGACCGGGCGGGCCTGAGTCTTGCGGGCGGTCACCTTGCGGGCCGGCGCCTTGGTCGCAACGGTCTTCTTCGCCGGGGCCTTCTTCGCCGCCGCCTTGCGGGCGGTGGTCGACGAGGTACCCGTCGACTTCGCGGCCGGGGCCTTCTTGGCCGGAGCCTTGCGCGCGCCGCCGCTGGGGCGGGTCGATGCGGTCTTCTTCGCCGCGGCCGTCTTCTTCGTGGCTGTCTTCTTGGCGGCGGACGCCTTGGTCGCCACCTTCCGCGCCGGGGCCTTCGCCGCGGTGGTGGTCTTCTTCGCCGCCGAGGCGGTGGTCTTCTTCGCCGCGCTCACCGTCTTCTTCGCCGTACCGGTGGTCTTCTTCGCGGCGGTGGTGGTCTTGCGCGCGGTGGACGCCGGGGCCCGCTTGGCGGCGGTGGTCGTCTTGCGGGTGGTGGTCGAGGCCTTCGCGGGGGCTTTCTTGGCCGCGGCGGGGGTCTTGGTCGTGGCCTTCTTCGCGGGGGCCTTCGTGGCCGCCGTTGTGGTCTTCCTGGCCGGGGCGCGGCCCGCCCCGCCGGCGGCCTTGCGGGCCGGTGCCTTCGCGGCAGCCGTGGTGGACTTGCGCACGGGGGTGGTCCGGCTCGCCGCCGTGTTCCGCTCCGCCGCGGCGGTCTTCTTCGCGGTGGTGCGTCGGGCGGCCGGGCGCTTGGTGGCCTGCTGTGCTTCGGCCATCGTGGTTCCCTCCTCGGGGGACGTGCTCTCGCGTGCGTCCTCGCGGAGCACGAAATACCTCGGCGCGAGCCGTCCCGCGCCGCCTATCTGTCGTCCCCGGCCCAACGAGCGTCCTCGGCATCCCACGCCTCGTTCCGCTCCTGCACTCGTTGCAGGGCGTTCTCCGCGTCGGCCGCCGAGTCGTACGGACCGAGAACGTGCTTCGCCGGACACACGTTGGCGTCCGTCTCGACCCGGTGATGCCGGGTGCACCAGTAGAACTGCCCACCACGTTCGCTGTCGCTCATGGGAATCACTGTGCACCGCGAACCGGCCGGCCGCCACCGGATCGCACAAGTCGCCGACGATCTCCACAGTAGATACGCATTGCGTTCGTCGGGGCGAAATGGCGAAACGCGTGGGACTGGAACACCAGGAGATGCGCAGGTGAGCCTCGCTGTAGGGCACATCTATGATCGCCGGATGGCGATTCCGGACTACATCGTGGGGCTGCGCAAGCACGTCGGTCACGACCTGCTGTGGCTGCCGAGCGTCAGCGCGGTGGTCCGCAACGACGCCGGCCAGCTGCTGCTCGGCCAGCGCGCCGACGACGGGCGCTGGTCGGTGATCAGCGGTTTCGTCGAGCCGGGCGAGCAGCCGGCCACCGCGCTGGTCCGCGAGGTGCGCGAGGAGACGGGCCTGCAGGTGGCGCCGGTGCGGATGTCCAGCGCCGTGTCGCACCCGCACACGTACCCGAACGGGGACCGCTGCGATTACCTGAACCTGGGGTTCCTCTGCCGGTTGGTGGCCGGCAGCGCTCGCGTCAACGACGACGAGTCGCTGGCCGTGCGGTGGTTCCCGCTGGACCGGCTGCCCGAGCTGGACAAGCACGCCCTGCTGGTCATCGCTTACGCGTTGCGCGAGAACCAGCTGGCCGGTTACCTGGAGCCGGGTACGACGTGGGACGACGTACCCGACTGAGGTTCACACCGGGGTCGGCGCGAGGGCGACCGTCTCGGCGGGGGCCGACCGGGCCGCCCGGATGGTGTACGCGAGCGCGTAGGGCGAGCAGGCCAGGTAGAGCATGGGCTCTACCAGGACCCGGTTGGTGATCAGGAAGATCTCCCAGTCGATCGGTCGGGGCAGACCGAAGTTCCAGTTCGTCCAGCAGGCGAAGAGCCACAGCGGTGCGGAGATCGGGTCGACGCGCTCCCGTGCGTCGATCGTCGGCCCAGCGCCGATTCCGCCCGGGTACGTGTCGACGACGGCGAGGATCACCGCGAGGTCCGCGGCGGCGAGCGCGCCGAGGACGCCGACCCACCAGGCGGCGCGAAGGTGACCGCGGGCGGCGAGGCTCGCCGCGGCCCACAGGGCGAGGGTCAGGCCGGCCAACCAGAGCAGCAGACCGGGTACGGCGCCGGCCAGGCTCTCGGCGTTGGTGACGTACATGAACAGGATGACGGCCGCACCGACGGGAAGCACCACGCCGAGCGCGATGCGTAGCGAGCCGTCGAGTGCGGTGTGCCGGGCCCAGCGCGCGGCGAACACCGCCAGCAGCAGCGCCAACCCGATGGTGAACGCGGACCAGAGCGGTCTCTGCGCCCGCTCGGACCAACTCGGGGCCACCATGCGCTCGATCGGCATGAGGGCGAACGCACTGACGAGCACGATTCCGACGCAGGCGATCGGGGAGAGCAGCAGTGCGGCGACGGTGCGGCCGGCCCGACCACGCATCAGGGTGCGATCGACGATCGGGGCGCCGGCGCGACTGACGGCCAGGCTCACCGCGAAGCCGACCATCTTCGTCCGGCGACCGCTCTCCGCGAGGACGTGCAGCTCGGCGGCCCACTCGCGGCGCAGGTCGTCGCGAACCTCAGCCGGCCAGCGGCGCGCGGCCAACTCCAACAGCAGCTCGGCGGCCCGGCGGGTCACCACGCTGGTGCTCCGGTGGGCTCGGTGCCGCCCCACGAGCGACGGCCACCGTCGGGGATCGCGGCCCGCAGGTCGGCGAGCGCCTGGCGGGCCTGCGTCACCCCGACGGCGGTCAGTCGGTAGTAGCGGCGGGCCGGCCGGCCGGCCGCGACGGGATCGATCGCCTCCCAGTCGGCGGCCAGCCAGCCGGCCCCCTGCAACCGGTGCAGCACCGGGTAGAGGGTGCCGCTGGGCAGGCCGGTCAATCGCATCAGGTCGAGCCCGTAGCGCTGCTCGTCGGGTTTGGCGAGCAGCGCCGCGAGCACCTTCGCGACCGGAATGGTCATCCGCATCCGACCACTGTATCGGAACTCTACATAGGGGTGGGTACCCGTTCGACGGGAATCCACAGCTCGGCGTCCGCCTGGGTGCCGTCCGCCGACACCCGGACCCGGGAGATCTCCGGTCCAGGTCGGCTGCGGTACGGGTTGGACGGAAACCACTGGGTGAACACGTCACGCCACAGGTACTGCACCGCCTGTGGAAACGCACCGGCGGTGGTGAACACCGCCCACGATCCGGCCTGCACCGGCAGCGCGTCCAGGTCCTCCGGCGGCACGGCGCCGGTCACCACCCCGTGCCAGTAGTCCAGCTCGGTGCCCTCCTGCCGGCTGTCGGCGAGGTTGTCGCTGACGTTGACAATCCCCTTCGGCTCCTGATCGGAGAGCGCCTCGATCCGCTCGGTCGTCTCCTTGTCGATGCTGTGGATGAACGCGACGATCGCCGGGTTCATCCCCTCGTGCACCAGCGGGACCCGGGCCTTGCGCCCCACCAGTGCGAACGCGTCCTTGTCGACGATTCGGTACTCCATGCTGCCGCTCCCTTCGACTGTGAGTCGGAAGGACATCCGGGGCTGGGCGCGCAGCGCTGCCCCCGTACGCCGAGCTTCTCCGGGGCCCACGCCGTGCACGGCGTGGAACGCCCGGGCGAACGCCTCCGCCGAGCCGTAGCCGTAGTGCACAGCGACGTCGAGCAACGTCCGCTCCCCCGCCAGCACGTCCGCACCGGCGACGGTGAGCCGACGCCGACGGATGTACTCCGACAGCGGCATCCCGGCCAGTGCGGAGAACAGCCGCCGGAAGTGGTACTCCGACGTCAGCGCGATCCGCGCCAGCTCGGCCACCTCGATCTTCTGGTCGAGGTGGCGCTCGATGTACGACATGGCCTCGTTGAGCCGATCCAGCACCCGGGCCTCCTTCCCTTTCGAGTACCGACGCTAGGTCGCGGGGTGGGTCGCCCACCCGACATCCGATGCCCGCATCGGTCGGGTACGGCAGCACCGGTCGTCGTGTCGTAGCCTGGCGGACTTTGCTTCCCGAGGAGGTTGACGTGGCCGAGTATCCGCAGGACGTCGTACAGCGCTTCCACGGCACCGCCGAACAGGTCGACGCCGGCCTGGTGGGCGAGCCGCCACGGACGTGGGAGTCCGTCGTCATCGAGGAGTACGACAGGTCCTGGGCGCACCGGTTCATCGCCGTCCGGTCGTCGCTCACCGAGGCGCTGGGTGATCTGATCATCAGCGTGGAACACATCGGGTCGACGGCGGTGCCGGGGCTCGCCGCCAAGCCCGTCATCGATGTCGACCTCGTCATCGAGGACACTGCCGAGGAGGCCACCTATCTCCCCGCCCTGGAACGGCTCGGGTACCGACTCGTCCTGCGGGAGCCCTGGTGGCACGGGCACCGGATGCTTCTCAGCCCCGCCGAGGACGTCAACCTGCACGTCTGGCCGCAGGGCGCGCCGGAACCGGTCCGGCACCGGCTCTTCCGCGACTGGCTGCGCGCGCATCCGCACGACCGGGAGCGGTACGCCGCGACCAAGCGGCGCCTCGCGCGGGACACCGCGCACCGACCCCGCGACTAAGGCCTGGCGAAGAACGACGTCATCGACGAGATCTACGCGCGTATCTTCGCCGCCTGACGACCTCACGTCGCCGGCGGTCACGCGTGACTTCTCAGCGCGGCGGCTGCTGCATGATCCAGGTGGGCACGGGCTCCGGCAGGAAGCCCGCCACCTCCCAGCCGGCCCGGCGGTACAGCTCGACGTTGCCCGGGTTGCTGGTCTCCAGGATCGCCGGCAGGCCCTCGGCGGCGGCACGGGCCAGGCCGGCCCGCATGACGGCACGGCCCCAACCCCGTCCGGCACTGTCGGGGTGGGTGCCCAGGACACCGAGATACCAGAACGGGAACGTTGGCAGGGCGGCGTGCACGGCGTCGTCGTAGCCCTGCACCCGGGCCAGCACGTCGGCGGGGTAGTGAGCGGCGAGCCCGCCCTCCGGTGACCCGGTCAGCGACCCCGCCGGTGGCTCCCAGATGGCGACCGACGCGCCCCCACCGATCGTCCAGATCGACGACTGGTGCACCCGTTTGTCGAAGAGGTGCCCGAAGAAGGCGGCGGCGTACCGCGGATAGGTCTCCTCGTTCGGGAAGAGGCACCGCAGGATCGGATCCTTGACGAATGCGGCGACCAGCGAATTAACCACCGCATCACGGTCCGCCGGGGTGGCGATGGTGATCTCGGGCGTTGTCACAGCAGTCGACACTAGCCGGAAAAAGCGCCTTGACCCTGACACGGTGGCGGACCGGACACTGACCCCATGGACCTCAATGACTACCGGAGACACTCCCCCTACAGCGACCCTGGTCGGCACGGCGGGCTCCTCGACGCCGTGGCGTCCGACATCCCCACAGTGGCGGCGACCGCCCGCAACGTGATCGTCCACTACCGGGCCGGCGGAGTTGACCTGCCCGTCGACCGGCTGGACGAGGTGAACCGCCGCTGGGTGGACCGCATCCTCGACACCGACCAGTCCCGCTTTCCCCTGCCGTTGAGCGCTGAGCGCCCGGCCGTTGACCGGGTGGCCGGCTGCTGCCGGGACCACACACTGCTGTCGATCGCGATCCTCCGTCAGCACGGCATTCCCAGCCGCAGCCGGGTCGGCTTCGCCTCCTACTTCACCCCCGGCTGGCACCACGATCACGTGCTGGTGGAGTACTGGGACGGCGAGCGCTGGGTCTGGGCCGACCCGGAGGTCGACCCGGCCGGCGACTGGCGGTTCGACGGCTACGACATCGACCCGACGGCAGGGCTCTTCGACTCGGCAGCGCGGGTGTGGTCGGCGTACCGGGCCGGGACGATCGATCCCGACGTCTACGGCGTGGCCCCCGACATGCCGGTCCACGGCGCCTGGTTCATCTACAACTACGTCCTGCACGAGCTGGCCCATCGGCAGAAGGACGAGCTGCTGCTCTGGGACGGCTTTGGCGCGATGACCGAGGACATCGCCACCGCCGACCTCACCCTCGTGGACGAGATCGCCGCGTTGCTGCTCGCCGCCGACGACGGAGACGAGGCCGCGGAGAAGGCGCTCGCCGACCGGTACGCGACCGACAGCCGTCTGCGTCCCGGCGCCCAGGTGAAGAGCTATTCACCGGTCTCCGACACTGTGAACACTGTCGATCTGCGCGTCAGCCGAAGGTGAAGGCGTACGCCGCGGCACCGGGCTCGCCGAACGTGATCTCCAGGGTCCGCTCCCGGACCGCGCCGTCCTGGCGGACGAGCTGGTAGAGCCGGCCGTCCTGGAGTACGCCGTTGCCGTCCTCGTCGACGTCGACGCCGCGTGACGGGCCGGGAGCCGCGCCGTCGAGCGATACGCGGAACGGAATCGACGCTCCCGCCCCGGGGGCCAGCACGAGATGCGCGTCGCGGGCGTGGAACCGGAAGGCGATGCCGCCGCCGGCCCGGTCCAGCACGACGTTCTCCGACCCGATCGTCCACTCCCCCGCCAGCGCCCACTGGTTGAGGCCGAGGCTCGCCGGCACCTGGTAGGCGCGGCGTTCGTCGAGCACCGGGCCGTTCGGCGACGCGAAGTGTTCACCGCGACTGAAACCGAGGTACGTCTCGGGCGTGCGCAGGTTGGTCCAGTCGGCCTCCGCCTCCGGGCCGAGCCCGTTGACGGGTACGGGTTCCCGCTCGATGCCGAGCAGTTGCTGGAGCATCCGCTCGGACTGCTCGTAGCGTCCCTCGCCGAAGTGTTCGTCGCGGATGACCCCGTCGGTGTCGACGAAGTAGAGCGCCGGCCAGTAGTGGTTGTCGAACGCGCTCCAGATCGCGTAGTCGTTGTCGACCGCCACCGGGTAGTCGATCGAGCGGGCCGCGACCGCCCGCCGCACCCAGTCGACGTCGTGCTCGAACGCGAACTCCGGGGTGTGCACCCCGATGACGACCAGCCCGTCATCGCGGTAGGCCTGCGACCAGGCACGCACGTACGGCTCCTGGCGCAGCCAGTTGATGCAGGTCAGCGTCCAGAAGTTGACCAGGACGACGCGACCACCCAGGTCGGCGGGGCCGAGTGGCTCGGAGTTGAGCCACTCGGCCGCCCCGTTCAGCGGGGGCAGGTGCACGGCCATCTAGCGCAGCGACCGGAAGGCGGCCCGCATCTCTTCCGAGAAGAGTTGCGGCTGCTCCCAGGCGGCGAAGTGCCCGCCCTTGTCCAGCCTGTTGTAGTGGATGAGATTGGGATACGCCTGCTCCGCCCAACTCTTGGGAGCCTGGTAGAGCTCGTCGGGGAACACGCTCACGGCAACCGGGATCGTTACGCCCTTGGCCGCGAAGAAGGAGAGTTGGTTCTCCGCGTACAGACGAGCCGAGGAAACCCCGGTGTTCGTCAGCCAGTAGAGCGAGATGTTGTCGAGGAGGTCCTCCGGCGTGATCCCTCGGGGCTGCCCGGCGACGGACTCGGAAATGAGCTTCAGGCTGGCGGCGTCATGGTCGAGCATGTACGTCGCCAGGGCGACGGGCGAGTCCGCCAATCCGGTCAGCGTCTGCGCGCGTCCCATCTCAAGGGCGTAGCTGGAATGCTTCCAGAAAAAGTCCGCCTGCTCGCAAGCGCGCCTCTCGTCGTCGGAGAGGTTGGACGGAAGCGACCCGAGAGGATTGTTCGCACCGGTGATACCGGACTGGAGCATCGCATCAATGTCGGGCGGGTACACACCCGGCATGTTGATGTGAATGCCGATCAGTTCCGGAGGGGCCTGCACACCCATCAGCTCCGTGATGAGCGCACCCCAGTCGCCGCCCTGCGCCACGAACCGCGAATAGCCGAGGCGCCTCATCAATTCGATCCAGGCGTTTGCGATGTGTTGCGGGTCCCAGCCGGGCTTGCTCGGCTTCCCGGAAAAGCCGTAACCGGGCATCGACGGGATGATCAGATGGAAGGCGTCCGAGGCACTCGCCCCGTGCGCGGTGGGATTGGTGAGCGGGTCAATGATTTTCATCTGCTCGATCACCGAACCCGGCCACCCGTGCGTGACGATGAGCGGCAGGGCGTCCTCGTGCTTCGAACGGATGTGGAGGAAGTGGATGTCGAGGCCGTCGATCTCGGTCATGAACTGCGGTAGTGCGTTCAGCCGCGCCTCGACCTTGCGCCAGTCGTACTCTTTCTCCCAGTAACGCGCGAGGGCCTGCATTGTCGCGAGCTGCACGCCCTGCGACTGATCCGGCACGGTTTCCTTTTCGGGCCAACGTGTGGCGGCGATGCGGGCACGCATTGCCTTGAGGTCCGCGTCGGGGATTTCCACCTTGAACGGCCGGATCTCCGTGGTGCCGGGTCGCGTCATGGTTTTGACAGCCATGGGTGCTTCCTCTCCGTCTTGATTCGCGCCTCACAAGGGGATCAGGTGTTTCCCAGGCTGACCGCATTCAGGCATGATCATGGGTCGGAATTGTGGCGAGACGTTGCGGGTGCACGGGTGGCGACTGCCCATCAATGCGCACGCCCGGGATCGGCGACGGCGTGTTCGGCGGCGCGGCTGACCTGCTCCCAGCTCGCCCAGGTGTCCATCCGCCGGCGAGCGATGTCGAACGCCAGGTCGTACACCATGCTGCCGAGCAGGAGCCGCAGCGGCGGCTCGTCGCTGTCGACCAGTTGCAGCAGCGCCTCGGCGGCCAGCCGCGGTTCGCTGTCGATGGAGCCTTCCGCCCACTGCCGTTCCAGTTCGGCGCGCAGTGGCGCGTAGGCGTCCATCGGTGTGGTGGCGCGCACGCTGGTGTAGAGGTCGGTCCAGTATCCGCCCGGCTGCACCATGCTGACAGTGATGTCGAAGGCCGCCGCCTCCATCGCCAGCGCCTCGCTCATGCCCTCCAGGGCGAACTTGCTCGCGCTGTACAGGCCGGTGCTCGGGAAGCCGCCGAGCGCGGCGATGCTGGAGACCTGCACGATGTGGCCGGACCGCTGGGCGCGCAGGTGCGGCAGCACGGCCTGACTGACCCAGAGCGCGCCGAAGAGGTTGACCTCGAACTGGGCTCGCGCCTCGGCCTCGGTGAACTCTTCGATCATGCCCATCGACAGGGTGCCGGCGTTGTTGACCACGATGTCGAGCCGGCCGAAGTGCTCGACGGCGGTGTTCACTGCGGCGATGACCGCCGCCCGGTCGGTCACGTCGAGGGTCAGGGCCAGCAGTCGGTCGGCGTACTTCTCGTCGAAGTCGGCAGTGGTGATGGTCCGGGCGGCGGCGACCACCCGGTCACCCCGGTCGAGCGCGGCGTCGGCGAAGGCGCGGCCGAGGCCGCGGCTGGCACCGGTGATGAACCAGGTACGCATGTGCTCTCCAACAGTTTCAAGACGAGACGGTCCGTCTCGTGATGGGCCGAGACTAAGCCCTCGACATCGCCGCCGTCAAGACGAGACGGTCCGTCTCGTGTGCTGGTATCGTTCCACCCATGACGCCCAACACGGCCCGCCGGAGAGAGACCTCCCGGCGCGCCATCCTCACCGCGGCCTTCGACCTGCTCCAGGAAACGGGGTACGCGAAGCTCAGCATCGAGGGCATCGCCGCGCGGGCCGGCGTCGGCAAGCAGACCATCTACCGCTGGTGGCCGTCGAAGGGCGCTGTCATCTTCGACGCCTTCCTCATGCTCAGCGAGGCCACCGAAGGTGGGCCGCCGACGCTGCCGGACACCGGCGACCTGGCGGCGGACCTGACAGTGGTGCTGCGCGCGACGGTCGAGGAGATGAACGACCCCCGGTACGAGCAACCGATGCGCGCGCTGGCCACCGAGATCGCGCTCGACCCCGAGCTGGCCGCGGCGTACGCCGAACGGTTGGACGGGCCGTTGAAGGAGGCCAAACGGCAGCGCCTGCGCAGCGCCCAGCAGGCCGGTCAGATCGCCGACGACATCGACCTCGGCGTGGCGGTGGACATGATCTGGGGGCCGGTGCTCAACCGCTGGCTGCAACGCAGCGGCCCGCTCACCACCGAGTACGCCGACCTCGTCGTCAGCACCGCCCTCAACGGATTGCGCCCCCGCCGATCCGGCGAGTGACGATCGGTGGGAAGGCTTTGCGCTGCCGCAGCACGGTGCGGCAACATCAGGCGCCGTGACGGCACCAGGCACGGCCCCCGACAACGACATCCCGGCCGGCGACAACGGCACGCCCCGGTCAAGTCGGCGGGTCAGGCACTGGTTGGCCGGCGCAGGGGTCACCGCCCTGGCCGCCGTCCTGGGCATCACCCTCGCGGTTCGCGGCGGCGCCGCCCCGGCCTGCGCCGCGCCGCCGACTGGCAACGCCGTCCACAAGGGAAAGGCCAGCTTCTACGACGCGGGCCGCTCCGGCGGCAACTGCTCCTTCCCGGGCCCTCCGGCGGACCGGCTCTACGTGGCCCTCGGCGCATCCCAGTACTCCGGATCGGCGGCCTGCGGCAGCTACCTGGAGGTGAGCGGCCCGAAGGGCAGGGTCCGGGTCATGGTGATGGACCAGTGCGGCGGCTGCGGGCCCAGCAAGATCGATCTGTCCATCGAGGCGTTCACCAAGATCGCGGACCGGTCGCAGGGCATCGCGCCCGTGACGTACCGGGCGGTGGTGAACCCGCCGCTCGACGGAGGGCTCACCTTCCGGATGAAGGGCGGCGCCTCGAAGTACTGGTTCGCGGTGCAGGTCGGCAACCACGGCAACCCACTCCGCTCGGTCGAGGCGAAGGGGCCGGGCGGCGCCTTCCGCAAGGCCGCCCGGCAGAGCGACAACCACTGGACCATCGAGGGCGGGATCGGTCCCGGGCCGTACAGCATCAGGGTCACCGACGTGTACGGACGCCAGGCGACCGCCACCGGCATCCGCATGGTCACCAAGCAGGTGCAACGCAGCACGGCCACTCTCGCCAGCGCCTTGCCCACGCCCAGCAGCTCACCGTCGGCCCCGCCGAGCCCCACCGTCGCGCCCGCACCGACGCTGGCGGGGTCGACCGCACCGACGGCGACAGTCGAAGCGCTCGCGGGTGCCGCCGCTCCGCTCGACCGCCCCCGCTGCTGACCGAGCCGCCGCGACACGTCGTCACACCACAACCCGTCAGCCTCGCGGTGCGCCAGGAATCCGGCTCAGCGGAACGCGCACGCGACAATCGTCAGTAGCGCCCTGAGCAGCACCAGTACGCGGTACACCCCGTAAAAGATCCACATGCCGAACATGCCGACGGCCGTGATGATCAGGGCAGGCCCCACGACGGCCGTTTCCTCGACCACCCAGCCGCCCGCGATCACCACCGTGACCACGACGCCGAGCAGCACGACAGCACGTCCCACCCCCTTTGACGCCTGCCACAGGGCTGTGGCGTGGGCACGGGCTGGCAGGGCTCCCGCCGAGGGCATGGTGGGCGACGCGACCGGTGCCGGCGCGCGCGACGCCAGTTCGTCGAGTTGCCGACCCGCGGCGCGGTCCCGTTCGTCGGCAGAGCCACTCAGGACCGCCTCCAGCGCACGCAGGTCATCCCGGCCACGGAGCAGTCCGGTGCGGGGATCACCGAGGAGCAGCAGAGGAACCGGGGGCTCCTCGTCTGCCGAGCGGGCCAGCACCCACGCATCGCCAAAACCCTTCAGCTGATCCGGTTGCAGCACCGTGACGACCCCGGAAACCAGGCTGATCCGGGGCGCTGCCGGATCAGCATCGATTACCAGGTCAGCGCCGATTAACAGGTCAGCGCCGTCGATCATCGCTTCGATGTCGACCAGGTCCCGGCAACTCTCGGTGAAGTGCCGAACAACTGTGGTGACGATGCCGACCACCACCAGGGAGACGACCAGCACGATGCCGCCGAGCAGCTCGTTGTGCTGTGTCGCAACGACGGTGAGCGACAGCGACGGGACGAGGACGAGCAGATACCAGCCGACGAACAGCAGGGCCCTGCGCCGGTCCAGCCACCGCTTGAGCCGGGCACCGTCGGGCTCGTCCGGAAAGCGCCGCAGGGGAACCCCGCTGGTCGGCTGGATCGGTTGCCGGCACAGATGGTGGAAGCGCTCACCCGCCAGCACCGCCAGGTCCCGCGCGAGCTGGTCCTCCCCGTAGGCCACCTCAGCAAGCTCGAACAGTTCGGTGGCCGCCTGGCCGTCCACCGGGCTCTTCTCGGGCAGCGGGACGCCCAGGCTCACCCCGGCCGCAGGCACCAGGAGCAGACGTGGACGCCGTAGCGTGCGTCGGTCGGCGGTCGCGGGAGCGTCGGCGAGCACGACAGCGGCAACCTCATCCCACAGCAGGTGGCGCTTGAGCTTCGGAATCCGCATTGACAAGCCGTCCGAGTCGACATCGACGCGGAACGGCAACACCGCGCCCCGCGCCAGCCGGCCACCTGTTGCCAGGCCGAACGCCACAGCCGCCGCGCTCAGGAACAGGCCGACCCAGGCGATGTCCATCATCGCGTACGCGATACCGACAGCTCCGGTGAGCAGCAGTATCCCGAACACCAACAGGACAAGACGGTCGAAGTACGGTCGCCGTACCTTCACCAGCTCATCGTCCAGCACGAGGTCAAGCGGCCACCGCGACAAGCGGTGTGCGCCGGCACGCGACGGCGTACCAGTTCAGGCCCAGTTGAGGCGGTGTCGCAGGAGGGAGCGTTCGGCCGGGTTGGTGGCTAGGGCGAGGGCGCGTTCGTCGGCGGTCCTGGCCTGGCTGGCGTCGCCGAGGTCGCGGAGCAGTTCGGCTCGGGTGGCGTGGAACAGGTGGTAGTCATTCAGTTCACCGGCCAGGGCGTCGACTTCGGTGAGCGCGACTGACGGTCCGCTGACGTAGCGAAGCGCGATTGCCCGGTGGAGCCGCGTGACCGGTGATGGTGCCAGGCGCAGCAGAAGGTCGTAGAGCACGGTGATCTGGGTCCAGTCGGTCTCGTCCCACCTGGTGGCCTCGGCATGGCAGGCGACGATGGCGGCTTGCAGCTGGTACTGGCCTGGTTCCTTCTGCGCTGCCGCCTGGGCGATCAGCCGGCCGGCGGCGGCGATGGCGCGGCGGTTCCAGAAAGATCGGTCCTGGTGCTGGAGCTGGACGATCCCATCGTCCCGGTCGAAGCGGGCGCTGGTTCGGGCTCGGTGCAGCCGGATGAGCGCGAGCAGACCGGCGACCTCCGGTTCGGTGGGCATGAGCTGATGCAGCAGTGCGGCAAGAAACTCGGCGTCGTCGGCCAGGTCGCGGGAGTGGGCCTGGTCGCCGCCCGTGGACAGGTAGCCCTCGTTGAAGAGCAGGTAGATCACCGCAAGGACCTCGGTGAGCCGGGGACCGAGATCGTCCGCCGACGGGATCCGGTACGGGATGGTCGCGTCGCTGATCTTCCGTTTGGCGCGGGTGATGCGCTGCCCGACGGTGCTCTCCGGGACGAGGAACGCTCGGGCGATCTGCGCGGTGGTCAGGCCGCACACCACCCGCAAGGTGAGGGCGACCTGGGCGGCCCGAGGCAGAGCCGGATGACAGCAGGTGAAGATCAGCCGAAGTCGGTCGTCTGGCGGCGGCTCGACCGGCCACGCCACCAGTGCCAGCTTCCGGCGGTGGCGCTGCTCGCGGCGGATCTGATCCAAACCGCGGCGACGGGCCACCGTGTACATCCAGGCCGCCGGCCGGTCAGGAATCCCTTCGACCGGCCAGTGGGTCAGCGCGGCCTCGATGGCGTCCTGGACGAGGTCTTCAGCGGCGCTGAAATCACCGACCAGATGCACCAGGGACGCGGCGAGTTGGCCCGCGTGATCGCGTACCACGCGGGCCAGTTCGGCGTACGTCGGTTGGCTCATCCGACGATGGGGCGAATCTCCACCACCGGGCAGGCTGGCCAGGACTTGGCGATTCGCAGTGCCTCGTCAATGTCGGCCACCTCGATTTCGGCGTAGCCGCTGACGATCTCCTTGCCTTCCACGAACGGACCATCGGAAATCAGCGGCTCGCCCCGGTCCAACCGCAGGGTGGTGGCGGTGTCCGGCGGCATCAGGTAGGCATGATGGGTGATCTTGTCGTGGTGGTCGGCGAACCACTGCTGCACGCGGGCGTAGGCCCGGTTCCGCTCGGGCTCATCCATCGCGGCCAGGTCGGCGGCGAACTGTGGCGTGTCGACGAACATCAGCACGTACTTCATCGTTCCTCCAACGGCGGTCAACGGGACGAGGCGGGTAATGCGCCTCCACCAACCAGACGACCAGCGAGGGCCCCAATCCGACAACCAGCCGAACCTGTTTCCGGGTACGTGTCAACGACAGAGGAGCGGGTTCGCACGTCGTGGACCAAACGTTCGCGCGGGCGGAGCCGAGGCAACCCGGCGTAACGCCGTACCGGTGTCGTTCGGCCTGCCGGCACGGGCCGCGCCGCTCACGGCGAATGGCTGCGCTGGCACATCAACTACCGCTTCACCGGGACGTCTGACGGTGCCTGGCTGTACCGCTTGGACACGCTCAACCTGGCTCACGGTGCAGTGCCGGCCGACACCGTGGCCGCGCTGGCGCACCATCCGTTTCACCGACGGATCCCGCTGCCGGCGACCGCCGTCTCCTTCGACGTCGAGGGACGCGATCAGATCCTGCTCTTCTGGACTCCCCGCGCGGGCGCGGTCCTGCGCGCACTCGACAAGCTGGGCTGGGACGCCGAACAGCCCGAGCCCTGGACCCCGTACGTCTGAGCTGGTGGCCGTGCGGTAGTCACCTACCTGGCGACCCGTCTTCGTCACCGTGTGCAGCGACGCCTGTCGGACGAGTACGGCAGGTGACGAAAGAGAGAAGGGACACCCTCCGAGGCCCGTTGACATGCGTTTCGAGCGAGTGACAGCGTTGTCATCGACTCATTTCCTCCATTTGAGACGAGGAGCGCATCTTGCTCTATCGGAACTCACAGCGCCGCAGCGCGACAGCAGCCGCCGCAGTCGGCATTCTCATCACGGGGCTGGCGCTCGCTCCGTCCGCGCCGGCCCAGGCCAGCCGCCACCGGGCGCAAGACGGAGCCGTACGGTCGGGCAACGCACGTTTTGAGGTGCTGTCCCCGACAGTGATCCGCACCGAGTACCAGAAGGACGGCACGTTCACCGACGCCGCCACGTTCAACGTCATCGGGCGCGATGATTTCCCCCGTACTCGTTTCACCAAGCGCGTCGATCACGGCTGGCTCACCCTCGACACCGGTGCGATGACGTTGCGCTACCAGGTCGGCTCGGGCGCCTTCACCGCCGACAACCTCACAGTGCAGCTCAAGACCGGCAAGCAGACCGTGCAGGGCCAGCCCTGGGCCGGTCACACCGCCCCGGCCTGCGCGTTCGGCGCGCTCTGCGAGGCCGAATCGCTCCAGTTGAACGGCCTTGGCGTGGCCACCGACCACCGGGGATTCACCGGACGCGGCTTCGCGGCCGGCTTCGCCTCGTCCGGCGACTCGGTCACGTTCGCGCTGGATGCTCCCGAGGGCGGCACGAAGCAGCTCGCCGTCCGCTACGCCAACAGCACCGGCGGCGACGGTCAGAACGTGGACCGCACCCTGACTGTTCAGGTCGACGGCGACGCCGGCCACACGCTGACGCTGCCGCCCACCGCGAACTGGGACACCTGGGGCCTGGCCAACGTGCCGGTCGACCTCACCGCTGGCCGGCACGAGATCAGCGCCGTACGGGGTCCCAACGACTCCGGCAACGTGAACGTCGACAGCCTCGCGGTGGTCAACCCGGGTGACTCGTTCCCGGCGCCGACCCCGCCCCAGCCGCAACCCCTGCGGTTCGGCACGCTGGGAGAGGCCGAGACCGGCGCGCTGACCGGCGGCGCGAGGCCCGCGAACGACCACAACGGCGCTTCCGGTACGGGATTCCTGGCCGGCCTGGAGAGCACCAGCTCCGCCGACACGCTCACCGTGACGGATGTTCCGTCCGCCGGTGACTACCAGGTGCAGATCCGCTACGCCAACAGCCAGGCCGGCGCCCAGCCGAGCCAGACGCGCACCATGTCGGTCACTGCGGGAACGGCGGCACCGGTCACGGCGACCCTTCCGCCGACCAGCGGGTGGGACTACTGGAACACCGTTTCCGTCCCGGTCCACCTCGACCGCGGCACCAACACCGTGACGCTGGGGTGCCCCACGGACGCCAGCTGCAACGTCAACGTCGACACGGTCGCCGTCACGAGCAAGGGGTCCCCGCTGCTCGCCCCGCACGCACCGCTCGGCGGCTACCGTCGGGGCCTGGACGGCGTGACCGGTTCCGCCCTCACCGCTCCGGGCCTGCTCTACCAGGACGGCTGGTACCTGCTCGACGACTCGGCCTCGGCCCTGAGCAACACCAAGCCGCGGCCCGCCCCCGAGCAGGACGGCTACGTCTTCGCGTACGGGCAGGACTTCACCGGTGCTCTGAAGGACCTGTCGACCCTCACCGGGCCCACGAAGCTGCTGCCGAAGTGGGCGTACGGGGTGTGGTACTCCGAGTACTACGACCGCACCGCCACCGAGTTCCAGGAGCTGGTGACCCGGGCCAAGGCCGAGGGTGTGCCGCTGGATGTGCTCGTCCTCGACACCGACGTCAAGGCGCCGGACAAGTGGAACGGCTGGAGCATCGACCCCACCCGGGTTCCCGACCCGAAGGCGTTCTTCGACTGGGCCAGGAAGCAGGGCCTGCACACCGGCATCAACATCCACCCGAGCATCCTCGGCTCGGACCCGAAGTTCGCGCAGGCGCAGGCCACCGCGAAGGGCAAGCTCCAGCGCGTCGGCTGCAACGGTGGCGCCGACTGCTACGCGTTCGACTTCGGCGACCCGGACCAGCTCACTGCGTACATGCAGCTCCACGACGGGATGCTGCCGAAGGGCACCAAGGGCCCGGACCTGTGGTGGCTGGACTGGTGCTGCGACAACACGAAGTCCTCGCTCGCCGGGGTGACCGCCGACGCGTGGATCAACCAGCACTACGCCGACAAGACCGGCTTCGCCTTCTCCCGGGCGTACGGCTCGTTGCAGGCCGGCGGCTACAGCAGCCCGACCCCGGTGTCGACCGGACCATGGGCCGACAAGCGCACCACGCTGCACTTCACCGGCGACACCACCTCCGACTGGTCGACCCTGCGGATGGAGGTCGGCTACACGCCGGGCGAGTCGGCCGCGACCGGGCTGGCCGCTGTCAGCCACGACATCGGCGGGCACACCGGCGGCCTCCAGGAGCCGGGCACCGAGCCGGGCAGCACCAAGCTGCCCGACGACCTCTACGCCCGGTGGGTGCAGTTCGGCACGTTCCAGCCGATCGACCGGCTGCACTCCAACCACAGCGACCGGCTGCCCTGGCAGTACGGCCCGGAGGCGAACGCGTCGGCCAAGAAGTTCCTGAACCTGCGGAAGGAACTGCAGCCGTACACCTACGCCGCCGCCAAGGAGGCCACCCGCACGGGTACTCCCATCGTCCGCTCGATGTACCTGGCGTACCCCAATGAGCAGGCCGCGTACGCCACCGCCGGTTCCCAGTACCTCTACGGCCCGGACTACCTGGTCGCACCGGTGACGACGCCCGGCACCACCGCCACGACGTCGGTGTGGTTCCCGCCGGGCAACAGCTGGACCGACATCTTCACCGGGAAGACGTACCGGGGCGGTACCACGCAGAACATCACCACCACACTGGACACCATGCCGGTGTTCAAGAAGCACTGACGTTTCAGGGATCCGGTTGCCGGCCGGGTGGGGGCGACCCACCCGGCCGGTTCTTTTCCTGGCTACCGGTGTGGCCGGCGGGCCAGCGACAGCCAGCCGAGGAACCTGGCGTGCATCGCGGCCGGGTTCGGGCGCAGCCCCAGGCCGTAAACGTCGTCGATCGCCTCCTGCATCGACGCGGCCAGGTAGAACGCCAGCGCGATCGAATGACCGTAGAACTCGGTTATGAGTGCGAGCTGAGCCGGGCCACATGGCCAGGGCGCGGCGCAGTTGCGGCACAGCCACGCCGGGCGCATCGGCAGGTGTGGGTGAGGACGGCTGGTCATCCGACCCGCACCGGACGTCGGCGGCGTTTGGCCGGCCTGGTCGGTGTGACGGGCAGGGCTTGCAACCGCACGCCCGCGCGCATGACGTACAGCTCGCGCCGCGCGACTGCGTCGCCCGCCGCGTTCAGCTGGTAACCCTCAATCCAGACCCACCCGTCGTACGTGTGCCGCTCGGGCAGCTCGCGGATGACGCGCACAAAGATCGGGCGCAGGAACTGCACGCTGGCCGCAGTGGTCAAGAGGATCACGTCGCCGGCCTTCATCGTCCCGATCTTCTCGGGCTTGTAGTCGGGCACGGGCTCCCCCTTGGTGCCGTTGGGAAGGGGCCGCTCCCGTGAGTGCTCGCCCGTCGGGAGCGGCCCCGCTACGAACGCGACCACCGGATCTCGAGGGCCTGCCAGCCGCGCCGCCTGGTGACACTCTGCTGTGGAGACCACTACGCTCGGAAGGTGCTTCCGGGGTCCGGGGTGACCTGGCCTAACACGGCTCCGATGTGTGGCACCTCGGGTAGTCGATCTTCGAGTTGAGGGGCGTTGAATGGCTGACGTACCGGGGCCGCTATCGGCGTTCATCGTTGGCGAGATCCGCCGCGCTCGTGGAGCGTCCGGGATGACGCAAGAGTCGTTCGGCCGCGCTGCGGGCTTCAGCGCCTCACACGTCAGCGCCGTAGAGAGCGGCACGCGAGCGCTGACGATCGACTTCATCAAGGGCGCTGACCGGGCGTTGAACAACGGCGGACTCTTCGAACGCCTGGCGACGAAGTTCGGCGCACCGTCGTGGTTCCTGCCCTGGCTGGACGCAGAGCGCGAAGCGACACAGCTTCGCTACTTCGAGCCCAACCTGATTCCCGGCCTACTACAGGTGGAGCACTACGCCCGTACCGTCCTGCGAACAGTCGAGAGCCTCACCGACGACGAGGTTGAGCAGCGGGTGCAGGGGCGTATGAGCCGGCAGGCGATCCTGACCGGCGAGCGCCGGCCACAGTTCGTCGCCGTGCTGGACGAAGCCGCGATCCGGCGCACGGGTGATGGTCTGGGCGGAATCATGGCCCAGCAGGTCGCTCACCTGGTCGCGATGGCCGAGCTTCCGCACGTTCACGTCCACGTCATCCCGATCGGCAGCGGCCTACACGTCGGACTGTCCGGCCCATTCGCGCTGGCTCGGTTAGACGACGGAGTGTGGGTGGGACACCTCGAAAATCAGCTTGGCGGGGACGTCGTTGACAAGGACGATGAGGTAGCTACGCTTCAGGCCAGGTGGGAGAGCGTCCGGAACGAGGCTCTACCGCGCCGGCAGTCCATCGACCTGCTGAAGGAAGTTGAGAGCCATCATGGACCTCAGTAACGCCCGGTGGCGCAAGTCCACCCGCAGCGGCGCGAGCGGTGGGAACTGCGTCGAGGTGGCAAGCAACCTGCCCGGTGTTGTAGCCGTACGGGACTCGAAGAACGTCGCCGGACCGGCACTGACCTTCGCCCCCGTCGCCTGGGCCGCGTTCGTCGCCCAAGTTGCCGAGCGGCCCTGAACCAAGCGCAGAGCACCGCGCGCCTGGCCTGTGGCCGATAAACAAGTCGATCCATACGCCGGATCCGAATGCAGACATGCCCTGAGCAGGTGTTTCGTTCACCCGACACTTGCTCACGGAGTCGCCAGGGCTCCAAGTCCAAGGCGGACTATGGCGGTTTCTCGGCGGGCGAGCCGGCCAGGAGGTATCGCCGACCAGGCTTCGTACCCGCGCTACAGCGTTCTCATCACCCCTGGTGGCAGTTGCAACCAACCTCTGAACCTGACTACTGGGTGTGCGACCGCAAGGACACCACCGCTCCAAGTCCAACCGCAAGCTGTCCCGCCCGTGCGGTGGTGCAAGGGGACCGGGAAGCGCCTCCGGCTTGGGCGGCGGGCGTGGAACCCTGCCCGTCGAGTGCACCGAGTGGCTAGCCGCTAAGAGAAGGGTGCCCGCAGCTCAGCTGCAATCTCCTCAGCAAGCTCATTGCGCCGCGCTCGCTCGGCGGGTCGCAGCTGAGTTCCGATCTTCATCCGCTCAGCCCCGTCATCGATGCTTGTGTGACCTTGCCTCTCAATCGACCGTTCGGCGGCCTGGATCTGAAAATCGGCTTCAATCAGCTGATCGATGACCTGCCGCCAGGCAAACAGCCGGTCCCTGACCTTCTGCGAGCCGTACGCGCGAACCAATGCCTCCACCCGCGCTTGCTCAGGCAGTGGCGGCAACTGCGGCCTGGGGTCACCCTCGATCGTCACCAAGGGCCGAATCATCGACGCCCACTGCCCAATGGTCTCCACCAGCAGCAGGAGTTCCTCGTACGCATTCTCAATCCGCTGATGGTGCCGCTGCTCTCGGGCCATGTCCAGCTCGTGCAGGTGCCGCCGATCGTCGCGCGCAGTCGCATCCCTGCTCGTCAGCCAGGCCTGAACAAAGCCTCCGACGACCGTAAGACCACCACCGGTCAACAGCGCCACGAACACGGTCCAAAAGGTATTCACGAGAGAGCAGTATGTCGGAGTAGTCTCCGCGCCATGCACCCGCTGACTGAGGGCTTCATCGTCGTGATGACGCCCTCGGCGCGTTGGGTAGGGTTCGCCATCCGGCGCGGCGCCGCCATAGGCGAAGCCGACGACGACCCGGGGCACACCGGGCTGATCAAGCTGACCGCCAACGAAGTCCGCCGCGTGATCACTTCATCATCCGCCCGATCAGTGGCCTCACCCCGTTTGCACTGGCCACACTGGCGACACCACCGCACGGGAAGATGTCTACGTGCCCGGCTCGACGCGGGCCAGCCACGGTCCCAGCGCCTCGACGCTCTCGACGCTCGTGGCGGCCGGGACGGCGAAGAAGAGCGGAGCGACGACATCGGCCTCGGCCGGCCCGATGTCCAAGTTGCGGTCCGGGGTGAGACACCTGGGCCTGGCCCACCTGCGCAACGCTGACACCTACACCCGGCTCGCCGTCGGTGTCGCCACCACTTGGCTCAATAGATGCCTGTTTGGATGGGCCCATCAGCCTCCAACGGGGGTGGCTGACAAAGGAATGGCGTGTCAGAGTGTTTCCGTGCCGTACATCGTGGTCGCCTTGGTCGGGCTTGCCGTGGGCGGCGCCGCATCCGTCTCCGCCTATCTGTTGATCCGGAAGAGGGGAAGCGAGCCGGTTGCGGCTGCCGGACTCGCCATCACAGTCTTTGCCTGCAGCATCGCTTTTGTCGCCTACCCTCTCGAGAAAGTATTTACCACTCCACTGGCCCGGTTTCCGCAGACGCCGCCTGGCGGGGGCGGACATGGCCCGTCAGTGACCGAGCGCGACAGCGCGCCAGCGGGAGTCAGCGCCGCCTGGGGGCCGGAAAGAACTATGTACACCAACAGCGAGCCGGCTGACCATCCCGTCATGAATTCGATCGCCGACAATCCCAATGTGGGAGATGAGAGGGTCTTTTTTGCCTTCAAGGACGCTGCCCACAAGGAAGATGGTGGCTGGCAACGATCTGGGGAGTTGAAACCCGGCCGCACCTACGTATTCAGAATGTATCTGAACGCGGCGGGCGCGGACTATCTGGAAGCCGCCGACCTGCGTGGCGTTACTGCCCATGCGCAACTTCCGGAAAATGTTGGTGGCCAACCAGAAGGCGACTCGGCCGGAGCGGCGCAGTATTGCGGATTCCTCACGTCATCCAACGCTCAGCCATCACAAATTTGGTCCTGTGGGGTATTTCTGGCCGCAACAGAGGTAGAGGTCTTCCCGAATCCCTCAAGCGTTAAGTTGTACAACAACCATTTCGGTACCTCCAGCATGGGCCCGTTGAACCTTGGTGCATCGATTTTCACCAACGAGGGTCAGCTTCTCGGCTTCGACCGCATGGACGGCCACGTCCCCTCCGGATACCACTACGCCCTCTACCTGTACTTCGAGTTGAAGGTGGAGCGGGCGTAATGTGCCATTTCATCGTGGTAGCGGGTGTGTCTTCGGTGGCTTGAGGACGAGGATGGCCGGTGCGGCCCCGTTTGAATGGGGTCCAGACGGTGCCGCAGGCGCCTTGGTAGTCCTTGTCTGCGAAGGTCAACACGTTCGCGCTGGTTAGCCCCTCGATCAGGCCGTGGGTGCGGGCAGCGGTGAGGTCGTGGACCGCGCCGGGCAGTCCGGCCGACGCCCCGGACCAGCCGCGCGGCGGCATCGGGCAGGATCTGCACGTTCACCCACGGACCTCAAAACGAAGCGATACGCCGGACCGAGTTCGAGGTCGAGTGAGCCCTCGCTCAGGCCGTCTCCAGGCCGTCTCAGGCCGTGGCCAGGCCGTCAAATGCCACCCAACGATGACTAAGGTCAACCAGCGGCACCCAATAAACGACCAGCTCAGACCCTTGATCACAGCTCTGAGCTGGTGGGCGACGGACGAGTCGACCTGTACGCCGGATTCTGTGCGCGACGCGTACCCCGAGGGGTTTGCGCCGGCGGCGGCCATCCATCTCGGCCTACCGTTGCCGGCAGGCTCCAGCGGCCTACCCGCAGACATCGGGCGGGCAGCCCTCAAGCGTCTGCGCCGGGTCGTCATCTTGCGGTGACGGCCCTTGCTTGGCCTTGCTCCGGGTGGGGTTTACCGAGCCACCCCGGTCACCCGGGGTGCTGGTGGGCTCTTACCCCACCGTTTCACCCTTACCGTCCCCGTTGGGGTCGGCGGTCTGTTTTCTGTGGCACTTTCCCGCGGGTCGCCCCGGGTTGCCGTTAACAACCACCCTGCCCTGTGGAGTCCGGACGTTCCTCGGCGGCGGGCCGAAGCCCGCCGACGCGGCCGCCCGGTCGACTCGTCCGTCGCCCTGTCATCCTAACGACGCCGCTCGCGCGCCTATTGCCGCCCCGCAGGCGGGTGCCCGCGCAGACCTGCCCCGCAGTCGGGCCTTCGACAGACCCGGCCCGCACGGCAGCGCGCGTGGAGACGGACATTGGGTAGCGACCGGTCAGTTCACGCTGATCGTCACGACACCGGTTCCGGCGTACGCCTTCGGCAACTCGGTGAGGACCGGACGCCCGGTGGGCCACTCGGCGTCGGGACGTCCCAGCGCGGCGGCATGGGCTAGCTGCCAGTCCACACCTTGACGCAGCAGGCGCCCCACCAGCAGAGCGGTCGCGTAGCCCAGCTCGACGACCTCTAGCGCTGGTAGTGCACCGATGTGCTCTCCCAGGGCCGGGCGGGCGGAGGTGGCCGCGGCAAGGCAGAGCGCCGGCACCTGGACGTGCCGCCCCGCTCCCCTGTGTGCGGTGACCACGAGCCCGGAGAGCGCCGAGTTGCCGGCACCGAGCGCGAGCAGCGCCGTGTGGTCGAGAATGACCGCGGCCTCGGTCACGCCGCCCGCCGGCCATCTTTGGCTAGAGATTCCGGGACATTGCCAGCCTCGACGGCCGCCCAGACGTCCTCGCCCCGGGTGAGGTCGTCGGCGCAGAGGTCGGAAGCGATCTTGAGTCGGACGTACTGCTCCGCGCGCGCAGCGCGGTCGCGCAGTTCGTCGGCGGTGAGTGCCGCCTGGCTGAGCTGGGCGACGAGGTCCCGCATTGTCGTTCCACGTTCGTTCGCCAGGAGCGCCAAGCGGTCGCGTACCTCGGTGTCGACTTTGATCGTGGTATCCACGACCGGAGTATACGACCGGTATACCGCTGCCTGTTCCGCCTCGCCGGCCAGCTCACGACAGGTTCGGCGCGCGTACTAGCCTCGTGGGGCTATGGATCTCTCCCACGCCGCGCTGCTGCTCGCCGCCGGGCTCGCCGCTGGCACTGTCAACGCGGTGGCCGGTGGCGGTTCGCTGATCACCTTTCCGGCGATGATCGCGATCGGGTTGCCCCCGGTGCCGGCGAACGTCAGCAACTCCGTCGCCGTGTTCCCCGGCTACCTGGCGAGCGTGGCGGGCAGCCGGCAGGACCTGCCACGCCCCCGCGCGCTGGCCACGCTGGTGCCCACCACCATCGCGGGCACGATTCTCGGGGCGTTGCTGCTGCTGGCCACTCCGGCCCGCGCGTTCGAGTTGGTCGTACCGTTTCTGGTCCTCGGCGCGACAGCGGTCCTGGCCTTCCAGGATCCGCTGCGCCGGCTGGTCGGCCACCCCCGGGACCTGTCGCCACGCCGACGGACGGTCACGGTCCAGGCGATGGTCGCGCTGGGTGCGGTGTACGGCGGTTACTTCGGTGCGGCGCTCGGGGTGATGCTGGTGGCCGGGCTGGCCCTGGTGCTGGACGCGACCCTGGCCCGGGTGAGCGCAATCAAGAATCTGCTCTCCGCTTTGGTGGGGTTGACGACGCTCGTGGTGTTCGCCCTGTTCGGCCCGTTGAACTGGGCGGCCGTCGCGGTGGTCGCGCCGGCCACCCTGATTGGGGGGTACGCGGGCGCCCGACTCGTCCGTCGGCTGCCGTCGGTGGTGCTCAAGACGGTGATCGTGGTGTTCGGCACGACGATCGGCCTCTACCTGCTCTGGCGCGCCCTGAACTGACCCCGCCCGCCGGCACCCCCGCACGCCGACACCCAACGCTCAATGCCCCGCGCCCGGCCCCGGCGCCCTGACGCCCGGCGCCCCGGCGCCCCGGCGCCCCGGCCAAGATCCACTCAACTTCAGGCAAAGTGCTGCCTCAACCGGCAGCGAGGCAGCAGTTTCCCCGAAACTGTGCGGATCTTGGCCGGCGCGGCGCGGCGCGGCGCGGCAGAGCGCGGGGCCGGCGCGGTCAGTACGCCTCGCCTACCGGCTCCTCGGCCGTGTTTTCGGCACTCGCGGCGGCGCGGTTCCAGCGGGACCAGAGCACCCGCTCGCCGTAGCCGGCGGCCATCAGGTGCGCGAAGGCCAGGTAGACGACCACGCCGACGGCGAGCACCCCGAAGCCGACCCAGAACGGCAGCGCCAGCGACTGCTCGGCGAGCTTGCCGGAGATGATCGGTGCCGGCGCGGCGGCGCCCCAGCGGACCAGGTTGAACGCGCCGGTGGCGACGCGCCGGTCGCTGGAGCCGAGGCCGAGTGCCAGGTCGGTGAGGTTGGCGTTGGCCAGCCCCATGCAGAGCCCGGCGAGCACCAGCACCACGAGCGCCTCGGCGGTGCTGGTGGAGGTGGCGAAGAGGACCATGCAGACCAGGAGGCCGGCGATGGCCACGCCGACGGTCTGTACCGCGCCGATGCGGTGGGCCAGCCGGTGGCCGATCACCATGATGCCGGCGGCCAGGCCGAGACCCCAGCCGGTGAACGCGAGCCCCAGCGGGATGACGTCCAGGCCGAGGAAGAGCGGCGTGTAGCCGAGCACCACGAAGAACACGAAGTTGTACGCGGCGGTGACCACGCAGAGGGCGATGAACGCCGGTCGGCGGTAGGTGGCGAAGATCTGGCCGATGCGTACCGGGGCCTGCCGGTTTGTGGGTTCGCGGAGTTTGCGGGAGGCCACGCCGAGGGCGAGGACCATGAAGACGCCGCAGACGAAGAACGGCAGCCGCCAGCTGACCTCGCCGAGCAGGCCACCGATGAGCGGTCCGACGGCGAAGCCGAGGCCCAGGGCGGTCTCGAAGAGGCCGACCACCCATTCTCGGTCGACGGCCAGGTTGACCAGCACCACCATGGCGGTGGCGAAGAACATCGCGTTGCCCAGCCCCCAGACGCCGCGCAGCACGGAGAGCTGCACGATGTTGTCGCTGAACGAGGCGAGGATGGCGGCGAGGCCGACCACGGAGACGCCGGTGACGAGCACCGGCTTGAAACCGAACCGGCCGCTGGCCAGCGTCGCCGGGATCATGCCAAGGGCCATGACCGCGATGTACGCGGTGAACAGCAGCTCGACCTGCCAGGCGGTGACGCCGATCGCCTCGCCGATGGCCGGCAGGATCGGGTCGACGACGGCGATGCCGGCGATGGCGAGGAAGGCCACCAGCGTGGTGGCGTAGATGGCACTGCGGTTCGGTTCGGAACGCCGATCCACTCCGACTCCTCAGATAGCTGTATCGTACAGGTACTTATTCTGTATCATACAGCTATGAGCGACGACCACGACGAGAGCACCCTCGGCCGGATCGAGACCGAGGTGGCCCTGCTGATGCGCTTCGGCGAGGCCACCCGGCGGGCCACCGGCACGGCCGAGCACCGGGTGCTGGACCGGGCCGCGTACGTGATCCTGCGCCACCTGGCCGACGCCGGCCCGCAGAACGTCTCGGCGCTCGCCGCCCGACTCAACCTGGACGGCTCGACAGTCACCCGGCAGGTCTCCGCGCTTCAGCGGGACGGCCTGATCACCCGTACCCCGGACCCGTCCGACGGGCGCGGCACTGTCATCTCCCCCACCCCGGCTGGTCTCCAGCGGATGGCCGCCGTCCAGGCCGCCCGCACCCGGCTCTACGGCGACATGCTGTCCGACTGGACCCCCGAGGACCGCTCCACCCTGGCAGCCCTGTTGGGCCGCCTCAACCAGGCCCTGATAAACCGCAACCGCCCCCGCTAACCCCGCCAAACCCCACCACATCCCCACCCCCACCCCCACCCCAGCCCCACCCCGCTCCAGCTTCGTCGATCTTGCGGTTTCGGTAGCGACCAATCGGCATTAATCAACGCCAACCGGGCACCACAACTGCAAGATCGACGCGGGAGAGCACGCGGGAGAGCACGCGGGAGAGCACGCGGGAGAGCACGCGGGACACAGATACGCCCGGGCTCCGACACACGTCGGCGCCCGGGCGTTCGTACCTGAGGTCAGGCGACTGGCTCGCGGGCCGAGTCGGCGTCGCGGTCGGTGCCCGGGGTGACCCGGGGGTCGCCCTCGTCGGCGAAGTAGTCGTCCGGCTCGGTACCGTCGACTCCTTCCTCGACCTTCGCGGCCCGCAGCGCCAGCGTCACCAGCGCCGCCACGGCCAGGTTGACCGCCACCGCCACGATGCCGACGTAGATCGTCCGGGTGGTGTCGAACCCGAACTCCGACAGCGGGAACGCGGAGCCGCCGAAGTGCTTCCGGGTCGGGCTGGCCACCTGGTAAAGCATCCACATGCCCAACCCCATGCCGGCTACCCAGCCGACGATCAGGCCGGTGCGGTGGAACCAGCGGGTGTAGAGGCCCAGCGCCACCGCCGGCAGCGTCTGCAGGATGATCACGCCACCGATCAGTTGGAGGTCGATGGAGAACTGCGGGTCGAGGAAGACGATGCAGGCCACCGCGCCGACCTTCACCACCAGTGAGGTGATCTTCGAGACGGTCGCCTCCTGGGCCGGGGAGGCGTCCCGCTTCAGGTACTCCTTGTAGATGTTGCGCGTGAACAGGTTCGCCGCCGCGATCGACATGATCGCCGCGGGCACCAGCGCGCCGATGCCGATCGCCGCGTACGCGACACCGGCGAACCAGTCCGGGAACTGCTGGTCGAACAACAGCGGCACGATGGTGTTGTTGTCCACGCTGCCGGCAGACGCCCCGGGCAGCGGCTTCACCCCGGCCGCGATGGCCATGTAGCCGAGCAGGGCGATCAACCCGAGCAGCAGGCTGTACGCGGGCAGCGCCGACATGTTCCGCTTGATCACGTCGCGGTTCCGGCTGGCCAGCACACCGGTGATGCTGTGCGGGTAGAGGAAGAGCGCCAACGCCGAGCCGAGCGCCAGCGTCACGTACTGGAGCTGGTTGTTGCCGTTGAGCAGGATGCCGTCGTTCGGGTTCGGCGAGGCGTCGAACTTCGCGTCCGCGGCGGCGAAGATGTCACCCCAGCCGCCCAGCTTGTACGGCAGGTAGACGACCGCCACCAGGATCACGATGTAGATCAGGCTGTCCTTGACGAACGCGATCAGCGCGGGCGCGCGCAACCCCGACTGGTACGTGTAGGCGGCCAGGATGGCGAACGCGATGATGATCGGCAGGTGCCGGGCCAGCGCGTTGTCGCCGGTGACGCCCATCGTCTTGAGGACCGCCTCGATGCCGATCAGCTGCAACGCGATGTACGGCATGGTGGCGACGATGCCGGTGATCGCGATCAGCAGCGCCAGCACCGGCGAGTCGAACCGGTTGCGGACGAAGTCGGCCGGCGTGACGAACCCGTGCCGGTGCGACACCGACCAGAGCCGCACCAGCACCAGGAAGACCAGCGGGTAGATGACGATGGTGTACGGCACGGCGAAGAACCCGGCCGCGCCGGCACCGAACATCAACGCCGGCACCGCCACGAAGGTGTACGCGGTGTAGAGGTCACCGCCGACCAGGAACCAGGTGATCCAGCCGCCGAAGCTGCGCCCGCCCAGCCCCCACTCGTCCAGGTGCGCCATGTCCTTCGGTGCCCGCCAGCGGGCGGCCACGAAGCCCATCGCGCTGACCAGGAGGAACAGCAGGGAGAAGACGATGATCTCGGTGAGATGGTCACGCCACATCAGCGGCCTCCCCGCTTCTTCGTCATCTGGTAGACCAACGTGGTGGTGCCGACGCCGAGCAGGATGAAGGCCAGTTGCAGCCAGTAGAAGCGCGGGAAGCCGAAGACCCGGGGCGAGTCGCCATTGAAGAACGCCGGGATCAGCGGCACCACGATGGGGATGAAGAGCAACCAGTTCCAGGGGCTGTGGTCCTTCGCCCTGGACGGCGCCGTGGTGGGCGCCTCCGGTTCGGGTGCAGTCATCTGACACACCTCCGGGGAGTCGAGGCTTTGGCTGTAACGGCCGGAGGCTACGACTCTGTGATGGCGGTCACCTTGCCCGATCGGAGGGTGCTGCGCCGAACGGCTGGCCGCCTGCGCCGAACGGCGCGGGCCACCAGCCGAAGGGTGACCGGATCAGAGCGCGGCGAGGTGGGCGGTGTCGTTGACAGTGCGCACGGCCACGCCGCCGTCGGGCCACATGTCGAGCACCGAGATGCCGGCTGCGTCCAGGAAGAGCCGGTGCAGGAAACCGTCACCGGCCGCGAGGGCGTCGCGCAGCACCAGCTTGATCGGCGAGACGTGCGAGACGACCACCACGGTCTCACCGGGGTACGCGGTGAGCAGCCCCGAGATGACGCGGTGCGCGCGTTCAGCGACCTGGGTGAACGACTCCCCGTCCGGCGGCGCGATCCGGGGTGAGGCGAGCCAGGCGTCCATCTCCCCCGGCCACTGCTGGCGTACCTCGGCGAAGGTGCGCCCCTCCCACTGGCCGAAGTCGCACTCGATCAGGTCGTCCTCGGTGCGGACCGGCACGTCGCCGCCGAGCGCCTGGGCGATCGACGCCGCGGTGGCCGTACACCGGGACAACGGTGAACTGAGCACGGCCGCGACGGACGGGGCCAGCTCGGCCACCCGGGCGCCGGTGGCGCGGGCCTGGGCCCGGCCACGCTCGGAGAGCGGCACGTCGCCGCGCCCGGAGTAGCGCTTCTGCTCGGTGTACGGGGTCTCGCCGTGCCGGACCAGGATCAGCCGGGTGGCGGTGAAGGTCGGCCGTGGCTCCCAGGAGGCCGGCGCGGTCGCCGGGTCGCTGCCGACGATCGGGGCGGTGGGCGTCGTCGAGGGCTGGCCGGCGGCCGGCGTCGTCGCGGGACGGGCGGGGGCCGCGGTCGCCGGGGGACGACCCGCGGCGGCGTCCATGGCGGCGTTGGCGAGGGCGTCGGCGTGCCGGTTCTGCTCGCGCGGGATCCAGCTGAACCGGACCGCTGTGAACCGGCCCACCAGCGCGGCGGCCTGGGCGGCGAGGGGCCGCAGGCCGGGGTGTTTGATCTGCCACCGGCCGCACATCTGCTCGACCACCAGCTTGGAGTCCATCCGGACGTCCACCTCGGCGGCACCCAGCTCGGCGGCGGCGGTCAACCCGGCGATCAGGCCCTGGTACTCGGCGACGTTGTTGGTGGCCGTACCGAGCGACTCGGAGCGCTCGGCGAGCACCTCGCCGGTTTCCGGGTCGCGGACCACCGCGCCGTAGCCGGCGGGGCCGGGATTGCCCCGGGACCCACCGTCGGCCTCCATGGAGACCACGCGCGGCGCCACGACCTACAGGCCCGACTCGTTGGTGCGGACCATGATCCGTCGGCAGTCCTCGCAGCGGACCACGTCGTCGGGGGCGGCCTTGCGGATCCGGGCCAGGTCGGCGCCGGACAGGTCCAGGCGGCACCCGCCGCAGCGGCCCCCGGTGAGCAGCGCGGCACCCAACCCGGTGTCCTCGCGAATCTTGTCGTACAGGTTGACCAGGTCGCTGGGGAGGTCGGCGGCGAGCGGCTGACGGGCGCCCCGCTTGAACTCCTCCTCCTTGGCGATCTCGGCCAGCGCTTCGTCGCGGCGCTGCTCGGTCGCGGCCCGCTTGTCCCGGGTCTCGGCCAGCCGCTGCTCCACGCCGTCCAGTACGCCCTGCGCGGTTTCCCGCTGCTCCATCAGCTCCAGCTCGGCGTCCTCCAGGTCGCCCTGGCGGCGCTTGAGCGAGACCAGCTCGTGCTGGAGCGCCTCCAGCTCGCGGGCCGGGCCGGTGCCGGCGGCAAGCCGGTTCTCGTCCTTCTCCTTGCGGGCCCGGACCTGCTCGACGTCCTTCTCCAACCGGGCGATGTCCCGGTCCAGGTCGTCCACCGCCACCTGGGCGCGGACCCGCTCGTCCTCCATCGACGACAGCTCCCGGGCCAGCGACTCCAGCTCGGCCCGCTCGGGCAGCGAGCGCCGGCGGTGCGCGAGCTGGGCGAGGTTGGTGTCGATCGCCTGGAGGTCGAGCAGGCGGCGCTGCACCTGAGGGTCAGCCTTCACGGTCGGGCTCCTTGTCGTCCACAGCGGGTGCGGCGGCGTGCACGGTCCACGGGTCGGTGTCCAGGTCGGACACCAGCGTCTCGACGTCCAGCGCCTCCCGCAGGAAGGCGGCCAGGTCGTCCAGCCACGGTCGTTCGGTCGCCCAGTGGGCGGCGTCGATCAGGGCGGGACCACTGGCGGCGAGGTGCTCGCCGGCCGGGTGGTGCCGCAGGTCGGCGGTGAGGAACGCATCCACCCCGGCGGCGGTAGCGGCGCCGAGGAAGCTGTCCCCCGACCCGCCGCTGACGGCGAGGGTACGAACCATACGCCCGGGATCCCCCGCCGCGCGAACTCCCCAGGACGTGACGGGGAGCACCGCTGCCGCGTGCCGGGTCAGCTCGGCGAGGGTCATCGGCTGGGGCAGTTCGCCGATCCGGCCGAAACCCCGGTCGTCGCCGTAAGCGGGCGAGCCGGGCGCGGGTCGTTGAAGTGGGCGCAGACCGGTGAGCCCGAAGCGGGCGGCGAGGGCGTCGGAGACGCCCGGGGAGGCCACGTCGGCGTTGGTGTGCGCCGCGTAGAGCGCCACCCCGGCCCGGATCAACTGGTGGATGATCCGCCCCTTGAAGGTCGTCGCGGCGACCGAGGACACCCCCCGCAACAGCAGCGGGTGATGCGAGACGATCATGTCCGCGTCGGCGGCGAGGGCTTCGTCGACCGTCTCGGGCACCACGTCGACCACGCAGAGCACCCGGCGGACCGGGGCCGCCGGCTCACCGAGCACCAGGCCCACCCGGTCCCACTCCTCCGCCCAGACCGGCGGAAAGCGCCGTTCCAGCGCGGCCACCACGTCGCTGACTGTGGGGGCGGATCCGCTTGTGCTCACGGCCGGCCAGCTTACCGGCGTCGGGGCGGCCGGGCGGTGACACCCGGCCCGGCCGCGTCGGGTGGAAGATCTGCCGGACGCGCTAGGCGGCGCTCCAGGAGACGGTCGGCAATGCGGCCAGCGGCATCGCCCAGGGGAAGGCGTGCAGGTGCTGTTCCCCCGTTCCGGGCGGGTGCAGAGCGATCACATCGTCGCCGAAGAGCACCGTGACGCCCCACTCGGCCAACCGGGCCACCCCGGCACGGAACGCCGGGTGGCAGGCCATCGCCGCGTTGGTGTACGGCACCGCCACGATGGGGACGCCCTTGCCCTGGGCCTCGACCAACAGCCCGAGCGCCAGCGTGTCGGTGATCCCCGCGGCCCATTTGTTGACCGTGTTGACGGTGGCCGGGCAGACGATCATGGCGTCGGCGGGCGGCAGCACGTCCGGGTCACCGGGGTTCTTGTAGTGCGTCCGCACCGGATGACCGGTCTGCCGGATCAGGGCCGACTGGTCGACGAACTTCGCGCCGTCCGGCGTGGTGACCACGCAGACATCCCAACCGTCCTGTTGGGCGAGGTCGACCAGACGACCGACGTGCCGGGCCAGCGGCGAACCGCAGGCGATGACGTAGAGCACCTCGCGGTGCCCGCTGTTGTGCGCTGCACCGGCCATCAGACCGGCTCCGCGCTCATACCCCTACTCCCATGTGCTCAGCCAACTCCGCTACCGGAGAAGGCGGCGCACCACGTGTGCGACGGAGGATGTCGGACATCACCTCGTGCGCGATCGGCCGGCAGCGGATCTCCGACGGGGCGAGTCGATCACCGAGCAGCAGCATCTCGCCGGCGTTCGCCACGTCACCTATCTGGGCGTACCCGCGGGCGATGTCGAGCAGGTGGTGGGCGCGGCGCTCGGGCAGCAGCGCGTTGAAGGGAGCCTCCGCGATGCGCAGCTGGTGCACCTCCACGGCCCGCCCCCCGTCGCCCAGCTCCACCGCGGCGGCGGCCCGGTGCAGCTCGACGTTGGTCGGGCCGAACGACGTCCAGTAGTGGTTGTGGTCGCCGCCGAGCAGGGTGGCGGCCTCCTGAGCAGCGTTGATCAGGTCGTCGACGCTGGCCGAGTCACCGATGCGGGACGCGGCCATCGCGCCCTGGAGCAGCAGCATCCCGTAGACGGAGAGGCGGGCCGGCGAGACCTCGTTGCTCCCACCCGGTGCCAGCCGGTTGGCGATCTGGACGTTCAGCTCCAGCGCGGGGCGGGCCCGCCCCATCGCGACCAGGGCGTTGCACACCCGGGTGGTGGCGATCCCGGCGAGCAGCGGGTCGTCGGCCCGCTGGGCCACCGCCATCGACCGGTCGGCGGCCAACCAGGCGAGCTCGCACTCGCCGAGCTTGCGCAGCACCGAGGAGGCGATCTGGTAGACCTGGCCGAGCAGGTGGGCCGCCTCGGCGGCCTGCTCACCGCCGTAGGCGGCGTCGGCCGCCTGGGCGTCGCGCAGCAGCTTCGGCAGCGCCCGGGTGAGCATCCCGTAGCGGCCGTACTGGTAGGTGAGCCAGGCGTGGTTGACGGCCTTGCGCATGTCGTCCATCGGCGGCGGGTACGGCACCGCGTCGAAGTACGCGCTCATCGAGTCGTAGCGTTCCAGCGCCGCTCGGATCTCCTGCACCTCGACCTGGTCGATGCAGTTGAGGGCGTCGGCGCGCCGCTCCGGGTCCTTGCCCATCAGCAGCTGGACGTCCATCTGAAGGATGTCGGCGATCTCGTAGAGGACGGAGAACTTGTCCAACCGTCGGACGCCGCGTTCGACCTTGTCCACCCAGCTCTTGGACTTGCCCAGCCGGTCCGCGAAGACCTGCTGCGACATCTTGCGTCGCCCCCGCCAGTAGGCCACTCGCCGTCCTATGGGTAGCTCGTCCATCTCCCCATCCTCCCCTGCCACCGACGACCAATCGAGTCGGGGCGATGTCCGCGGGTGCGGCGACTGCCGTTCATTTTCAGGTTTTCGCTGGTCGCACAGGATGTACGTCAGCCGTACAGGTAGTCCTCGTACTTTTCGTGCAAGTTGCACGAGCCGTTCGTCAACCTCAACGATCGTGGGTTACGGCAGTGACGGCGCTCTACATGCGACCTGGCGAAAGCCGGGCCCGACGAGAGGAGTTGGCACACATGTGGGGGAATGTCGTACCGCGCGTTGCCGAACTGTCGCCGCTGGAACGGGTCCGGCTGCGCCGGGTCGCCATCCGGTACGCCGTACACGGCTGGGAGGTCACCCCGGGTGCCTGTCTGGCCCGCAGCCGCTTCGTCTGCGGCCGGGCCGGCTGTCCCACAGTGGGCTGCCACCCCGCCCTGGAGAACTGGGAGCTGGCCGCCAGCGCCGACCCGGCCCGGGTGGCGACCTGGTGGCGGAGCCGACCGCACGGGGTGCTGCTGCCCACCGGCCGGGCCTTCGACGTACTGGAGGTGCCCGCCCACCTGGGCCGGCACGTGCTCGACGCGGTCCAGATCCACCCGGCCGGCACCGGCGTACGCGGACCGGTGCTGGTCACGCCCACCGGGCGGTGGATGTTCCTGGTCCGCCCCGGCGACCCGCTCCGACCGGAGTTGGAGCACTGCTTCCACGTGGTCCGGCACGGGCCGGGCTCGTGGATCCCCGCGCCACCCACCCGGCTGCCGGAGGGCACGGTTCGCTGGGCGGTCGCCCCGGAGCAGGTGCGCTGGCAGCTTCCGGATTCGTACCTCGTGCAGAACACGTTGATCGGGGCGCTGCGCGCCGCCGGGGTGACGCTCGCCCCCGACCTGCTCCCCGGTCACCTGCCGCTGCCCCGACGAGGCATGTGAAACCGGCCCGGTCGACGATTCGATCCGGTGCCTGACAGCGTCGCCGAGGCGTCGGTCCTCGTTGACAGGGGGACGGTGCGAACGCGCGCCACGAACGGGGGAACGATGTCCACCAACGACAGAGCGCCTCACCCCGGCGGCACCGAGCCGCCCCGGCGCAGCCACCCGGGGCGCCGGTGGGCCGGCACCCGACCGTCCGGGTCCCGCCCCGGCCGCCCACGCCCCACCGGCTCCCGCCCAGCCGGCACCCACCGCCCCCTCCGCTAACCCCCACCCCTCCCGCAGCACCCGCGCGCCGCCCCACCCCTCCAGCTCCCCGCGATCTTGCACTTTCTGTCCCGACAATCTCCACACAGCGGGGCAAAAGGCCAACCGAAACTGCAAGATCGCCGGGGTACGGGGGCGGGGCAGCGCGGGGTTAGTTTGTTAGGGGGAGGGTTGCGGAGTGGTGCTGACGGGCGTTGTCGGTTATCGCCGCGTGAGTGTGGTCGTTCAGGCGGGCCAGCCAGTTGAGGCCGGGGGTGCCCATGGCGAGGGCGGCGGTGGCGTACGCGTCGGCCAACCCGAGGTCGGTGCCGACCACCGTCACGGAGCGCAGCCCACTGGCGGGTGCGCCCCGGCGCGGGTCCAACACGTGCCGGCCCCGCTCGTACACGCCGGACGTGGCCACCGCCAGGTCGGTCCCGGTGAGCACCAGGCAGGCCGCCATCGCGTCCCACGGGTGCCGGATGCCGATACGCCACGGCTCCCCGGACGGCGACAGACCCCGCACCCGTACGTCGCCGCCGGCGTTCACGCAGTGGTTGACGGCACCGGCGGCGACGAGGCGGTCCGAGGCGACCTGAGCGGCCCACCCCTTGACGAAGCCGGACGGGTCGAGCCGACCGGTGGCGTACGCGTCGAAGAACCCGTCGGTGGCGCCCCACAGGTCGGCGCAGGTCTCCAGCACGTACCGCAGGTCCGCGGACGCCTCGGAGAGCAGCACCTCACCCCGGTCGAAGCGGCACACCTCGCTGTCCGGCTTGTAGGTGCTGAACCGCGCGTCCACCTCGTGCATCCAGGCAAAGACCTCGTCCGCCAACTCTCGCAGGGTCGCCGGTGGCAGATCGTCGGCGAGGTCCACTGTGATCGCCGTACCCATGATCTGTTCGACCCGGCACAGCCCGGGTCGGGTCAGCGTGGCCCGCACGTCAGAATGCCTGCTCGATGGCGGACCGCAGCGACTGCTTGTAGGAGTTGCTGGTCTCGGTGGCCCCGGAGACGGTGTTGAGGTTCGCGTTCTGCTTCTGCACCACCTCGCCGCCCCTGCCGTCGTAACGGTTGCGGACGTCGCCGCTGTGGATGTCGGATTCACCCCCGCTGGGCAGCGACAGCGCGACGGCCTCGACGATCCGGCTACCCGAGACGACGATCTGCACCTGCACGTACCCGTACTCGTTCTCGAAGCCGTTGCCGGTGACCCGGCGGGTGGTCGACTGGGGTGCCTTGGTGGTGGTCCGCGGAGCGCTGGGGGCCTTCGTCGTCTTGGTGCCTGACGGGCGGGAGGTGGTCTTGCCGGGCTTGGGCGACGTCGACGGCTTGGCGCTTCCCGATGACGTCGGCGTGGCGCCGGTCGGGTCGGTGCCCGGCGCACCCGCTGCGGCGCCGGGGTCGGTGCCCGGCCCGGAGGGGTTGACCGGCTGGGCGGTCGGCAGGTTCTGGGCGACGTGGCTGGTGCCCGGCGAGCCCTTGAACACCACCAGCGCGGTGGTGCTGGCGGCCAGGCCGGTGATCGCGAGGAGCGCGCGACGCATGGGGTGCCCTTCCTACAGCTCGAACGTGGCCAGGTGGATCTGCCGTCGGGGCACGCCGGCCCGCCGCAGCGCACGCACCGACTGTTCCACCAGACCGGGCGGCCCGCACAGGTAGACGTCGCGCCGGGCCACGTCGGGCACCAGTTGCCGCAGCCCGTCGGGGCTCATCAACTGGCGGGGGCCGGGGTCGTCGCGGGAGCCGATGACGTACCAGACGGAGGTGTCGCGTTCCTGGGCCAGCCAGTCCAACTCGCGGCTGAGCAGCACATCGGCCGGTGTGCGGGCCCGGTAGATCAGCGCGGCGCCCGGCGGCAACTCCTCCAGCATGGCCCGGATCGGCGTGATGCCGCTGCCACCGGCGATCAGCAGCGCCCGCTCACGGAGCCGGTGCGCGGCGGTGAAGGTGCCCGACGGGCCTTCGGCCCAGACCCGGGTGCCCGGTTCCAGGTCGCGCAGGTCGGCGGTGTGGGTGCCGACCACCTTGACGGTGACCCGCAGCCAGCGCCCGTTGGCGGCGGCGGAGACGGAGAACGGGTGCGACTGCCACCAGCAACCCCGGGTGAGGAACCGCCAGCGGAAGTGTTGGCCGCCGAGCATCGCCAGCCGGCCGAGCCGCTCCCCGGTGAGGTAGATGGAGATGGTGTCGGTGCTCTCGGCGACCACGTCGGCGACCCGCAGCTTGTAGCGCAGGTTGAACGCCAGCGGCGCGATCACGCGGCCCCACAGCAGGGCGGCGATCACCAGCAGGTAGAGCGCGATCCAGCCGTTGCGCACCGGGCCGGGCTTGTACAGCTGCGCGCCGTGGGTGAACTGGTGGCCGAAGCCGAGCAGCAGGATCAGGTAGCTGGACAGGTGCAGCAGGTGCCACATCTCGTAGGGCAGTGCCCGCCGGATCGCCCGGATGCTGCTGAACCCGACGAGCATCATGATGGCGGTGGCGACGAACGCCGAGACCATGTCCTCGTAGTCGCCGAGCAACGTGCCGACCTCGGCGAGGATCGACTGGTTACGCAGGTCGGCGTAGCCGACCAGGATCAGCGACATGTGTGCCAGCACGGTGACCAGCAGGGTGGCGCCGATGTCCCGGTGCCAGCGGGCCATGTGCTCGCCGCCGATCCACCGTTCCAGCACCGGCAGGCGGCTCATCATCAGCACCTGCACCAGCAGCAGGTAGCCGGCGACCAGGCCGGTGATCCGGCCGGCCGAGGTGACGGTGGCCGCGGTGGTCCGCAGCGATCCGGCGGGGGTGCCCAGCCACCACGGCAGCACGGCGGCGAGCAGGCCGACCAGGAGCAGCACGCCGAGCAGCCGTCGGCCGCCGGGCCCGCGCCGGGCCGGGATCTGCGGGGGTACGGGTACCGCCGACCGGCCGCCGTGCCGGGACGAGGTCCCGGTACGACGGCCGGCGGCGTGGGTGTGCGAATGCGTCACGCGTACAGCTTCATCGGGGCGTACTTCTGGCGGGGGAAGACCTTGTCGACCTCCGCGTTGGTGAGCCCGAACCGGCCCTGCGCCACAGCGCCGTAGACGTTGAACATGTTGTTGTACTCCGGCACGTCACCGGAATCCAGCTTGTCCAGACCGTTCCAGGTGCCGAGCAGCGAACCGGCCAGCTTCTTGCCGGACAGCAGGGTGACCACGCCCCCGTGCCCGTGGTCGGTGCCGTTGTTGTTGGAGCCGACCCGACGGCCGAACTCGCTGGACACCATGATCGTCACGTCGGCGGCCTTCGGGCCGAGGTCGGTGAAGAAGGCGGCCATCGCGCTGGCCAGCTCGTTCAGCCGACGGTACAGCTGGCCGCCCTCGCGGGTGCCCTGGTTCTCGTGGGTGTCGTAGCCACCCATGCCGACAGTGGCGACCCGAACGTTGGCGCCACCCTTGATCAGCTGGGCGAGTTGCTGGAACGCGTTGCCGACGCCCTCGTACTTGACGCCCTCGGCGGGCTGGTACGGCTTGGCGGCGAGCTTCTGGGCGGTGGCCAACGCGCCCATGCCCTCCTGCACGGCTTCCTCGACCGGGTGGTTGATCCCGGTGAAGAGGCCCTTGATGGCCTTCTCGGTGGCGGCCCGGAACCGCTCGTCACCGTTGAGCCGCAGGGAGCCGACGTTGTTCAGCGACAGCGCGCCGTTGTTGCCGACCAGCGAGCGAGGCAACGTGCTGCCGATGCCGACGCTGCGGAACGCGGTGCCCTTGCCCAGGTTGTCGACCAGACCGTCGAGCCAACCCCGGCCGCCGGTCTCGTTGGGCAGCCCGCCCAGGTTGCAGGCGTCCGCGGCCTGGAAGTGGCTGCGGGACAGCCGCTCGTCGGAGACCGCCGGGATGAAGCCCAGCTGACCGGCCGTGAGCCACTTCTCCAACGGCTTGAACGCGCCGGTCAGCTTGAAGCCGCGGCCCAGGGCCAGCGAGTCGTTGCCGAGCAGCAGGTCGGGCCGAGCCTTGTTGAGCACGGCGTCGTTGTCCGGCGCGATCAGGCTCAGGCCGTCCAGCCCGCCGTAGAGGAAGACGTGGATCAGGGTGCCGGTCTTGGTTGCCGCGAACGACGCCGAGGTGGTGACGAACTGGGCGGTGGCCAGCGCGGTGGCGGTGGCGGCGGCACCGGCGACGAAGGTTCGCCGGGTCACGCCGCGACCGTCCTGCTGCGCCTCCTCTAGGTCCTCCAGGGTGCGGTACCTGTCGAACTCGGCGGCGTTCTCGGCGGCGACGATGTCCGCCTCGGCGCGCAGCAACGCCTCGGCCGGGTTGTCGGCCAGCCGTCGCACGTCGGGGCATTCGGGGTGCAGGGGGAAAGAGTTGTACACAGTCTTCTCCATCGGGTGCCTCACCGGAGGTGGTGCTGGGGGGAAGCGAGGATCGCCCGCGCGACGGCGGTGATGGCCCCGTTGAACGTGGCGTCGACCTTGGTGGTCGCCGCCACACCGGCCACGCCGAGGATGAGGTTCTTCTCCCGCGTGCTGAACTTCTGGCCCACCAGCCGCAGGGAGAGCGCGTCCACGTACGCCCCGGCCGTCGCCGGCGGCTTGGCAACCAGCTTCTCCGGCGGCGTGTACGTGAAGGTGGTCCGGTAGCCGGCGAGGATCTCGCCCGCCTCGTTCCAGCCGTTGACCATGGCGCCGGCCGAGGTCCAGGCGACGTAGACGTCCGGGTAGCCGTCCGGGGTCGGATGACCCATCGGGGACTGACCCAACTCGCGCATCTTGTCGTGGATCTGGCGCAGACCCCTGGCGTACGGGGTGCGCTTGCTGTCGCCGTTGTTGTGCTTCGGCGACGCCTCCGGCGAGACGCCCAGGGTGCGGTACGTGGCGACCAGGTACTCCATCGGCCGACGCACCTTCTGGCCCACACCGGCCCAGAACTCCGAGGAGCAGAACAGCGTCATCAGGACCGGCTTGATCATGCCCTTGTTGGTGGTGTACGTCTTGGCGAGCCGGTCCACCAGGGACTTCGGCGGGGTGTCCGAGACGAACCGGGTGGCCAGGCTCTGCGCCACGTACTTCGCTGTCGACGGGTGCGTCGCGATGTAGGTGATGTACGCGTCGATCGCCGCTTCGGCCTTCTTCGGGTCGGCCGAGTTGTTCGCGTGGGTGAAGCCGAGGATCTTCACCTTGCCGACGTAGTGCTGCTCGGGGCGGAAGACGTACTTGCCCTTGTCGTCCACACCGCGGCCGGTCTGCAACATGGCGGCCTGCCGGACGTCGGGCTCCTTGTAACCGCCGTCGACGCCGACCGAGTAGAGCTCGAGGTTCTCCCGGGCGAGATTCTCGTTGATCGCGTCCTTGCGGGAGTCCTTCTGGTTCAGGTAGATCAGCAGCGCCGGGTGCTTGTTCGCGGCGACCAGCATCTCCGGGTAGCTGCCCAGCGCGTGCTTGCGCACGACGTCCTGGTCGAACGAGTTGCGGTACACCTCGCCGCCGTCGAAGTCCGCGGCGACGTGCAGGAAGTCGTTCCAGAAGTCGACCATCACCTCGAACAGCTGGCGCTTGGACCAGATCTGCCGGGCGATGGTGGCGTCGACCATCTCCCGCTCCGGGTGGGCGTCCTGATCGTTGAGCTTGTCCCGCTGGTCGCGCAGCTGCTGCACGGAGAGCTTCTGGGTCGGCAGTTCGGCGAGCTTCAGCTCGCCCTTGCTCGGCTCCAACTTCTCCGGGTCCAGCTGGGCGCGGATCCAGGCGTCCATGCCCTCGCGCTTGATGTCGGCGACCACCGCAGGCGTCACGCCGAAGGTGGTGCGCCGGGCCAGGTGCAGGATCGGGTCCTTGGCCAGCACCGTCTTCACTGTCACCTTGGTCGCCGCCGCGGCAGCGGCCGGGCCGGAGAAGGTCCGCCCACCGACCGGCGCGTTCTTCTTCAGCGCCTCACCGGCCCGGGAGCCCATGTAGCTTTCGTTCTGCTCGGTGTAGGTACGCACGGTGCTGGGCTGCTGGCCGCTGGGCCGCGCCGCGGTGCCGTCGGTCACCGTGCTGCCGGTCGCGTCGCCGGCCGCCGCTTCGTCGCCGAAGAGGCCACGGATCTGCGGGGTCATGGCGAGCGCCGCGCCACCGGCGACGACGGCGGCGGTGCCGCCGAGGGCCACCATCGCCTTACGTCGGCCGACCTTGCGACCCGGCTCGTTGTCATCGTCGAGGGTGGGCAGTCCGGTACCGGCCGGTCGTGCCGGGGCCGGACGGCCAAGGCCCTCCGGACCGACCCACTGCGGACCGCGCGGGGCGGGCGCGGGCTGCCCGGCGTACTGCTCACGCGGGTCGGCCTGCGCGGCGTAGCCGCCCTGGTAGGGGTGGGGCGAGTCGTAGCCGTAGGGCGCTGGCGTGTGGGGGTCGCCGTAGCCGTCAGCGTTGGGGTGCTGATGTCCGTCCCAACCGCGGTCGTCCCGCGGTCGACGTGGTGGCACATTCTGGTCGGCCATGTACCAATCCCGATTTCTGATGAGCGCCGGAAGCTGCTACCGGGCAGGTGCGGCAGGTGCGGCGACTGTTGCCTGAGGGGGTTGCTACGGCAAGGTAACCAAGGCCCCAGGGCCCTTCAAGGCGGCCGGAACCCACTCGTGAGGGCACTTAAGACAGCGCTCAGTGCGACGTCGGCGGTGGGCGGCGGGATGCACCTGCCCGAAGACCTTCCCAGCAGGGCCTACGCGCGGCAGTCGAGCACGGATCGGACCACGCCGCCGTACGCGACAGTTTCGGCGTCGTTCACCACCAAAGGCAAACTTAAGGTTCAGGTAAGCCGGACATGAGGCGCGCTCGCGTGGAGGAAAAGTAGCAGTAGCGGGCGAGCGTGAGCCGCCACCGCAGCGGGTATGCCGCCGAACCGCTGAACGCGTGAGGGGGAGGCAGCGCCATGCTCAGCAAAGAGGATCAGCGCAGATTCGACCAGATCACCCGTCAGCTCCGGGAAAGCGACCCGGCCTTCTTCAACCGGCTGGACCATCGGGCCCGAGCCCGAAGGGGCCGCTACCTGATGTTGTTGACCATCGTGCTGTGGGCGTCGCTGCCGGCGATAGCCGTGTTCGCCGGTCGACTCACCGGCGCGATCTGCGCGGTGGTGCTGGTGGCCAACGCCGCGATCATGTGGCGGTTCCGCCGCCGCTGGACGTGACTGCTCAACCGCTCGACGGGACGGCTCGACCGGTGGACGTGACAGCTCACCTTTCGGCCGGACCGAACGCCCGGTACGCGCGGCGCAACCGTTCGAGCAGTCCCGGCCCACCGATGGCCGGCGCCGGCGCTCCGAGCTGGCGCAGCAGCAGGTCGGTGCCGGTCACCAGTCGGGGCGGCCGATCCGGCAGCGGCACCGGCGCTGACCAGAACCGGTCCGCCGTATCCGCCAGCGACGTCGCCGACAGCCCGGCGAGCGCCCGGGCGGCACCGACCGGTGCCACGGCCTCCACTGTCGACAGCACACCGTCCGGTTCGGACGGTGGGTCGACCGGTGGGGGCGATGGGGTGGCACCGGTGGTCGCGGCCCGCCGGGCGCGGAGTTCGTCGAGCAACTCCGCGCGGGACCGACCGCGCCAGTGCAGCAGCTCGAACGGGTCCGCGTCGAACGCCTCGGCCAGCAGGTAGAACGTCGCCGCGAGGTGCTTGCACGGCACCGCGAAGTCGGGGCAGTTGCAGCGCTGGGTCAACTCGTCCACGGCGGCCGGGAAGAGCGGCGCGCCGGCGGCGGCGAACAGCTCCTCCAACTCGTCGGGGAGGTCCCCGGCGAGCAGCCGGGCGCTGAAGAACGCCTGCCCGGCCAGCTCGTCCTCGATCCGGGACCAGAGCGCCGCCGGGAACGGCTTCAGCGCGATCGACACCTGGTACGGCTGTGGCCGGGAGCCCTGCACCACAGCGTCGACCCGCCCGGGTGTGATGTCGAGCGTGAGCACCTGACCGGCCCGCGCGTAGGACCGGCCCCGGGTCAGCCGGGTGCCGAGCGCGAACGACTCCAGCACCTCCAGGAAACGCCGCGACCACCAGGACCGGCCGATCGCGCCCCGGGCACTGCGCGCCCGCAGACCCCCGTCGACCCGACGCGGGCGCCCGTAGTCGGCGAAGTCCGTCACTCCACCACCGCGCCGGCTTCCAGGGCGAACAGGTCCCGCAACTGGCCGGTGGACAACTCGGTGATCCACTGCTCGCCGGTGCCGACCACCCGTTCGGCGAGGCTGCGCTTGTCGGCGATCAACGCGGCCACCTTCTCCTCGACAGTGCCGGCGCACACGAACTTACGCACCTGCACCCGCCGGCGCTGCCCGATCCGGAACGCCCGGTCGGTGGCCTGGTCCTCGACCGCCGGGTTCCACCACCGGTCCACATGCACCACATGGTTCGCGGCGGTCAGGGTGAGCCCCGTGCCGCCGGCCTTGAGGGAAAGGACGAACAGCGGCGGACCCTCCGCCGACTGGAAACGCTGCACCAGGGCGTCCCGCTCGGCCTTGCCGAGGCCACCGTGCAGGAAGAGCACCTCCCGGCCGAACCGCGCCGAAAGGTGACCCCGCAACATCGCACCGAACTCGGCGTACTGGGTGAACAGCAGTGCCCGCTCCCCCGCCGCCAGCACCTCCTCCAGGATCTCGGTGAGCCGAGCCAGCTTGCCGGAGCGGCCCTCCAGCGGTGAGCCGTCGCGCAGCAACTGGGCGGGGTGGTTGCAGACCTGCTTGAGGCGGGTCATGGTGGCCAGCACCAGGCCGCGTCGTTCGATGCCGTCGCTGGTCTCGATCCGGGCGAGCATGTCGTCGACCACCACCCGGTACAGCGCGGCCTGCTCCGCGGTGAGGTTGCAGAGCACCTCCATCTCCAGCTTCTCCGGCAGGTCGGAGATGATCGACGAGTCGGTCTTGAGTCGGCGCAACACGAACGGGCCGGTGATCCGGCGGAGCCGCTCGGCGGCCTCGGCGTCGCCGTGCCGCTCGATCGGCTCGGCGAACCGTTTGCGGAACGTCGCGGCCGACCCGAGCAGACCCGGGTTGGCGAACTGCATGATCGACCAGAGGTCGGCGAGGCGGTTCTCCACCGGCGTACCGGTCACCGCCACCCGCTGCCGGGCGGGTAGCGCGCGAACCGCCTCGGCCTGCCGGGTCGACGCGTTCTTGATCGCCTGCGCCTCGTCCACCACCACCCGGTGCCAGTCGATGCCGGCCAGGTCGGCGGCGTCGCGGGCGGCCACCGAGTAGGTGGTGAGGACCAGGTCCGCGCCGTGTGCGGCCGCTGTGAACTCCGCCCCCCGCGCCCGCTCGGCACCATGGTGTACGTGCACCCGCAGCTCCGGGGTGAACCGGGCCGCCTCCCGCTGCCAGTTGCCGACCAGCGACATCGGACAGACCAGCAGGGTCGGCCCGGCCTCCGGTGGGTCCCCGGCGAGCAGCGCGAGCAGTTGCACGGTCTTGCCCAGCCCCATGTCGTCGGCGAGGACACCGCCCAGGCCGAGTGAGCGCAGGAAGGCCAGCCAGGCCAGTCCCCGCTGCTGGTACGGCCGCAGCGCCCCCCGGAAGCCCGGTGGCGGGTCCAGTGGGGTGAGCCGCCGCTCGACCGCGCCGGCGAGCAGGTCGCCCAGCGCCCCGTCGGCGGTCACCTCCAGCACCGGCAGCTCGCCCGTGGCCTCGCCGTCGGCCAGCCCGAGGCGGAGCAGGTCGGCGACGGTCAACTCGCCCGCGGAGCGGAGCAGGCGCAGCCCGGCCGCGAGCCGCCCCGGGTCCAGTTCGACCCACCGGCCGCGGAGCCGTACCAGCGGGGTCTTCGTCTCGGCCAACGCCGCCAACTCCTCGGCGGAGAGCGGCTGGTCACCGAGCGCGATCTCCCACCGGTAGTCGACCAGGGCGTCCAGACCGACACCGGCATCGGCACCACCCACAGTGCCCGGCGCGGTGCGGCTGCGCGCTCGCAACCGGGCGCCCAGTCGTGCCGACGGACGCTGCCACCAGGAGGGCAGCAGCACCCCGAAGCCGGCCGCGTGCAGCACCGGGGCGCCCGCACTGAGGAACCGGTGCGCCCCCTCGACGTCGAGTTCCATCGCCTCCGGGGCGGCGGTGCGCAGCGCGGCGTCCAGGTCCGGCCAGAGCCGGCTGGCCCGGCCCAACTCGGCGAGGAGCGTCTCCTGCGGGCTGGTCGTCCGGCCAACCAGGCCGCCGAGGGTCTGCGGCGCTCGCCAGATGTCCCCGGCGTCGACGTGCAGGCCGGGTTCGTCCGCGGCCTGCAACCCGAACTCCAACCGCCAGCGCCCGGCACCGATCGCCCCGACCGACACCGGCGCGCTGTCGGCGGGCACCGGCACAGGCGCACCGTCGGCGGGCACCGCCCGGGTGGCCAGAATCGGTTCGGTGACCTCGTCTGGGGCTGGTTCCACCAGGCGGAAACTGGCCCGCACCGGGCCACCGGCGGCATCGCGCTGCCAGGCGTCCAGTTCCGCGGAGAGGGTGGCCAGTCCGGCCGGGTCGATGGTGAAGTCCCGCTGCGGGCCGGCGAGCGCGGCCAGCCAGGCCGGCGCCGGACCACCCGGGCGCAGCCCCCGGGCCAGCGTGGTGGTCGCCAGCGCAGCCCGCGCGGCGGCGTCGGTCAACGCGTCCAGCGCGTCCGCGACCAGGGCGGCAGCGGTCAACTCAGGCCCGCCCGAACCAACGGTCGTCGCAGCGGAGGTAGCGGCACTCCCGGTGGGCCCCTGAGCAGCGGCGGCGGTGGAGGGCAGCGCGGCGGCGGGTGCCGGCAACGCGGCGATGGCGGGCGGCAGGACGGCTGCTCGGGCGGCCGGTGGCAGGGCCAGCGCCAGCGAGCGCGCCCAGGCGGCGTCGGTGCCGGTCAGCAGCGGACGCCAGACCGCCTGCGCGGCCACCTGCCCAGCGGCGCCCGACGCCGCCGGCGCGCCAGCGCCGGGCATCCAGTCACCCGTCGTCGCGCCAGCGCCGGAGGTCTGGTCGGCCGCCGGCGCGCCAGCGCCGGGCATCTGGTCGGCCGTCGTCGTGCGCACGCCGGGGAGGACGCGGCCACGGGTCACCAGGTCGGCGGCGAAGTCGGCCAGCTCGACGAGGTGCCGCAGGGTGGCCCCGGCCACCGCCGGGATGCCGTCCAGGGCCTGCAGCAGCGAAAGGGCGTCGTCCGGGGCGTACACCAGGGTGGGGACCCGCCACCCGGCCACTGTGAGCCGGGCGCGGGCCGCAGGTGCGACGGTGGTCCGGATCAGCTCGGGTGAGTCGGTCGGCGCGCCCGCCAGGGTGGGCAGGGTGAGCAACGCGGTGTCCGGCCGGCTCGGCTCGGCGGCATCGGCGAGGACGGCGGCCAGGTCGGTGTGCGCGGCGGCGAAGGGGTGCGGGCGTTCCCGGGCCGGCCGGCCCGAACGCGGAGCGGGGATCGGTGCGGCGCTGTCCTCGGCCCAGACGGCGAGGCCGCCGGTCGAGCTGTCGCCGGGCAACCACAGCCCGTGGATGACCAGCACCTGCTCCCCCTAGTCGCCGCCCGCCCCCAGAATAGGCGGCCCCGCTGACCGGACCGACGCCCCCCACCTGCGCGATCTTGCAGTTTGCGTCGACGTTCTGCGAAGAGTGCACGTTTTATCCCCGCAGAAAGCGCAAGATCGCGGGGACTGGAGGTGGGTGCGGCAACGGGCTAGCGTCGGCGTCGTGGTTGATCTGCTGGTTCTTGGCGGGCTCGGGGTGGACGTACGGGTTCGGGTGCCCGCGCTGCCGCTCCCGGCTGCCGATTCCCACACCGTCGAGCCGATCGAGCTGCGGATCGGCAACACCGGCGCCGGGGTGGCGTTGGCCGCCCGGGCGCTCGGCCTGCGCGTGCTGGTGGTCGACACCCTCGGTGCGGATCCGGCCGGTGAGCTGGTCCGGGCGGCGTTGACCCGGGCCGAGGTGCCGGCGTTGCTGGCCGAGCACCGGGGCGGCACCCGCCGGTCGGTGAACCTGGTGGACCCGGGTGGGCGGCGCACGTCGCTGTACGACCCGCGCCCATGGCAGGGTGGTCCACCGTTTCCCGCCACCGAGTTGGCCGCACTGGTCCGCGACGCCCGGCACGTCCACCTCTCGATCATGGACTGGGCGGTGCCGTTGCTGTCCGCCGTGCGGGCTGCCGTTCCGACGGGCGTGGCGCTCTCCACCGACCTGCACGACTGGGACGGCGAGAACACCTACCATCAGCCGTTCGCGGAGGTAGCCGACCTGGTTCTGCTGAGCGGGGTGCGGTTGGGCGACCGGGCCGCGTCGCTCGCCGGCACGCTGGCGCCCCGGACGGTGGTGGTGACCCGCGGCGCGGACGGCGCCGAGCTGTACCCGGGCGACGGCACGGCGGTGCCCGTGCCGCCCGCCGTCCCGGGAAAGCCGCTGGTGGACAGCAACGGGGCGGGCGACGCCTTCGCGGCCGGTCTGATCGCCGCCCGGTTGCGCGGTGAGCCACTCGCGCGTGCCGCCCGGTACGCGGCACGGGTTGCCGCTGCGGCCTGTACGCATGACGGGATGGAGTACCCGCCGGGCCTGTTGCCCACCGGTTGACGGCCGACGGCGTGCGCCGACCCGGAGGCTCAGAGCGCGCCAACCTCGCCGTCGGTCAGCTCGCGCAGGATGTCGGCATGGCCCGCGTGCCGGGCCGTCTCCTCGATCATGTGCACCAGAATCCAACGCAGCGACACCTCACCGAGCTGCGGGTGCGGCACCACGTGGTCGAGGTCGATGCTCGCGGCGACCGCCCGGGAGCGGGCGCAGGCCCGCTCGTACGCCTCGGTGAGCCCGACGATGGTCTGCTGGTCGCTCAGCGTGAAGCTGGCGACGGCGTCCTCCTCGGAGGTCAGGTAGACGTCGCCGGGCTCGGGGGCCAACAGGGTCGGGAACCAGTTCCGCTCGACCAGGGTCAGGTGCTTGACCAGCCCGGCGAGCGTCGTCGCCGACGGCACCAGCCGACGACGGGCGTCGGCGTCGGAGAGACCGCGCAGTTTGCGCAGCAGCACGGCCCGGTGGAAGTCGAGGAACGAGGTCAGGACGGCGCGTTCGTCGCCGGTGCGGGCGAGCACCGGACCGAGCGTGGGATCGATCGTCTGCTCCATCCGCCGACCCTAGCCACGGGCGGGGCGCTCCGCTGCCCCGCTATCCGCTGCGGGCGGACGCCAGGCCGGGCAGGATGGGCGCATGGCTTCATCCGTGCAGATCCTTCTCGTCGGCGGCACGGCGGACGGGCAGACCATCACCGTCGAACTGGACAGCAACGGCCGTCCGCCGCTGACCCACCATCACATCGGCTCCGGTGGGCTGGCCGACGCGCAGATCTACGAGTTGGAGACCGCCCGCGAGGAGGCCCGCGAGTGGCGCTACCGGTGGACCGGCCCGGCGGTGTGACCGCCCGCTCAGACCCGGGTGAGGGCCTGGCTTCGCAGGCTCTCCAACACGCCGCGGGTGACCTCCGAGGTCCCCCGCGCCTGATCGCACACCTCCGCCACCCGTCGTGCGGTGGCCTCGGCGCGTTGCTCCCGCTCGTCCCAGAGTCGGTCGACCTCGGCCAGCAGTGGCCCCTCTACCTCCCGCTCCACGCCGCGTAGCGCCGGCACGCCGAGTCGTTGGGCCAGGTCGAAGACCTTGCCGGCGTACGGCAGGGGCAGGAACGGCGTACCGACCATCGCCGCGAAGATCAGGAAGTGCAGGCGCATGCCGACGACCAGGTCGAAGTGGCGCATCAGCCCCAGCACCTGCTGCGGAGAGTAGGTGCCGTGCAGGATGCGACCCCGCTCGGCGGCGACCATGTGCGACAGCACCCCGTGGGAGTGCCGGATGTCGTCGCGCTCCATCGGTACGAACAGCACGTACGCGTCGATCCGGTGCACCAGGAAGTCACCGATCTGGGCCAGCAGCCGGTGGTAGCCGTCCACGTCGAGGCGTTCGGCGGCCCGGCCCGGCTCCCGCACGCTGATCCCGACGAGGCGCTTGCCGACCGGCACACCCTCCTCGGCCAGCAGGTGGGCCGGGAACTCCTCCGGTTGCAGGAGGAACGCCGGGTCCGCGGTGACCGTGATCGGGTTGAGCAGACCGGCCTCCTCCAGCACCATCCGGGACTCCTGGTCCCGGACGGTCACCTGGGTCGCGCTGGAGAGCGTTTCCCGGACCATGCCGGTGTCCACCCCGTCGCTGAGCGGCCCGACCCCCACCGCGTACGTGATCAGCGGCAGGCCGCGTTCCTGGGCCACCCGGACCACCCGCAGGTAACGGCGGGCCTCCCGGTCGTACAGGATGCCGCCACCGCCCAGGATGAGGAGGTCGAGCTGGGCCAGGACCAGGGCAGAGTCGGTCCGGCTCACGCCCTCCCAGGGCACCGCTTCGACGTCCGGGTGTGCGGCCCTGGTGTGCTCCGGGTTCCTGGAGAAGACGATGATCCGGGCGTTCGGTTCCTGCGTACGCAGATCGGTGAGCAGGCCGGTGAGGATCGCCTCGTCGCCGAGGTTTCGCCCACCGTACGAGCCCAGCACACCGATGGTCAGTCCGGCGCCGTGCGTCATCCGTCGCTCCTCCCCAGGTGCGGTCCGCGCCGGTTTCCCGCTGGGCAGGTGAACAGTCCTGCCGAGGGGACCCGTCCCCGGGCCGCCGCCGGCTCAGCTCGCCGGGGTGAGGCGCTTCGCCATCTGCTGCGAGGTGACCTCGAAGCCCAGGCTGCGGTAGAGGCCGATCGCCACGGTGTTCGTACCGAAGACGTTCAGACCCAGCTCGGGCACGCCGAGCTGGACGAGTTCAGCCTCGATGAGCTGGATCATCCGCCGCGCGTACCCGTGTCCGCGGTGTTCCTCCTGCACCTCGATGTTGTGGATCCAGGCCTGGTCCGGGGCGGCGGCCGCCGGCAGGGTCACCCAGATCCAGCCGACCTCGGTGTCGCCGACCCGGCCCACCCGCAGCAACGCCCTCTCGGTGGCCACGCCCGCCGGCAGCGACTCCCGGATCTGGTCGACCGACCGTTCCAGGGCCGCCTCCGGGGTCATCCCCCGGTGCGCCACCAGGTCATCGGCGTACCCCTGCTCCAGTGGCCCCCGCAAGCGGTCCAGCTCTGGTGCCGTCATCGGCGTCAGCGTCAACTCCACCGCGTCTCCCCCTTCGTCGTCGCCAGCGGGTAGTGCAGCAGAACGGGCCCGGGGACGCCAACCGTTTCCCCGCCCGGGGCGGACCGGACGGCCGGGGGTGCGCGGGCCGGCCACGATGGCAACGTGCGGATCGCCCACGTCAGCGACAGCCACCTCACCAACCCGGAGGGGGTGGCCACCTCGGTCGGCACCACAGTGGCGCTGCTGCGCGCCGCCGGGCACCGCGTCGTGCTGCACAGCCCCGGCCCACTGCCCCGGTGTCGCCGCCGACCGGGCGAGGTGCCCTCGCTGTCGGTGCCGACCCGGCCGTACCGGTTGGCGCTGCCCCGGGCGCCCAGCGCACCGGTCGACGTGGTGCACGTGCACACCACCGGGCCGCTCGGCGTCGCCGGCCTGCGGTGGGCTGCCACCCGGGGCGTACCGACCGTGCTGACCTGGCACACCGACCTCGTCGCGTACGCCGCGCACTACCCGGAGATCCCGATCGGGGCCGCGTACGCCGGCCTGCGGCTGGGCCTGCGCTGGCGGGCGGGCGACCTGTGGGCGCTCGCGCACCCCGGACCGGGTCGACAGGCCCGGCTGGCGGCGCTCGGGCGAACCCTCCTGGCCCACACCACTGTCCTGATCGCTCCTTCGACGAAGACCGCGGCGATGATGGCGACGATGGCGGGGCGTACCCCGATCGTGGTCCTGCCGACCCCGGCCGCCGCGGCTACTACCGGGCGGCGGACGTGCTCGCGTTCACCTCCACCACCGACACGCAGGGCCTGGTGCTCGCCGAGGCCGAGGCGTACGGACTGCCGGTGGCCATGGTGGACACTCTGCTCGCCGAGCGGCCCGGCACCGGCACCACTCGACCGGTCGCCCAGCCCAGCCCGGCGGCGTTCGGGGCGTTGCTCACCCGGCTGCTGACCGAGCGGGAGTTGCGCGGGGCCGTGATCCGGGACGGCCGGGCGGCGGCGACGGACTGGTCCGCGGAGCACTACCTGGCCGAGCTGGTCAAGCTGTACGCGTCGCTGCCGCCCGTCAGCCCGGCGGGAGCTGCCATCGGAAAGGCGCGGCGAGGTGACGCGGGGGCCAGGTCGGAGCGACCAGTCGGCCCGGCGCCGGGAACCGGGCGCAGCTGCTCGTCGTGGCGTTCATCGATGCGGCGGTGGTAGCGCACCTGACCACCCACCGGCGCACTGGCTGACAGTGGTCAGGGTGCCGACGGCGTCGACTCCAGTTGGTGCGCCAGTTGGGCCAGGTCGCGCAGACGCAGGTCGCCGTCGAGGCCCTTCAGCGCGGCGGTCATCGCCCCGGCCGCCCGGCCGGCCCGCAGGCCGACCGCGGCGTCCTCGACGACCAGGCACCGCCCCACGGGTACGTCCAGCAGCGCCGCGCCCCGCAGGTAGCCCTCCGGGTCCGGCTTGCCCACGCTGACGTCCTCCACCGTGACGAGCACCGACGCCTTGATGCCGGCGGCGCCGAGCCGGGCCTCGGCGAGCCGCCTATCGGCGCTGGTCACCACCGCCCAGGGCAACCCCAGCCGGGCCAGCGTGTTCAGCAGCTCGTGCGCCCCGGGGGTAGCCGTCACGTCGGACAGGTCGTCGTACTGCAACGCCAACTGCCGGGCCGCGGCAGTGGCGACCGCGGCATCGTCGAGCGCGGGCAGCAGCCGGCGGATGGTCCGGTCGGCCGGGCTGCCGTGCGCAATCGCCAGCGCCGCCGCCGGGTCGACGGCGTACTCGGCGGCCCACCGCTCCCAGGCCCGCTCCACTGCGGCGTCGGAGTCCACAAGGGTGCCATCCATGTCGAACAGCACCGCGCCAATGCCTGCCAGTTCCACGACCACGCTCCCCGAATCGCTCGCCTCACCCTCCCCCACCTCGCAAGATCCGCGCAACTTCGGTGATCCTGCTGTCTCGTCGGCTGGTGAGGCAGCAGGATCCGTGAAGTTGCGCGGATCATGGCGGCCCGCCGGGTCCGCGGGCCGTCCGGCAGGACGCCGCGCGGGCCGCCATCGTGGTGAAGCAGATCGAGGCGCTGGGCCCGGCGGACGGACCGAACGCGGCGGCGATCAGCGGATTCACCGCCGTCGGCCGGTACGCTCGCCCCGCCGATATCGCTGCCACCGTCGCGCACCTGACCAGCCCCGAGGCCGGCTACGTGACCGGTGCGGTGGTCAACGTCGACGGCGGCTTCACCAGCTGAGGGACCCGGGCGGCGTCGCCGCGCCATCCGGCGCCGCCCGGCCTCAACGATCGGCGGGTGCGCCGCCGCGACAGGTGAGGAACGCCAGCTCGTCAGCCGTCGTGACCCAACACCGGGCGTACCGTGTCGACGAACGAGATCCGGCGCTTCGTCCGTACCTCGATCGCCGCGAGCCAGCGCTCCCGGTGCCGGTCGCGCAGCGGCGCGCTCCCGTCGCCCGACTCGTCACCGAGTCGGCGCTGGTCGGCGTACTCCGTGGTGAGGCTGGTCAACACGGCCCGGCCGGCCGCCGCGACCTCCGCCGGGCCCTCCAGCAACACCAGGTTGTACGCCTCGTCCACGGCGCGCATCGCCGCGTACGCCTCGTCGTAGCCGGGCACCGGCTCACCCCCGCCGGCGTCCAGCCACCGCCGGTCCAACTGCCGGTACGCCTGGTCGCAGGCGCTCAGGAACCCGACGTACGCGTCCCGCCGCAGCTCATCCCGACGCGTCGCCCGGCGCTCGGCACTCTCCTGCCGGGCGACGGTGAGCTGGTGAGCCAGTTGCCGACGGGTGCTGAGCGCGCCGACCAGCCCGGTCAGGGCGGCGGCGGCCAACGTGGACAGTGAGGTGATCAGCGCGACGGCTACGGTGTCCTGCACCCACCCATCATGGCGGTGACGGAATTTGACCGGGCAGTTCGTAGCCGGCTTCCTCGACCGCGGCACGTACCTCGGCGATGTCGAGAGGTCGATCGCTCGTCACCGTGGCAGTGTCGCGTTCGACGTCCACCGCCACGGCGGTGACGCCGGGAATCCGTTCGATCTCCTCGGCGACGAAGCCCGCACAGTGCCCGCAGGCCATACCGATCACCCGATAGCCGCTGACGGTCATGCCGGCGACCGCCTTGGGTCCGGCGAGGGCTCCGCGCCGCCCTCGGCCGGGGCGGCACCGCTGTCCTTGGCGGGAACCGATCGGGTGAGCATGTGGGCCTGGCGCATTCGCCCGTCGACAGCGAACTGCCCGAAGAAGTGGACGTCCACACTGCCTGCCCGCTTCGAGGTCTGGAAGTGCAGTGTGTAGCGGGCGGCGATCCGGCCCCCATCTGCTATGGCCTCATGCACCTCCCACCGGGCGTCGGTCTGATGCTTCCGCGCCGGGCGGGTGTGCGCGATGAGCTTGGCGCGGTCCATCAGGTTGCCGTCGGCGAACTGCACAATGTCGGGCGTGTGGTATCGGTCGACGACCACTGCCGGATCTTCGTCGCCCCGAACCAGATCGTTCGTGAAGGAGGTAAAGAAGTTGGCGATGAACTCTTTCGGATTGATGCCATCGAGACCGCCCATGTCACCCACTATCAGCTTGTGATTCGATGAATCTTTACGGCCTGTAAAATATCGCCCTCCGATAACTTTGGCAAGGTGTAAGAGATGATTGGCTCAGCAGACCGCAACCGACGTGCCGACGCCCGCCGCAACAGCAGCGCGATCCTCGACGCGGCAGTCCGACTGCTCGACGCGCAGCCCGACGCGAGCCTCGACGCCATCGCCAGCGCCGCCGGCGTGACCCGGCAGACCGTTTACGCCCACTTCCCGTCCCGCGAGCACCTGATGGCCGCCGTCGTCCGACAGATCACCGACGAGGCCGTCGCCGCGATGGACGCCGCCGACCCAGACAACGGATCCGCCACGGAGGCGCTGATCCGCGTCCTCCAAGCCGGCGCCCAGACCGCCACGCGCTATCCGGCCCTCATCCAGCAGATCGCGTCACTTCCGGTGAGCCCGCACGTCGACGAGGAGCGCCACGCACCGGTCGCCGACCGGATCAATCGCGTGATTCAACGCGGTCAGACGAGCGGCGAGTTCGACAAAGGACTCCCGGCCGGCTGGCTGGCCGCGATCACCATCAAACTCGGCCACGCCGCAGGCGAGGAGGTCGACGCCGGCCGGATGTCTCCGGCCGAGGCCGCCGAGGCGCTGCGTACAGTCCTGATCAGGATGCTGCGCCCCGGAGCATGATGTGGTTTCGGCAGATGGTGAAGGGTGGGCGCGGCAGGTTTCGAACCTGCGACCCCCCGCTTGTAAGGCGGGTGCTCTCCCACTGAGCTACGCGCCCGGATCGCCCGTGTGGCGGGCCGGTGGCTGGCAAGCTTACCTGCCCGCCACCGACCCGGGCGCACGGCGTACCCCGGTCAGTTGGTCGCTTCGGCGATGGCCTTGCGCCAGCCCTGCTGGTCGCGGGCCTCGCCCGGGCCGTTCATCTCGGCGAAGCGGACCACTCCGGTCTTGTCGATGACGAAGGTGCCCCGGTTGGCGAAGCCGGCCACGTCGTTGAAGACCCCGTACGCCTGGGCGACGGCGCCGTGCGGCCAGAAGTCGGCCAGCATGGGGAACTGGTAGCCCTCACGGTCGGCCCAGATCTTGTGACTGTAGGCCGAGTCGACGCTGACGGTCAGCACCTGGACGTCGTCGTTCACGTACTCGCCGAGGTTGTCGCGCACCTCGCCCAACTCGCCCTGGCAGGTGCCGGTGAAGGCGAGCGGGTAGAAGACCAGCAGCACGACGCGCCTGCCCCGGAAGTCCGAGAGGCGAACCTCCTGGTTGTTCTGGTCCTTGAGCACGAAGTCGGGTGCTTCGGCACCAACCTCGATGGGCATGCGAACTCTCCTCGCTGCTCGGCCTCGCCGGTGCCGGCGACGGCGTCGAGTCGGGGTGACGGCACCAGCCTGCTACCCGGCGGTGGGCGGACCGTCGGGCGAGCGGAGCGGCGCTGGCTACTTCTTGGCCTTGGCCCCTCGACGCAGCACCAGACGGGCGCCGCTCCAGTCCCGGCCGGCGTTGACGGTCGAGGTCTGCTGAAGGCCGGCGGTGGGCGCGGACTCCGCGACCTCACTCGGCTCGACGTGCCCCTCGCGCCCCGCCTTCGGGGTGAGCAGCCACACGACGCCGTTGTCGGCCAGCGGGCCGAGGGCATCGACGAGCAGCTCGAAAAGGTCGCCGTCGCCGTCCCGGTACCAAACCAGCACCGCGTCGACCACCTCGTCGGTGTCCTCGTCGACCAGATCTCCACAGCGGTCGGTCAGGGCGTCTCGGAGATCCTGGTCGACGTCGTCGTCGTACCCCATCTCCATGACGACCATCCCCGGTTCGATCCCGAACCGGTCCGCCAGGCTGCGTACCCCGTCGGCGGCCTGACCAGCGGTCGCGCTCACTGTCGCGTGCCTCCTCATCTCGTCCCTGCTCGCGGCGTCGGTGCGACGGCCGTCAGGCAGAGTCCACACAGTTGTTGGTCTGCGCGCAAGTGGCGCACCGGGTGGAACGGAATTTACCGTGCCAGCAGCGTACGGGCACCGTCGGTAATGGCTTCCGCGGAGACCAGTACGTGACGTGCTGCCGGACCTAATGGTACAAACGAGTCAACTCCCGCCACTCGACGTGCGGCACCGACATATCCGGCGTCGACCAGCGCGGCGATCACGCCCTCGCCGACCCCGCCGGAACGGCGCGTCTCGTCCACCACCAGCACCCGGCCGGTCGCCGAGGACTCCCGGATGATGTCGGCCACCGGCAGCGGAGCCAGCCAGCGCAGATCCACCACGCGGGTGCCCACCCCCTCCTCGGCGAGGACCGCCGCGGCCCGCAGCGACATCCGTACCCCGTTACCGAAGGTGATGATGGTGAGGTCGTCCGCCGAGCCGACCCGGTAGACCCGGGCCCGCCCGATCGGCACGTGCCCGGCCACCCATCCACCCGGCTCCGGATAGCCGGCCAGCCACTCCCCGTCACCCTCCGTGTAAAGGTCGCGGGTGTGGTAGAGCGCGATCGGTTCCAGGAACACGCAGACACTGCCGTCCACCGCCGCGCTCGCCAGACAGGTCCGCAGCATGGGCGCGGCGTCGTCCGGCCGCGCCGGCACCGCGACCACCAGACCGGGCACATCCCGGAGTACGGCCACCGAGTTGTCGTTGTGGAAGTGCCCGCCGAACCCCTCCTGGTACGCCAGGCCCGCCACCCGCACCACCATCGGGTTGCGGAACGCCCCCTGCGAGAAGAACCGCATGGTGGCCGCCTCACCGCGCAGCTGGTCCTCGGCGTTGTGCAGATACGCCAGGTACTGGATCTCCGGCACCGGCAGCATCCCGGCCAGCCCGGCACCGAGGCCCAGCCCGAGCACCGACGTCTCGTCGAGCAGGGTGTCGAAGACCCGGGCCGCCCCGAACCGGTCGCGCAGCCCCTTCGTCACCCCGTACACGCCGCCCTTGGCGGCCACGTCCTCACCGAAGAGCGCCATCTGCGGGTGGTCGAGCATTCCGTCGGCGAGCGCGGCGTTGATGCTCTGCGCCAGGGTCATCGGCCCGGCCAGCTCCGGCGGCTTGCCGCCGAACGCCTCCGCCCGGGCGCCCGCGCCCGGCCCGCTGGCCCGCGCCGCGGCGTCGGCCACCGCCCGCGCCACCCGCACGGGACGGCGTGGCGCCAGCGCCGACACCACGTCGGCCGCGGAGGCCAGCTTCGGCTCGCCCAGCACCTCCTCGGCCAGCCGGCGTACCTGCCAGCCGGTCTCGTCGTACCGGGCCAGCAGCTCTTCGCCGGTCGCCACGCCGGCGTCGACCAGCAGCCGCGCGGTGGCGGCCACCGGGTCCCGGTCCAGGTCCTCGGCCAGCTCGGCCGGACTCCGGTACGCCGACTCCGCGTCCGCCCCGGCATGCCCCATCAGCCGTACGGTGCGCAGGTGCAGCACGGCCGGCCGCCGGTTGCGGCGTACCCAGGCTGCGGCCTCCGCCGCCACCTCGTACGTCCGCACCGGGTCGGTCCCGTCCGCGCTGAAGTAGCGGATGCCCGGCTTGGCCCGCAGGGTCGCCTCGACCCAGCCCTCCGGCGAGCGGACGCTGATGCCCAGCCCGTTGTCCTCGCAGACGAAGAGCACCGGAATCCGCAGCCCGGCGTGGTCGTACCACCCGGCGGTGTTGAAGGCGGCGGTGGCGCTGGCGTGGTTGACCGAGGCGTCGCCGAAGGAGCAGACCACTATCGCGTCCGGTGGCCAGGGCGCGTGCGTGGCGCCCGCGCCACTGCCCACCCGCACCCCGGCCCCGTTACGCCGGCCGGCGCTGTCCAGCCGGCGCAGCCGCTCCACGGCCAGTCCCATTCCGACCGCGCGGGGCAGGTGCGAGGCGATGGTGGAGGTGGTCGGCACGATGGCCAGGTCCGCTCGGCCGAACACCTTGTGCCGGCCCCCGGCGATCGGCTCAAGGCTGGACGCGACCATCCCGCGCAGCACGTCCCGGGCGGCGTCGGCGTACGCCGCGAACCCGTTGGCGGCCCCGGTAGCCGAGGTCGGTCCGGTTGCGGCCGGCTCCGATCCGGACACCTGCGGATCGGCGCTCGACTCGAAGTCGCGGGTCGATCCGGCGTCGACGGTCGACTCAGGCTCGGCGGACGGCTCGGGGTCGGCGATCAGCGCCGGGCCGGCGGCGACCTGAGCGGCGCGGAGGCAGTAGAAGGCGCCCGATCGGTAGTGCAGCAGCGCCGGATCGGTGGGACGCAGCGCGGCGGCGACAGCGGCGTTGCCCTCGTGCCCGGCCGAGCCGATGGTGTAGAAACCCTCCCCGAAGCTGCGCAACCAGCGGCCGGCCAGGTCGAGCTGCCGGCTGGTCACCTGCGCGTCGAACAGGTTCAGCACCTGCGCGCCGGTCAGCGGGGCGTCGTCGGTGACCGGGTCGGCGGGGTCACGCCGCCGCTCGGCGGCAGGCAGCGCCGCCAGCGTCTCCCGGAACCGGTCGTCGAGATCTTGCGGGGTGGTCACGTCGGACAGCATTACCGACGGAAGCCCTGCTCGCCCAGTGGGACACGGCCGGCGGGGGTGCGCTCACTCCGGCCCGAAGGACTCCGGACAGCCGCCGTCGGACACCTTCCAGACCAGGTCACGAAGGGTGCTCAGCTCCTCGTCGTTCAGCCCGGACAGGAGTCGGGAGTCGGACATCACCTCGATCACCCGGGCCCGCACGACGCGGCCCTCCTCGGTCACCACCAGCGTCTTCTGCCGCCGGTCCGTCGGGTCGGTGCGGCGCTCGACCAGCCCGGCTAGCTCCAGCTTGTCGACCAGCACCGTCACGTTCGACCGGTCACAACCCAACTGGTCGGCGAGATCCCGGGCCGGCAGCGGGTGGTCCGGGTCCAACTCCCGCAGCGCCCGGGCCGCCGCCGGGGTGAGCCCCAACTCGGCGAACGCGGAACCCTGCCGGTGTCGCAGTGCGGCCGTGACGTGCGCCATCCGCCGCACCACATCGACGGCGAGACCAGCGCGATCCACAGGTTCACCTGCCGCGGGACCCACCTCCTGCGTCACGGCCACATCGTACGCAGTGCGCCGGTCGTCCAAGCTCAGCGATCAGGTTCGGGCACACCGGCCGGCCGGATCACCCGTCGGACGGCGGATCGGTCGGCGGCGGGTCCGGACGGATCGACAGCGCTCATCGGTGTTCGACTGCCGGCGACGAGCAGGGCCACTCGCTGTCACCTGTCGGCCACCGGGGCTCGCGAGGCTCCCGGAGTCACGAAGATCGGACTCTGGGGAGGATTCGTGTCACTGTCCCGACGTACCATCCTGCTGTCCGGCGCACTCGGCGCCGCGGGCGCGGTCACCGGGCTGCCGGCGGCGGCCGGCGCGGCGGCGGGCCGGCCGCTGGCCTATCCGTTCACCCTCGGTGTGGCCTCCGGCGATCCCGACCACGACGGGTTCGTGTTGTGGACCCGCCTGGCCCCGCAGCCACTGGCGGAGGACGGCCTCGGCGGCATGCCGGACCGCGACGTGCCGGTGCACTGGGAGTTGGCCGCCGACGAGCGGTTCCGGCATGTGGTGCGCCGCGGGGTCGCGGTCGCCCGCACCCGCTCGGCGCACAGCGTGCACGTGGAGTTGGCCGGCCTGCTGCCAGGGCGCGAGTACTTCTACCGGTTCCGTGCCGAGCGCCACGTCTCGCCGACCGGACGCACCCGCACCGCCCCGGCACCGTGGACCATGCCGGCCGCCCTGGCGATGGGCTTCGCCTCCTGCTCCCAGTACGAGCACGGCTACTTCACCGCCTACCGGCGGCTGGCCGAGACCGAGCCGGAGCTGATCCTGCACCTGGGCGACTACCAGTACGAGTACGCCCCGGACACGTACAACGTCCCCGGTGGCAACCCGCGTGACCACGAGGGACCGGAGACTCGGACGCTGGCCAACTACCGGCAGCGGCACGCCCAGTACAAGACCGACGCCGACCTGCAGGCCGCGCACGCGGTGGCGCCGTGGGCGGTGGTGTTCGACGACCACGAGGTGGAGAACAACTGGGCCGACGAGGTGCCCGAGGCGCCGGACCCGGAGTTCCCCGCGCGGCGGGCGGCGGCGTTCCAGGCGTACTACGAGAACATGCCGTTGCGGCGCACCTCGATCCCCCGCGGCATCGACATGCAGCTCTACCGGCGGGTGCGCTGGGGGCGGCTGGCCACGTTCCACATGCTCGACACCCGGCAGTACCGCGACGACCAGGCCTGCGGCGACGGCTACCGGGACTGCGCGGCGGCATCCGACCCGGCCCGGTCGATCACCGGGGCCGAGCAGGAGGCGTGGCTCCTGGACGGCTTCCGTCGCTCGGACGCCCAGTGGGACATCCTGGGCCAGCAGGTCTTCTTCGCTCAACGGGACAACAACTCCGGCCCGCTCACCGTCACCAGCATGGACTCCTGGGACGGCTACGTCGCCTCCCGGGACCGCATCACCCGGGGTTGGTTGGCCGCCGGGGTACGCAACCCGGTGGTGCTGACCGGCGACGTGCACGCGCACTGGGCCAGCGATCTCAAGCTGGACTATGCCGACCCGACCTCGCGCACCGTCGGCACCGAACTGGTCTGCTCCTCGATCACCTCGACGGGTGACGGCGCGGACTCGGCGTCCGGCTCGCACCCGTGGTTCGCGTTCAACCCGCACCTGCGCTTCCAGAACAACCTGCGGGGGTACGTGCGCACCACGATCACCCCGGGACAGCTCACCGCCGACTTCGACGTGCTGCCGTACGTCAGTCGGCCGGGCGCGCCCGCGCACACCCGGGCCTCGTTCGTGATCGAGGACCGCGTGCCCGGCCTGCACCAGACGGCGGACAACCCGGTCCCGTCAGCGGTCCGCAGCGCCGCGCCGTCCGCGGACCCCGGCCAGCAGACCGTCGACCAGGAGACGGTCCGCCCGTAAGCCGCCCGACGCGTCACGATCCGCACGGCGCCGCCTCACTCCCGGTCCAGGCGGCAGTTGCGGGGACGCCGCGCGGATCGTGACGCGAGACGGCGGCGCGGCCGTCAGGCGGGGAGGAAGGAGAAGCGAACCTGGCGGGTCGGGTTGTCGCCGTTGGTGTCGACCAGGCAGATCGACTGCCAGGTGCCGAGTGCCAACCGGCCGCCGAGCACCGGCAGCGTGGCGTACGGCGGGATGAACGCCGGCAGCACGTGATCACGGCCGTGGCCGGGCGAGCCGTGTCGGTGCCGCCAGCGGTCCTCGGTGGGGAGCAGGTCGGCCAGCGCGCTGAGCAGGTCGTCGTCGGAGCCCGACCCGGTTTCGATGATCGCCAGGCCGGCGGTGGCGTGCGGCACGAAGACGTGCAGCAGGCCGTCGCCCTCGCCCGAGACGAACTGCTGGGCCTCCGCGGTGATGTCCCGGACGGTCGGCCGGGACCCGGTCTGGACGGTGATCACGTCGCTGCGCATACGTCGCATTCTGCCGCAGGGTGCGGTCAGGAGCTGCCGCCACCGCCGCCAGAGTCGCCGCCACCGGACCAGCCGCCACCGGAGTCACCGCCGGACCAGCCGCCACCGGAGTCACCGCTGGACCAGCCCCAGCCGGACCAGCCTCCCCCGGAGTCGCCGCTGCCGCCGGCCGGCTCCGTACCGTCGGGGCTGTCGTGGTCGCCGTCCCGCTGGCGGCCGACGTGCCCGCTCCCGGCGTCTCCCAGTCCCACCATCGGCAGGTTGCCGGAGGCGAGGGCGACGGCGCCGATGACCAGGCCGACCACCCCGACGACGATCATGCTCGCGGCGACCGCGACACGGCGTCCGTTCGTGGCGGCAACGGTAGGAGGAGCGGTCAAACCACTCAGTCTTCACTCGGTCGTCGCGCTAAGTTACCGGCGAGTACCTGTGTTCAGCATCGCGTCGGGGGGACCTAGACGTGACGACGGGTGCCACCAGGGGGCAGGATGGCGCTAGAGACCTATCCCACACACAACCGAGGGAACGCCTGTGGCTACGGAACGCAAGCGCCCGGTGATCAGCGACGGCCTACCGAGCCAGCTTCCGGACATCGACCCTGAAGAGACCAGCGAATGGGTCGAGTCGCTTGACGGTGTCATCGACGAACGCGGGGCCAAACGCGCCCGCTACGTCATGCTGCGCCTGCTGGAGCGGGCCCGTGAGCGCCAGGTCGGGGTTCCGCCCCTGACCACCACCGATTACATCAACACCATCCCGTCGGAGCGCGAGCCCTGGTTCCCGGGTGACGAGCACGTCGAGCGGAGGATCCGGGCGTACGTCCGGTGGAACGCCGCCATGCTGGTGCACCGGGCGCAGCGCCCGGAGATCGGCGTCGGCGGGCACATCTCCACCTTCGCCAGCTCGGCGTCGCTCTACGAGGTGGGCTTCAACCACTTCTTCCGGGGCAAGAACCACCCGGGCGGTGGCGACCAGATCTTCTACCAGGGCCACGCCTCCCCCGGCATGTACGCACGGGCGTTCCTGGAGGGGCGGCTCAGCGAGCACCAGCTCGACGGGTTCCGCCAGGAGCTGTCGCACCCCGGTGGTGGGCTGCCCTCGTACCCGCACCCCCGGCTGATGCCGGACTTCTGGGAGTTCCCCACCGTCTCGATGGGCCTCGGCGGTCTGAACGCGATCTACCAGGCCCGGTTCAACCGGTACCTGCAGCACCGCGGCATCAAGGACACCTCCCAGCAGCACGTCTGGGCATTCCTCGGCGACGGCGAGATGGACGAGCCGGAGACGCTCGGCGCCATCGGCGTCGCCGCTCGCGAGGAACTGGACAACCTCACCTTCGTGATCAACTGCAATCTGCAGCGGCTGGACGGCCCGGTCCGGGGCAACGGCAAGGTCATGCAGGAGCTGGAGGCGTTCTTCCGGGGTGCCGGCTGGAACGTGATCAAGGTCGTCTGGGGTCGTGAGTGGGACCCGCTGCTCGCCGCGGACACCGACGGCGCGTTGGTCAACCTCATGAACACCACGACCGACGGCGACTACCAGACCTACAAGGCCGAGTCCGGCGCGTACGTGCGGGAGCACTTCTTCGGCCGTGACACCCGGACCCGCAAGATGGTCGAGCCGCTGAGCGACGACGAGATCTGGAACCTCAAGCGGGGTGGGCACGACTACCGCAAGCTCTACGCGGCCTACAAGGCGGCCACCGAGCACACCGGTCAGCCCACCGTCATCCTGGCGAAGACGATCAAGGGCTGGACCCTCGGCTCGCACTTCGAGGGCCGCAACGCGACCCACCAGATGAAGAAGCTGACGCTGGAGGACTTGAAGACCTTCCGCGACCGGCTCTACCTGGACATCCAGGACTCGGCGCTGGAGGAGAACCCCTACCTGCCGCCGTACTTCCACCCGGGCGAGAAGTCCGAGGAGCTGGCGTACCTCAAGGAGCGGCGCGAGCAGCTCGGCGGGTACCTGCCGTCCCGGCGTACCAGCACGAAGCGGCTGGCCATCCCCGGGCCGGAGCGGTTCGCCGACATCAAGCGCGGCTCGGGCAAGCAGAAGGTGGCCACCACGCAGGCCTTCGTCCGTCTGCTCAAGGACGTGATGAAGGACAAGGAGTTCGGCAAGCGTTGGGTGCCGATCATCCCGGACGAGGCCCGCACCTTCGGTCTCGACTCGATCTTCCCGACCGCGAAGATCTACTCGCCGCACGGCCAGCGCTACACCTCGGTCGACCGGGAGCTGTTCCTGTCGTACAAGGAGTCGACGACCGGGCAGATTCTGCACGAGGGGATCAACGAGGCCGGTTCGGTGGCCTCGTTCACCGCGGCCGGCTCGGCGTACGCCACGCACGACGAACCGATGATCCCGATGTACATCTTCTACTCGATGTTCGGGTTCCAGCGGACCGCCGACGGGCTGTGGGCCGCGGCCGACCAGATGGCCCGGGGCTTCCTGCTCGGCGCCACCGCGGGTCGGACCACGCTCAACGGTGAGGGCCTTCAGCACGAGGACGGGCACTCGCTGCTGATCGCCGCGACCAACCCGGCCGTGGTGGCGTACGACCCGGCGTTCGCGTACGAGATCGCGCACATTCTGGAGCAGGGTCTGCACCGGATGTACGGGGACGCGCAGGAGAACGTCTTCTACTACCTGACGGTCTACAACGAGCCGACCCTCCAGCCGGCCGAACCGGCCGACGTGGACGTGGAGGGCCTGCTCAAGGGCATCTACCGCTACTCGCCGGCCCCGCAGGTCGACGGCCCGAAGGCCAATCTGCTCGCCTCGGGCACCGGGATGCAGTGGGCGCTCAAGGCCCAGCAGCTCCTCGCCCAGGACTGGGGGGTTGGTGCCGACGTCTGGTCGGTGACCTCCTGGACCGAGCTGCGCCGTGACGCGGTGGAGACCGAGGAGTACAACCTGCTCAACCCGGGCGCCGAGGCGAAGGTTCCGTACATCCAGCAGAAGCTGGCCGAGGCGGACGGGCCGAAGATCGCGGTCAGCGACTTCATGCGCGCGGTACCGGATCTGATCGCCCGCTGGGTACCCGGCGACTACACGTCGCTCGGCACCGACGGTTTCGGCATGTCGGACACCCGGCACGCGCTGCGCCGGCACTTCCACGTCGACGCGGAGTCGATCGTGGTGGCCACGCTGCGGCAGCTCGCCCGCAGCGGCGCGGTGGCGACCACGGTGCCGGCCGAGGCCGCCAAGAAATACGCGATCGACGACGTCAACGCCGCCCCGGTCGGCGAGACCGGCGGCGACAGCTGACCCAGCACCACTGAGGAGGGCCCGGCGCATCCGCGCCGGGCCCTCCTCAGTGTTCGGAGCGGCGGTGGTCCGGGGGCCCTGGCGGGGATCCGGACCACCGCCGTCGCGGGTGACGCCGGGAGGATGGGCGCTCGTCAGCCGACGGCGGCCAGGTCGGTGAGCCGGGCCAGCGAGTCCTCCAGGTCGGCGCCGACCCGACGCAGTCCGAGGCGCAGCAGGGCCGCCTTGACCGGGCCGGCCGGCCAGCGGACCACGATGAGGCGCACGATGGTTCCGCCCTCCTCCTCGTCTGCGGTGAGCTGGACGTAGATTTCGGTGCGCGCCTCCGCACGAGCACCGGCACCCCTCGCCCGTTCCCGCCAGCCGATCAGCGTCGGCTCCTGGTAGGCGATCACCTCGGCCTCATGCGCCGAGCCGCGCCCCGCCTGGACCAGTTGTCGCCGCCCGAAGCCCTCTCCCGAGAGCACTTCGGCCGCACGGACCCCGGCCAGCCAGGCCGGCAACTGCTCGGCCCGCTGCACGACATCCCAGACCACTTCAATTGGCGCCGCCACGTGCGCACTGCGTTCCACGAGGATCATTTCCGTCTTTCCTCCGGTGAGGACATCCCACGATATCGGCACTCTATGCGCTAAATCGGACTTACCTGGACGGGTTCGGAAAAAGACACGCCGATCAACCATTGCGCATTGCGCCAGGCCGGCCTATGGCGCATTCATCGACAGCGCCCTAAAGTCCCGAGCACGTTTCACGTTGACCGGGAGGGCGCATGTCGACCGCACCGATGCCCCAGTTCCCCACCGGCTTCCGCTGGGGCGTCTCCACCTCGGCCCACCAGATCGAGGGCGCCGCCACTGCCGACGGCCGAGCTCCGTCCATCTGGGACACCTTCGCGCGCTCCCCCGGGCGGATCAGCGACGGCAGCAGCGGCGAGGTGGCCTGCGACCACTACCACCGGCATTCCGAGGACGTGGCGTTGCTGGCCGGCCTGGGCGTCTCCGCGTACCGGTTCTCCATCGCCTGGCCCCGCATCCAGCCCACCGGCGCCGGCCCGGCCAACCCTGCCGGCCTGGACTTCTACGACCGCCTGGTGGACGAGTTGCTGGTCGCCGACGTCGACCCGGTGGCCACCCTCTACCACTGGGATCTGCCGCAACCCCTCGAAGACGCCGGCGGCTGGCTGCACCGCGACACCGCCGCCCGGTTCGCCGAGTACGCCGAGAAGGCCGCCGCCCGCCTCGGCGACCGCGTCCGGCTCTGGATCACCCTCAACGAGCCGTTCATCCACATGAGCCTCGGCTACGGCATGGGTGTGCACGCCCCCGGCCGGATGCTGCTGTTCGACGCCTTCCCGGTCGCCCACCACCAACTGCTCGGGCACGGGCTCGCGGTCGCCGCGCTGCGGACCCACTCCTCCAGCCCGGTGGCGATCGCCAACAACTACTCGCCGGTGCGGGTGCTCGGCGACCGCGACGCCGACCGGGCCGCCGGGGCGGCGTACGAGGCGCTGCACAACCGGCTCTTCACCGACCCGCTGCTGGGCCGCGGCTACCCGGATCTGCCCGGCTTCGACCCGAGCGTCATCCACCCCGGCGACCTCGACACGATCGCCACGCCGATCGACGTGCTCGGCGTGAACTACTACAACCCCACCGGGGTACGGGCAGCCGAGGAGGGCTCACCCCTGCCGTTCGACCTCGTGCCGCTGGACGGCTATCCGCGTACCGCCTTCGACTGGCCGGTGGCCCCCGACGGGCTACGCGAACTGCTCGGCTGGCTGCGCGACACCTACGGCGACGCGCTGCCGCCCATCGAGATCACCGAAAGCGGCTGCGCGTACGACGACGCACCCGACGCCGACGGGCAGGTGGCCGACCCGGAGCGGATCGCGTACCTCGACGGGCACCTGCGGGCGGTCCGGTCCGCCATCGACGACGGGGTGGACGTCCGCGGGTACTTCGTCTGGTCGCTGCTGGACAACTGGGAGTGGGCCGAGGGGTTCACCAAGCGCTTCGGTCTGGTGCACGTCGACTACGCCACCCAGACCCGTACGCCGAAGTCGTCGTACACCTGGTTGCGGGACGTGATCGCGGCCAGCCGGCCCGGGTCGGCGCGGTGACCACCCTCGACCCGACGCCGGCCTCGCTGCCGGCGGCACTCGCCGAGCCGACGGTGCCGGTGCGGCGCGGCTGGATCGGTCTGATCTTCGCGGCCAACCTCGGCGTGTGGATGGCGTTCTTCACGCCCATCCAGGTGCTGCTGCCGCAACAGATCGAGCAGATCGCGCCCGGCGACAAGGAGAACATGCTGGCCGTGGTCACCGGCCTCGGCGCGCTGGCCGCGGTGCTGGCCAACCCCCTGGCGGGTGCGTTCTCCGACCGGACCTGCCTGCGGATCGCCGGCCGTGAGTTCGGTCGTCGGCACGTCTGGACGGCGGGCGGGGCCGTGCTCGGCGCGGCGGCCCTGGTGCTGCTGGCCCAGCAACGGACCATCCTCGGCGTCGCCCTCGGCTGGGTCGCCGCGCAGGTCTGCTTCAACGCGATGCTGGCCAGCCTCACCGCCGCCATCCCGGACCGGGTCCCGGTGCGCCAGCGCGGCGGGGTCTCCGGGTGGGTGGGCATCCCGCAGGCGCTCGGGCTGGTGCTCGGCGCTGTGCTGGTCACCGCCGTCGTCACCGGCAACGCCGCCGGCTACCTGGCCATCGCCGTGGCCATCCTGCTGCTGTCGCTGCCGTTCGCGCTGCTCACCCCCGACGAACCGCTGCCGCGTACCCATCGGCCTGCGATCCGGACGCGGGCGCTGCTGGCCTCGATGTGGATCAGCCCTCGCCGGCACCCGGATTTCGCCTGGGCCTGGATCACCCGGTTCCTGGTCCAGTTGGGCAACGCCCTGGGCACCCTCTACCTGCTGTACTTCCTCAGCGACGGGGTGCGCCACCCCGACCCCGAGGGCGGCCTGCTGGTGCTGATCCTGCTCTACACGCTCGGGATGATGTTGACCGCTGTGGTCGCCGGCCGGCTGTCCGACCGTTCCGGCCGCCGCAAGATCTACGTGATCGTCTCCGGGCTGATCATGGCGGTGGCGGCGCTACTGCTCGCTGTCGCGCCGGTCTGGCCGATGGCGATCGTCGCCGCGCTGCTGCTCGGCGCCGGCTACGGCGTCTACCTCTCGGTGGACGCCGCGTTGATCACCCAGGTGCTGCCCCGAGCCACCGACCGGGCCAAGGACCTGGGCGTCATCAACATCGCCAACTCGGCGCCGCAGGTGCTCGGCCCGGCGCTCTCCGCCCCGCTCGTGGTGTACCTGGGCGGCTATCCCACGCTCTACGCGGTCACCGCCGTGGTCACCCTGCTCGGCAGCGCGCTGGTCGTCAAGATCCGCTCGGTGCCCTAGGGGGCGGTGGCGGAAAGCAGTCGCGTACCGCCGTAGGCTGGGGGGCGTGACAGTACGTGTGCGCTTCGCCCCCTCCCCGACCGGCATGTTCCACGTCGGCGGCGCCCGCTCGGCGCTGCAGAACTGGATCTACGCCAAGCAGCAGGGCGGCGTGTTCGTGCTTCGCATCGAGGACACCGACGCGGCGCGCAACAAACCCGAGTGGACCGAGGGCATCCTCTCCGCGCTGGACTGGATCGGGATCTCCCGGGGCAGCTACGAGGGCCCGTACTTCCAGTCGGCGAACGCGGGCGAGCACCGGGCTGCGGCCGCGCGCCTGTACGAGTCGGGCCGCGCCTACTACTGCGACTGCACCCGTGAGGACGTGCAGGTCCGCACCGGCTCGCAGTACCAGGGCTATGACGGCTACCACCGCGACCGTGGCCTCGGCCCCGGCCCGGGGCACGCCCTGCGCTTCCGTACGCCCGACGAGGGCGCGACAGTGGTGGTCGACCTGATCCGTGGTGAGCCCACGTTCGAGAACAAGCTCATCGAGGACTTCGTCATCGCCCGGGGCGACGGCTCGCCGGTCTTCCTGCTGGCCAACGTCGTCGACGACATGACCATGGGGATCACCCACGTGATCCGGGCCGAGGAGCACCTGCCCAACACCCCCAAGCAGCAACTGCTCTGGGAAGCCCTCGGGGTCAAGCCGCCGATCTGGGCGCACGTGCCGGTGGTGGTCAACGAGAAGCGTCAGAAGCTGTCCAAGCGCCGGGACAAGGTCGCCCTGGAGGCGTACCGCGACGAGGGTTACCTGGCCGGCGCGATGCGCAACTACCTCATGCTGCTCGGCTGGGCCCCCTCCGGCGACCGGGAGATCGTTCCCTGGTCGGTCATCGAGGACGAGTTCCGGCTGGACGAGGTCAACCTCTCCTCGGCGTTCTTCGACGAGAAGAAGCTGCGCGCGTTCAACGGCGAGTACATTCGCGCGCTGCCGGTGGCCGAGTTCATCGACGCCTGCCAGCCGTGGCTGACCGGCACCGGGACCATCGCGCCACCGCCGTGGCAGCCTGAGGAGTTCGACGCCGACGCGTTCGCCGCAGTGGCGCCGCTGGCCCAGACGCGGATCGCGGTGCTCAGCGAGATCGTGCCGAACGTCGACTTCCTCTTCCTGGCCTCACCGCTGATCGACGAGGCCGCCTGGACCAAGACGATGAAGGACGGTTCCGCCGAGCTGCTGGACGACGCCGTCGCGGCGTTCGAGGCGCTGGAGTCCTGGGACGCCGAGTCGTTGAAGTCGACCCTGGAGGCGGTCGGCGCCGAGCGGGGCCTCAAGCTCGGCAAGACGCAGGCGCCGGTGCGGGTCGCTGTCACCGGCCGCACCGTCGGTCTGCCGCTGTTCGAGTCGCTGGAGGTGCTCGGTCGCGAGCGCACCCTGACCCGGATGCGCGCCGCCCGCCTGCGCCTGGTCTGACTGTCGCTCGTCGACGCGTCACGAGCGCGTCGCCGGTGCAACTCCGCATCGCCCTGTCCTTTGCTCTGCACCCCAATAGGCGCCGGTCGCAGACCGTAGCCGTCGCCTCCGCGGGTGCAGAGCAAAGGATGACCCGCGCACCTGACCCACCGGGAGCGGTGAGTATCAGACGGTCACCGAACTCGTCGCTGGCGGCGGAACACGAGACCGGCCGCGAGGGCAGCGAGCAGCACCAGACCGCCGAGCGCCCAGAGCCACCAGCGGCCGCCGGAGTCCGACTGCTCCGACGCCGCCGGCACCGTCGAGGCCGTCGAGCCGTCGGGCGTCGCCGACGTAGGCCCGGCCGAGGGCGCGCCGACGGCCGAGGGCGAGCCGGACGGGCTGGTGCCGGCGGCGGCCGACGGCGAGGCGGACGGGTCGGCCGCGGTGCCGGTGGTGAGGGTGAACCGCACCTCGCCCTTCACCGGGTGCCCGTCGGACGACGCGAGCTGGTAGCCGACGATGTAGAGCCCGGCGGCGGCCGGCTTGAACGGCACCCGCACCCGACTGCCGTCGAAGGCGGGAGTCCCGCCAGCGACCACATTGTCCGGTCCGGTTATTGTGATCTTCGTCGTAGTCGGCGACGGCTTGGCGAGGAACCGCAGCTCGACGCGGGCGGGTGCCGTCGCCACGCGGGCGCCGTCGAGCGGGTTGCTGCCGGTCAGCTGGTTGTGGGCGGCGGCCGGAGTCGCCGGCACCAGAAACGACACACCGAACGCCACGCCGAGCACCACTGGCATGACCCGCACCGTACGTGTAACCCTGCCCCCCATGAACCCCTCCGTAAGGGTACGATCCGCCCGCTGATCAAACGGCTCCTCATTAGTCGAGCAGAGATCGCAGATAGTTCCAATTACTGTTCCGAAAGCTGCAACTCATCGACGTTCTGCGGAGTCTGTAGGAGTGGACGCGACCATCCGGTCGATGCCGCACCGGCAGATCGGTCCAGACGTCACGACGAAGCCATCCATCGAACGGGGCGAGGAGGCGGGATGGTCCGACACATGAGGCGGTTGGCCGCCGTGTTGGCGGGCACGCTGGCGGTGGCTCTGCTGTCGCTTGGCACCGCCGGCTCGGCCTCGGCGGCGCCGAAGCCGGCACCCGCCGGAGTGGACATCACCGGCACGGGGCTGTCCGAGCCGCTGCGGTTGCACGCGGACAAGGAGCCCGCCCTCGTGGGCGCGGTCGTCGACCAGGTCAACTTCCTCGCTCGCACCGGCATGCCGACCGGTCCGAAGGCAGCAAACCTCGGTCCGAAATACACTGTCGTGGTGCTCGCCGGCGAGACGCCGAAGCAGACCTACGACCTCTATCCCAAGGCGATCGGCGGCCCCCGCGTCTACCGGCCGGCGAAGCAGCCGGACGGGCGCAAGACCAGCGCCGGGTGGTTCCTGGGTCGGCTCAGCATGTCCGAGACCCTGCGCACCGCCGGTGTGCCGCTGGAGCGGCAGTTCGACACTGTCAGTGGCGGCGCGGGCGGCGGCGAGCGCGTGCTCCCGGAGGACACGCTCGACCCGGCGAAGGACCTCGACGAGGCGCTCGGCGACCTGCAACACCTGCTGCTGCTCAACGTCGGCGTAATGCTGACCATCACGGTCGGCCTCGCCGGGATCGCACTGCTGATCCGCCGGCGCACGCGCTGACCCGACGCACTCGCCTATGCAGCGAGTGCGTCGGCGGTGCTCAGCACCAGCGGCGCGGTGGGCGCTCCCGGCGGGTGGCCCGCGGCCGCGGTCGGACCGCGCCGTGCCGGTGCGCCCCGGCCCAGCCGGGAAGTTCGCTGAGGCAACCAGCGGGGACATCCGAGTCGGGCTCGGCGAGACCGGCGGGCTCGGCGGAGCGCTGACGCGGCAGCACGGGCTCGTCATCGACGCGCCCGTGCAGTGGCTCCACCGGATGCGATGGTGCGCCGCCGACCGGCCGGCGGTGCTTGCCAGCCGCCTGCGGGTCGTGGTGCCCCGGCCGGCAGGGCTCGCCCTGGGCGCAGCCGTGCTCGGCCTCCCCGTGCGCCATCCCCGGTCTCCTCACGCTCGCCTCACCCTCGGATGCTCTCCCCGAGGTGCCCTGTCACCGTACTGGCCGGGACCGACGGGCCGCGCGCAGCGTACCCGGGGTCCGGACCGGCCGGTCCTCGAAGACGCCGCTGAGCGCGGGGCCCGGTTACGCAGTTCGCAGCTTCTTTGCGTGCCGTTCACCCAACGCGTCACGGCCGAGGACCGTCCTGACGGTCGGTAAGGGTCCGCGTACCCCTTTCGGCGCATGGTGGTGCGGTCAAGGTCCTCCCCCGGTCGGAGTTCGGCGGGCGACGACTGTGGTGGGATCGGGGCATGCGTGCGCCACCGTGGCTCGACTCCGGCACCCTCGGCCGCGACCTCTTGCTGGCCTGCGCGTCGCTGGCCGGTGGCCTGGTGCTGTACACCCTGGGCTGGCAACCGCAGGTTCGTCCGGGCACGGACGTGCCGTCGGCGTTGTTCCTGCCGCCGCTGGTGGCGGTCTGCGTCGCCGTCGGCCTACGGCGGGTCGCACCGCGCGCCAGCCTGGCCGTGGGGACCGGCGCGCTGGTGGTCGACACGGCGCTGGGCAGTTCGCTGGGCACGGTCCTGATCTACACGCAGGTGCTCTACGACGCCTGCGTGTACGGTCCGCCCCGGCTGTGGCGGTGGTTGCTGCGGATCACCGTGGCGCTGAGCCTGGTCGGGGCGATCGGCGGCGTGCTCGGGTACGGCCAGTGGCGCGGGGCGGCGCTCGGGGTGCTGGTGGTGCTCGTCGGGCTGCTGCCGGTCCTGACCGGCATCAGTGTGCGGCAGTACCGCGATCAGGCCGCTGCCGAGCGGGCGCGGGCCGAGCAGACCGCCCGGCTTGTCGAGTTGGACCGTCGGCAGGCGGTCAGCGCCGAACGGGCCCGGATGGCCCGGGAGCTGCACGACGTGGTCGCGAACCACCTCAGCGCGGTGGCCATCCACGCCACCGCAGTGCTCTCCGTGCCCGGGTTGGATCGCGGTCAGGTGGAGTCGGCGTTGCGGGTGATCCGGGAGAGCAGCGTGCAGGGCCTCGCCGAGATGCGTCAGATGATCGAGGTGCTGCGCGAGCCCGGGACCAACGCCGACCCGGCCACGCCGGAGGTGGTCACCGCGCGGCTGGCCGAGGCGGACGGACTGGTCGACCGGGTGCGGGCGGCCGGTCTCACGGTGCGGGTTCGGACCGACGGCACGCCGGGCGCGTTGCCGGTGGGGGTGGACCTCGCCGCGTACCGGATCGTGCAGGAGTCGCTGACGAACGCGCTCAAGCACGGCACGGGTGAGGCGGAGCTGACGATCGCGTACCGGCCGGCCGAGGTGGTGCTGACGGTGGAGAACCCGGTCCGCCGGGGCGGGGTCGGGCTGCCGGGCGCCGGGGCCGGGCTGATTGGCATGCGGGAGCGGGCCACCCTGCTGGCCGGTCGGCTCACCGCCGGGCCGCACGACGGCCGCTGGCAGGTGCGAGCGGCCCTGCCCACCGGGGAGGGCGGGTGACCGGGCCGGTGCGGCCGCCGGACGACGCGGGCCCGGCGACGGTACGGGTGGTGCTCGCCGACGACCAGCCGGCGGTACGGGCCGGACTGGCCCTGATCCTGAGCGGCTCAGCGGGCATCGAGGTGGTCGGCGAGGCGGCCGACGGCGACGCCGCGGTGCGCCTGTGCCGGGAGCTGCGCCCCGACGTGGCGGTGCTGGATGTACGGATGCCGCACCGGGACGGGATCTCCGCGACCCGGGCGATCGTCAGCGACAGGCTCGCCGACGTGCTGGTGCTCACCACCTTCGACCTGGACGAGTACGTCTTCGGGGCGTTGCGGGCCGGCGCGGCCGGGTTCCTGCTCAAGGACACCGACGCAGAGGGCCTGGTCAGCGCGGTGCGGACGGTGGCGCGGGGCGACGGGTTCATCGCGCCCACTGTGACCCGCCGGCTGATCACCGCATTCGCGGCCACCGCGCCGGGTGCGTCGGCGGACGCCCGGGCGGCGCTGGGCACCCTCACCCCACGCGAGCGTGACGTGCTGGCCTGCCTCGGGTTGGGCCTGTCCAACCAGCAGATCGCCGATCGACTGGTGCTCGCGGAGAGCACCACCAAGACCCACGTGAGCCGGATCCTGGCGAAACTGGACCTGCGCAGCCGGGTGCAGGCCGCGATCCTGGCCCAGGAGGTGGGCCTGCCCGCTCCCCCGCGGTCGTGAGACGGTCCAGCTGAGCGCGCCGGCAGTGGTCGGCGGACCGGTGCCGACGTGGTTGGCCTGGTCACGACATGTCAGGCTAGGGCGGTGAGTACGCCGGGCGGTGGGGAGCTGTCGGCCACGCTGCGCCGGATCGAACGATCGGCGGGGGCGTTGGCCACCTCCAGCGTGGCCCGGATGGACGAGACGCTGCCCTGGTTCCGGGCACTGCCGGCCGACCAGCGTTCCTGGGTGATGCTGGTGGCCCAGGCGGGCGCGAGGTCGCTGGTGCAGTGGCTGCGCGAGGGCGGCGGCACTGCGGACAGCACCCAGGAGGTCTCGGACGAGGTCTTCGCCGCCGCCCCGCAGGCGCTGGCCCGGTCGATCACCCTCCAGCAGACCGTGGCGTTGATCAAGGTGACGATCGACGTGGTCGAGGAGCAGGTGTCGCACCTGGCCGCCGCGGGCGAGGAGCAGCAGCTACGCGAGGCGGTGCTGCGCTTCTCCCGGGAGATCGCGTTCTCCGCCGCCCGGGTGTACGCGCGGGCCGCCGAGTCGCGCGGCGCCTGGGACGCCCGGTTGCAGGCGCTGCTCGTCGATGCGCTGTTGCGCGGTGACTCGCCGGACGTCCTGGCCAGTCGGGCCGCCGCGCTCGGCTGGGCGGACGCACCGCCGGTGGCGGTGGCTGTCGGTCGGTCGCCCGGCGGCGAGGTCTCCGCGGTGCTGCACGTGGTCTACCGCCAGGCCCGCCGGATCGGCGTGGAGGTGATCGGCGGCGTCCACGGCGACCGGCTGGTGATCGTGCTGGGCGGCGCACCTGACCCGCTGACCGCCACGGCGAAGCTGCTGAGCGCGTTCGGGGACGGCCCGGTGGTGGTCGGTCCCGCCGTACCGAGCCTCGACGAGGCGACCGAGTCGGCGCGGGCCGCGCTGTCCGGCTTTCGCGCCGCACCGGCCTGGCCGAGCGCGCCCCGGCCGGTGCCGGCTGCGGACCTGCTGCCGGAGCGGGCCCTCGCCGGCGACGCGGAGGCCCGTCGGCGGCTGCGTCACGATGTGTACGCGACGCTGGTGCGCGCCGGTGGGGAACTGCTGGCGACCCTGGACGCCTTCCTGGCCGCCGGGGGCACGCTGGAGAGCGCGGCCCGGGCACTGTTCGTGCACCCGAACACGGTGCGCTACCGGTTGCGCCGGATCGCCGAGGTGACCGGGTTCTCTCCACTGTCGCCGCGCGACGCGTTCGCCCTTCAGGTCGCGCTGACAGTGGGTCGGTTGGATCCGGTCGCACCGCTGGCCTCGCCAATCCCAACTCAGACAATGACCCCGGCTACCCGGAAATCCGCCCAAACCGAGGACGATCCTCGCCGATCTTTGTAAGAAACCTCTAAAGGTTCTAGTGTGGTTTGGTCGAAGGCGGCACCGCGTTACCCGCTTTTATCCGGGAGAGTCATAGACGTGCTCGCCGTACTTAGTCCCGGCCAGGGTTCTCAGAAACCCGGCTTCCTGACCCCCTGGCTCGACCTGCCCGGCACTGAGGCGCGACTGCGCGACTGGTCGGCGTTGGCCGGGGTCGATCTGCTGCACCTGGGCACCGCCGCCGACGCCGACGAGATCAAGGACACCGCCCGCACCCAGCCGTTGCTGGTCGCCGCGGCGTTGCTCGCGGCCGAGCACCTGCCGCTGGACGGCGTCGCGCTCACCGCCGGCCACAGCGTCGGCGAGTTGGGTGCCGCCGCCCTGGCCGGTGTGCTGTCGGCCGACGCCGCGATCACCCTGGCCGGCGTCCGCGGCCGGGAGATGGCCGCCGCGTGCGCGCTGGAGCCGACCGGAATGGCCGCGGTGCTCGGTGGCGACCCCGACGAGGTGATCGCCGCGATCGAGGCGAACGGGCTCTACCCGGCCAACCGCAACGGCGCCGGTCAGATCGTCGCCGCGGGCGCCCTGGACGGGCTCGACAAGCTCGCCGCCGCGCCGCCCACCCGGACCCGGATCATCCGACTCCAGGTGGCCGGCGCGTTCCACACCCCGTACATGGCTCCGGCCGAGACCGCGCTCGCCGCGGAGGCCGCCGGGATCAGCCCCGCCGACCCGGTCCGGACCCTGCTGTCGAACCTCGACGGCACCGCTGTCGACAACGGCGCGGCCATGGTGCAGCGCCTCGTTCGTCAGGTCACCGCGCCGGTGCGCTGGGACCTGTGCATGCGTACGCTGGCCGACCTCGGGGTCACCGGCGTGATCGAGCTGCCCCCGGCCGGCACCCTCGCTGGCCTGGTCAAGCGGGAACTCAAGGGCGACGGCGCCCCGGAGATCGTCACCCTCAACACCCCGGACGACCTGCCGGCCGCACGGGACCTGATCGCCCGTATCGGAGGTCGTTCATGACTGGCAGTCGCATCGTCTCGATGGGGCACTACCAGCCGTCCCGGGTGGTGACCAACGACGACATCGCCCAGCTCGTCGACACCAACGACGAGTGGATTCGCGACCGGGTCGGCATCGTCAGCCGGCGGATCGCCGACAGTGAGACGGTCGCCGACATGGCCGCCGCTGCTGCCGGCAAGGCGCTGGCCAACTCGGGCCTGACCGCCGCCGACATCGACCTGGTCGTGGTCGCCACCTGCTCCTCCATCGACCGCAGCCCCAACGTGGCCTGCCGGGTCGCCGCCAAGCTGGGCATCACCGCGCCGGGCGCGTTCGACCTCAACACCGCCTGCTCGGGCTTCGCGTACGCGCTGGGCACCGTCGACCACGCCATCCGGGCTGGGGCGTCGCGCAACGCGATCGTCATCGGCGCGGAGAAGCTGTCCGACTTCACCGACTGGACCGACCGCTCCACCTGCATCATCTTCGCGGACGGGGCCGGTGCCGCGGTGGTCTCCGCCACCGCCGACGACGAGCCGACCGGCATCGGGCCGGTCGTCTGGGGTTCGGTGCCGGACAAGAGCGACGCGGTCCGCATCGAGGGTTGGCGCCCGTACATCCAGCAGGAGGGGCAGGCGGTGTTCCGCTGGGCCACCACCGCGATCGCGCCGCTCGCGCTACAGGCCTGCGAGCGGGCCGGGGTCGACCCGTCGGAGCTGGCCGCGTTCGTGCCGCACCAGGCCAACGCCCGGATCATCGACGGCATCGCCAAGCGGCTCAACATCCCCGACGCGATCATCGCGAAGGACATCGTCGAGTCCGGCAACACCTCCGCGGCGAGCGTGCCGCTGGCCCTGTCCAAGCTGGTCGAGCGCCGGGAGGTGCCCTCGGGCGCACCGGTGCTGCTGTTCGGCTTCGGCGGTGGCCTGACCTACGCCGGTCAGGTCGTCCGCTGCCCCTGATGACCCCCTCGGGCGCGTACGCGTCCAGGAGCGGCGGTCGGCGACGCCGGCCGCCGGAGAACCCCGATGAAAGGAACCAACCGCAATGACCCGTGACGAGATCACCACCGGCCTCGCCGAGATCCTCGAAGAGGTTGCCGGGGTGAACCCGGACGACGTGGCCGAGGGGAAGTCCTTCACCGACGACCTCGACGTCGACTCGCTCTCCATGGTTGAGGTCGTGGTCGCCGCCGAGGAGAAGTTCGGCGTCAAGATCCCGGACAACGAGGTGCAGAACCTCAAGACCGTCGGCGACGCTGTCAGCTACATCGCGGCGCAGTCCTGATCATGAGTCGTCCTGACGTCGTCGTCACCGGGCTCGGCGCGACGACCCCGCTTGGCGGGGACGTCGCGTCGACCTGGGACGCAATGCTCGCCGGCCGCTCCGGGGTGAGTGCCCTCACCCAGGAGTGGGCCGCGCAACTGCCGGTCCGGATCGCCGCCCAGTTGGCCGTGGAGCCGTCCGAGGTGCTGGACCGGGTCCGCCTGCGCCGCCTGGACCGTTCCGAGGCGATCGCGATCATCGCGGCGCAGCAGGCCTGGGCGGACGCCGGCCTCGCCGGCTCCGACCTCGACGGGGAGCGGTTGGCCGTCAGCGTCGGCTCCGGCATCGGCGGTGCCACCACCCTGCTCGCCCAGGACGACATCCTGGAGGCCTCCGGGCCACGGCGGGTGTCCCCGCACACCATCCCGATGCTGATGCCGAACGGTCCGGCCGCCTGGGTCGGGCTGGAGTTGGGCGCCAAGGCCGGCGTGCACTCGGTGGCCAGCGCCTGCGCCACCGGCGCCGAGGCGATCGCCCTCGGTCTGGACATCATCCGCTCCGGCCGGGCCGACGTGGTGGTGGCCGGCGGCACCGAGGCGGTCATCCACCCGCTGCCGATCGCCGGCTTCAGCTCGATGCGGGCCATGTCGACCCGCAACGACGACCCGGAGCGCGCCTCCCGCCCGTGGGACAGGGGCCGGGACGGCTTCGTCCTCGGCGAGGGCGCCGGCATCGTGGTGCTGGAGCGGGCCGAGCACGCCGCGGCCCGGGGCGCCCGGGTGTACGCGCGCCTCGCCGGCGCCGGCATCACCTCCGACGCGTACGACATCGTGCAGCCGCACGCCGAGGGCGAGGGCGCCATCCGGGCAATCGCCAAGGCGATCGCCGACGCGGACGTGGCCAAGCGGGACATCGTGCACGTCAACGCGCACGCCACCTCGACCCCGGTCGGGGACATGCTGGAGATCGGCGGGCTGCACAAGGCGCTCGGCGACCACCCGGTGCTGTCCGCGACGAAGTCGATGACCGGTCACCTGCTCGGTGCGGCCGGTGCGCTGGAGTCGATCGCCACCATCCTGGCGATCCGCGACAGTGTCGTTCCTCCGACGATCAACCTCGACGACCCCGAGCCAGGCCTCACCCTGGATGTCGCCGCGCACAAGGCCCGCCACATGGAGATCCCGGCCGCGTTGAACAACGCGTTCGGCTTCGGCGGCCACAACGTGGCGCTCGTCTTCGCCCGCCCCTGATATCCCGCAAAGGGCCCCTCCTCTTGAGAGGAGGGGCCCTTTGCGTCGTTCAACCTCGGTTGCGGGGGTGCTGTTTCGCGGTGCGCTCGTTGCCGTGGCGGTAGTTGCCGGTCCAGCGGGCCATCACCAACTGCGGGTCGTCGTCGACCTCGGCCAGGAACTCCGCGGCCCGAGCGCCGCGCAGCGTGCCGGCGACCCGGCCGTGGTGGGTGATCACCACGGTGCCGTCCGCCCGTTGCACGTGCCGGAATCCTGCTGCCGCCCCCATGGAGCGAGGCTGTCAGACCGACCGGGGGCGAGGCGACCCGATTTCGGTCGGGGGTGCAGCGATCCGGATTGACGTCGAGAGTCCGCACGGCTTAGATGGGCCGACTGAAGATCGACTGACGGGGATCACCACGATGGACACTCGTACCCGCGTCGCCGTGTCGGCGGCGCTCGCCCTCGGCCTGCTGGCCGGCTGCGGCGACGACGCCGCCGCTCCCGCCGGGCCCGCCGCCGGCGGGCCGGCCCCACAGGCCACGGGCGAGCCGTGGTACGACGAGACGACCACGGCGTCGCCCGGCGGCACCACCGGCGGCACTAGTTCCCCCTGCCCGGTACCGGTGACGTTTCCGCTGGCCGACGGGTGGACGGCCAAGGCGATCGAGCCTCCCAAGGGCGAGCTGGCCGAGCTGGTCGGCGAGGCGCTCACCAAGCGCGGCGGCAGCACCGTGCGCTGCGAGGTGGACGGCCGGTCGGCCGGCGGCGGATTCCTGCGGATCTGGGCGGCGGACTCGCCGACGGTCACGCCGCGCGCCGCGCTGGAGAGTTTCGCCGCCGGGGCCGGCGAGACGGTCGCCGACCAACAGTTCCGCGACCTCCGCGCCGGCGGCTTCGACGCCACCGAGATGACCTGGCTCGCCACCAACCCGCTCGTCGAGGAGGAGGATGCGTCGCGGAACTGGGCGCTGGCCGTCCAGTCGGCGGGGCAGACGCTCGTCTTCGCTGTCAACGAGGGGCTGATCACCGAACGGACCGACGTGCTGCCGGCGTACCGGCTCGCGGTGCGAGGGCTCGCGAAGGGCGAGTGAGGTGGGCGCGACCTGTCCGTTCCGGACGGTCAGGTACCGCAGGTCGTCGCCGGCAGTCCGGGAACGGCCACCGGGGACCGGCCGCCCGGCCGGGCCTTGCCGGCGAGCACGGCAGCCAGGGCGGTCATCGACGCCCGGCTGGAGGAGTACGTCGCCAGCAGCGTCGGTGACTTCGCGTCGGCCAGCACGTACGGGGTGTCCATGGCGACCGTGACCGCCGCGTCGGGGCTCAGGTCCTTGGCACCGTCGCCGTAGCCCACCAGGTGCACGATCGTGCCGCCGCTGGGCTTGACCTGCACCCCGGCGGCGGTCAGCGCGGCGGTGAGCGTGGCCCGGGTGCCGTCCCGACCGCCGGACGAGGTGACGGTGACCGGCCCGCGTACCGCTTTGCCGCAGGCGCCGCGCAGCACGGTGACGGCGGCGGCGGCCAGCGCGTCGGCCGCCGCCCGGTGCTCCGGGGTGTTCAGCGTGGACATCTGCGCCGCCGGCAGCTCCGCGAGCTGGAACTTCATGGTCAGTACCCGGGTGACTGCCTCGACCAGCCGGGTCCGGGGCAGCGATCCACCGCGCAGCGCGGCGAGCAGCCCGTCGTACGCCTGACCGACGTTCGGGGTCATCAGGATGAGGTCGTTACCGGCGTTGAGCGCCCGGACCGCCGCCTCGCCGGGAGCCCAGCGCATCGCGGGGGGCATGTTCATCCCGTCGGTGATCACCACGCCCTTGAAGCCGAGTTGACCGCGCAGCACGTCGGTGAGCAGCTTGTGCGAGAACGTCGCCGGGGTCCCTGGGTCGATCGCGCGCGCGTCCAGGTGACCGGACATCACGGCCATCGCGCCCGCGTCCATCCCGGCGGTGAACGGCGGCCACGCGCCGCTCTGCAACGCCGCGGCGGACTGGGTGAGCACCGGAAGGTCCTGGTGCGAATCGTCGGCGCTGTGGCCGTGCCCAGGGAAGTGCTTCAGGGTGGCCGCGACCCCGATCGCCTGGAGGCCACGGACCGCGCCGCCCACCTGCGCGGCGGCCTGCTTCGGGTCGGCGCCGTACGACCGGGAGCCGATCACGGTGCTGCGGGTGGCCAGCACGTCGGCCACCGGGGCGAAGTCGATGTTGATGCCCATCGCGGCCAACTCGGCGCCGGCGGCCCGCCAGGCGGCCTCGGTGAGCTTCGGGTCACCGGCCGCGCCGGCCGCGAGGGCGCTGGGCAGCACGGTGACCCCGTCGGTCACGCGGGTGACGACGCCGTACTCCTGGTCGGTGCCGATGAGCAGCGGCGCCGAACCGGCGGCGAGGCGACCGGCGGCGGTACGGAGCCCGGTGGTGAGCTCGTGCACCTGCTTGGGGTTGTCGACGTTCGTGGTCTCCTGGTTGCCCTTGGTCGGGTCGTCGGCGCTGAAGCCGACCAGGATCAGGCCACCCAGTCGGTACTTGGCGATCATGTCGGCGGGGGTGTCCACCCCGGCGAGGGCCTGGTTACCGGCCGCCGAGCCGGCGGAGACCTTCGTCGCCGAGTCGCCGTAGGCGTACGGCATCAGCACCTGGCCGACCAGGTCCTCGTCGGACAGCGTCGCCACCAGCGCGGCAGCGCGGCTGCCGGGGTCGCTGGCCGGCGGCGCGGCCGGGACGCTCGGACCCGCGGACGTGCCGACCGGGCTGGGCGTCGGCGTGGGGCGCTCCGGGTCACCTGAGCAGCCGGAGACGAGCAGGGCGGTCAGGGCGGCGACAGCGATACTGGCGCGCCACGGGCGATTCGACACGCCGCCCATCCCACCAGCTTCTCCCTTATCGGGGCAACTTGACCTTACCGGTCGTCACCGGCGCCACGGCGTACGGCCAGCGGCCCGTCCGCCGGGTCAGCCAACCCGAGTGAGCAAGGTCACTGGGGCGCCGTCACCGGCGTACCGATAGGGCTCCAGGTCAGCGTCCCACGCCGTGCCGAGCGCCTTGTCGAGGGCGTGCGCCAGCGCCTCGGGGGCCCGGGAGGCCGCCATCAGCGCCCGAAGGCGGTCCTCGCCGAGCTGGATGTCGCCGGCCACACCGACCGTCGCCCGGAACAGGCCACGGGCTGGCACGTACATGAACCGCTCACCGTCGGCGCCGGGACTCGGCTCCTCGGTGACCTCGAAACGGATCATGGGCCACTGCCGTAGGGCAGCAGCCAGCTCGGCGCCCGTCCCCGGACGACCGGTCCACCCGCACTCGGCCCGGCGTGCGCCGGGGTCGACGGGCTGAGCCGTCCACTGCAGGTTGACCGGCGCGGCTAGGACGCGCGCGATCGCCCACTCGACGTGTGAGCACACGGCGAGCGGGGTCGAATGGACGTATACGACGCCACGCGTTGGCACGGTGACCTCCCGGAGAGCGAGGTGCGTCTTCCCCTACGACCTCGTCCACCCGGGTGGCTGCTGCAACACATGATGACTCCTGTGACGCATGGTGCGCCAGGGAATCGGAAAAAACGCCGGGTGGAATAGCCGGACGGGTGGTCGCCGTTGCCTCTCAGGACACCGCGACGACCAGCATGGTGTCGTGGTCCTGTACAGTTCCACCGGCGGCTTATGCCGCGTTACACCTTCGCGGGTCGAGTCACGTACGACCCGCACACAGCCCCCGGACGTCCAGTCCTCCCGTACGTCTTGCAAGGAGTACCTCCGTGGCGAGCAACACCTCTAAGACCGCGCGCGCGTCCGTCCGGGCCGGCCAGGCTGGCCAGGGTGGCGCCCTCAGCGTGCTGGGCGAGTTCAAGTACCTCATCCCGCTCAACGGCGGCAAGCACGCCTACGTGCGGAACCTGACCAACGGCAAGACCGCGCACCTGCGCACGGACTCCGACGCCTTCGTCGAGGAGATCCGCGTTCTGGCCGCCGCCGGCCACGCCGCCAAGATCCGGGCGGAGATCAACAACCTGGCTGCCACCCACCCGGGTGACGGCTGGGAGGCCACCGAGAAGCGCCTGGTCGCGGCCGGCGTCTTCGAGGGCTGAGCCCTCCCCCACCGCACCGAACGAAACCGCCCGCCGGGAGTTCCCGGCGGGCGGTTTCGCATGTCCGGGGCCGGGTCAGTCGGTGGCCGGGTCAGCCCGGATCGAGCAGGGCGACCTCGCCGCTGGCCAGGTCGTAGAGGCCGCCGACCACTGCCACCCGGCCGGCGGCCACCGGCCCGGCCAGCAGATCGTCCTCGCGCAGTGCGCGCACCGTGCGCCGGACGTGCCGGCGGATCGCCAGCGGCTGCACCGCCGGATCGTCGAGCCCCGCCTCGGTCACCGCCGGAGCGATCTCGTCCACCAGATGCGCCAGCGACCCGCCGGGACGCTGCCCGGTGCGCAACGCCTCCACCGTGGCCTGCACCGCACCGCACCGCTCGTGGCCGAGGACCATCACCAGCGGTACGCCGAGCTGGCCGACCACGTACTCGATCGAGCCGCAGACCGCGCGATCGAGCACGTGCCCCCCGGTACGGATCACGCAGATCGCGCCGAAGGTCTGGTCGAAGATCGCCTCCAGCGGAACCCGGGAGTCGATGCAGCCCAGCACCACTGCGTACGGCTGCTGGTCGCCGGAGGCCGCGGCGGCGGCCGTGACGTCGTGTCCGTGCACCGGCTGGCCGCTGACGAACCGCCGATTGCCGGCGAGCAGGTCGGCCAGCGCGGCGCGGGGCGTGCCGCCGGCCTGCCGCCCCTGCCCCGACGTCGCACCCATGGGCGCTCCCGACGACACCATGCCGTTCAGCTTGGCCCGCCGCCGTCCGGCACGGGCGAGGTCGGGAATGTTCGCCACTGCGAGATTGGCATGGTGTCAGGGCGGGTAGCCGGTGTTACCGGCGGGTATCGGAGGTGCTGGTGGTACTGGGCGGTCCTGGGGAGGTGGCGATGCCGGAGCGGTTCGAGGTCGGTCTGCCGGACGGTGTACGGCTCAACGTCGAGGCGACGGGTCCGACGCACGCCCAGGTCACCGCCATCCTGCTGCACGGCTGGACGCTGGACGGGCGCGCCTGGCACCGGCAGGTCGACGCGCTCACGGCACCGCCGTTCGGCGGTGCCGTGCGGGTGGTCGCCTACGACGCGCGGGGGCACGGCCGGTCCAGTTGCATGGCGCTGCCCACGGCCACCCTGGCGCAGTTGGGTGACGACCTGGCCGCGGTGATCGACGCTGTCGCGCCGACCGGCCCGGTGGTGCTGGTCGGGCACTCGATGGGCGGCATGACGATCATGGAGTACGCCCACCGCCACCCCGCGCACTTCGCCGCCCGTACCGCCGGCCTGGTCTTCGTCTCGACCACCGCCGAGGGGCACACGCACACCGTCTACGGGCTCTCGCCGCGGATCGCCCGGTTGATCCGGCTGGCCGAGACGACCGGCGCCGGCGTGCTGGCCCGGTGTGGCTCGTGGCGCGCGCCCCGGGCACTGCTGAACGCACTGCAACCGAGCATCCGGTGGATGCTCTTCGGTGACCGCTGCGAGCCGGCGGACATCCGCCTGGTGACGTCGGCGGTGGCTCGGGCCTCGCTGCGCTCGATCGGCGGGTTCCGCGCCTCCATCGGCACCCAGCACCGACTGGACACCCTCGCCGCGTTGGCCCACCTGCCGGCCGCCGCCCTGGTCGGCGACCGGGACCGGCTGACCCCACCGCCGTGCGCCGAGTCGATCGCGGCGGCTCTGCCGGCCACCGAGCTGACCGTCTGCCCGGGTGCCGGGCACATGCTGATGATGGAACGTCCGGACGAGGTCAACGCCGCGCTCACCGGCGTGGTGCGGCGGGTGCTCGCCGAATCACCGGCGGCTCGCCGTGGTGCATCGCCGCCGGCTCACCGTGGCGCGGTCTCCGCCGAGACGGGTGCCTGAGCACGTTCGCGCACCTCGGGCGCGGCGGGTCGGCTCCGGGGCCGTACGCTTCTCGGTTGGCCCGCGCGGTTCCCGCCGCCTGCCGGCGACCTCTGAAGGAGCGTGCGTTGACCGACCAGACCGGCCTGGAGCAGGAGATCGCCGTCGAGCAACGACACCTCGACCGGGTGTACGCCCGACTGGCCGAGCTGCGGCGGTCGGCCGTCCGCGCGGAGCGTGACGGCTACCGGATGGCCCGGGTGGGCACGCACGGCGCCCTTGTCGAGCGCGACGCGATGGTCTTCCACGCGGCGCAGCGGCGGCACACCCTGGACGCCGAGCACGAGGGGCTGGTCTTCGGCCGCCTGGACCTGCGCGACCGTCAGGTGCTGCACGTCGGGCGACTGGGGATCCGCGACGAGAACGCCGTCACGCTTGTCGTCGACTGGCGCGCGCCGGCCGCCGCCGCCTTCTACCAGGCCACCCCGGCGCAGCCGCTGGCCGTGGTGCGGCGCCGCACCATCCAGTCCCGCGCCGAGCGGGTCACCCGGATCGAGGACGACCTGCTGGACCCGACGGCCGCCCCGGAGGGGATGACCGTCGTCGGTGACGGCGCGTTGCTGGCCACCCTTTCCAAGGCCACCGGCCGGGGCATGCGCGACATCGTGGCGACCATCCAGCGGGAGCAGGACGAGGCGATCCGCTCGCCCGGCTCCGGGGTGACGATCGTCGCGGGCGGCCCCGGGACCGGCAAGACCGCTGTCGCCCTGCACCGGGCCGCGTTCCTGCTGTACTCCGACCGCAGCCGCTACGCCGGCGGCGGCATCCTGGTGGTCGGCCCGTCGTCGGTCTTCGTCGAGTACATCGGCTCCGTGCTGCCGTCGCTCGGTGAGGACACCGCGACCCTGCACTCGCTGGGCACCCTCTTCCCGGGGATGACCGCCACCCGCCCCGACCCGCCCGAGGTGGCGGCGGTGAAGGGCTCGCTGCGAATGCGCCGGGTGCTGGAGCGGGCGGCCCGCGACGCGGTGCCGGGCGGCCCGGGTGAGCTGCGGCTGCTCTACCGCGGCACGCTGCTGCGGCTGGACCGGGCCGCGCTGGACCGGATCCGGGACCGCGCACTGCAACGCGGTGCACGACGCAACGAGGTGCGCCGGGCCGGTTTCGACGGGGTGTTCGCCGCGCTCTGGGCGCAGGCCCGTGAGCTGAGCAGCGGTCGGCTGCCGGAACAACCGGCCTTCGAGGCGGAGATCGCCGAGCGGTCGGAGTTCCGGGAGTTCCTCAAGGCGTGGTGGCCTCGGCTGCACCCCCGGCATGTGCTCGGCTGGCTGGCGCAGCCGGACCGGCTGCGCCGGTACGCCGGGGGGATCCTCTCCTCGGCGGAGATCCGGCTGCTCAACGCCGCGTACCGGGACTTGGACTCGGCCGGGCTGACCATCGCCGACGTGGCGCTGCTGGACGAGTTGGACGCGCTGCTCGGTAAGCCCGCGCAGCCGGCCCGCGCGCGACGCGATCCGTTCCAGCTCGCCGGGGGTGTCCGTGAGTTGAGCACCCTCGGTGAACGGCAGCGGGCCGCCCGCGCGGCGGCCCGGGAGCGTCCGGAGGATTACCGAGAGTACGCGCACGTGGTGGTGGACGAGGCGCAGGACGTCTCGCCGATGCAGTGGCGGATGATCGGTCGACGCGGCCGACTGGCCTCCTGGACCGTGGTCGGCGACCCCGCGCAGACCGCGTGGACCGGCGATCCGGAGGAGCTGACCCGAGCCCGCGACCAGGCGCTGGGCCGGCGCAAGCGACACGACTTCACGCTCACCACCAACTACCGCAACTCGGCGGAGATCTTCGCGGTGGCGGCGGCGGAGATCCGTCGGCTCTACCCGGACCTGCCGCTGCCGACCGCCGTGCGCTCCACCGGGGTCGAGCCGGTGGAGCTGGTGGTGCCCGCGACGGGGTTGGAGACCGCGACCGTGGAGGCCGCCGCCGGCCTGCTGGCCGAGGTGGAGGGCACGGTCGGCGTGATCACGCCGGTCCCCCGCCGGGACGAGGTCGCGGGGTGGCTGGGCGCGCTCGGCGCGCCGAGGTTGCAGGTGGTGACCAGCCTGGAGGCCAAGGGCATGGAGTACGACGGAGTGGTGCTGGTCGCCCCGAGCGAGATCCGGGCGGATCCGGGCGCCGGGGTGCGCACCCTGTACGTGGCGCTCTCCCGAGCCACCCAGCGGCTCACCACCATCGACCCGACCGGCTGACGTGTGCGGACTGCCGCCAGCGAAGGCGCTGCCCCGCACACTTGCACACATAGCGATGTGAGCATACATTTGACCGGGTCCCGACCAGCGGCGGAAGGTGGTTTTCGTGGGCGCAGGTCATGACCACCACCATGGGTCCGTCGCCAATGCCGCACACCAGCACCGAGGTCGACTCTGGGCGGCATTCGGGCTGCTCGCCACCCTGATGGTGGTCGAGGCGGTGGCCGCCCTGCACACCGGCTCGCTCGCCCTGCTCTCCGACGCCGGGCACATGTTCACCGACGTGCTCGGCATCGGGATGGCGCTCGCCGCCATCACGGCGACCCGGCGGGCCACCGGCGACCCGCAGCGCACCTTCGGGCTCTACCGGCTCGAGGTGCTCGCCGCGCTGGCCAACGCCGTCCTGCTCTCCGGCGTCGCGATCTACGTGGTGATCGAGGCGATCCGCCGTTTCGGCGACCCACACCAGGTCATCGCCGGCCCGATGCTCGCGGTGGCCGTGCTCGGCCTGCTCGCGAACATCGCCGCCTTCGCGCTGCTGCGCGCCGGGGCCCGGGAGAGCATCAACCTCCAGGGCGCCTACCTGGAGGTGCTCGGTGACCTGCTCGGCTCGCTCGGCGTCATCGGCGCGGCGCTGCTCATCACCGTCACCGACTGGTGGTGGGCCGACCCCCTGGTCGCGGTCGCCATCGGCGTGTTCATCCTGCCGCGCACCTGGCGGCTGGCCCGCGCCGCCATCCGCATCCTGGTGCAGGCCGCCCCGGAGCACCTCCAGGTGACGGCCGTGCACGACCGGCTCGCCGCCGTCCCCGGGGTCGTCGAGGTGCACGACCTGCACGTCTGGACGCTCACCTCGGGCATGGAGGTGGCCTCCGCTCACCTGACCATGGCACCCGGCGCGGAGGTCGGCGCGGTGCTCACCGCGGCGCGTACGGCCCTGCATGACGACTTTCGCATCGAGCACGCGACGTTGCAGATCGAGCCCGGCGCCGCTTCTGGAGCCTGTGGCTCCATCGAATGGTGACGGAGCCGTAATTTTCCGTGGTGAACGCACGCACCGTCCGTCACATTGGCTGCAGCCGCCCCACCTGCACCGGTAGGCTCGGTCCCGGCCTCCACCAGGCGGCGCCCTCCCGGCGCCGGTGGCGGTCGCCGCCTAATCGCCCAACTGGGCGAACCGGGGAACCATGTTCCTGGGGTGTATCCGCGTCAGCGGTAGGGATCTTCCGTCCCGAACCCGTCAGCTAACCCGGTCGGCGGCTGACGGAAGGACATGCGCAGTGGCACCAGCACGACCACCCGCCGCCCGACTGGCGGCCCTGATCGTCGCGATGTTCGCCCTCGGCGTCGCGCTTCCGGCCGGCACCGCCTCGGCCGCTCCCCCGACCGGCCTGCGGGCCGCCGCACCCGACTCCGACGAGGAGGGCGGCACCCCGGCGTTGCGGGCCCAACTCGAGGCGGCCAGCAAGGGCTACCTGGACGCGAAGCGCGCCCTGGACACCTCCGTGCAACGGCAGAAGCAGCTCGCCACCCAGCTGAAGACCATCGAGGTCGAGATCAACCAGCGCAACGGCAAGGTCGGAGAAATCGCCGAAGTCGCCTACCGCACCGGTCGACTCGGCGCGATGTCGGCGCTGCTCAACAGCAACACCCCGGAAGGCTTCATGGACCGGGCGGCCGCGCTGGACGCGGTGGCGGCCAACGAGGACCGGGTGCTGCGCGACCTGCTGAACAGCAAGGACAAGGCCAACCGCACCAGGGTCGCCCTGGACGGCGAGATCACCGAACAGCGCAAGCAGGTCGCGGTGATGGCCAAGCGCAAGGAGCAGGCCGAACGGGCCCTGACCGTGGCCACGGCACCCAAACCGCAGACCACCGCCGACACCGGCTCCAACCGGGGCACCTCCAGCGCCAACGCGACGGCCGCGCCGCGCAACTCCGACGGCTCCTGGCCCTCCGAGTCGTGCAGCGTCAACGACCCCACCCCGGCCAACGGCTGCATCACCCCCCGCACCCTGCACGCGCTCAACCAGGCCAAGGCCGCGGGATTCACCCGGTACGTCTCGTGCCACCGCCCCAGCGGCTCCGGTGAACACCCGAAGGGCCGGGCCTGCGACTTCGCGGCGCAGAAGGGCGGCTTCGGCGGTAACGCGACCGGCGGCGACAAGACGTACGGCAACAACCTGGCCGCGTACTTCATCCGCAACGCGGACCGGCTCGCCGTGCTCTACGTGATCTGGTACAGGCAGATCTGGCTGCCCAGCAGCGGGTGGAAGTCGTACAGCGGGGCGCAGGGCACCCCGTCGACCGACCACACGAACCACGTACACCTGTCGGTCTACTGACCCACGCGTCGTGATGCCTGTGAGTCGTTTGATGGCTCGCAGGCATCACGTGCGTCCGGGGCCGGGCTACGTCGCCGGGCGTACCCCTGATGTCGTCGCTCGTCGGACGACCCGGCCGCGGTCGGCGGGCAGCATCGCGGTATGCCTCGGATCCGACCCACCACCCGCAAGGCTCTGCTCACCCTGCACCTCGTCACCTCGCTCGGCTGGCTCGGCGCCGACCTGGTGCTGCTCACCCTCGGCATCGCCGTGCAGCGGGGTGCCGACCCGGCGGTGGTCTATCCGGTAACGGCCCTGGTCGGCACGGTGCTGTTCGCGCCGCTGAGCGTCCTGGTCTGGCTGATCGGAGTCGCCAGCTCGCTACTCACCCCGTGGGGCCTGCTGCGCCACCGCTGGGTGCTGGTCAAGCTCGTGCTCACCACGGTGATGGTCGGGCTGGTGCTGTTCCTGCTCACCCCGAACCTGCGTCACGCGGGAGCGGTCGGCGCCGCCCTGCCCGCACGGGATCGCGCCGACCTGGTCATCGCGCCAGCGGTGTCGACCAGCCTGATGATCATCGCGACGGTGCTGTCCACCTACAAGCCGTGGGGCCGGCGTCCCGCCTCCCGCCCCGCCCGCACGAGCCGCGATCGCGCCGCAACCACGATCTAGGGGCCGCGGCCGCTGGACGCGGGCAGCAGGTCAGTGCCGACGCGTTACGCGCAAGCGACCTGCCCCGACTCCGCGATCTTGCATTTACTGTCCCGACACATGGGGCATCCCACAGATATCGACAACCGGAACTGCAAGATCGACGCAGCGGGCGCGTAAAGCGGGTAGGGCGGCGACAGCGGGCGGGGCGGGGCGGGTCAGGTGGGCGGGGGGTTGCCGGTGCGGTCGAGGGCGGCGCCCAGCCGGGTGGCGAGGGCGAGGTGAGCGGCTTGGGCCTGGCGGAACGCGTACCGGAACAGCGGCGTCGGCGCGGTCAGGGTGATCTCGACGTCGATGCGGACCAGGCCGTCCGGCTCGGCGCGTAGTCGGGTGTGGTTTCGCACGGTGGTGGCCGGCCACTGGCGGGCAACCATGACGATCTCGTCGGCCTCGCTGATCAGCACGTCCGCGTGGTAGGTGGTCCGGAAGCGCAGCGGACCGGCCGCCAACCGGTCGTTGATCGTGTAGCTGGCCTGGGCGCCGGGCCGGGGCGGCACCCGGCGAACCCGGACGATCAGCGGATGCAACTCGCCCTGCCGGGTCAGGTCGCTGAGCAACGCAGCCGCCTCGGCGGGTGAGCACCGGGCCTGGACGGTGTAGCTGAAGGTACCGCTGCTGAGCACACCGTCTCCCGCCGTCGTTGGTCGCCCGATCGTCCCGTACCGATGCCTGGCTGGCAACGCCCCCGCGCCCTCAGCGCCGCGCCGGACCGGGCCGATGCGACGACCTGTCACCACCTGCGCCATTAAGGTCGGTTAGTGCAAAATCTTCCGAAGGTGCCGGAGGGCGGCCAGCATGAACGGCGACGATCGATGAGTGGGCACGTGATGGTCTTCGCGCCCACTCCACAGCTGACGGTGACGGTGGACCAGCCCAACGACCACCCCGAGCTGCACCTGCACCCTGGCGGGCAGGGCGTTTGGCAGGCCCGGATGGTGATCTCCCTCGGAGTCGACGTGGTGCTCTGCGCCGCCCTCGGCGGTGAGATCGGCCAGGTGCTGGAGCCGCTGCTGGTCAGCGAGGGCGTGGACCTCAAGGTGGTGGTCCGTGACTCCGGCAGCGGCGGGTACGTGCACGATCGCCGCGAGGGCTCCCGGCAGGAGATCGCCGACGTGCCCGGGCAGCCGCTGAGCCGGCACGAGATCGACGAGCTGTACAACCTCGCCCTCGGCGAGGGCCTGCGGGCCTCGGTGAGCATCCTCAGTGGGCCGAACGAACCGTGGCTCGTACCGGCCGACCTGTACCGACGCTTCGCCGCCGACCTCGGCGCGAACGGCGGCCGGGTGGTCGTCGACCTCTCCGGCGATCACCTCGGTTCGGTGCTGGAGAGCGGGGTTTTCTTCCTCAAGGTGAGTCACGAGGAGTTGATCCGCGACGGCCGCGCCCGCAGCGACGACACCGAGGAGCTGACCCGGGCCATGTACGAGCTGCACGCGGGCGGCGCCGAGACGGTGGTGGTGAGCCGCGCCGACCAGCCGGCGTTGGCGCTCATCGACGGGGAGCTGTTCCAGGTCGAGATGCCCCGGCTGGAGGCCGCCGACCCGCGCGGCGCGGGCGACTCGATGACGGCCGGAGTGGCGGCCGTCGTGGCCAGGGGCGGGGACATTCGGACCGCCATCCGCACCGGCGCCGCCGCTGGCGCGCTGAACGTCACCCGGCACGGCCTGGGCACCGGGCGGCAGGACTCGATCACCGGCCTGGTGGACCGGGTCCGGCTGGTGCCGGCGGACAGCCGGCAACAGGAGCGGACCACCCCGGACGAATTGGCCGGCCGGGTGGTCGAGCGATGACAGTGCGGGTGTTGATCACCAACGACGACGGGATCGCCGCGCCGGGCATCCAGGCGCTGGCCTGGGCCGCCCGACAGCGGGGCCTGGACGTCGTGGTGGCCGCGCCAATGGAGGAGGCGAGCGGCACCAGCGCCGCGATGAGCGCCATGGAGCGCGACGGGCAGGTCGTCGTGAACGACCACCCGCTGCCAGACCTGGCGGGTGTGCCGGCGTACGGGGTCGCCGGGTCCCCGGGCTTCATCACGCTGATCGCCCTGCATGGGGCGTTCGGCCCACCGCCGTCGGTGGTGCTCTCCGGCGTCAACCGGGGCGCCAACGCCGGCCGGGCGGTGCTGCACTCCGGGACCGTGGGCGCCGCGTTCACCGCCGCCACCAACGGCTGCCGGGCGATGGCGGTCTCCCTTGACGTGCTCTCCGCTGGCGAGGCGACGGCCGCGAGCGGTGGCGCCGCCGTGGACGCCGCGGCCCGGGTACGCGACGCCGAGCGGCACTGGGGCACCGCCGCCCGGGTCGCCCTGGACCTGCTCCCCCGCTTGACCTCCGCGCCAATGGAGAGCGTGCTCAACGTGAACACCCCGGACCTGCCGCACGGGCAGCTGCGCGGGGTGCGGCGCGGCACCCTGGCCAGCTTCGGTCAGGTGCAGATGACGGTGGCCGAATCCGGCCACGGGTTCGTCCGTACCTCGCTGGAGGAGCCGGGGCAGGCCGCACAGCCGGGCACGGACGTGGCGTTGCTGGCCGCCGGGTACGCGTCGGTGACGGCCATCCGAGCGGTCACCGAGGCGGCCGACATCGACCTGACCGGCCTGGACGAGCAGCCGTGACGGGAACGCCCGGCGCGCTCAGGCGCCGGGCAGCACCTCGGGGGTGGCGGCGCCGGCGAAGTAGGGCTCCGGGGCGCCGAAGAGGCCGAGCAGGCCGGTCACCCAGAGCTGCCGGTGCACGAACCGGCTCGGCTCGGTGACCACCAACTTGACGTCGCTGACCTCGGCCGTCTGGAAGCCGGCCACCATGGCGCTGATGCCGACCGAGTCGATGAAGGTGACCAACCTCATGTTGAGTTCGATGCGCAGCGGGCGGCCCTTGGCCAGCACCTCTGCGATCGCTTCGCGCACCTCGTACGCTGTGTCGACGTCGATCTCACCCCTTGGGGCGATCTCCACGACACCACCGGACAGAACCGACTTCACGATCGACAGGCTCACGCGAGCACCTCCACCCGCCCGTCCCCCGGGCGCCTCATCAGTACGCGGGCCGCGACCGAGAGTATTCCTCCGACGGCCTCGGTCGCCACCCCTCGGGATGAGCAATTCGCGGATCCGGGCCCACAAAGCCGCCCATATCCGCACTTTTCAGTATCTGATTACTCAAGACTTTTCGTTATCTGACCATCGACGATCGGTCGTGACCGACGCGCCGCCGAACCAGGGTAGCGGTCTGGACCCGGCGCGCCCGACAACCGGCCCATGACGTACGCCTGCCCGTGTGCCGTCGGCGTGTCGCCCACCGCCGGCCGGCGCGATCCGCGCCCCCGGTTGCCGACGCGCCCTAGCATCGGCCGGGACACCATCACGACGGAGAGGATCTTCGATGATCAAGCGACTTGCCGGGCTCGCCGGCGTCGGTGTTCTGCTCGCCCTCGTCCTGGCCTGCGGTTTCGGTGGCGGAGGCGACGATGACGACGATGACGACGACGACTTCGCTCGAGGTGTCGCCGTGTCAGCGGTGCGCTGATTCGGTGGCGCGTCGAGTTCCGGCGCGCCGAGCTACCGGTGCTCCGCGGAGGTCGGGGTTTGCGTCCGGCTGACGCGGGGCACTGCGAAATAGGCGACACCGTGACGCGCTGGAAAGACGCCGAAGTCCGAAGTGGCCGGCGGCTTCGGCATTCGAGGAGGTAACCACGATGTTCGGAACCAACCTGCTGGACCGCCGCAGCAAGCCGGAGCGGATCGCGGACCAGGCCTGGGAGCACCTGCTCTCGGCCGTCAGCTATGCCGGAGACAGTGTGCGGGACACCGCCCGCTCGGCCCGCCAGAACAGCAGCAACCTCGCCGACGGGGCGGGTGACCTGGTGGGATCAGCGGCCGAGGAGGCGCGACGCCGAGCCTCGCTGGCCTTCGACGCGCTCGCCGGGCGCCAGCCGGCACTGCCCTGGACGCTCCTGATCGGCGCCGCGCTCGTCGGCGCGGCTGTCGGCTGGGCCGTCGGCTCCGCCGCGCGGGCCGCCGGCAGCCGGGATGATCGTGCCGTCGATGAGGTGGAGTTCGTCGACGTCGACCGCCCCAACTCCCCCGCCATCTGAACGACAGCGCCACCACGGGCCCCGATCGACTCAGGTCGAGCGGGGCCCGTCGTGGTGCTGGGGGTGGACCGGTCCGCCGGGTGCCGGACCCCTCAGGCGGCCCGACGGACCGGTGTCTGGTGGTGATCCGGGGTCCCGGCCCGGATCACCCGCTCAGCGACTCGTGCAGGTGATGGCGGCCGGGGACGTGTTGCTACCGGTCCACGAGCCGAGGAAGCCGGCGGTGGTGCTGGCCCCAACGACGAGCGCGCCGTTCCAGCCCGTGTCCCGGACCGACACGGCGGCTCCGGTCTGGGTGTGGCTGCCACCCCAGAGCTGGTCGATCCGCTGGCCGTCGGTGAAGGTCCAGCCCAGCGTCCAGCCGGCGATGGGTGCGCTTCCGGCGTTGCGGACCACCAGCTCGGCCTGGAAACCGCCGGACCAGGAGCCGGTCACCCGGTACGTGGCCGCACAGCCGGCGGACGGCGGCGGCGTGGTCGGCGGCGGCGTGGTCGGCGGCGGCGTGGTCGGCGGCGGCGTGGTCGGCGGCGGTGGCGTCGTCGGCGGCGGCGTGGTCGGGGGCTCGCCGCCGGTGCGGTCGGCGACCAGGATGCCGCGACCGTTGGTGCCGAGGTAGACCCGACCGTAGACACGCGGGTCGCCGGTCAGCGCCTCGGTCGGATTGGCGTACTGGTGGCGATCGTCGTTGACGCGTACCCAGGTCGCGCCGGTGTCGTCGGAGCGGTGCACGCCAGGTTGACCGTTCACCGTGCCGTAGAGGAACACGGCGGGGTTGGTCCGCCCAGGCGCCGCCCTGCCGAAACCGACGTTGCCGGAGGCGTTGACGCCGTTCAGCCTGGTGAAGCTGGCGCCGGCGTCGGTGGAGCGCCACAGACCACCCGGCCCGGCCAGCCACAGTTCGCCGGCCCGGCCCGGCAGGGCCTTGAACCGCACGTCGGTGGTGGGCAGCCCGGTCGCCGCGGTCGGGGTGAAGCTGGCCCCGCCGTCGGTGCTCAGGTAGAAACGCCCGCCGCTGAAGCCGTAGAACCGGGTGGGGTCGACCCGGTCGGACTCGACAGTGGCGTTCGCCGGGATGCCGGTCGACGCTGCCCAGGAGTTGCCGAAACCGACCGAGTGGACGACGCGTTGGCCCGCGTCACCGGGCGCCCAGACGAAGCGGCTGCCGTCGGCCGCGGCGGCGACCGTGCCGCCGAGGTTGACCCCGGACGCTTCGGTGCCCTGGAACCAGGTGGCGCCGCCGTCGGTGGAGAAGGCGACGTGACTGTCGTTGGGGCGGTCGGCGTCGGTGAAGTTGCCGGCGCGCACCAGCACCGCGGGCTTGCTCTCGGCGTAGTCGAGGCTGGTGGTGGACGTGAACACCGGCTGGGTGAACAGCATCGACGGAATCGCGTCCAGGTCGGTGTGTCGGAAGCCGCCGACGTCGCCGAGCGCGCTGATCAGGGGTGCGCCGCTGGGCGGGCTGACCAGGTCGAGGACGGCGGTCTCCTCCAGCCCCCGGACCATCGGCCGGAGGGTGAACTGACCGCCGGTGTCCCACCTGGTCAGGTCGGTGGTGCCGTAGATGGTGGCGCCGGTGCCGTACATCATGCGGTTGGGGTCGTGCGGGTCGATCTCCACCGACTCGTTCATCCAGCCGAGTTTGGGCGCGTCCTCCGGGGGTGCCGGGTTGAGACCGAAGGTCAACCAGGGCACCGAGCTGATGTCCATGGTGTAGCGGCGGGTTCTCTCCGGGTAGTTGCTGAACTCCCAGATCCGCGTCCAGCTCGCCCCGCCGTCGGTGCTGCGGAAGAAGATGGCGTCCGGCCACCAGGAGACCTGGGTGGCCACCAGCAGGGTGTTCGGGCGTTGCCTGTCGATGGTAAGCCCGCTGTAGCCGAAGTAGGCGTCGGCGCTGGTGGAGGGCACCGGGCTGATCCGCGTCCAGGCTCCGGTCGACCGGGTGAACTTCCAGACGTCACCCTTGCCGCCGTCGTACGGGCCGCCGGTGTCGCTGGTGGCGATGTAGAGGTGACCACCGACCGGGTCGACGACCCCCTTGTGGGCCAGGTAGCCGGTGGGCTGACCGGGGATGCGTGCCCAGGTGACGCCGCCGTCGGTGCTGCGGTAGACCGGGTTCTCCTTGTCCGCCACGCCCACGTAGATGGTCTGGGTGGTGGAGCCGGCGGTGCCGGTGCTCTTGTCGAAACTGACCCAGGTCAGGCCCTGGTTCTGCCCGTTGTAGCCGTTCGGGTCGCTGGGGTCCGCGCGGTAGTTGCCGACGTTGGGGAAGGCGGCGACGCGGGCCCAGGTCACGCCGTGGTCGGTGCTGCGCCACAGCCCGTTGCCGCCCTCGGCGCCGTAGTACACGATGCTGTTCCGGTTGGGGTCGACGGCGAGCCGCTCCCCCATGCCCCGGCCCGGCATGTTGCCGCCGTTCTTGAACGGCAGCTCGGTGGCCTGCCAGGTGGCGCCCTTGTCGGCCGAGCGCAGGATCGCGCCGTTGTTCGGGTCCCAGCCGTTGGTGTACATGCCGACAGCGGCGTACACCCGGTTGGTCTGCACCGGGTCGGTGGCGATGCTGACCACGCCGTTGTAGCCCCACCGGTCGGCGCCGACCCAGTCGAGCAGCGGCGTCCAGGACTGGCTGGTCTGTTCCCAGCGGTACGCCCCACCGATGTCGGTGCGCGCGTAGATGAGGTTCTTCTCGGTGGGGTTGAAGACGATGCCGGGCACGAAGCCGCCACCGCCCACCGGGACGTTCCGCCAGGTGTACGCCTCCGCTGCGGCCGGGGTGGGGGCCGACCCAGCGGCGGTGAACGGGACCACCACGACGGCTGTGGCGGCGGCCAACACGGACACGACCGTGCCGGCGAGACTTCTCCGCATCTGCGGATCCTCTCGCTATGGAGCCCCGGGGGACGGGGTCGATCGCCTGGGTGACGCCGTGGCCCGGGGGACGAGCACGACGACGGGGACGAGCGGAGCTGCCCTGGCTCCACCACCCGACGCGACGGCTCCCGCGATCGAGGAATGCGATTACCGTAACCGAAAGCGGCTCGCTTTGGAAGCGCTCCCATCATCGATGTTCGTCCCCGTTCCCCACCCGTGCCGCCCAGGTCGGGCCGGCCCGTCACCCGGTCCGGGCGAGGGCGCCTCACCCGAGGCTGCGGCAGGATCGCAGCACGGCGGACCTCCGGCCGCGGCCACCACCGGAGTCCGCCATCGGAACAGCGGAGGAGGGACAGATGGCCATCGCCGAGATCAACCGCACCGACCAGGACATCCAGTCCGCCGTGCTCGACGAGCTGACCTGGGAACCACGGGTGCAGCCGCACGAGATCGGCGTGACCGTCGCCGAGGGCGTCGTCACCCTGACCGGCCGGGTGGACAGCTACGCCAAGAAGTGGGCCGCCGAACGGGCCACCCACCGGGTCGCCTCGGTCCGGGCGGTCGCCAACGACGTGGCCGTGCAGCTCACCAACGACACCGAGCGCGCCGACAGCGACCTGGCCGCCGCGGCCAGCCACGGGCTGGAGTGGGACGCGTTCGTGCCCATCGAGAAGCTCCAGGTCACCGTCTCGGCCGGCTGGGTGACGCTGCACGGCGACGTCGAGTGGGAGTACCAGCGCCGAGCCGCCGAACGCGCGGTGGCCCGGCTGACCGGCGTACGCGGGGTGAGCAACGGCATCACCGTCCGACCGGCCACCGCGCCGGACGCCCGCAACCTGGCCGACCGGATCGTCGACGCCCTCGCCCGGGCCGGAGCGACCGAGGCCGAACGGATCAGTGTTCGGGTGCACGGCGACACCGCGATACTCGCCGGGTTGGTGCACTCGATGCCCGAACGGGCCGAGGTCGAGCAGGTGGCCTGGTCCGCGCCGGGCATCCGGGAGGTGCAGAACCACATCGCGGTCGCCCCGGCGCTGCGCTGAGCGGGCGTGGGCGCCCGCTCAGCGAGCGGTGAACGGGCGCGGAACCACCCGGGGTGGGTGAGCCGGCCTCACCCACCCCGGGAGCAGGCTGGTGGCATGAGTGATCCGAACGGGCTGATCCAACCGGGGCGCACCGCGCCCGGTTTCACAGTGCCGGCCACCCCGGACGGGGCTCTGCTGGGGCCCGAGCAGTTCCGTGGTCGGCCGGTCGTGCTCGCCTTCTACCCCGCCGACTGGAGCCCGGTCTGCGGTGACCAGATGTCGCTCTACCAGTCGGCGGCTCCCGTCTTCGCTCAGTACCAGGCGGTGGTGCTCGGCGTGTCGGTGGACAGCATCTGGTCGCACCGGGCGTTCGCGGAGAGCCGGGGCATCGAGTTCCCCCTGCTGGCCGACTTCGAGCCCAAGGGCGAGGTGGCCCGCAGCTACGGCGCGTACATGGCGAACGGTGAGGCGGCCCGCGCGCTGGTGGTGCTGGACCCGGCGGGGAAGGTGACCTGGAGCTACCTGTCGCCGCCCGACGTCAACCCCGGCGCCGACGGCATCTTCGACGCGCTGGACCAACTCGCCGCCGATCGGAAGGTGATGGCCGGATGAGCACGCCACTGCAGGTCACCGCCCGACTTCGAGACCCGGTGACCACCGACGACCACATCCGGGGGCCGGCCGACGCGGCGGTGACCATCGTCGAGTACGGCGACTTCCAGTGCCAGTTCTGCGGTGCCGCGTACCCGAACCTGCACGAGTTGCTGCGGCAGCGGGCCGACACCGTGCGGCTGGTCTACCGCTACTTCCCGATCGCCAACGTGCACCCGTACGCCGAACGGGCCGCCGAGACGGCCGAGGCCGCCGGGGTTCGCGGACGTTTCTGGGAGATGCACGACTGGCTCTACGAGCACCAGGACCAGCTCGACCCGGTGCACCTCTCGCTCGGCGTCGAGCAGGTCGGGTTGCCGCCGGACGAGTTGAACGCCGAGGTGGAGAACCGTGCGCACGCGGACCGGGTGCGCCGGGACTTCGTGGGGGGCATCCGCAGCGGGGTGAACGGCACCCCGACCCTGTTCGTCAACGGCATCCGGCACGACGGCGGGTACGACCTGCCCGACCTGCTGACGGCCGCGGACGCCGCCGCCAACGCCTGACCCGCTCAGATCAGCCGCAACTCGCGCGCCCGCCGGACCGCCTCGCGTCGGCGGGTCGCGTCGAGTTTGCGGTAGATGTTGCGGACGTGGGTCTTCACTGTGTTGACCGAGAGGGACAACTCGCTGGCGATCTCCACGTTGGACAGGATGCTCTGCAGGTAGCGCAGGATGGTCAGCTCCCGCTCGGTGAGCGGCTCGTCGAGCACGCCCCTCGGGCCGGCGGCTGGCCCGGGTGCGCCCTGTCCCACGCCCCGCACCAGGTCACTGACCAGCGTGAAGTGCGCGGTGCCCGCGTCCAGGTGTGCGGCCAGCAGGTCTCGCACGGGTGGTTCGGCGCGGGTGAAGACCCTTCGGCAGCCCTGCGGGCCGGCCAGGTCCAGCGTCTGCTCCAGGATCCGACCTGCCCGACGCCCGTCCCCGGCGCGCTGGGCCAGCACCGCGTCGAGGAGACCGGCGTCCAGGCGTACCGGTAGCGGCCAGGCCGTGGCGGCCGGCGCCTGCCAGTCCGGCAGGGTCCGCTCGGCGGTGGCGGCGTCGCCGGCCAGCAACTGCACCTTCGCCAATGTCACCGCGAGCACCGGGTCGGCTCCCTCGTCGGCGGCGTCGGCCAGCAGGTCGCGGGCGGAGTCCAGGTCGCCCCGCGTGGCCCGCAGTTCGGCTTCGGCGGCCCGCAGCAGACCGGTGAGCTCGTCAGCGGACGGCCGGTGGGCCAGCGCCTCCCGGGCCCGGACGAGCAGCCGCTGGCCGGTTGCCGGGTCGCCGGAGTCGCGGTGTAGCTGCGCCCGGCACAGGGCGGCCACCGTCACCGCCACCGGTTCGTCGGAGGCGGCGGTCAGCCAGTCGTCGCTCACCTCGGGTTCGCCGGGCCAGCCGCCTGTCACGTCGAGCGCCGGGAGGGCGAGGGCGAGGTTCGCGCTGGCCTCCTCGGGCTGGTCGCGCAGTAGCGCCACCACAGCGAGAGCCACGTACGCGTGGCCGCAGTCGAGCCGACAGGACCAGCCTCGACAGGGCGGCATGCCGAGCGCGTCCCTGGCCGCCTGCTCGGCTGCCCGCAGCTCGCCGCGCACCGCGAGCAGCAGCGCGGCGCGGCTCGCGGCGACCAGCTCGGTACGCGGCCGGCCGGCTTCCCGAGCGGCCGCCCGGGCCCGGACGAACCGGGCGGTGGGCAGCGCCCCGTCGGCCAACTCGACCAGCCCCAGCGCGGTACCGGTGAACGCCCGCAGGTCCAGGTCGTCGGCGGCGCCGCCACCACCGGCCGTCGGGGCGGAACCGATCACCCCGGTCGGCAGCCGGGTCGGCGTGGCTTCCGCCGGGCGGGTGCGCAGTAGGCGAGCGGCGGCGGCCCGGACCTCGGTGCGGTCGTCGGCGAGCCGGGCCACGGTCAGCTCCAGCGCGGTGACCAACCGCAGGAACCGGTCCCGGCGCGGCACCGGCAGGCCCGCGGCATGCCCGGCGGCGGCCCGCAGGTGACCGCTGGCGGCCGGCAGGTCACCGGCGTACGCGCGCTCGGCGGCGCAGGCCAACGCCACCTCCGGGTCGGCGCGGATCACCTCCGCTGGCGGCGGCGTGGGTGCCGGGGCGCGCACCGGGCCCCGGTCGTAGCGGGTCAACTCCGGCCAGTGCGCAACGAACAGGTCACCGGCCAGGTCCCAGCGGCCGGCGGCCAGGGCGTGCCGCAGAGCGTCGCCGGGCCGGCCATCGCCCGCGTACCAGTCGGCGGCCCGGACGTGCAGCTCACGCAGCTCGTCGGAGGGCAACCGGGCGAGGTCGGCGCGGAGCAGGTCGGCGAGCAGGGACTCGTACCGGTACCAGGGCGGCCGGGTGTCCTGCCGGTGCAGCAGACCACCGGTCCCGGCCAGGTCGGCCAGCACCTGCCCGGCGTCGGCGCGGCCGGTCAGCGCCTCGGCCAGGTCGGCGCAGACGGTGTCGACGACGGCGGTACGGCGCAGCAGATCCTCCTCGGCCGGGTCGAGCGTCGCCAGTACCTCCTCGTGCAGGTAGCCGGCGATCTCCGGCTGGTCTCCGCCGAACTGCCCCACCCAGCGTTCCGGGTCGGGCTGTCCGCGTACCGCCAGGGCGGCGATGCGCAGCGGGGCCGGCCAGCCGCCGGTGCGCTCCCGCAGCCGGTGCACGGCGGTCGCCGGCAGCGCGGCGCCGTGGGCGGTGAGCAGGTCGGCCACCTCGTCGTCGGTGAACGCCAGCTCGTCCGGGCCGATCTCGGTCAGCTCGCCGGCGAGGCGGAGCCGGTGCAGTGGTAGGTGCAGTCCGGCCCGCGCGCCGATCACCAGGCGGAGCCGCCGCCCGGCATGCCGCAGCAGGAACTCCAGGCCGGTCAACGCTGCCGGGTCGGCGACCCGGTGCAGGTCGTCCAGGATCAGCAGCACCGGCCGGTCGGCGGCGGCGAGCGTGGCGGCCAGCGCCTCCAACTGGTCGGGGCGGGGCGGTCGGTCGGGCACCGGGCCGCCCTCCGTCGCCCCGGTCGCCGAGCGCAGCGCCGCGGCGAGGTACGCCCAGAGCCGGTCGGAGTCGTCGCCGGCCTCCACCGACATCCACGCCGACACCGGGCCGTCAGCCGACGAGACCGACAGGTCGCCCGAGTCGGGCACGATCGCGCCCGGCTCCACGTCGGGTGACGCGCCGCCCAGCCGCATCCAGGAGGCGAGCAGGGTGGTCTTGCCCCAGCCGGCGGGGGCGGCCACCAGGGTGACCGGTCCCGCGCTGCCCTCGTCCAACCGGCGCAGCAGGCGGGGCCGGGCGACCACCGGCTCCGGCGGCACGGCCGGCGTCAGCCGGGACGCCAACAGCCGTGGCCCCTGTGCCGATTCGACGCGTACGTGATCCTGTTCCGGCACCCAGCCCCACCCCCACCACGCGCTCCGCCCCGGTCGGCGAGCGGTTACCCGGCAGGGGCCGGTTCACCCCTTCCGGGCGAGCGCGCTTCACCCGGGTGCGACCGACGATCGGGGGACGTGAACCGGGAGGACGGGTGGTACCGATGGGACGGCTGGCGCGGGCGGGACCCGCCCTGGGCGGCGCGGCGCTGGCCGGGGCGGCGCGGCTGCTGCGCGTACCCCATCGGGGTGCCCGACCTGGCGCGGACGGCGACGCTGCCGCGCCGGCCCGGTGGGAGGTGGTGACCGTCGACCGGCCGCCGGAGCAGGTGCTTCCGGAGGGCCGCTGGCCGGAGCCGCTGCGCCGCCTGGACGGGGCGGTCGAGGTGCGGGTGCGCCCGGCGCCCGGTGACCGGGGCACCGAACTGGCCGCCCGGCCGCTGGCCGGCGTCACCCCGCCCACCGGGCTGGCCGCGCATCTGGTCGGCGACGACCCAGGTCTGCTGGTCCGCCGGACCCTGTGCCAGATCAAGCAACGGGTGGAGGCCGGTGAGGTGCTCCGCGCGGACCGGTCCGCGCTGGACCGCCCCGAGGTCCACGGGTGAGAGCGCTGTGTTGGGTGGCCGCCGGAGAGCTGGCGGTACGCCAGGTTCCCGACCCGGAGCTGCGCAACGAGCGTGACGTCATCGTCCAGGTGCGGCGTAGCGCCACCTGCGGAGGTGACCTGCCGCTGCTGGCCGGCCGGCACCCGCTGCTGCGGCCCGGCGACGTGCTGGGCGCGGAGTTCATGGGCGAGGTGGTGGAGGTCGGCCCGGGGGTCCGCCGACACCGCGCCGGCGACCGGGTGGTCGTCGCCGCGAGCGTGGCCTGCGGCGGTTGCTGGTACTGCCGGAAGGGCCTGCACTCCTGCTGCGACAACGCCCATGCCGACCTGGCCAGCGCCGACCCCGACTGGGTTCGCTCCGACGCCGGCTGTTTCGGCCGGCCCCGGGCGACGGGCGGTTTCGCGGGTGGCCACGCGGAGTACGTGCGGGTGCCGTACGCCGACGTGAGCGCCTTCCGGGTGCCGGACGCCGTCGACGACGACCGGGCGGTGTTCGCCGCGGACGTGGCGCCGACCGGGTGGCTCGCCGCCGAGTTGGGTGCGGTGCGTCCCGGCGACGTGGTGGCGGTCTGGGGTGCCGGGGCGGTGGGTCAGTTGACCGCCCGGACGGCGGTGTTGCGGGGCGCCGCCCGGGTGCTGGTCGTGGACCGGCACGAGGAGCGGTTGCGGATGGCCGAGCGGCACTCCGACGCCGAGCCGCTCGACTACCGCCGCACCGACGTCGCGGCCGAACTGCGCGACCGTAGCGGTGGGCGCGGGCCGGACGTGTGCGTGGTGGCGGTCGGCACGCCGCCGGCCCGGTCGAGGGCGGACCGGTTCGGTGGCCAGCACGCCGACCGGCCGGACGCGCTGCGGGAGGCCGTGCACGCGTGTCGCAAGAGCGGCGTGGTGGTGGTGCTCGGCGGGACGGGCGGGTTCGTCGACGCGTTCCCGCTGGGTGCGCTGACCGAGCGGCGGCTCACGCTGCGCGGCGCCGGTCGACCTGATCTGCGGGACGTGCCGATGCTGCTGGACCGGATGGCCCGTGACGAGCTGCGGACCGAACACCTGGCCACCCACCGGCTGCCGTTGGCGCAGGGCCCCGAGGGGTACGCGCTGTTCCGGGACCGGGCCGACGGCTGCGTACGCGCCGTGTTCACGCCCTGACTCCCCACTCGTGATCACCTCATCGTCGGCGGTAGATGGCAGACTCCGGGGATGGCCGTGGAGCGAACGTACGACGTGGTGTTGTTCGGAGCGACAGGGTTCACCGGCGGCCTGACCGCTGAATACCTGGCCCGACACGCGCCTGCCGAGCTGCGCTGGGCGCTGGCCGGGCGCAACCCGCAGCGCCTCGCCGCCGTACAGGACCGGCTCGCCGCGATCGACCCGAGCCTGGCCGACCTGCCGCTGCTCACCGCCGACGTGACCGACGCCGACTCCCTGCGGGCGGTGGCGGAGAGCGCCCGGGTGGTGGCCAGCACCGTCGGCCCGTACATCCACCACGGGGAGCCGCTGGTCGCGGCCTGCGCCCGGGCCGGCACCGACTACCTGGACATCACCGGCGAGCCGGAGTTCGTCGACCTCATGTACGTGCGCCACCACGCCGAGGCGACAGGCACCGGCGCACGGCTGGTGCACGCCTGCGGCTTCGACTCCGTCCCGCACGACCTGGGCGTCTGGTTCACCGTCAAGCAGCTGCCCGCCGACGTCCCGATCACCGTTGACGGGTACGTACGCGCCGGCGGCCGGTTCTCCGCCGGCACCTACCACTCGGCGCTCACCGCGTTCTCCCGTTCCGGGCAGGCCAGCCAGGCCGCCCGGGCCCGCCGGGCGGTCGAACCGCGCCCCACCGACCGGCGGGTCCGAGCGGTGCCGGGCCGGCTGGCGCGCTCGGCGGAGCTGGGCATCTGGACCGTGCCGCTGCCGACCATCGACCCACAGGTGGTCCGCCGCTCGGCCACGGCCCGCCCGGAGTACGGCCCGGACTTCCGCTACCGGCACTTCGCCGCCGTGAAACGGCTGCCCACCGTGCTGGCCGGCGCGGCCGGGCTCGGCGCGCTGATCGGGCTGGTGAAGCTGCCGCCCAGCCGTCGCTGGCTGCTCGGCCGGCTCGCATCCGGGCAGGGGCCAACCGCCCAGCAGCGAGCGTCGTCCTGGTTCCGGGTCCGGTTCGTCGGCACCGGCGGCGGGCAGCGGGTGGTCACCGAGGTCGCCGGCGGTGACCCCGGCTACGACGAGACGGCGAAGATGCTCGCCGAGTCGGCGCTGTGCCTGGCGCTCGACGAGCTGCCGCGGACCGCCGGCCAGCTCACCCCGGTCGCCGCGATGGGTGACGCGCTGCTCGACCGGCTCGTCCGGGCCGACCTCACCTTCCGGGTGCTCAAGCGGGAGACGCGGGAGCCGTCGGCTTGACCCTCAACCGGGTCGAGGGGGCAGGATGCCCAGCGTGAGCGACCTGCACAGCATCGGCGAGCTGGCTCGGGCCAGCGGCCTGACCGTCAGCGCACTGCGCTTCTACGACTCGGCGGGGGTGCTGGAGCCGACAGTGGTCGACCCGGTGACCGGCTACCGCTGGTACACGGAGGGGCAGATCGCCCCGGCCCGACTGGTGGCCGGGCTGCGCCGGATCGGCATGCCGGTGCCGGAGATCGCCGCCGCGGTACGCGCCGAGCCGGCCGTGGTGCACCAACTGCTCGACGCGCACCTGCGCCGGCTGGCCGACGGGCTCAGCGACGCCCGCCGCGAGGCCGACCGGCTCCGGGGCCTGGTGGACCCGGCCCCGCCGACCGCCACCACCCTGCTGGTCGCCCCGGCCGCCCTGGCCGCCGCGCTCGACGCGGTGCGTTTCGCCGTCGGCGTCGATCCGGAGCTGCCGATGCTCGCCGGCGTGCTGTTCGACGTGGAGTCCGACGGCGTCCGGCTCGTCGCCACCGACCGGTACCGGCTCGCGCTGGCTCGGGCAGGGGCCGAGGTCGACGGACCGCCGGTGCGGGTGTTCGTGCCGGTGGCCCTCGTCGACCAGCTCCGGCCACTGCTCGACACCGCCGACACCTGGCCGGTACGGCTGACCGTGGCGGGCGCGGACCTGCGGGTGCGGGTGGCCGACCGCACGCTGACCGGCGCCGCCCTGCCGTACGACTTCCCGGACTACCACCGGCTGCTACGCAAGTCCGTCGGTGAGCGGCCGACCGCGCACCGGATCCCGGTGGACGTGGCCGCGCTGCGCGCCGCGCTGGCCGACCCGGCGGCCCCCACTGTCGCCCTCGACCACGACGGCACGACCCGGAAGGTCACCGTGCTCGGTGTCGACGACCAGGGCGGGCTGCGGCTGCTTCCCGCCGCCGACCTGGGCACCGACGCGCTGCGGGTCGGGGTGGACGGTGGTTATCTGCTGGACGCGCTGGACGCGGCCGGCGCGCCGCAACTGGTGTTGGAGCTGGACGGACCGATCGCCCCGCTGGCCGTACGCCGACCGGACGACGCCGACACCTACTCGGTGCTCATGCCGATCCGGCTCTGAGTCGGCGGCCAGCACTCCCCGTCCGGGGAGGAAAAGCCCGCGACGGTAGCATCTGGTGGTTCACCTGTGAACCCCGGACGGAGGCGTACGGAGCAGCATGCTCGACATGGAGTTGATCCGGAAGGATCGCGAGGCGGTGGCGACCGCGCTGGCGAAGCGTCTGGATCCCGCCGAGGTCAACCGTGCCCTGGACGAGATCCAGCGGCTCGACCAGGAACGCCGCGCCCTGATCACGGAGATCGACGCCGAGCGGCAACGCCGCAAGGCCGAGGCCCGGGCGTACGCGCAGGCGAAACGGGCCGGCGAGGAGCCGCAGGCCGCCGCGCCGGAGGCGGAGCGTAAGCAGCTCGCCGAGCTGGAGTCCCAGCTGGACGAGGTGCAGGCCCGGCTGCGCGACGCGATGAGTGAGCTGCCCAACCTGCCCAGCGACGACGTGGTGGCCGGCGGCAAGGAAGCCAACCGGGTGGTGAAGACCTTCGGCGAGCCGCCGGTGATCGAGAAGGTCCGCGACCACGTGGAGCTGAGCCGCGCGTTGGGCCTGGTCGACTACGAGCGCGGGGTCAAGCTCGGTGGGTCCGGTTTCTGGATCTACACCGGGGTCGGCGCCCGGCTGGAGTGGGCGCTGCTCAACTACTTCGTCGACCAGCACATCAAGGCCGGTTACGAGTTCCTGCTCCCGCCGCACCTGCTGCTGGACTCGGCCGGCTTCGCCGCCGGGCAGTTCCCCAAGTTCTACGACGACGTCTACCACCTGGACTCGGCGTCCGCCCCGCGCGGCCAGTTCCTGCTGCCCACGTCGGAGACGGCGATCCTCGGCGCGTACCAGGACGAGATCCTGGAGACCCCGAAGCTGCCGCTGAAGGCGTTCGCGTACACCCCGTGCTACCGGCGGGAGTCGGCCGGCTCGCACTCGGACGAGCGCGGCACGGTTCGGGGGCACCAGTTCAACAAGGTGGAGATCTTCCAGTTCACCCTGCCGGAGCAGGCGGACGCGGCGCTGGAGGAAATGCTCGCCCACGCCGAGAGCCTGGTCGAGGGGCTGGGTCTGCACTACCAGCGCACGCTGCTCTCGGCCGGTGACGCCAGCGCCTCGATGAAGAAGACCCTCGACATCGAGGTGTGGATGCCGAGCACCGGCAAGTACAAGGAGGTGTCGTCGGTCTCCTGGGCCGGCGACTACCAGGCTCGTCGGGCGGCCATCCGTTACCGCGAGCCGGGCGGCAAGCAGACCCGCTTCGTGCACACCCTCAACGGGTCGGCGCTGGCCACCAGCCGGCTCTTCCCGGCCATCCTGGAGCAGTACCAGCAGGCCGACGGCAGCGTCCTGATCCCCAAGGTCCTCCAGGACCGCCTGGGCACCGACCGCCTGACCCCGCGCTAGCTGGAGGACAACGCTCCCCGCACCTGGTCGACGGCGGCGGGGGGGGGGGGGGGGGGCCCCCCCCCCCCCCCCCGCCGCCGTCCACTCGGCCACGAGTGTGACACCGTGGTCAGTCCCGACGCTGAGCTGCTCCGGCTTCAGCGCGGACGTGCGGTGCCGGTTCAGGCACCGAACACCTCCGCGTGGGTCAGTCGGGCGTCACCGGGCTGCCAGTCGGCAACCGCGATCGCCACGTACCGCCCGGAGGACCTGGTCGAGATGGTGGTCTCGGGTCGCGGCTTCGGGACCGAGGCGACCGCCACGTAGCTGAGCCCGTCGGCAGAGGTGGCTACGGTGATCGGCCGCCGCCGACCGGGGGTCCAGGTCAGGCGGACCGATGCCAGATCCTGGAGCGATCCGAGGTCGATCACCAATCGGCCGGTCGGGCCGGGTTGCCAGGCGGTATCCGGGTCTCCGTCGACGGCGGCCGACGGGTCGGTCATGCCAGCCGGGAGCGGTGACGTCGGGTAGGTCGTCCGAGACCGGGCCAGGTCGCTGGTTGGCGTCACCGTCCCGCCCGCGAACGCGACGTCCCGGCTGCGTCCAGCGGGTACCGTCACCCGCCGTCGGGCACCGCCGGCCGCGGACTCCAACTCCACCATCACGATGTGCTCGGCGGGTGCGGTGATTCGGAGGTGGTGCGAGTCGGTGACGTCGAACCGGGTACCGGCGGGAATCGACTTCGCCGGCCGTGCCGCGGTCGCGGTGAACCGCGGCGGCTCGACGCGTGCGGTGGCGGCGGCAAGGTCGACCTGATAGCTGGTGGTCCCGGATCCGGTGACCTGGCTTCCGTGGTACAGCCGCAGCGTGGCGTGCTGCGACAGGGTGACGGCCGCCGTCGTGATGTCGTCGTCGGACAGGTTGAGCAGGCTCAGGTATCCGTCCGCGTCACTCACCCGCAACGCCTCCGGACCGCCATTGGGCAGGGTTCGAGACGCCGCGGCGGCCAGGGCCGACCTGCTCGCGCCCGTGTACCCCTCGATGATCAGCCGAGTGCTGCCGGTGGCCGGCCCGCTGGACAGGGTGACGGTGGTGGCGGTCACGGTGATCGGGTTCTGGCCGTTGTGGACTACCAGACCCGCTCGTCCGTCGACGTCCAGCCAGGAGCCGGCGATGGTCGGGCTGTCCGGCACGACCGCCGCGTCGCTCCAGTTGGTGCCGTCCAGAGAGGTCTGGATGACGTACCGGGTGCCGTACGCGGCCTCCCAGTCCAGGCGTACGCCGCTGATGTCGATGGACTCGCCGAGGTCGACGGCGAGCCAACTGTCCGCGCGGCCGCGTTCCTCCCGGGCGACCGCCCAGCGGGTGCCGGCGTTGCCGTCGGTCGCGTTCCGTGCGGGGTAGGCGGGGTCGGCGGACGAGGCCGTGGTGGGCCGACCGGTGGCGAGGTCGATCCCGCTGGCACCGAGCACGGCGAAGGCGAACAGCGAGTAGCCGTACTGGTTGACGGGGGATCGGCCGAGCATCCGCACGTACCTGGCTGGACGAGGCGCAAAGCTGATCCGGTCGGTTCCGCCGTCGCCGAGGCCCTGTTGCCCAGCCAGGGTGACGGACCCCTGTTCACCGGTGAAGGTGCGGGTGCCGGTGAGCCCGGGTACACCGGGCATGTCCAGGTTGAACAGGGTGAGCGCGCCCTCATCGGCACCGATGCCGGTGGTGGCGTACACGACCGTCCCGGTGGGCAGCGTGACGTATCCCGCGGTGCCGCCGGCGACGCGTAGAACGGTGGCCGTGGCGTCGAGACCGTCCCGGGCCATGGTGTACGCAGCGGAGGTGCGACCGAGGACCGGCGCCGACTGCCTCGGCAGCAGTGAGGCGGCCCGGGTGTCGAACAACCAGTTGTCGTGGGCGGGGGCCCACAGGAACGAGACGTACCCGGTCTTGCTGACCGCCGCGGCGAAGGCGGTCGGGGTTTGCTGGGCGGTCAGCCCGGCCTGCTCCCCGAAGTCCCGGGTGCCCGCCGCCGCCGCGAAGAACGTGGTGCTGGCGACCGGCTCGACCACGCCGCCGTTGGCTGCCCGCCAGGAATGGAAGAGATAACTGATGGCGAGTTCGGCCCGTGCCTCGGGCTCGTACTTCGGCTCGCCGCTGAACTTGGTGAGCCGATACTCGGGCGGGTAGTTCAGGTAGGGCATGAGCCGGTCGGCGAGGTCCGCCTCGGCCCGGGCGGCGTGCCGGTCGCCCTGGACCTGCGCGAGGAAGGCGAGCGGCAGGACATCACGGCCGTACAGGTGGTAGCGGTCCGCGACCATCGGCATGAAGGGTTCGCCAGCATCGCTGGCCAGCAGCCGCATGGTCCGCCACAGCTGGGCGGCGCTGGGCTGCCGGGTGAGTGCCTCGGGAAGCGGTTGGCCGGCGGTCAGGAAGTGCGCAGCGGTACGACCCGCAGTGCGCCACAGTTCTTCCTGGTAGTGCGGGCCGAAGGAGCCGTGATTCTCGACGAGGAACGTGTCGTGGATGTTGTGGGCGGTGTTCCAGTCCGCGACCGCCCGCCCGTCGATGACGGCGGGGTTGGCGCGGTCGGCTGCGGGTAGTCCGGTCGCGTTGAGCGTCCACGTCAGGAACCGCTCGCGCCACGCCGCGGCTGCGGGGTCGTCCGTCGCCCAGGCCAGGCCGGGCGCGATCGCCTGGGCGTAAACCCCCATCTCCTCGAGCTTGGTGTCACCGGTCCAGCCACCGGTGAGGCCGTTCGGCGTCCAACTGCCACTCAGCGGGTCGTTACCGGTGCCGAGGGAATGGGCGTACGCGGCCTGCCCGCGGGCGATGCGGTCAACGTTGTTGCGGGTCACCTCGTCCAGTTCGGACCACAGCAGTCGGGCGGCCAGGACGAAGTACAGCTCGAAGGTGCTGTCCCAGAAGAGCTGTCGGCCCCACTCGGTGCCGCCGGCGAGCCGGTTGGTGGCCGCAAATCGGCGGATGGTGGCGACGGTACGGGCGTGGAGCGTGTCCCGGTCGACGCCCGCGGCCGCCGGGTCGTACCCGGGCGAGATGAGCAGGACCGCGTTACCGAGGACGACCGCGAACCTGAAGTCCGCGAGGCGGTATGCGTTGATCGCCGGATCCCATTGCTCCTCGGCCCATCGGGTGTGGGCGAGCAGCAGCGCGTGGTAGGTGCTGGCAACCGGGCCGGTGGCCGCGGCGTATGACGAGGTGGCGGCTGGCGCGGCCTGGGCGGTGGCGGCGGGTCGGGTGATGGCGAGTCCAGCGCCGACGGCGCTGCCAAGGATGAGGAGCCGCCGCCTGCTCAACTCGAATTCGGATATACGCATGGTGGCCCTTCGGTGTGACAACGTTGTCAGACAGACTGTGACGATCGTTTCCGGATGTCAAGGCCAACGTCGTTGCCTCAGGGCTTCGGCCGGCGGGGGTCCCGGTACCGCAGGACACCCCCGACCTTCCGGCCGTCGATCATGAAGTTATTGCCCGTCCCCTCGGCGTGTCGTAAGTTCATGATCAACGAGGCCGGGTGGGGTGCGGAGACGGTGGGTGCGGGCCCGGGTCAGGCCCGCCAGGATCAGCAGGGCCGCCAGGGTGGCTACGAGCAACACCGGGCCGATGGCGTCCAGGGCGTTGGCCAGAGTGTGTTGGACCCGGGACGCCGCTTGGATGACCGGGTCGTGCAGGGCGTCGCGACGGCCGGCGGCCAGCCGTAGCTCGTACCAGCCGTACCAGGCGACGTAACCGCCGGCGACCAGCAGCATCAGGCCACTGAGGCGGGGCACCAGCGCGCCCGCGACGCGCAGCCGGGCCACCAGGCCGTCGCGCAGCAGCGCCACCCCGAGCGCGGCGACCGCGACCACCAGACCCATCCCGAGGGCGTACGCACCGAACAGCGCCAACCCCTGACCGGTCGAGCCGGCCTGGAGGCTGGTCACCACGATGGCCAGGAACGGCGCGATGGCGCAGCCGAGTGACGCCAGCGCGTACGCCGCGCCGAACAGCACCATCGACGGCCAGGACCGGGTCAGTCGGGGCGCCCGGGCGGACCAGCCGGGGGCGGGCAGCCGCCGACCGGCGAGCAGCCAGCAGCCGGCCACCACCAGCAGCACGCCGAGCGCCACTGTCAGCCACGGCAGCCGGGGCCGCAACCAGCCGGCCAGCGGCGCGAGCGCCAGGCCGAACGCGCCGAACACCAGCACGTACCCCACTGTCAGCCCGGCCGCCGCGGTGAGCGCGCGGCCGACCGCGCCGCGGGTGTCCGACCCGGCGACCAACAGCGAGAGGTACGCGGGCAGCAACGCGAAGCCACACGGGTTGACCGCGCCGAGCATGCCGGCGGTCAGCGCGAGCAGCAGTGTGGCGGTCACGCCCCGGCCAGTGCGGCAACCTTGGCGGTGAGCGCCTCACCGTCGAGGAAGCCATGGTGGACGACAGTGCCGTTCCGGTCGATGATCACGAAGATGCTCTGCTCGGTTACCTTGAACCGCTTCCAGAGCGCGCCCTTGGTGTCCTCGATCTGTGGTGTCGCACCGAGGTCGAACTCGGTGACGAACTCCTTCATGGCCTTCCGCTCGCCCAGCCCGGCGACGCCGACGATCGGCACGGTGTCCCGGTACCGGGGTGCGATCTCGGCCACCGTCCAGGCCTGACTCGCGCAGGTGGCGCACCACGGCGCCCAGAACCACAGCACCACCGGTTTGCCGGCGAGCTGTGCCGCGTCGAACGCGGCCCCACCGAGCGTGGTCCCGGTGAAGCGCAGCACGTCCGGGACCTGCGCTGGGGCGGCGGGTGGTCCGCCGGTGGCAGCGCCGGTCGGCGTGGACGGGGTGCCGGTCGAGGCCGGGGCCGATCCGGCGGCGGCGGGTCCACCCGGCGCGGTGCCGGTACAGGCGGCGACGCCGAACAGGGCCACCACGAGCGCCCCGGCGGTGGCGGCACGGCGGAACTGCCCGGCCGCTGTCCACGCCCTGCTGATCCGCATCCGCTTCTCCGTCTCCGGTCCGGAAGGGACCCTTGCTGGACCTGAGGCTTTCCTACTCGGCCTTGGCGAGTCGGAGAGCCAACTCCGGGCAGACCTTGACCGCCTTCAGCGCGCCCTCGCGCAGCCAGGTCGGCACGGGGGTGGCCGGGAAGGCGGGATATCCGTTCGCGTCGAGCCGGATGAAGTCCGGTACGACGTGCGCGCAGAGGCCGTGCCCGTCGCAGCGGGACCAGTCCAGGCTGAGCTTCTGCGGGTTCGCGTCGGGTGCGCCCGGCAGCCCCATCACGCCCTTGACCCGACGGCCACAGCCGTCACCGGTGCTGTGCAGCCGCAGGTCCTCGGCGAAGACCTCGATCGCGGAGAGCGCGAACCGGGCGGTGCCGTCCGGGTGGCTGCACGCGCCCCGGCCCTTCACCTCGCCGGCTGCGGCGCGCACCACGTCCGCCGGTTGGCTGCCGGCGACGGCCAGGTCCACCGCGCGGGCCAGGTCCGGCAGGCCCATCTTGCACGGCCCGCACTGGCCGGCGGACTCGCCGGCCAGGTAGCGCACCACCTGGGCGGCCTCACCGAGCGGGCAGGTGTCGACACCGAGCGGGACGATGATGCCCGCGCCGAGGGTGCCGCCGACGGCGGCCAGGCCCTTGCGGGAGACCTCGGCCTTCTCCGCAGCCTCCGGAGTGATCCACTTGCCGTGGTAGCCGCCCATCAGGATGCCCTGGACGTCCGGCACCTCGCAGAGATCGAGGACGTCCCGCAGCGGCATACCGGCTGTGCACTCCACCACCGCCGGTCGGCCCGCCGCACCGGTCACTGTGAGCAGCACGGTGCCCGGCTCGTCGTCGGTGCCGAGCGCCGCGTACTCGTACGGGCCCAGTCGGGCGCCGACGGCGAGCTGGGCGAACGTCTCGGCGTTGGACAGCAGGGTGGGCAGGCCGCTGACCCCGGAGTCGCTGGAGCGCTTCTTGGTGCCCGGCGGGATGTGCGGCAGCCCGTTGATCCCGTTGACCAGTGCGCCGCCCTCGCCGGAGATGAACCGGTGCGGCACCGTGACGATCGTCGTCTGCACCGGCATCCGGCGCTCGTCGAGAGCCTCCATCAGCGAGTCCCGGCCGACCCCGTCGTCCGCCACGCCGATCACGATCTCGTCGGCGTCCAGCGCGTACGCGGCCAGCGCCGCCCCGTCCAGGATCAGGTGCGGGGCGCGGGTCAGCAGCACCTTGTCCTTCCAACTGGCCGGCTCCCCCTCGGTGGCGTTGACGACCACCACTGCGGCGAGGTCCTGCCGCTCGCAGGACTCCAGCACCGCGCGCAGTTTGCGGGCGAACGGGAAACCCGCTCCGCCCTTGCCCTTGAGCTGCATGCCCTCGGCGAGCTGGAGCAGCTGCGCCGGCTCCATCGGGCCGATCGGCCCGTGCACCTCCTCGTGCGCGAGCAGGTCGAGCCGGCCGTACTCGGCGAAGCCGGCGGTGAGCCGCGGTTCGCCCACACAGGCGACCGGTGGCACGGCGGTCCGCATCACTTCGCCTCACCCCGCAGCCCGGCCCAGTACGCCCCGTCCACCGCGTCGGCGCTGGCCTTGCGACGCTTGGACTTGCCCTCGCCGGCTGCCCGTCGAGCACGGCGGGACGCCAGGTCGACAAGGGTCGGGGTGTCGTCGACGGGCGGTGCCACCTCGTCCGGCACGTACCGGGCCGGCGGACGCCAGTAGTCCGGCTCCTCGGGCAGGTCGTCCTCGGCGCTGTGCCGGCCGCTGCCGCTGCGCGGCGCCGCCGATATCGGGCTGCTGGAGATCGGGCCGGCCGAGATCGGCTCGACGGAGATCGGGCCGGCGGAGATGGGCTCGTCGGCCTGCCACCGGCGTGGACTGTCCCACGGCTCCTCGGCGTCGTCGAAGGTCGACCGCGGCGGCGCCGGGTAGCGGCTGCCGTCGTCCTCGCTGCGGGACCGGCGACGGGACCGTTCAGAGGTGGGCTCATCGGTGCGTCGCCGGCCGGTCGGCGCGGCCTCGTCGCGGGTGCGGGAGCCGCGCCGCCGGGTCACCGGCTCCAACTCCTCCTCGTCGCGTCGGCGGGTGCCGGTCTCCTCCACGCTGCGGCGGGCCGACCGGCTGGTAGTGCTCTCCTCCGCCCGCCGGCCACGCGAGGACCGTTCGGTGTCGCGGCGGGCCGCCGGCTCCTCCTCCCGCCGACGTCGACTGGGCCGGGCCGGCTCGACGAGGGAACCGGGCTCAGGCACCACCGGGACGGTGAACCGTTCGGGGTCACGTCGCGCGGCCGGGGCGGCCCAGGTGGCGGTGGTGGTGTCCGCCCAGGCGGGCCGCTTGTCGGCGGCCTTCGGGCGCCGACCCAACCCGGCCAGCAGCGTTCGGGCGGTCTTCGCCTCCTCGGCCCGGCCGGCCATCACCGCGTTGCGCACAGCGGCCTGGTGCTGCTCGCGGCTGCGCCGACCGATGGTGACCGAGAAGCGGACCAGCAGGGCCAGCACCACCAGCAGGATGCAGCCCAGGTAGCTGAACGCCACCCAGGGCGCTGCGGCCCGGCCGGCGTTGAGGCCGTGCAGCACGGCGAACGGCCAGGCCAGGTACGCGGTGGAGTGCAGCGTGCGCCACAGCCACTTCGGACCGACGCCGGCGAAGCGGGCCCGGATGATGCCGGTCCAGATCACGCTTACCATCAGCAGCGCGGCCACAGTGCCGAGCCCGACGTAGAGCCCTCGGCCGCCGACGAACGGCACCAGCGCGTCGGTCGCCGCCGCCCGCCCGGTGGCGACCTTGGTGAGGACATGGAAGCCGAGCCCGGCCACGCCCAGCACGCCGGTGGCCCGGTGCGCCGACTGCATCAGCACCCGGTGCGGGATGCGCAGCACCAGTCGGTCGGTGGCGAGCAGGCCGAGCATCACGGTGAGGCTCAACGCCACCAGGGAGACCACCCCGGCGAAGAACTCGGTGAAGAAGAAGCCGTACGCGTACGCCGTCTGACCGGTGCCGGTCAGCATGATCGCCGCCCAGAGCGCGGCGAGCACCGACGCGATCAGCAGGGCGCTCGCCGACCGTGACGGGGTGCGCACCCCCCGACTGCTTTCGCTGGTCCGGACGGTCGCCGCCTTCTTGTCCTGCTGTGCCCGGGCCATCTGCTCCTCGATCGTCTCGCGGCGGCGTACCACCGGCCGACCCCTGCTCCCCCATCCAGTACGGACCGGCGGGGCGCGCGGATCACCCGCCGACAGAAATTTCTGGACCGGAATCGAACCGAGGGGCGCGGCCGTGCGTTGTACCCGCCCTCACCCACCGATCCGAACAGTGACGAATGTCCATGCATTGACAGTCGCCGCAACACGCTTGTAACCTTTCAGCAAATTTCAGCCAGGCTTGCAAGATTCCGGCAACCCGACACTCCCCCACCGCACCACCACCCCGCTCCCGTCAGGAGTCCCCATGCACCGACGTCGACGCGGCTCGGCGCTCCTCGCCCTCGGCCTGATCGCCAGCCTGCTCGTCCCCACCGCCGTGACGGCACCCCCGGCCGTCGCCGCCCCGTCCGGCGGCAAGAAGGTCATCGTCCAGCTCTTCGAGTGGAACTGGCCCTCGGTGGCCAGCGAGTGCCAGAGCACCCTCGGCCCGAAGGGTTACGGCTTCGTGCAGGTCTCGCCCCCGCAGGAGCACGTGCGGGGCAACCAGTGGTGGCTGGCGTACCAGCCGGTCAGCTATCGGATCGAGTCCCGCAAGGGCACCCGGGCCCAGTTCCAGTCGATGGTGAACACCTGCCACGCGGCCGGGGTCAAGGTGATCGTCGACGCGGTGATCAACCACATGTCCGGTCAGGACAACGCCGGCACCGGCTGGGCCGGCTCGTCCTACTCGCACTACGACTACCCGGGCATCTACCAGACCCAGGACTTCCACCACTGTGGGCGCAACGGCGGCGACGACATCGCCAACTACAACGACCGGTACGAGGTGCAGAACTGCGAGCTGGTCAACCTCTCGGATCTGTTGACCGAGTCGGACTACGTTCGTACGAAGATCGCCTCGTACCTCAACGACCTGCTCTCGCTCGGCGTCGACGGCTTTCGACTGGACGCCAGCAAGCACATGCCGGCCGCCGACATCGCCGCCATCAGGGGCAAGCTGTCCCGCTCCGCGTACATCGTGCAGGAGGTCATCCACGGCGCCGGCGAGCCGGTCCAGCCGAGCGAGTACACCGGCAACGGTGACGTGCACGAGTTCCGCTACGGCAAGGACCTGGCCCGGGTGTTCCGCTCCGAGCGGTTGGCGTACCTGCGCAACTTCGGCGAGGGCTGGGGGCACCTGCCCACCGGCCCGGCCTCGGTGTTCGTCGACAACCACGACACCCAGCGCGACTCCGGTGGGGTGCTGACCTACCGCGACCGGGGCATCTACGCGCTGGCGAACGCCTTCATGCTGGCCTGGCCGTACGGCTCGCCGACCGTCATGTCCAGCTACACCTTCAGCAACCGCGACGCCGGCCCACCGTCGGACAGCGCCAACAGGACGCTCAACACCACCTGCTACTCCGGCTGGGAGTGCGAACACCGCTGGCCGGTGATCGCCAACATGGTCGGCTTCCGCAACGCCACCGAGGGCGCCGGCGTGGTCAACTGGTACGACAACGGCAACAACCACATCGCGTTCAGCCGCAGCGGCAAGGGTTTCATCACCGTCAACGACGAGGACGCCGCTGTGAACGGCCGCTCCTACTACACCGGGCTGCCCGCCGGTCGATACTGCGACGTCATCCACGGCACGTACGCGGGCGGCACGTGCAGCGGACCGGTGATCACGGTGGACGGTACCGGCTGGTTCGCGGCGAACGTGCCGGCGCACGACGCCGTGGCCATCCACATCGGCGCGCGAATCTGACTCGACAGGGGCCTCCGGACGGCGGGTCTCGCCGAACCGGGGGCCCCGAGGCATCCGCCACCATAGAGTGGTTTCGTGCCGTTTGACCGAAAGACTCCGTACCGCCGTCGCGGCCTCTGGGTGGCCGCCGCGATCGGCGTACCCGCGCTGCTGGTGACCGCGCTGCTGGTCGGCCAGGCCCTCACCCCGAGCTCGACGGCCCCCGACGACCGCAACGTGGTGGCAGCCGACCCCACTCCGAACAGTGTGGAGCAGATCCCGGAGGAGTCGATCCCCCCGGCCGCGCCCGCCCCGGACGGGCTGCCGGTGGTCGACTACGACCCCGCACCCGGAGGGTTCCCCGCCGACCCGAACACCATGGACGTCACGCCGCTGACCGACGGCGCGCATCCGACCCGACGGATCGCCGCGTACGACGCGCCCGGCGGTCGGCCACGCGCCTTCCTTGAACCGACCATCCGCGGTGTCGAGCTGACCATGCCGATCGCCCAGCGGCGTGCCGGCTGGACCGCAGTGCTCCTGCCCTCGGCCAACCGCCGGCTCGCGTGGCTGCCGCCCGGCGGGTTCGAGACGGTGCCGCTACGCGACCAGATCGTGGTGGAACGCAAGGTCCACCGGCTCACCTGGTACCGGGCCGGCAAGGCGGTGCGCTCCTGGGAGGTCAGCCTCGGCCAGTCGGGGCAGGAGACTCCACTCGGGCGGACCTTCATCCTGGGCCGCACCCCACCGCCGGAGGAGGTCTACGGCGGGGTGGACATCTACGCCCTCGGTTCGGTGCCCGACGACCCGGAGTCGGTGCCGTCCGGGCTGCGCGGCGCGCACATCGGGGTGCACACCTGGAGCCACGACGGCGAGCTGGGCGAGAACACCACGAACGGCTGTATCCGGCTGACCCGCAGCGGTCAACGGGAACTGCTCGCCGAGGTCCGTCCCGGTAGCAGCGTCGTCGTGGTCGACAGACTGGCCGCCCCACCGCCGACCGCCTGAGCACCGGCCGGCACTGTCAGTCGCCGAGCAGCCAGCCGTTCTGCTCGGCGACCCGGATCGCGTCGGCCCGGTTGCGGGCACCGGTCTTGCCGATCGCCGCCGACAGGTGGTTGCGTACCGTCCCCTCGGAGAGGTGCAACGCCCTGGCCAGGTCGGCGGCGCTGCCACCGCCCCGGGCGGTCCGCAGCACCTCGGTCTCCCGCTCGGTCAGCGGGCTGACCCCGGCGGCCAGCGTCTCCGCGGCCAGCGTCGGGTCGACCACCCGCAGGCCGGCGTGCACCCGACGGACCGCGTCGGCGAGCTGCCGGGCCGGGGTGTCCTTGACCACGAAACCGCTCGCACCGGCCTCCATCGCCCGACGCAGGTAGCCCGGTCGGCCGAAGGTGGTCACCACCAGCACCCGGCAGGTCGGCAGCGCGACCCGCAACGCCGCGGTGGCGGCGATCCCGTCCAGGCCGGGCATCTCCACGTCCAGCAGGGCGACGTCCGGAGAGCTGCGTCGAGCCTCGGGCACCACCTCGTCGCCCCGGCCGACCTCGGCGACCACTGTCAGGTCCTCCTCCAGCGAGAGCAGGGCGGCCAGCGCGCCCCGGACCAGCGCCTGGTCGTCGGCGAGCAGCAGCCGGATCGGCGTGGACCCGCCGCTCACCGGGCCTCCCACGGCGCGTGCACCCGCAGCAGAAAGCCGACGCCCTCCGGCCGACGGCCGACTGTCACCACCGCGTCCAGCCGCCGCGCCCTCTCCCGCAGGCCGACCAGCCCGTGCCCGCTCGGGTCGGGAGTGGACGGGCCACAACCGTCGTCACTGATCTCGACCCGATCCGGGTGCACCCGGATCACGCAGCACCGCGCCCCGCTGTGCCGGACCACGTTGGTCACCCCTTCCCGTACCGCCCAGCCGAACAACCGGTCCCACTCCTCCGGCAGCTCCGGCAGCACGGTCGACACGTCCGCCGCGATGCCCGCCGCGGCCAGCGCGGAGCGGGCGCCGGCCAGCTCGGCGGCCAGGCTGACCTCGCGGTACGCCCCGACCGTCTGTCGTACGTCGGCCAGCGCGGCCCGGGCCAGCGCCTCCACCTCGGCGATCTCGGCGGCGGCCCGCTCCCGGTCGACAGCGATCAGACGCCCGGCCAACTCGGCCTTGATCGCCACCACGGTCAGCGAGTGCCCGAGAATGTCGTGCAGGTCGCGGGCGGCGCGGGACCTCTCCTCGGCGACCGCAAGCCGACCGATCTCCTGTTGCGCGGCCCGGAGTTCGCTGTTGCGCTGGGCCAACTGGGACACCCCGAACATGGCGAACGAGGCGAGCAGCACCGCGAAGACGATGCCGCTCTCCGCCTCCCACCCCGGCACCAGCCAGGAGGCCAGCACGGGGGTCACCGCGCAGAGCACCACCGCGGCCAGTGCCTCCCACAGCGGCAGCAGGAACACCGCCGCCGCGGCCACGTAGACCAGGGTGGCCAGCCAGTCCCCTTCGGTGCCCGGAAGGCTGGCCAGGCCCACAGCGAGCAGCAGCGCCAGCCCGGCCCGCGCCCGGCCCACCGGGATCGGCAGCATGGACTGGCGCAGCTTGCGGGCCCACTGGAACAGCAGCACGTAACCGATGCCGAAGACGACCAGGGTCACCACACCGAGGACCCGCCGCCACGGCTCCGGCTGGTGCAGCGCGGTGGCGAGCGGCACGTTGAGGAAGAACAGCCAGACGGCGGCCAGCAGCCAGCCGGTGACCCGCCAGTGGCGGCTCACCGGCCAGGGCTGCCCGGTCGAGAGGTCCATCGGGTTCACGCTAACGGTCGCGGCCGGTCAGACCCGCGCGGTGTCCCGGCGGAACAGCCGGGCCGCGCCGACGCCGAAGAGCAGCGCCCAGACGACGAGGTTCGCCACCGCCGCCAGGCTCACCCCGTCGCCGGTCAGCGGGGCGCGGGCCAGCACGCCCATGCCGTACACCGGGGTGAACTTCGCGACCTGCTGGAGCACGTCCGGCAGCACCTCGACCGGGACGAACAGCCCGCCGAACATGGCCAGCACCGCCAGGACGGGGCCGATGATCTGCATGACGTTCTCGGCCGGCGCCAGGTAGCCGATGAAGAGACCGAACGCGGCGAAGACCAGCGAGCCGACCCAGGCGGCGAGCCCGGACAGCAGCCAGACGTACGCCGGGACGCGGACGCCGGCCACGGCACCCACCAGGAACTCGATGACCACCGCGAGCAGACCGAGACTCATCGCGGTGATCAGCTTGGTCGCCACGTACGCCGCCGGGCGCAGCGGGGTGAGCCGCAGTTGCCGGCTCCAGCCCAGCGCCCGCTCGGTGGCCACCGCGCCACCGACGCTGGTGGTCGCCACCATGGCCGCGTAGACGGCCAGGCTGATCATGATGTACGCCGTCACCGGCCGACCGTTGTCCAGCGACTGCCCGCCCTGCGGCAGGCCGAAGATGAGGAAGAAGACGCCCGGCATGATCAGCGTGAACGCGAGGGTGCGACGGTTGCGCAGCACCCGGCGCAGCTCGATGCCCAGGGCGCCGGGAGCGAACCCGCCCAGCGCGGGCAGCCGACGGTCCGGCTCGGTGGCCAGGTCCGGATCGGTGACGGCGGCGCGGGTGGCGGTGGAGGTGGTCATCTCAGGCTCCGGTCTGCGCTGTGGTCAGGGCGAGGAAGGCGTCCTCGAGGTTGCGGGAGGTGATCTCGACGTCCCGGGCCGCGGTCCGGGTCAGCAGGTGCCGGGCGATGGCGTCCGAGTCCCCGGTCCGCACCAGCACGCTGTCGCCGCGCACCTCCACGGCGTCCACGCCGGGCAGCGCGGCGAGCGCGGCCTGGTCGGCACCGGGCAGGGTGGCCCGCACGGTACGGCCGGCGGCCAGGTTCTTGATCTCCGCGGTGGTGCCGTCGGCGACGATGCGCCCCTGCCGGACCAGCACGATCCGGTCGGCGTACGCGTCCGCCTCGTCGAGGTAGTGGGTGGCGAAGATGACGGTCCGCCCGCGCCGGGCGTCTCGGCGCAGGGCCTGCCAGAAATCCCGCCGACCCTCGACGTCCATGCCGGTGGTCGGCTCGTCGAGCACCATCAGGTCCGGGTCGGGCAGCAGGGCCAGCGCGAAGCGCAGTCGTTGCTGCTGACCGCCCGAGCAGCGCCCGACCACCCGGTCGGCGATATCGGTGATACCGGCCCGCTCCAGCACCTCCGCGGCCGGGCGGGTGTGCCGGTAGAAGTGGGCGGTCATCCGCACCGTCTCGCCCACTGTGAGGTCCTTGAGCAGCCCCCCGGTCTGGAGTACGGCGGCGACCCGACCTCGGGCCACCGCGTCGTCGGGGGTGCCGCCGAGGACGCGGACGGTGCCGGTGTCCGGACGGGACAGCCCGAGCAGCATGTCGATGGTGGTGGTCTTGCCCGCGCCGTTCGGGCCGAGGAACGCCACCACCTCGCCGGGCTGCACCCGTAGGCTCAACCCGTCGACAGCGGTGACCATGCCGAAGCTCTTGGTGAGGCCGTCCAACTCGACAGCCGGATGCGTACTGGTCATAGGTAAATGCTGGGGCGTCGCGGGCCTCGACTCCTGAAGCGGCCGTCACGTTCCGGCCGTGACATTTGTCAGGGCCCGGATCGCACGGCCAGGAACGGGCCGGCGAGCGAGGGCCGCGACGAGCGTGATGCCTCTGTGTCATCAATATGCCCCTGAGTCATCACGCTCGCAGCCACATCCGCCCCCGACTGAGGCATCGCGGGGGCGGCAGCGGGTAACCGCCGGGCCGGACGCCGCGACACCGGGAGGACGCGATGGGTGCCACGCCGCAGGGTCAGGTCGACACGGTCGTGCTGATCCACGGGCTCTGGATGACGCCGCGCAGCTGGGAGGGGTGGGCCCAGCGGTACACCGAGCGCGGCATGCACGTCATCGCCCCCGCCTGGCCCGGCATGGACCGCTCCGTGGAGGAGTTGCGCGACGACCCCGGCCCGATCGCCGAGCAGAGCATCGCCACGATCGTGGCGCACTACGACCGGATCATCCGGGCGCTGCCCCGACCGCCGATCATCATGGGGCACTCGTTCGGCGGCCTGTTCACCCAGATCCTCGTCGACCGGGGCCTCGGCGCCGCGGCGGTCGGAGTGCATCCCGCGCAGGTGAAGGGCGTGCTCAAGGTGCCGCTGAGTCAGTTGCGCTCGGGCTTTCCGATCCTGCGCAGCCCCGCCAACCGCAACAAGGCCGTCCCGTTCACGGAGGACGACTTCGCCTACACCTTCGGCAACGCGATGAGCCGCGAGGACTCCGACCGGGCCTGGCGGCGCTACGCCGTCCCCGGCGCCGGGCGGGTCTATTTCGAGGGCGCGTTCGCCAACCTCGACCCGCGCTCGCCGGCCCGGGTCGATTTCGGGCGTAACAACCGAGCGCCGCTGCTGCTGATGGCCGGCGAGGTCGACCACGTGGTGCCGGCGTCGGTGGTCCGCGCCAACGCGGGGCTCTACCAGAAGTCCCGGGCCCTCACCGCGTACGAGCAGTTCGCCGGCCGCTCCCACTTCACCGTCGGACAGGACGGCTGGGAGCAGATCGCCGACTACGCGCTGGACTGGGCGCTGCGTGCGGCGGCACTCCCCCGCGAGGCGACCATCGCCAGCGAAGCCCCCCGCCGCTGACCTGGGCCGGTTTGGACCACCTCGGCTCACCGGGTACAGGGCCGTGCGGCCAGGTCGATCGAAGGCGGTATACCTCAGAGGTGTATTTATGACTCAGAGGTATACCGCTCATCGGGACATCAGACGGCACCGGCCGAGCTTGGGTCAGGTCGGCATGCCCACGGTCTGGCGGGGTATCACGGTGGGATGAGGGCCAGTTTCCGGCTTGGCCGGGTCGCGGGAGTGCCGGTCGGCGTCAACTGGAGCGTGCTGGTCATCTTCGCGTTGATCGCGTGGGGGCTCGCCGCGAACCAGTTCCCCCGCTCGTATCCCGACCATTCGCCGGTGGCGTACACGCTCGCAGGGCTTGCCGCGGCGGTGGTTTTCTTCGTCGGCCTGCTCGCCCACGAGGTGTCGCACGCGGTGGTGGCCAAGCGCAACGGGCTGACAGTCGACGGCATCACGCTGTGGTTGTTCGGCGGCGTGGCCGAGTTGCGGGGCGAGCCGCGCGACCCGGGCGCGGAGTTGCGGATCGCGGGCGTCGGCCCGCTGGTCAGCCTGCTGATCGGGGCGTTCTTCGGTGCCATCGCGGCGCTGCTCGCGCTGGCCGGGCAGAGCGGGCTGCTGTTCGGGGCGGTGGCCTGGCTGGCGGGCATCAACGTGCTGCTGGCCATCTTCAACGTGCTGCCGGCCGCACCCCTGGACGGTGGCCGGTTGCTGCGCGCCGCGGTCTGGAAGGCCACCGGCGACCGGACCCGAGCTTCGGTGGTCGCTGCCCGGGCCGGCTGGGTGCTGGGTGTGCTGCTGATCGGTCTGGGGCTGTGGCAGTTCCTGTCCGGCGTCGGTTTCGGTGGGCTCTGGTTGGCGCTGATCGGCTGGTTCCTGATCGGCGCGGCCGGGATGGAGGAGCGGCAGGCCCGCACCGGCAACGCGCTGCGCGGGATTCGGGTGGGCGATGTGATGACCCCGCAGCCGCAGACCGCCTCGGCGCAGATGACTGTCGCGGACTTCGTCGACCACTACCTGTTCGCGTACCGGCATTCGGCACTGCCGCTCACCGAGGACGGCCGGCCGACCGGCCTGGTCACCGTCGACCGGGTGCGCGGCGTACCACCCGAGCGGCGGGCATCGACCACGCTGGCCGAGGTGGCCTGCCGAGCCGACCAGTTGGTCCTGGCTCAGCCCAACGAAGAGCTCAACGACCTGCTCCCCCGGCTCAGCGAGTGCGCCGACGGCCGAGCCCTGGTGGTCACCGACGACGGCCACCTGACCGGCATCATCTCCCCCAGCGACATCAGCCGCGCCGTCCAACGCAGCACCCTCCGTACCCCGACCACCTCCCGTTGATCATGGGGTTAGCGGCACGAAACGGCGACATCGGCACCGTCAACCTCATGATCAACGGAAGAGGTGGGAGGGGTCAGGAGTGGGGGCAGGTGTCTCGGTATTCCTGGATGGTTGCTGAGGCTTGGGGTGGGGGGCAGAGGAACTGGTCGTAGCGGGTGTCGTCGTCCACGAAGCGCTTCAGCCAGGAGATGCTGTACTTGGCGACAGTCACGTTCGTCGAGGTGGGCGCGGAGTGGCTGGCGTTGTTGAGTTCCAGGTACGCCTTGTCCAGCGTGGACGGCAGGCTGGTGTAGAAGGGCTCCGAGTGCGACGAGACCGGCGCCACCGAGTCGTTCTCCGCGCCGACCACCAGCGTCGGCACCCGTACGCCGGACCAGTTCTTGACGGTGTGCCAGCCGGTCAGCGGGATCGCGGCCTGCAACTGCGGTCGTGAGTTCGCCGCCGAGAGGCTGCCGCCACCGCCCATCGAGTGCCCCATCACGGCGAGCCGGTTGCGGTCGATCCGGGTACGCACGCCGCTGGTGTTGGTGAGGTAGTCCAGGGCTGCGAGCAGTTGGGTGCCCCGGCTGGCCGGCTGGTCGTAGCGGGACAACGTGTCGATCGTGATCACCACGAAGCCCTGCGAGGCGAGACGCGGCCCCAGCCAGGCCACGCTGGACTGGGTGGCGGTGTAGCCGGGTGAGATCGCCACCGCGCCGAAGGTGCCCTCGGCGGTGCTGGTCGGATAGTAGATCGTTCCGCCCCGGAAACCGCTGACGCTGGAGGCGGCGACGGTGCCCTGAGCGATGGCGAACGCGCCCCGGCTGGCCTCGATGCTGGCCACTGTGGGTGCCGGGCCGCGCTCGTACGGGCTGGCGGCGGCGTGGGCGGCCGGCGCGGCGCCCAGTCCGGCGCCGAGCACGGCCAGGGCGAGCACCCAGCGCAGACCGCGGCGGGGGCGAGGGGCGACTGGTTCGGGGGTGATGGCGGGTACGGGCTGCATGTCTCGCTCCGAGGGGTGGAGCCGACGGTCCCGGGACGGGGACCGGACGATGAGACTCATCGACAGACATCAGTGTCTGCCCCGCGTCTTCCACCCCAACAATCCCAGCCGCCCCATGCCACAGCGCTATGGCACGCGCCCGGTCACCGGGGGAAGTAGCGGTCCAGGGCGTCGGTGCGGAACGTGCCCTTCGGGTCCAGGTCGGCCAGGAGCGCCGCGAAGTCGGCGTGGCGCGGGTAGCGGGCAGCCAGCTCGGCCGGGTCGGTGACGAAGACCTTGCCCCAGTGCGGGCGGGGCGCGAAGGGCGCCAGCCGCTCCTCCACGGCGGCCACCACGGGCAGCACCGCCGCTGTGTCGTCGACCCAGGTGAAGTGCAGCACGAAGCTGTCCCGCCGGTAGTTCGGGCTGAGCCACAGCTCGTCGGCCGCCACGGTGCGCAGCTCGGAGACCAGCAGCACCGGGGCGATCAGGTCCGCCAGGTCGTCCAGGGCGGCGAGCGCGTCAGCCGCCGACGTACGCGCGACGTGGTACTCGGACTGCAGTTCGTCGCCGCTGCTCGGGGTGAAGCCGAGCTTGAAGTGCGGCAGCCGCTCGTGCCACGGGCCCGGCTCGCCGAGCTGCGGGGTGCAGTTCTCCGCCGGCATCCCGAGCACCGGGTGCCGGGGCTGGTCGGCGGCGGTGGTGCCCAGCCAGTCCGCCGGGGGTGGCGGCTGGTCGGCCAACTGCTTACGCCACACCTCGCGCAAGCGGGGCGTACGGAAGTCGGTGAAGACACTCACGCTGTACGCCGAGCCGAGCGCCTCGTCCAACGCCGTCCGGTCCAGGTCGAGGCGCACGTACTGGCGCAGCGCGAAGGTCGGCACGACGTCCACTGTGACGCGGGTGACCAGGCCGAGCGCGCCGAGCCCGACCACCATGCCGGCGAACGTGTCGGTGTCACGGTCGACCCGGAGCAGGTCGCCGTCGGCGGTGACCAACTCCAGGCCGGCGACCGCGCTGGCCAGGTTGCCGTGGGTCTGGCCGGAGCCGTGGGTGGCGGTGGCCACCGCGCCGGCCACCGAGATGTGCGGCAGCGAGGCGAGGTTCGCCAGCGCGTACCCCTGGGTGTGCAGCTGTCGGGCGACGTCGCCGTAGCGCAGCGCGCCGCTCACGGTGACCTGCCCCCGCTCGTGGTCCACCTCGACGACAGGGGGCAGCCCGGCGAGGCTGACCAGGTCACCGTCGGTGTCGCCGATACGGTTGAAGGAGTGCCCGCTGCCCACCGCGCGGATCCGGCTGCTGCCGGCGACGAGCCGGCGCAGTTCGTCGACGGAGGTGGGGCGGTGGAAAGCCTTCGCGGCGTACCGCACGTTGCCGGCCCAGTTGCGGCGCGGAACGTCAGTGGTCGACGCGGCGTGCGATCCCTGCGGGGTCATGTGGCGGTCTCCCGATCGGTGCTCTGGTGGTCGGCCAACGCGGCGACGAGGGCGCCCAGAACGGTATCCGTCTGGAACGTGTTGTAGCCACGCTGGGCGATCGGCAGACCGGCCGTGGTGGCGCGTTCGACCTCCCCCCGGGCCGCCTGCCGGGCCGACGCGTCCCCGGACATCAGCGCGTCCTGGCCGCGTCGGATCAAACGGTCGACCCGGTCCATCTGGTAGCCACGCAGGCCGACCGGGAGCTCCGGGGCCTCGAAGGCGGCGCGACGCAGCGCGAGCAGGTCGAGGAAACGGCCGCCGGCATATTGGGTGAGCGCGGCGGACACCTGCTCGGGCTGCTCACGGACCTGGTCGAGGACGAGCAACTCGACTGCGGGTCGGCCGTCGAGCGGATGGCGGGCGGTCACCGGCTCAATCGTCACACCCGGCACGGGCACCAACAGCAGTCGCGGCGGCTCCGGATGGCCGTCGCGCCGGGGCGGCTCGTCGAGGACCAGCGCGTCGACCTCCGCCCACTGGACCTCCCGGCGCAGGCCGGGCCGCCGGATGGTGAGCCCGTCCGCGTGGATCCCGAATCGGAACGGCCGCATCGCGCTGACCAGCGCCACCGCGCCGAGCGCGATCGCCCCCACCGCGATGATCGTCCGTAGCAGGGCGCCGTCGCTGGGATAGACCAACAAGAGCACTCCACCGAGTACGCAGACCAGGGCGAGCACGCGGGCGCCCCGACTCCGGCGCAGTTCCACGCTCGGACCCCCGTTCATGACCGTGGCGTCGGTCCCCGCATCTTCCGCCAAACCAGGCACCGAGGACACTGGTCGATCGGGCACGGTTGTTCTCGTCATCGTCGGGGAACCCTACGCCCATGAGCAGCTACCGTGATCCGGCCCTGCGGGGCGACGTGTTCCCCTCCGAGGAGGAGCTGGACCCCACCGGCACCGGAGTCGAGCAGGCCAGCCCGCCGCCGGCCGGCGGGTCTCCGAGCCACCCGTCGCCCACACCTGGCCCTCGGCCCACACCGGCACCCCCGCCCGCCCCGACGCCGGTGCCGGCACCCGGCCCACCGCCGCGCGCCCCCGGCGCACAGTCGATCGTGACCCGTCACCTGGACGGTTCGGTGGAGGTGGTCACCGACCTCGATGGTGACGGCGTCGCCGACGTCGTCCAGATCGACGTGGACGGTGACGGAATCCCGGACATCACCTACGTGGACAGTGACCGCGACGGGCAGCTGGACACCGTGCTGGGCGACCCGAGCTCGGTCGGCACGGGCGCCCACCGGGCCTGACCGGCGGCGTCGTCCCACGCTCACCCGGCCGACTCAGAGCTTCGCCATCACCTCGCTGGCGACCAGCTCCAGGTGCTCCAGGTCGCTGAGGTCCAGCACTTGGAGGTAGAGCCGCTCGCTGCCGATCTCGGCGTACCGGCCAATGGTGTCCAGCACCTCGGCGGGTGTCCCGGCCAGACCGTTGGCCCGCAGCTCGTCCGGTTCGCGGCCGATGGCGGCGGCCCGGCGGGCCACCTCGGCGTCGTCGCGCCCGCAGCAGAGCACCAGGGCGTTGGACCAGACCATCCCGGCCGGGTCCCGGCCGATCTCGACGCAGGCCGCGCGGACCCGGTCGAACTGCGCCGCCGTGTCCGACACCGAGGCGAACGGCAGGTTGAACTCGTCGGCGTAGCGGGCGGCCAGCCGAGGGGTGCGCTTCGGGCCCGTTCCGCCGAGCAGGATCGGCGGACGCGGCTGCTGGACCGGCTTGGGCAGGGCGGGCGAGTCACGGACCGGGTAGTACCGGCCGTCGTGGTCGAACCGCTCCCCCGCCGGCGTGGCCCAGAGCCCGGTGATGACGGCGAGCTGCTCCTCCAGCCGGTCGAACCGCTCGGCCAGCGGCGGGAACGGGATGCCGTACGCGCTGTGCTCCTCGGCGTACCAGCCGGTGCCGATGCCCAGCTCCACCCGGCCGCCGCTCATCTGGTCGACCTGCGCCACGGTGATCGCCAGCGGGCCGGGCAGCCGGAAGGTGGCGGCGGTCATCAGCGTGCCGAGCCGGATGCGGTTGGTCTCCCGGGCCAGACCGGCGAGCGTGGTCCACGCGTCGGTGGGGCCGGGCTCGCCGCTCACGTCGCCCATCATCAGGTAGTGGTCGGACCGGAAGAACGCGCCGTAGCCGGCGTCCTCGGCGCAGCGGGCGACGGCGAGCAACTGGTCGTAGCTGGCACCCTGCTGGGGCTCTGTGAAGATCCGAAGTTCCATGATCCGAGCATAGGGAGCCGATCGGCGGTGTCGCCTCGGGACGGCGACTGTAGTCGTATGCTTTGACAGTCATATGACGGAGAAGGCATATTAGACGGGTGTCCACCGACGCCTTCACCGTCCTCGCCGAGCCCACCCGGCGCCGGATCCTCGATCAGCTCCGCGACGCCGAACGCAGCGTCGGCGAACTGGTCGACGGGCTCGGGGTCAGCCAGCCAGCCGTCTCCAAACACCTGCGGGTGCTTCGCGACGCCGGCTTCGTCACCTGCCGGACGGCCGCTCGACAGCGGATCTACCGCCTCGACCCGGGCCCGCTGCGGGACGTCGACGGCTGGCTCGACCCGTACCGGCGGCTCTGGGCCCGACACCTGGACGCCCTGGAACGGCACCTCGACAGTCAGGAGCAGTGAATGGACCGCGACGCGTTCCGCCCGAGCCCACCCGCCGACGTGCGCGCCGAGCCCACCGACGCCGGCGCGACCCTCGTCCTCGTCCGCGAACTGCGGCATCCGCCAGCCACCGTCTGGGCGGCGCTGACCGACCCGGCTCAGCTCGCGCAGTGGGCGCCGTTCCTCGCCGACCGCGATCTCGGCAACGCCGGCGCCGCCGTGCTCACCCTCGTCGACGGCGAGACCACCCAGGAGCACCCGGCGACGGTACGCCGGGCCGAGCCGCCGCACCTGCTGGAGTACACCTGGGGCGACGACCTGCTGCGCTGGGAGTTGAGCCCGCTGGGCAGCGGCACCCGGCTCACTCTGCGGCACACCGTCGCCGACCGGGGACTACTGCCGATGGTCGCGGCCGGCTGGCACCTCTGCCTCGACGTGGCCGACCGGTTGCTCGACGGCGACCCGGTCGGCCCGATCCGCGGCGCGGAGGCCAAGGACTACGGCTGGCCCGAGCTGCGCGACGCGTACGCCGAACGGCTCGGTGAGGGCTGACCGGTGCGGTCCCGGCGGCCCCGGAGCCCGGAGCCGCCGGAAACCGGTCAGACGTACGGCCGCTTGGCGTACGCCTCGCGGAGCGCGGCCAACCCGGTCGCCTTCGGCGTCAGGGTGCCCCACCCGGAGTTGAAGTAGTTGGTCCGCACGATCCGTGGCCCACGCTCCGCGTTGAGCTGGGCGATCGCCGGCGGCACTGTGGCGATCCAGGCCGCCTGGTCCGGGATCTCGGCCGACCTGACCCCCCACTCGGCGATGATCACGGGCCGGGACAGCGCCACCGGACCGAGATCCGCCACCGCCCAGTCCTTGGTGCGACGAAACCGGGCCAGCGCGGTGTGGCTGGCGTTGGTGCCGTACGCGTTCCACTGGAGGTAGTCGAGGCGGGACATCAGCGACTCCGGGTGGGTGCGCTGAAAACAGGCCCGGTCGAAGCCCCCCAGCCCCACCGAGAAGGTCGTCCCGGCCGGCAGCGTCCGCGCCTTGAACCACGTCAGGATGTAGTTCATCGCCTGCACGGCCCGAGCGTCCGACTCGGCCCAGTCGTACGCCTTGCCGTCCTCGGTGGTGCCGAACTCGTGATCGGTGTCCAACTCCGAGGCGAGCTGAATGTTCACCCCGAAGCCGAGCGTCCGGTACTGCGACAGCGCGCGGGCCAGCAACCCGTCGCACTGCCCCTTGAGCACCTGGCTGTACCCGTACGCCTTCGGCCAGGTCGTGCCGGGTCGCTGCTGGATGGTCATCGTCGGTGCCGGCACGGTGTAGCTGGTGCCGTCCACAGCGAAGCTCTGCGTTCCCTGGCTCGGGGCGCCGTAGTGCTTCAACTCCAGGACCATGTTCATCTGCACCCCGGCCCTGCCCAGGTTGACCAGCCAGGGCCGGTTGTAGCCGGGGAAGATGTAACCATCGGCGAGGCTGCGGTACTGGGTGAGGGACCGGAAGTTGCCGCCCGCCATGTCAGCGGTCGGATCGGCGCCGCCGGAGAGGTAGTAGCCGCCGAGCACGGGTTGGCCCAGGCTGTAGTCGGCGGCGGCCGTCGCGGTGTTGCCGGCAGCGTCGCGGACCTGGACGGTGACCCGGGGCATCACGCCACCGACCGGTACACGGCCACGGAGCCGTTGTCGGAAACCCGGGTCCAGGTACGTCCGGAGTTGTCGGTGACGGTCACGGTGAGCGGGTCGATGACCGCCGTGACCTTGACCGGCGCGCTGCTGTTGCCCTGCGCGTCGGTGACCACGATGGTGACGGTCAGCGGTTTGGTGTCGGCGTCTGAGTAGGTCACGGTCAGCAGCATCTGGGCACCCGGCGTGAAGACGGATGCGTTCAAGGCTGCGGTCGCGGTGGGAGCGGCCATGTCGGGCCCTTTCTGGCTCGGTCGCCAGGGCTCGGCGCGCTGTCGAGCGACGCCGGACCTGGCGGGGTCCACAGTGCGAAAGGCCGGCGGGGCACGGGGACGGCCGGCACGGCCGGCGGACGGCGTTGCCTGACTGCCGGTGGTGCTGACGTCCTTGTCCCGATGGGCGGAGGCACCGCTGCGGGCGCCCGCAGGGGTGTCGGTGGCAGCCGCGGCCCGTCGTACGCGCGATCGGCACGGCAGCTGTGCCGTGACCGCCACGGTTTCGAGGCCGGGCTGGGTGAGGGCGGCACCGGTGCGGACGATGTTGTCCCCGCCGGGCCGGAGGATCGGGATGTGGCCCGCCACCCGTCCACCTCCACCTGTCCCAAGGGTGCTCTACCAGGGGCTTTACCGTCTTGTCCGGTTTGCGACATGACCCCGCGGGGCTCGGTCGCGACGGCTACTCGGGCCTCGTGCCCCGCACGGCCCAGGCCCGCGCGGTGAGCCGGATCGACCCGTCCGGCTCGACCGGCAGCCGGGTGGCCAGCGACTCCCGCAACGCGGCCCGGTCGGATTCGGCCAACGTCGCGACGTACCCCGGCGCCGACCCCTGACCGCCGAGGAACGGTGTCCAGTAGTCGGCGAAGTCGGTGAAGGTCGTCGGTACGTCGACCGGCCGGACCGCCACGTCCCGCAACCCGGCCTGCTCCCACAGCGCGCGGAGCGTGTTGGGCTGGCCCACGGTGGTACGTCTGCCCTCGTCCCGCTCGACCGAGGCCGGGTCGAGCTGGGCGGCGGCGGCCCAGAAGTGCCGCATCATCGCCATCCCCTCGGCGTAGTCCCAGACGTAGGCGGCCACCAACCCGGCCGGCCGGACCACCCGGGCGAACTCCGCCACCGCCCGTGCGGGCTCCGGCACGAAGTTGAGGGTCAATCCGCTGACCGCCACGTCCACGACGCGATCGGGCAGTGGCAGCGCCCGCGCGTCACCGACCTGGAAGGCCGCCCGGGGGTCGGTGACCCGGGTACGCGCGACCGCGACGAACCCCTCCGACGGGTCGATGCCGGTCACCCGGACGGGATCCGTGGTGGTGAGGATCGTCGACGTCAGCGCCCCGGTGCCGCTACCCACGTCGAGCCAGTGCCTCCCCGGCGGCACGGCCAACCCGCGCAGGAAGTCCACCGCGACGAGGCGGCTCCACCGACCCACGTACGCCTCGTACGCGTCACCGTTCGCCCACACCGGCTGTGCCATCCCGGCACGATACGACAGACCAGGGCTGTCGATGCCGACGTTCAGTCGAGGTGGTCGGCGGGGGCGGTCCGGAGCAGCCAGGCCAGCGGCATCCGTGCCCGCGCGCCGTCCCGATCGACCGAAGGCTCAGCGACGCCGCCGCGCCGGGTCGAGGAGCGCGGGCGGGGTGTCGAACTTCTCGTGGGCGGCGAGGTCGACCCCGGGTGCGACGATCGCGTCGATGGCGTCGAGCACCTCGGCGGGGAGCACGGTGTCCGCGGCGGCGAGCTGGGCGTGCAGGTGGTCCATGGTGCGGGGGCCGATGATCGCACTGGTCACGGCCGGGTGCGCGGTGACGAACCCGAGGGCGAGCTGGATCAGGGTGAGCCCCGCCTCGTCGGCGACGGTGGCCAGCTGCTCGACGGCGTGGAGCCGGGCCTGGTTGGCCGGGACGCTGAGGTCGAAGCGGGCGGGCAGGAGCGCGGAGCGGCTGGTGGTGATCTCCCGGCCGGCGCGGATCGCACCGGAGAGCCAGCCCGAGGCGAGCGGGCTCCAGGCGAGCACGCCGAGCCCGTACTGCTCGGTCACGGGCAGGACGTGGGCCTCGATCCCCCGTTGCAGGATCGAGTAGCTGGGCTGCTCCGTGACGTAACGCCCCAGGTGGTGCTCCCGCGCGGCCCACTCGGCCTGCACCAGCCGGTACGCGGGAAAGGTCGAGGAGCCGAAGTAGCGGATCTTTCCGGCCCGTTGCAGGTCGGTCAGCGCCGACAGGGTCTCCTCGTCGCTGGTGGTCGGGTCCCACCGGTGGATCTGGTAGAGGTCGACGTGGTCGACGCCGAGACGGCGCAGGCTGTTGTCCAGCTCGGTGACGAGCCAGCGGCGCGAGCTGCCCCCGTGATTGCGCTCGTCGCCCATGGGCATGCCGGCCTTCGTGGCCAGCACGATGTCGTCGCGGCGGCCGGCGATGGCCTTGCCGACCATCTCCTCCGACTCGCCCTGGCCGTACATGTCGGCGGTGTCGATCAGGTTGATCCCGGCCTCCAACGCGGCGTCGACGATCGCCGTTGCCTCGTCCTGGGTGGTGTGCCCCAGCTTGCCGAAGTTCATCGCGCCGAGCGCGAGGGTGCTGACCTGGACGCCGGTGCGCCCCAGAGTGCGGTACTGCATGACTGTTCCTCCACGGAAGGGTGAGTGGCACTGGCCCACCCGCTCTGGCATCCTGAGCAAGTGGAACCATGTTCCGCTAAGAAACATACGGAACATCGTTCCGTTTGCCAAGTGATGGGGGTAACAGCGCGGTGGCCGACATCGACAGCGGATCGGGCCGCTCGACCCCGCGGAAGCGGGCCGACGCCCGGCGCAACGAGGCGACACTGCTGGACGCCGCCGCTGCGGCCTTCGTCACCTCGGGCGTGGACGCGCCCGTACGCGACATAGCCGCCCGGGCCGGCGTCGGTGTGGGCACCTTCTACCGCCACTTCCCGACCCGCGCCGACCTCATCGTGGCCGTCTACCGGCACCAGGTCGAGGCGTGCGCGGAGGCTGGGCCGGCGCTGCTGGCCGCCAGCAGCTCACCGCACGCCGCTCTCGCCCAATGGATCAACCTCTTCGTCGACTTCCTGGTCACGAAGCACGGCCTCGCGGCAGCGCTCCAGTCCGACAACGCGGCCTTCGAGACGCTGCACGCCTACTTCCTGGACCGCCTCGTGCCGGTCTGCGGCCAGCTGCTCGACGCCGCTGCCGCAGCGGGCGAGATCCGCCCCGACGTGACCGCCTTCGAGTTGCTGCGCGGTGTCGGCAATCTCTGCATCGGCGCTGGTGAGCCCCGCTACGACGCGCGTCGCATGGTCGAACTCCTCGTCGCGGGGCTACGCGAACAGCAGAGCGCCGGGCCGCGATAGCTTGCTGATCATGGCGGACTGGAAGATTCGGCCGGCCTCGGTCGCGGACGTCGAGGCGGTGGCCGAGTTGCGGGCGGTGGTGCTGCGGGCCGATCTGGAGCGGCTCGGGCGCTACGACGACCAGCGGGTGCGGCAGCGCCTGCGGGACGGTTTCGCACCGGCGTACACCTGGGTCGTCGAGGTGGACGGCGCGTTCGCCGGCTGCGTGGCGCTGCGCCCGGGCGCGGACGCCCACTGGCTGGAGCACTTCTACCTGGCCCCGCGGCTACAGGGCAGCGGCATCGGCACTGCCGTGCTGCGCGAACTGCTGGACCGGTGCGACCGCGACGGCACGCCGGTCCGGCTGAACGTGCTGCGGGGCAGCCCGGCCCGACGGCTGTACGAGCGGCACGGTTTCACGCTCGACACCGAGGATCCGGTGGACGTGTTCATGATCCGCACCCCGAACCCGACCGGAGCGCTCTGACTGACCGAAACGCCGACCTGTGTCTGTGGATTAATCACTCTAGCCTTGATCTATGTCTTCACAGGGCTCTGGTGACAGGGAAGTCTCGCCAGTTGACCGGCTTCTGGCGGGCACGCGACGGCACTCAAAGCCCGTCTTCTGGGTTGCCACCGGTGTCGAAGCCCTCGCCGCTGCTTCGACTCTGGCGTCCAAGACGCCGGATTGGGTGGCGAGTGGCCTTCTCGTGGGTGTCCCCGCGGCGGCATTTGCAACCCACCTTTGGAGGCAGAATCGTCTGCTGCGGGGGCAGGTACAGCAGCTGTACCAGTTCGACCGAAGATACCTGCATTACAGCTCTCGGCACATTTACCGTGCAGCACCGTCGACCGATTTCTGGGCGGTCACGAAGATCATTGAACGCAGGATCGTCGCTCTGCGCCCCGTCCGATACTTCACCTGGTCGAACGTCAGGCGGGCGGATGACGACATTTCCTACACTTTCGGCGGTCGTTCCATCGGTGCATGATAGATGGGCACAACGAACTGGTAGCGGCCGGTGCACCTTCCTGCCGCTCTACAAGAAAGCAGCCGCCCTGGCGTTCCGCATCGAGTTCGATCCGATGCTCTCTCCGGGTGAGGAGGTCTCCATCTCCATGCGACTTGAGATCCCACTGGCGACGACGGGGACTTTGGAAGCGTTACGACGACGTCCCTTGTCCAAAGTCCCGACCCCTGGTGAGGCTGAGTTCAGCGCGATCGATATCAGTTATCCCGTCGACGACTTCCTCTTCGAGGTGGTCATACCCGATTCCCTGCGAAGTCGACGGCATGGCCTCCAGGTGCTGGCCGGGGACAATGAGATGACGAACGAGACGCAGCACATCAAGCGACAAGGGCTCTTCACCATCGATCACTCGCTCGTCGATGAGAAGTCAGCTGTAATTGCAAGCCTCAAGCGCTCCCAGCCGCCGGTGCGGAGCACGTACCGGATCCATTGGGAGGTGCCCAGGGCCGAGGAACTGGGTGCGGTTGTCTAGAACCGTGTCAATGTAACGTTGACAGATGACGTCGGAGCTGGCCCGGTTGGCGGAGGTTCGCGCTACCCGCGCCCGCCTGGACGCGCAGGAGTTGGAGATCATCGACCGCGCGCGCCACGACGGGGCGACGTGGGCGCAGATCGCGACGGCACTCGGCCTCGGCAGCCGGCAGGCCGCCGAGCAGCGTCGACAGCGGCTGATGGCGGCGCGATCGTCGCGGCGGCGGCGGCTCGACCTCCGGTTGCCCCCGCAGATCGCGGCGCTGCGGGCGGCGGTGGCCGACCTCGGCCGGTGGATCGGTGCCGATCAGCGGTGGGACAGCCGCTTTCGTCGAGCGGCACTCGTGCGGAGCACTGTGGACGCCGCGCTGGACGCCGCACCGGGCTCGCTGTACGAGTTGGCCCTGCACCTCGCCACCGACCTCGCCGAAGCGGGTGAGCGACTACCCGCGCCCGCTCGAACCGCCGCGACGAGGCTCGACATCGCTCTGTCAACGACCCGTTGACAGCAAGCGGCGGCATTGCTTGCGTTCCGCTCAAGCTTAAAGATGTGAGTCACCTCGACTCAACTCGGAGCGCTCATGCGTCGCAACGCGAGCCTGTTCGTGGCGATCTCCCTGCTGTCCGGCTTCGGCAGCAGCGCGATGTCGCTCGTCGCCGGCATCTGGATCCTGGACCTCACCGGCTCCACCAGCCTCGCCGCTCTCGCCGGCCTCTGCGTGTACGCCCCGGTGCTCGCCGGCCCGTGGCTGGGCGGTCTACTCGACCGGGCGCCCCGGCGGCCGCTGGTCATCGCCGTCAACCTCATCCTGGCCGCCGCCCTGCTGACACTCCTCACCGTGCGAGGGCCGGGGCAGACCTGGCTGATCTTCACCGTCTCGTGCGCCTACGGCGTCAGCTACGTGCTGATCGACGCCGGAGAGACGGCGCTGCTGCCCTCGGCGCTCGCGCCGACCGAACTCGGCGACGTCAACGGGTGGCGCTCCAGCGCCCAGGAGGGCATGAAGCTCGTCGCTCCCCTCGCCGGGGCCGGCCTCTACGCGTGGCGGGGCGGCCCCGCGGTCGCCGTGCTCAGCGCGGCCATGCCGGTCCTGGTCGCCGTCCTGTACGCGGTGCTCCGCCTCAACCGGGCACCCATCGACCAGTCCACCGAACGCGGCGGCGGCCCGCGTACCGGATTGGTGGTCCTGTTCGGACAGCGGGCGACACGGCTGCCGGTCGTGCTCGCGGCGGTGTCGATCGCGATGTCCGGCTTCACCACGGCGGGGATCTACGCGGTCGTCGTCACCGAACTGCGCCTGCCGACGACGTTCCTGGGCGTGCTGGCCAGCGCGCAGGGCGCCGGCTCCATTCTCGGTGGCGTGATCGTCGGCCGGCTCGTCGCGGCGAGAGGTGCCGGTGCCGTCGGTGTCGCCGGGACGGCGCTGTTCGCCGTCGGCTGCCTGGCGCGTTGCCTGCCGTGGTGGCCGGCCACTGTCGTCGGGGCGGTGGTGGCCGGCGTCGGCCTGCCCTGGACCCTGGTCGCGGCGGTGACCGCTGTGCAGACGCACACGCCGTCGGCGCTGCTGGGACGGGTCTCCGCGACGGCCAACACCGCGATGTTCGGACCGCTCGTCGCGACGATCCCGCTCGGCTCCGCGGCCGTCCACCTCGGCGCCCGCCCGACGCTCATCGCCGCCGCGGCGATCTGCCTGACAGCCGTGGTGGTGGCCACGTTCCACCGCCGGTCGACGCCGTCCGACGAGACGCCGACCGCGCCGGCGCCGCGTCGAACGGCGGGAACGGGCCCGGCGAGCCGCTGACCGGGGTCAGCCGCGTACCGGATGGGTTGCCTGGAAGGCGAGCCGGCGGTCGGCGTCGGCGGCGATCCGGTCGAGGATTTCGTCCAGGTCGAGGAAGACCGACCACCGCTCACGGCCGGTGACGCCGGCCAGCCGGTCGACGAGCAACTCTTCCAGGTCGGTGATCCGCTTTCCCTTCCACACCTTGTCGGCCACGCTGACCAGCAGGTCGTCGACGTCGATGCCGTCCCGGTGCCAGGACGCGTGGTCGCGCGCGAACCGGGCCGACGACTCGGCGACGCCGTGCTGGAGCAGCAGTTCGTAGCCGGCGGCCTCGTGCGCGGACCCGGGCCCGGACAGCTCATCCGGGTGCCGGACCTTGCCGATGTCGTGGGTGGCGGCGCCGAAGAGCACCGCCTCACTGCCGCTGGCGCTCGTGCTGCTGTGGGCCGGGGTGATCTTCTACGCGGGTCGCGGGAGTCGACCCGGGTTTCCGGCCCAGGCACGAGCCAGCTCTGAACCGTTCGCCGTGCGCCCGGATACTGTCTAGCCATGCCGCTCAGTCCGGACGAGGTCGAGCTGTTCGAGCACTCCAGGGCCCGCCTGGAGGCGATCGCCTATCGCCTGCTGGGCTCGGCAAGCGACGCGGAGGACGCCGTCCAGGACACCTTCCTGCGCTGGCAGGGCGCCGACCGGGAGCACGTCGAGACGCCCGAGGCGTGGCTGACGAAGGTCCTCACCAACGTGTGCCTCAACCAGCTGACCTCGGCGCGAGCCAGGCGGGAGACCTATGTGGGCACGTGGCTGCCCGAACCGGTCCTCGCCGGGGACCGGATGCTCGGCCCGCTCGACACCGCCGAGCAGCGCGAGTCGGTCTCGATGGCGGTGCTCACCCTGCTGGAGCGGTTGTCGCCCAACGAACGCGCGGTATACGTGCTGCGGGAGGCCTTCGGCTACTCGCACGGTGAGATCGCCGAGATCCTCGGCATCACCGAGTCGAACTGCCAGCAGACCTACCGGCGCGCCAAGCAGCACGTCACCGCCGAACGGGCCCGCGCGGAGGTCGACCGGGCCGCCGCGCGGAAGATCGTCGCGGAGTTCCTCACCGCGGCCAACAACGGCGAGATCCAGCGACTGGTGGAGTTGCTGACCGCCGACGCGACGAGCACCGCCGACGGCGGCGGCAAGATCCCGGCCCGGGCCGCGCCGATCGTCGGCGCGCTGGCGGTGGCGAAGTTCCTGCGTGGCCTGTTCAAGCCCGCCGACGTCAAACGGGACCTGGTCGGTGGCAGTCCGGCCATGTACGTCACCACCGCCAACGGCGCTCCGGCGGTGGTGGTCGTGATCGACGACCGGGTCATCGGCGTGATGTCCCTGGAGGTGACGCCCGAGGGTGTCACGGCCATCCACAACCAGGTCAACCCCGACAAGCTCGTCCGTGCCACCCGGCAGTGGTCCGCCTCGGAGCACGAGGAGCCCACCCTCCACGTCTGGTGATTCAGCTCATAGCCGACCCCTGTCAGGAATCGCGGCGCTGTCCGGTTCAGGAAGCGACCACCACCGAGACAGGAGTGCCACCATGAAGCACCGAATCGTCGTCCTCGGAGCGGGGTACACCGGAGCCATGGCCGCCGGGCGCCTCGCCAAGCGGCTGCACCCGGACGACATCGAAATCACCGTCGTCAACGCCGACGCGGATTTCGTCGAGCGGGTCCGCATGCACCAACTCGCCACCGGGCAGGACCTCAAACCACGCCCACTGAGCAAGGTCTACGCCGGCACCGGCGTCAAGCCTCGGCTGGCCCGGGTCACCGCCGTCGACGCCGATCGCAGGACCGTAGCGCTCGCCGACGACAACGGCACCGACGAGATCACCTACGACACGCTCGTCTACGCCCTCGGCAGCGTCACCGCCGACCATGGCGTCCCCGGGGTCGCCGAGCACGCGTACGACATCGCCGGAAGGCCCTCGGCGCTGCGGTTGCGCGACCGCCTCGCCCACCTCGCGGCAGGTGGGACCGTGCTCGTCGTCGGCGGGGGCCTCACCGGCCTCGAAGCGGTCACCGAGATCGCGGAGGCCCGACCGGACCTCGACGTCGCGCTCGCCGCCCGCGGCGGTCTCGGCGACTGGCTCAACGGCAAGGCGCAGCAGCACCTGCGCGGCGTCTGCGACCGGCTCGGCATCACCGTGTACGAGCACACCGACATCGCGCGGGTCGAGGCGGCCGGCGCGGTCACCCGCGACGGCCGGGAGATCCCGGCCCAGGTGACGGTGTGGACGACAGGCTTCGCCGTGCACCCCATCGCCGCCGCCACGACCCTGGCGGTCGCGGAGACCGGGCAGATCATCGTCGACGCCAGCATGCGGTCGGTCTCACACCCCGAGGTGTACGCGGTGGGCGACGCTGCGATCGCCGAAGGACCGGGCGGCAAGCCGTTGCGGATGTCCTGCGCCTCCGGCATCCCGATGGCCTGGCAGGCCGCCGACGCCATCGCCGCACGCCTGACCGGTCGGGCGAAGTTCCCCAAGGCCCCGCTGCGCTACTTCAACCAGTGCATCAGCCTCGGCCGCCGCGACGGCATCATCCAGTACGTGACCGCCGACGACCGGGCCAGGCCGGCCCAACTCACCGGGAAGCTGGCGGCCCGGTACAAGGAGTTTGTCTGCACGGGCGCCGCCTGGAGCATCTCCCACCCGGTGCTCTACCCGGTGCGACGCCACCGCGTCGTCCCGACCCGATCGGAGATCCGCACCGGCGTGTCCTGATCGGACGCCCGCCGGCCCTAGGCTGTCGCAATGGCGGCGGAGCATGTGGTGATCGACCTCGACGAACACGAGCACGATCATGAGCCGGCCGAACGCAGCGGCAACCCCCAGGGAAGTGCCGCGACCAGGCGGAAGGTGCTCCTTCAACTCGGCACCGCCTTCGTGATCGGTGTGGTGCTCGGCGGCATCGGTGTCAGTGAGTTGCGAGACTCTCGTGCACAGCGCGAGCGCTCCACTGTGGTCTCCCTCGTGGCCCTACCCGGATCGGGCTATTCGGGAGGCTCAACCAGCAGGGGAACCGTCCTGCTGAACGGCCAGCTGACACTGATCAACACCGGCCCCGCGCCGATCACGATTCGCACGGTTCACGCGGAGAGGCCGGGCGTCCAGGTCCGCGGTATGGGCCTGGGCCGGCTGGTACGACCCGGTGGCACCGGCCAGATTCTCGTCGACCTGGAATTCGAGTGCTCGACCGCGTTCCAGCCGGAGCCGTTGTCGGTGCGGTTCTCCGTCGAGACCGAGGACAAGCGGCTCAGAGAGGTGCGCTACCCCATCGCGCTCGTCGGGAGCCCCTGGCAGGAGAACGCGCTGAGCATGTGCGAGCCCCCGCTGGACTCATAGCCGGGGGGCGCCGCAACTCCCGGAGGCTCGTGGAAGCGCGAGGACCTGTCGGCGCTGCGAAGGCGCTAGCTGTCACCGTAGTGGTACCGGCAGGCGATGATCTCGACGTCATCCTTGGTGATCCGGTACACCAGCCGGTGTTCACGATCGATCCGGCGGGACCAGAAGCCGGACAGCTCTCCCCGAAGGGGCTCCGGTTTTCCGATGCCTTCGTACCCGTTGCGTATCACGTCCGCAATGAGGTCGTTGATGCGTTTGACCAACTTACGGTCGGTGTGACTGAGGTACTGGCTCCACGCAGTCGTGGTGAAGACCAACCTCATGCGACGTCTCGCACGGTTGCCGGGTCGATCAGGTCATGCTCCGCCGCATCATCGCCCTCCAACTCTTTGATCGATCGACGCAGGGCGGCGGCGTTGCTCGGGCTCCGCAGGAGGTATTCGGTTTCTTTCATCGACTCGTACTCGGCGAGCGGCACGATCACCACTGGTTCGTGGCCCGACCGGGTCACCACCACTTCCTCGGCGTCGTTGATGACACTGTCGAGTTCGGCGGCCAGGTTTTGCCGAAGTTGGGTGAAGTTCACGGTTCGCACGATCACCTCCGTACAGGTACAGAAAACTGTACCTCAACCGGCGATGGGGGCGGCAGAAGTCCGGCCGTGGCGTTCACGCTGACGTCGTCTGGTCAACCAGTTGAACCAGCATCAGCGCCGTCCTCGTGTCGGGTTGCACAGAAGCGGTGCGGATCAGGTAGGTGCCAGCAGCCACGTCGACCGTGAGGTGGGTGGTGTGCTCCAGCCCGTCGCCGGTAAATCCGGAGTCGAACAACTCGGCTGGCCCGCTGGTCGTCCACGTACCCGCGTCTTCCCAGTCGGCGATCTCGACCGCCCGGGGAACGAGGCGGACGACCTCTGCCTCGGAGACGGCGTAGAGCCACCGCACGAAGATCCGCCGGTCCGGGAGGTACGTGGTGGAGGCGGGTTCGTCGGCCAGAACGAGCGCCTGGTCGGCACCGACGTCCAGCACCCCGGCGTAACCGTCGACCTGGCAGGCCCGGCCGTAGTCACCCCAGGAGTCATCGTCGTCCACCGACGCGCCCTCCCACTCGTCGAGCGCCGTCGTCGGCACCACGATGAGCGGCCCGCCGCCCGAATCGACCCACGGCAGCTGGCTGACCGGCCTGCGCGTACGAGCGAGGACGCCGGCCAGGTCGGTCATGTCGGTCACGATCGCGTTGGCACCGGCGGCGGCGAGGCCTTCGGCCTTGCCGGGCCGGTTGGCGTACCCGACACAGGCGACACCGGCAGCTCGGGCTGCGGCGATGTCGGTGATCGAATCACCGACCAGCACAGCGGCACCCGGTGCGACGTTCAGCGCTTGTAGTGCCTGCACAACCGGCACCGGGTTGGGCTTCAGCAGATCGGGATGCTCACCTCGGCCGATGACAGCGGCGAAGTAGCGGGCCCGGTCGCGGCGCCCGAGGGCTCGGCGCCAGGCGGCACGGGTGGCGCCGAGGTCGCCGAGCGCCCGTTGGCTGCCGCCGAGATTGACGTACGTGCTGGCTTCGGCGTACCGGTCGTTGACCTGCGTGAAGAGTTCGAGGGCGTGCTCGTAGCAGGCGATAGCGCGCCGGTAGTCCCCGAGTTGGTGGTGGGCGTGGCCGAGGCTGTCCCAGGTGTCGGCCTGCCCCTGGACGTCGTCCACCTCCCGCAACATCCGCAGCGCCTCGCCGCACGATTCGAGGGCGTGGTGGTAGTTGCCGAGCAGCGCTTCCTGCCAACCGACAGCGTTGAGGGTGTACCCCTGCCCGGCCCGGTTTCCGTTCCCCCGGAACAGGGCCAGCGCCCGCCGGGAATGGCGCAGCGCCTGCTGGTGCTGCCCCTGCCGCTCGGCCAGTTGACCAAGGTTCAGGCAGGTGTGTGCCCGTCCGGCGTCGTCGCCGACGTCGGTGAACAGGTCGAGTGCGCGCCGCAGGTGGTCGTCGGCCTCGTCGTACCGTCGGAGCCGGGAGCAGGCGAGACCGAGGCTGCGGTGCGCGTGGCCCTGCCCCGCCTGATCCCCGATGCGGGACGCGGCGGCCAGCGCGATCTGTTGCGTGCCGAGCCAGTCCTGCCAGTGTCCCTGCCGGTGCAGGAAGCCGGCCATGGTCCAGGCGAGCCGCCAGGCGTGCCCCTCGAACCCGGACCGCGCCGCGAGCGGCACCGCGGCGAGCAGGACGGAAACCTCGGTGGTGAACCACGCCGCGGCGGCCGACCGGCTCCTGGGGCGCTCCGGCGTCACGCCCGCCGGGGGTGGCGGGAGGCTGATCGCGCTGAAGTGCGGGTGCAGTGCCAGGTCGGCGGCGTGGGCGGTGTGCAGGCAGTGGTCGAGCAGCCGGTGCATGGCGGCCCGACGCTCGGCCGGCGGCTCAGTCTCGTCGGCGAGGCTGGCGGCGTACGCGCGCAGCAGGTCGTGGAACGCGTAACGCCCGTAGGTGTGCTCGGTGAAGAGATTCGCTCGGGTCAGCTCGGTGAGCAGGGGGCCGGTCGCCTGCCCGTCGACGCCGGCCAGGCTGGCCACGGCCGGGGCGAGACGTCCGGGCCGGGATGAAGGCTCAGCAGCCGGAACAGCCGCGCCGCGGGTGGGCTGAGCGTCCGGCACGACCAGGAGAAGACCGCCCGTACGTCGGTGGTCTCGTCGCCTGCGCGGAAGGCGTCCAGGTCACCCAGTTCGCCGGCGACGGCGGCCAACGAGAAGTGCCGGTTGGCGGCGGCTCTGGCGGCCACGATGGCCAGGGCGATGGGCAGCCGCGCGCACCGGTCGGCGATCATGTCGGCGGCGGCGGGTTCGGCGGCGACCTGGCGCTCCCCGAGCCGGCGGACCAGCATGTCGCGGGCTTCGCCGGGGCTCAGCAGGTCGAGGGGCACCGGTTGGGCGCTTTCGGTGACGACCAGCGGAATGAGCTGGTCGCGGCTGGTGACGATGGCGAGGCAGTCCGGTGAGCCGGGCAGCAGCGGCCGGACCTGTTCCGCGTCGCGGGCGTTGTCCAGCACCACCAGCAGTCGCTTGCCCGCCACCGTCGTGCGGTACAAGCTCGCCATCGTGTCCGGGTCGCTGGGCATCCGGGCCACCGGAACGCCGAGCGCCTCCAGGAAGCCGTGCAGCGCTCGCGCCGGTTCGGTCGGTGTGGCCGCCGGGTCGAAGCCGCGCAGGTTGACGTAGAGCTGCCCGTCGGGAGAGCGCTCGGCCGCACGGTGCGCCCAGTGCACGGCGAGGGCGGTCTTGCCGACGCCGGCGGACCCGGACACCACGACGGCGCCGCCCCGGTCGACCAGCGCGTCGAGGGCCGCCAGCTCCGCGTCGCGTCCGGTGAACGTGGGTACGGGGGGGAGGCAGCTGCGCCGCGACCCGCGTCGGTGCCGTCGCGGCCGGTGCGGCGATCGCGGTGTCCTGGCGCAGGATGGCGCACTCCAGGTCGCGTAGCCGCGGACCCGGGTCGATACCCAGGTTCTCCCGCAGGTTGTCGCGCAGCCGCCGGTACGTGGCGACCGCCTCCCCCTGTCGGCCGTCGCGGTACAGGGCGAGCATCAGCTGCGCGTGCAGGTGCTCGTCGAAGGGGTGCTGTCGGACGAGCCGTTCCAACCCGGGGACCAGCCCAGCGTGCTCACCGACGGACAACCGGGCCTCGACGAGCGATCGTTCGGCCTCCAACCGTAGGCGTGCCAGGCGTTCCGCCTGCTCCTCAAGCCAGGCCGACCCGGCCACGTCGGCCAGCGGTGGGCCCCGCCACAGTGCCACCGCGGCCGTCAGATGCCTCACCTGCTCGTTGCGGTCCGTCGAGCGCCGAGCCAGCTCGATGAGGCGCTCGGCGGCCTGGACATCCGTGGAATCCGGCCCGGTGTCGAGCAGATATCCGGGCTGGCGCGCCACGATCGACCCGGGCTCGCCGAGCACCCCGCGTAGGTAGGAGACGTGGCGTTGCAACGTGTTCGCCGCGGTGGCCGGTAGCTGGTCGCCCCAGACCACGTCGATGAGCCGGTCGACGCTGACGACACGGCCCGCGTGCAGCGCCAACGTCGCCAGTACCGCCTTGCTGCGCACCCCGTTCACCGCCTGCGGACTGCGGGCGACGATCACCTCCACCGGCCCGAGCAGCCTGACGCGCACGCTCGTACCAACCGTCGAAATCACCGAATCAGGCTAGATCTCCAGCCCGGCATGCTCGATCTGTTCGTCGCGCACTGGACAAGATCCAGCGGGCCGACGAGGGCCATCGGCACTACCAATACCCACGGGGGTGGCCACGCTGTTGCCATGCGCGAACGGGTGACCCTCGTCGTCGGGTACGACGGGGCGGAGCTGCTCGGCATCGCCTGCGTCACGTCCAGTCTCGACATCGCCAACGATCGGTGGGTGTCGGGTTCCCATCTGGGACGCCTACCACTACCGCGTCAACCTCGTGGTGAGTCGCTCGTGGGCGCGATTCTGCGCGGTTGTCGACGTCGGCGTTGGCATCGCACTGATCATCGCGGCCATAGGCTGACTACCGGCACACACCGACGTCATTGGAGAATCCGCAATGAACACACGTAACGGCAAGGTGATCGCCAATCAGACCATCTCGGCCGACGGGTACTCGGCCGGGCTCAACCAGAGCGAGGAACGCCCGTTCGGCGACGACGGCGGTGATGGCTGGGGCCGTGGGCTGCACGCCTGGATGTTCGACCACGCCGAGGAGAACCAGGCCGAGGTCGACCAGATCGACGCCGTCGCAGCGGTCATCATAGGGCGCAACATGTTCGGCCCGGTGCGGGGCGAGTGGGATCGGCAGTGGAACGGCTGGTGGGGTGAGGACCCGCCGTTTCACACCCCGGTCTTCGTGCTCACCCACCACGCGCGGGAGCCGCAGCCGATGAAGGGCGGCACCACCTTCCACTTCGTCACCGACGGAATCGAGTCGGCGCTCGCACAGGCACGCGCGGCCGCCGGTGGCGGCGACATCTCGATCCACGGCGGCGCGACCACCATCAACCAGTACCTCGCCGCCGGTCTGGTCGACGAACTGCGGCTGCACATCGTGCCGCTCACCCTCGGCGCCGGTGTGCGGCTGTTCGAGGGCGTCCCGCCGCTGAAACTCGAACAGCTGACGGCGCGGGCAGCAAGCACGGTCGTGCACGTGACATACCGAGTGCTCGTCACCCCTCCTCAGTAGCCTGCCCGATGAGCCGGCGGAAAGCCGTAGCGGCAGAGTCGTACGACGGAGGATGCGTTGTCTGCTATCGCGTCAATGACCCTGGTCCCCAGGGACAGCATCACGGAGCTGGCCCGCCTGGCCCGCACATCGCCGTCGTCGTTCCGCGCGTACCTGGCGGAACACGGGAGCAGTCCGCGGCAGGAGTACGACTGGTCCGGCTACTGCATGCTGTATGTCCTGACCTATCTGGAGGAACGCGGCATCGACCTGGAGCCGTCGGAGTTCAATGCCGAGTCGGAGGCCATCAACAGCGTGCACGGCCTGACCACGCTCATCACTCCAGCCCGGCGGTTAGTGGATCAGCTCGATCCCGGAGCGCACCGCGCGGAGGAGTTGGCCGCCCACTTCAAGGAGATGGGGGTGGACTTCGAGGAGAGCGGCACGGCCGGTCTGGACACGCTGAGGCTGTTACGCGACTGCATTTCCGACCTCCGCGACGACCAGGTGTTGCTGCTCAACATCGGCTGAGGCAACTACGCGTCACTTAAAGGCGGGTTGCTCCGGTCGTGATCGGCACTACCCCGGAGCTGCTGAGGCGAAATCGTCGGGTGTCGGCCCGACGTGCGCCACCAGCGGCGGTTCGTCTGCCGGCATAGGGTGGGCGGGGATCGTCGGCGTGCGGAGGTTGTTGTGGATCTGCTGTTGTCGGTCCGACCGGGCCGGAGTTGCACAGTGCTCGAGGTGCGCGGCGAGCTGGACATGGCGACGTCCCCACAGTTGCGTGAGGGTCTGCAACGGCTGGTTGACGCCGGTGACCGTCAGGTAGTGGTGGATCTGGCCGGGGTGGGGTTCATGGACTCCAGCGCGCTGGGCGCGCTGGTGCTGATGTTCAAGGCGTTCCGTGACGTCGGCGGCCGGTTGTGCCTCGCCGCAGTGCAACCCGCCGTGCGCAGCGTCCTGACGATCACGTCCGTTGACCGGGTGATCCAGGTCTACAACAGCGTGCAGGAGGCTGAAGCCGACACGCCTTCCGTGAACGACGCGACAGGTCGGTAGTCAGTCGGGCGGAGCGGTGCTGGCACGCGCCTGGTCGGCGCCGGCGCTGCTACGCCGGTCCTCACTGTGCTCGCCGTGCCAGTCAAGGATCAGCAGGGTGGCATCATCGGCCAGCGTCGGTCCGCTGACCTCGAGCACAGCGTCGGCCAACGCCCGGGCGGCCTCGCGCGGGTGCAGACCGGCGATCGACCGGAACAGGGTCGGTAGATCCAGGCTGGCGGCGTTGCGCTCCCGCATTCCATCGGTGACCACTACCAAGCGGTCGCCCGGTAGCAGCGTGATCTCGTCGGCACGGTAACCGCCTTCGGCGAACATGCCCAGGGGGAAGTTGCCCGGCAGCGGCAGCGCCCGGCTGTCCCCGTCGCGTACCAGCAGCGGTGGCACGTGTCCGGCATTGAGCAGCGCACACACCCCGGTACGCAGGTCGAGACGGCCGAGGACCGCGGTCATGTAACTGCCGGGCACGGCGGCGTGCTCGGCCAGGTCGGCATTCGCGGCGTCGGCCTGCTCCACCAGCGAAGCTGCGCGGCGGCGGCTGTTGCGCAGACTGCCCACGCCCAGGGTTGCCGTCAGCGCGCTGGCCACCCCGTGGCCCATCGCGTCGGTGACGCTGAAGTGCAGCACGTCCCGGCCAAGGCTGTAGTCGAAGGTGTCCCCGCCGATGCTGGCGGCGGGTTCTAGCCAGCCGGACAGGGTGAACGCACTACCCTCACACGTGAACGAACCGGGCAGCAGGCGACGCTGAATCTCTCCGGACAGAGTGAACGGGGTCGTGCGTTGCCCCCACTCGAAGAGATCGGTGTAACGCCGGTTGGCGATCACCACGAACGCCAACACGTGCGCCGCGCGGACGATCTCCTCCAGCGTCCGCGGCGCGGGCTCGTCCGGCAGGATCATCTCCAGCAGGCCGATCGCCTCACCACGGTCCGTGACCGGTGCCAACACCATCCACCGGTCAGGCCGGGCGACGACCTGCACCATCTGACTGCGTAGCGCCTCCTCGGCGGGGCCGCCGTCGAACGGCATCACCGTGGCGACCTCGTCACCGTCCCGGCGTCCCTCGGCGGCATGGTGGAGGGGCACGTGGGCCAACCGGACCAGTGCCCGACCGCTGAGGTCCGCGATCAAAAACGCGACGCTCCGTGCCCCCAGCGCCGTACCGAGTTCCCGGGTGACGGCCTCGACCGCCTCGACCGGCGAAGCGTTCTCCGCCGCACCCAACATATCGACCATGATCCGCCCTCGGCTGCTTTCCACTGTCGGAGCCTACGAGACCCGCCGGTCATCGCCGAGCACGAGGATCGGACCAGGTTCCGACGCGGCCGCCTGGGGGTTTGACCGCAGTTGATCAAAGACAGTGGCCGAGCGGCACGTGACCTGTTCCACGACCTCGCGACGACACCTGGTGGGCATCGACCGTTGTAGGGTGCGTGCCGTGGGATACACGGTGATGCCGTCGGGCCGTCTGCACCTCCCGGAGTCGGAGGACGCCACTGCGGTCGCCGCTGTCCAGGCCGCCATGGCTGGACGCGGTGGTTGGTACCGGCCGGGTGAGTTTCCGTCGGATGGCACGCTGGTTGACCTGGCGGATCCGGCCAGGGCCACAATCGTCCGCGACGGAGACTGGATCGAGTTCGGGTACGACGACGAGGGCGACCCCAAGTGGTCGAATCAGACGACGGCCTTCTACGTCGCGATTGCGCCGTTCGTTCGCTCGGGGACCATCCAGATCGAGGGCGAGGACGGCGCCCGCTGGTCGTACACCTATGCCGACGGGCAGGTCATCCAACAGGGTTGGAACGGTTGGGATGGGTCCATCGAGCCGTTTGGCGAGTATGTGGACCACCCGTAAGCGCGGTCACTCACCGGTCGACAGGACTTCGGTGAGCGGATCTCCGCGCCGGACAGTCTCCCAGACCGGCCGCTGGGGCTCGTCGTTGTGCACGACGATGTCGGCGTGCTGGGTGGGGCGGGCCGTGGCGAAGTAGAGCTGCTGCGAGGGGATGTAACGATCGCGCCAGCGTCGTTCGATGTCGGCCCGAGTTGACACCCGGCGCTCCCGGATCACGGCACGATCCACGGTCATCTCCAGTGCCGTCGACACGAAGATGCGCAGGTCCCACCGATCAATCAGTTCCGGGCGCAGGAGGAAGACGCCGTCGAAGACGAGCACGGCGTCGGCCGGGGCGGCCGTGACCGGCGGGGACAGCACGGCATCGGCGTTGCGGTCGTAGACAGCGGGTTGGAAACGTCGATCTCCGCCCGGGCCGAGCGGATCGAGCAGAACCCGGTTCAGCGCGTCGTAGTCGTGGGTGTCGTAGTAGCAGCCTTCGGCCGAGTACTCGCCGCGCGGATAGCGCCTGGTCCGGGGGAAGAGGAAATCGTCGATCGTGGCGCGGATGACGTCGCGGCCCTGTTCACGCAGGACGACGGCCAACTCGTCGGCGAGGGTGGTCTTGCCTGCGGCGGGCGGCCCGTCGATGGCAACCCGCGTCGGGTGGGCGACCGTGACGGACCCAACTGCCTCAGCCACGCGCCCGAGTAGCTCGTCGCGGGTGCCGTGAACCATGTCCTGCCCCTCCATCACGTCACCGCTCGCCTGTCGGGCCGGATTTGAACCTCTATCGAAGTCGGTCATCACGTAAGGTCTTCCGATGGTCGCACGGTTCCTGGCGTACCTCCGCCCGCCGCTTGTCGTCTGCGGACACCTGGTTGCCCTGGTGTTGCTCGTCCTGGACGCGCGCCGTGAATGGAGTGCGTACGGGCTCGTCATGCTCCTCCTGTTGCTCGGTGCGCTTGCCGCGATACCAGCGGCGTTGGTCGACTCGCCAGGGTTCCGGCTGATCAGCCTGGTCGCACAGACCGTCGGAGCCGGCGTCGTCGCGTTGGCCCTCCATGACTCGGCCGACAAGCGGGCTCTCTGGGTGTACGCGCTGTCCGCCCTGGTGGCGGTGATCTCGCCGACCAGCCGGCCGGGGCTTGGCCGGACGACGGTGATCGGCGTGGGGACGGCAGTGGTGCTCACCATCGGCGTGTCGGCTCCGGCACTGGCCTGGGGTGGTGGTCAGCCCGAGGCGGTGGTTTGCGTGCGGCAGGGGGAGTCCGCTGAGGAGCTGGTGCGCGAGAGCCACCGCGTCGACCCGAATCACGTGATTGCGGGCTTCGGGTCAGAAGGGCCGCAATCGCCGTGCCTGGAGGTGCTGTTCGATCCCGGTGCCACCGCTGGCGACGCCGACGACGTCGTCCGCCGCTACTCCGCAGACCCGAGGATCTCGTCCGTCAGCCGGACACGCTGACACTCAGCGCACAGGTGCGCCACTCGTCAGGACGGTGCAAGTAGTCGGATTTCGCAGCGGACACCGCTGGCTTTGGCGAGCCGACCATCTCCGGTCACGAGCGGACAGGTCATCAACTCCGCCACCGCGACATAGGCTGCGTCGTACGCCGTGACATTGCTCCGCAACTGCCACATTCGGTCGAGCAAACCCGAGATCTCAACCTCGTCGATTACCAGTGAAGGCAGAGTGTCGACGGCCTCTTGAGCGCGGGCAGGGCCGAGCTTGCCACCGAGGACCTTGCCCCTGATCACCGACATGACTTCCACCAGAAATTGTCCTGGCGCCGCCCAGTGCGGATCTCCGGTCAGTGCCGCCCGCGCCGCGTCGCCTACCGGCCCGTCGTCGACCAACGCATCAGCCAGGACTGAGGCGTCCACGACAATCATGCGGCGCTACCCCACGGCCCCCGCTGCTCCCGCTGGTCTGCCAACTCCGCGGCACTCTCCCCCGGAAGGGCGCGAGTGCCATCAGACCGGCCGGCGAAGCGATCGAGGGTCGCCGTGTTGCGCAGACGTCGAGCCTGCGTCTCCACCAACTCCAGCAGATACGCCTGGAGGGACTGCCCGCGTGCCTTGGCTTGGGCAGCCAAGGCGTCTCGTACTTCTTCCGGGACGTCTCGAATCTGGATAGCTACCATGCATTCATTATGCATGCATCAGCGCCTCGCTGCCTTGGAAGGCTCGATCCCCCGGTCAACGGGTTCGCATGGCGATTGCAGCTCAGTCAAGAGCCAGAGGTCAGGAAGTTGGTGGGGCGGGCGGGACTCGAACCCGCGACCGAGGGATTATGAGTCCCCTGCTCTAACCGGCTGAGCTACCGCCCCGAACACCGCGCCGGATCTTATCCCGCTCGGCGGTCAGCAGCCAGCACCGAGCCGGCCGGCGCCCACGCCTGCGCGAGCACGATGGGCAACAGGAATATAACAGCGTGCTCGGGTACGCCTGTCAGCCGGCGCGCAGCTCGTCCAGCACGGCGCCGGCGGCGCGCCAGCCGCTGGTGAGAGCGCCCTGGATCGATGGGCTGTCCCGGTGGTCACCGGCCACGAATAGGCCCTCCCCCAGCGCCACCGGCTTGCGCAGCCGCCCCTGCGGCGGCGGTGCGGCGGGTAGCGCCTCGGGGATGGCCACTGTTGTGAGGTGGGTCCAGTCGGCGGTGGAGCGGCCGTACAGCCGGGTCAACTCGGCCCGGATGGCCGGCTCGGGTGGGGCCGTCGGGCCGACCACCGAGGTGGCGATGAGGTGCCGGCCGGCGGGCGCGTACGTCGCGGCGGCGTTGCTGAGCACCACGGTGTTGGCGACGAGTTCGCGTCGGTCGCCGTCGACGAGCAGGATCGCCTCGGTGAGCGGCGGCTCGGGAGCGCTGTGGTAGTAGGTGGTGTAGCTGTGCATGCGTACCGTCGCCAGGGCCGGCAGCAGCGCGGCCGCGGCGGGTGGGTCGACGGCGACCACGACGGCCCGGCAGCTGATGTCGCCGGCCTGGGTGCGGACCCGGCCCGGGGTGACCTCCGCGACCGGGGTGTCCAGGTCGAGCAGGTCGGCCGGAAGCGGCGCGGCGATCGCCAGAGGCAGCGCCGCCATCCCTTCGGCGGGCAGGCCGATCCGGCCGCGGGCGAAGGAGCGCAGCACCATCGCCAGTACGTGACTGGAGGTGGAGAGTTCCCGGTCGATGAACACACCGGACAGGAACGGTCGCAGCAGCTCCTCGATGATCGCGTCGGAGAGACCGGCGCGGCGCAGCGCCGTCTCGGTGCTGGTTTCCGGGGCGGCGAGCAGCCGGGACGCGGGCAGGGTGGCGCAGCCGGTGGCGAGCGCGGCGAAGCGCAGCCGATCGAGCAGGGAGCCGACGCCGGCGAGCGCGGTACCGGGCCCGCCGGTCGGCTCGCGCAGCGGGTTGACCAACCGCAGCAGCTTGTCGCCCTTGCGGACCAGCACACCGGAGGTGAAGTAGCCGAGGTTGAGCTGGTCGGTGTCGAGCAGTGTGCCGAGCCGGGGGTAGGCGGTGTTGAGCACCTGGAAGCCCCGGTCGATGAGGTGACCGTCGACCACGTCGGTGGCGACCCGGCCGCCGAGCCGACCCTCGGCCTCCACCAGCCGCCAGGGCACGCCGGCGCGGTGCAGCCGGCGGGCGGCGGCGAGGCCGGCCAGGCCGCCGCCGACGATGACCACATCGGTTTCAGCCAGCACCGCGCGCCTCCCGCTCACCGTTCGCCCGGGACAACCGGCCCGGCCACCAGATCTTCGGCCCGATGTCGTACGCGAGTGCGGGCACCAGCAGCGACCGGACGATGATGGTGTCGATCAGTACCCCGATGGCGACCGCCGTACCCAACTCGACGAGCACCACCAGCGGCAGGACGGCGAGGGCGGAGAACGTCGCGGCGAGCACGATGCCGGCGGAGGTGATCACCCCGCCGGTGACGGCGAGGCCGGCGAGCACTCCGGCGCGGGTGCCGCGTTTGACCGACTCTTCGCGGACGCGGCTCATCAGGAAGATGTTGTAGTCGATGCCGAGCGCGACCAGGAAGACGAACGCGAACAGCGGGAACGACGAGTCCACGCCGGGGAAGTCGAAGACGTGGCGGAACAGCAGCGCGCAGAGGCCGAGGGTCGCTGCGAAGCTGAGCAGGACGGTGGCGATCAGCAGCACCGGGGCGAGCAGGGCGCGCAGCAGCAGGGCCAGGATGACCGCGATGACCACCAGCACCACCGGGATGATGACGTTCTGGTCGCGCTTGGCGGCGTCCGAGGTGTCCACGTTGATCGCGGTGAAGCCGCCGACCACCGCGTCCGCGCCGGGCACCTGGTGTACGGCCACCCGCAGCTCGCGGATGGTCCGCTCGGCCCCGTCGCTGTCGGGTGGGTCGGCCAGGGTCGCCTCCAGCTGCACCCGCCCGTCGACGACCTTCGGGGCGGCGTTCTCCTCGGGTGGGCCGGTCTGCGGGCCGGCCGGAAGGGGGCGGACGTCGGCGACGCCGGGCACGTCAGTCGCCACCTGGGCGACCTGTCGGGCGGTCTGCTCGGTGGTGAAGATGGTGGTCGGGCTGCCGGTGCCGGCCGGGTAGTGCCGGGAGATCACCTCCTGGCCGTCGACCGAGTCGGTGCGCTGGGTGAACAGGTCGGACTGGCCGAGCGTGGTGGCGCCGAGCTGGGTGAGGCCGAGGGTCAGCAGGGCCAGCGCGACGGCGGTGGTCAGCCAGATCGGCCGGGCGTGCCGGGCCACGAAGCCGGCGACGCGGCTCCAGATGCCGTGTTCGGCCCGCGGGTCGGCCTGGTCGGCTCGGGGCCGTCGGGGCCAGAACGCCCACCGTCCGCCGAGCACCAGCAGCGCGGGTAGGAAGGTGAGCATCACCAGCAGGGTGGCGGCGATGCCGATGGCGGCGACCGGGCCGAGTGCCCGGTTGGAGTTGAGGCTGGACAGCAGCAGGCAGAGCAGGCTGACGATGACAGTGCCGCCGGAGGCGATGATGGCCGGCGCGGCGCCCTTCCAGGCGGTCTTCATGGCGTCCCACGGGCGGTCGTGCCGGTGCAGCTCCTCCCGGTAGCGGGCGATCAGCAGCAACGCGTAGTCGGTGCCGGCGCCGAAGACCAACACGGTGAGGATGCCCTGGGCCTGCCCGTTGAGCTTGACCACGTCCGCGTCGGCGAGCAGGTAGACGAAGACCGAGGCGAGGGCGTACGACATCCCGGCGGCGAGCAGCGGGAAGATCCAGAGGACCGGGCTGCGGTAGACGATCAGCAGGATGATCAGCACCACGACCAGGGTGACCAGCAGCAGTGGTCCGTCGATGGCGGAGAAGACCTCGATCAGGTCGGCGAGCAGACCGGCTGGGCCGGAGACGTCCACGGTGAGGCCGTCCCGGTCACCGCCGGTGATGTCGCGCAGTTGCTCGACGACCGTGCCGATCTCCTCGCCCTCGGCGTCGTCCACCGGTACGACGACCTGGAGGGCCTGGCCGTCGTCGCTCGGGATGGGCGGGGGCAGTGGGGTGACCACGCCGGGGATCTGGGCGAAGCGGGCGGCGTCGGCGCTCACCCGTTGCCGGTCCGCGTCGGTGATCCCGGAGGGCCGCTCGTAGACGACCAGAGCCGGGATGGTCTCCCGGTCGACGAATTCGCCGGCGAGGTCCTGGGCGCGGGTCGCCTCGGCGTCGGTGGGCAGAAAGGCGGCGTTGTCGTTGGTGGCGACCTCGCTGAGGCGCCCCGCGTACGGGCCGGACACGCCGCCGATCACCAACCAGGCCAGCACGACCGCCACCGCGATCAGCGTGGCCTTGCCGCCTCGTCCGGACATCCGCACTCACCCCAAGGATCGATGCATCAATCGACGCAGCGGTAGCCTCAGTCGACATCGACCATCCTGCCGGGCAAGCCGGTCCATGGTGGGTGAAACCGGGTCACACACCCGAAAACGCCCGTCAGCCGGTGGCTGACGGGCGTACGTGGAAAAGCTCCCCCGATTGGACTCGAACCAATAACCTGCCGGTTAACAGCCGGCTGCTCTGCCAATTGAGCTACAGGGGATCGTGCTCCGCCCGACTTCGGATCTCCCCGACGCCGTGCGACGGGACAAGAGTACAGGACTTCCCCCGGTGGCGGTCCAGTGGGTTCCCTCCCCGCTGTCGCACCGACAATCGGGGTAAATCGCCATCCTGGCACAAGGATGCTTGAGCGGAGAGCAGGATGGGTAGTTAGCTGCGGACAGAGGACGCAGGCGCGAACAGGTCGCCTTCCGACGGGGCAACTCGCCGGGGTGACGGCGCGTCAGGTACGGAAGGAGCCGCCATGCGCGGAAAGATCATGTTTCTTGGCGGGCTGGCTGCGGGATTCGTCCTGGGCGCCCGTGCCGGCCGGGAAAAGTACGAAGAGCTCGTGGTCCGGGGCCGCAAGGTGCTCGACCACCCGACCGTCCAGGAGGCGGCCGGGGTCGCGCAGGCCCAGGCCAACAAGCTCTACAGCGAGGGCAAGGACAAGCTCGGCCAGACCAAACTGGGCGAGAAGCTGGGTAACGGTAACGGCAGCACCGGCAAGCAGGAGCTGACCGCAGCCGACGACGCGTTCGCCGGCACGCCCGCCACCATGGGCGCCAAGGCGGGCACCGGCACGGTCGGCACGACCTCCGGGTCGCCGTCGTCCACCAACCCCCGCAGCAAGCCGTCCGGCTCGGGCACGAACGCCAGCACGCTCTGACCAATCGCACGTCGACGGGCCGGTCGCCGCAGGGCGACCGGCCCGTGGTCTGTCCGACGTGCGGTCAGTCCTTGCTGCTGAACGCCGCGTCGAAGGCGGCGCTCGGTGCGTCGAAGGCGAGCCGGCGGACGAACTGCAACGCCTCCGGGGCGCCGACCAGCCGGTCCATTCCGGCGTCCTCCCACTCGATGGAGATCGGGCCGGTGTAGCCGATCGCGTTCAACGCGCGGAAGCAGTCCTCCCAGGGCACGTCGCCGTGGCCGGTGGAGACGAAGTCCCAACCGCGCCGCAGGTCGGCCCAGGGCAGGTGCGAGGCGAGCCGGCCACGCCGGCCATCGCCGGTACGCACCTTCGCGTCCTTGCAGTCCACGTGGTAGATCCGGTCGGCGAAGTCGAAGATGAAGTTCACCGGGTCCAGCTCCTGCCACACGAAGTGCGACGGGTCCCAGTTCAGCCCGAACGCGGGCCGGTTGCCGATCGCCTCCAGCGTCCGCTTCGTCGTCCAGTAGTCGTACGCGATCTCACTGGGGTGCACCTCGTGCGCGAACCGCACTCCCACCTCGTCGAACACGTCGAGGATGGGGTTCCACCGGTCGGCGAAGTCCTGGTAGCCGCGCTCGATCATCGCCGGCGGCACCGGCGGGAACATCGCGAGGGTGTGCCAGATCGACGAACCGGTGAAACCGACGACCGTCTTCACCCCGAGCTTCGCCGCCGCCCGCGCGGTGTCCTTGATCTCCTCGGCGGCCCGCTGACGGACCCCCTCGGGCTCCCCGTCACCCCAGATGCGGCCGGGCAGGATGTCCTGGTGCCGCTCGTCGATCGGGTGGTCGCAGACCGCCTGACCGACGAGGTGGTTGGAGATCGTGAAGACCTCAAGGTTGTGCTTCGCGAGGGTCTCCCGCTTGCGCTCGACGTACGAGTCGTCGGCGAGCGCCTTGTCGACCTCGAAGTGGTCGCCCCAGCAGGCGATCTCCAGACCGTCGTAGCCCCACTCGGAGGCGAGCCGGCAGACCTCCTCGAACGGAAGATCGGCCCACTGGCCGGTGAAGAGCGTGATGGGTCGCGCCATTGTCCTTCTCCCCTGTTGTGATGGGGATTCCTTGTGCGGACCGGGGCGAGGGTGACCGAACGTGCGCGGCACCCGAGCGGTCACCGGTGGGTGCGGAACACACCTGAGCCCGGCGGGTTGCGCCTCCCACCGGGTCACCGGCCACCAGCACGGTCGCCGACCTCCACCTTATTTCCGCAGTGCCCCATCGGGGAAGCCCCGCGGTCGGCCGATCATCCGATCATTTCCTCCGGCGCGGGCAGGACAGCCCGTACGGTGAAGCCGCCACCGGCGCGCGGGCCGGCCGAGAACGTGCCGCCGAGCCGCTCGGCGCGCCTGCGTACCCCGAGCAGACCCCGACCGGCGCCCTGGGTGCCGCCGCCGGACGGAGCCGGACCGGCGCCCTCGTCGCGGACCTCGATGGTGATGCCCGCGGCGTCGTAGCGCAGGCGGACCCCGACCGGCGCGCCCGGCGCGTGCCGGCAAGCGTTGGTCAGCGCTTCCTCAATGATCCGGTACGCCACCACGTCGACCGGGCCGGGCAGCGGCCGGGGTTGCCCGGCCATCGTCCAGCGCACCGGTTGACCGGCGGTGAAGCCCCCCACCAGCGCATCGAGACGGTTCAGGCTGGGCGCCGGCTCGGACGGGTCGTCGGGCTCGTCGGCCCGGCCCAGCGCACCGAGCAGTTGATGGCCCCGCGCCAGCACCGTCCCACGCCACTGCGCGAACAACCCCATGCAGGTCAAGGTACGGCAGCCAGCTGGCAGCCACCCTCCCGGCGTCCCCCACCCCTCTTCCGCCGATCTTGCATTTTGTGCTGCCGAAAGGTCGGCATGGTGGCATTGATCCCGACCGAAAGTGCAAGATCGGCGGCGCGAAGGTGGGGTGGGGCGGTATAACGCTCGCGGGAAACACCGTTGCCGGGTCTGGCCCCGGAGGGGCCGACGACGTGTGTCGCGGCCCCTCCGGGGTCAGTCGGTCAGGGCAGGGTCCACTTCTGGTTGGCCGCGTTGAGGCAGGTCCAGAGGTGCACGATGGTGCTGTCGGCGGAGTTGTTGCCGGAGACGTCCAGGCACTTGCCCGACGACGGGTTGCGCAGGGTGCCGTCGGACGCGGCCGCCCAGTTCTGCGCGCCGCTGCCGTTGCAGGTCCAGAGCTGGATCTTGGTGCCGTCGGCGGTGCCGCTGCCGGAGACGTCCAGGCACTTGCCGAGCGCCTTGATCGTCGAGTTCGGCGTCACGGTCCAGGTCTGCGCCGTGCTGCTGTTGCAGGTGTAGATCTGGATCTGGGTGCCGTCGGCGGTGCCGGCGTTGCGCACGTCCAGGCACTTACCGGCGAGACCCTTGATCGGGCCGACCCCGGTGCCGCCCCCGCCCCCCTTGACCAGGGTGAAATCGTCCAGGTCGAAGAGCCCCGTGCCGCTACCGGTGAAGGTGAGGTAGAGGTTCTGGGTGCTGGACGGGACGTTGGACAGTGCCGTGGAGACGTTGGCGAAGGTCGTCCAACTGCCGGTGTTGGGCACCGCGACCGTACCGAGCACCGGGCCGGTGGCCGAACCGGTGCGCACCTGGATGGCGCCACCCGCGCCGCCGGAGACGACCCGGGCCGTGAACGAGGTGACCCCGGCCAGGTTGACCCCGTTGTACGCGGCCCAGTCGCCCGGGTCGATGTAGCCGACGGTCTGCCCACCGTTGGCGCCCGCCTTGGTGAACGCGGAGACGCCGTTGGCCGAGCTGAACGCCTCGGCCTGGATCGTGCCGGTGGGCGGCGGCGTGGTGCCCAGCTCCTTGATCCGGATGTTGCGGAAGGAGGCGTCGTCACCGGTGCCGTGGTTCTGGATGCCGATGTGACCGGCCAACGAGCGGACCGGGTTGGTGTTGGTGAAGTCGTTGATCTTCACCCCGTTGAGGAAGATCTGTAGCCGCTCGCCCTCGACCAGCAGCTCGTACGTGTTCCACTCCCCCGCCGCGTTCAACGCCGCGTCGCGGGCGGCGATGTCGGCGGACTTGTAGGTGTAGACCGCGCCGGTGGTGCGGTCGGCCGCGTCGGTGGCATCGATCTGGATCTCGTAACCGTTGTCCACCGCCGACCACGGGTCACTCGACGGTGGGAACCCGATGAAGATGCCGGAATTGTCGTCACCGGCCAGCTTCCAGTCCAGCTTCAGCGAGTAGTTGGTGAACTGCTTGGCGTTGTACCAGTACAGCCCCATGCCGCCGACCGAGGTCAGGGTGGCGTCGGAGTTGGTGAAGCTGCCCGGGCCGGCCTGTGACCAACCGGCCGTCGAGCCGTTGAACAGCGGGGTGTAGCCGGTCTCGGGCCGGCAGTCGGCCTTGCTCCGACCGGAGGCGTACCGGATGCCGCCGAGCAGGTGGTTGCGGAACCCCGACTCCGCGTACGACGCCTGGGTGTGCCCCGCCCCGGTGTAGAAGGACCGGCCGCCGCTGTAGCTCTTGCACCAGCTCAGCGGGTGGTCGGCGCCCATCCCGCCGCCGGAGTACGACGACTCGTCCAGGGTGGCCAGCACGTGGGCGCTCGACCGGGCGTTGGTGCGGTAGTTGTACCACTCGTCGGTGCGGGTCCAGGTCTGCGGCAGGTGAGCGGTGGCAGCGTGGCCCCGGTCCTCCACCTTCATGTTGGCCTGCTGGATGGCGGGGTGCGAGGCGAACCACGCCCCGACGAGGTTGCCGTAGAACGGCCAGTCGTATTCGGTGTCGGCTGCGGCGTGCACACCCACGTACCCGCGGCCCGAGCCGATGTACGACTCGAAGGCGGTCTGCTGGCTGGCGTTGAGCACGTCGCCGGTGGTGTTGAGGAAGACGACCGCCTCGTACTGGTTGAGATTGCTCGTGGTGAACGCGGCGGCGTCCTCGGTCGCGGTGACCGTGAAGTTGTTCGCCGCGCCCAGGTCGCGGATGGTCTGGATGCCGACCGGGATCGCGTCGTGTCGGAAACCAGCGGTCTTGGAGAAGACCAGCACGTCGTACGGGGCGTCGGCGGCGCTGGCCGGGGTGGCCGGGGTGGTGCAGGCGATGACGGCGAGTGCGGCCATGGCCGCACCGAGGACGGGTCGCAGGCGTCTGCGCATATCGCTCTCCTAATTGCGGTTAGGAGGGGCCCTTCGCCTCACACTAGGCGTTGTCGAAGGGCCCCTCCCGCCAGCTCAGGGCAGGGTCCACTTTTGGTTGGCGGCGGCGGTGCAGGTCCAGAGGTGGACCACCGTGCTGTCAGCGGAGTTGTTGCCGGAGACATCGAGGCACTTGCCCGACGACGTGTTGCGGATCGTGCCGTCGGCCTGGGCCGCCCAGTTCTGCGCGGCAGTCCCGTTGCAGGTCCAGAGCTGGATCTTGGTGCCGTCGGCGGTGGCACCGCCCGACACGTCCAGGCACTTGCCCAACGATTTGATCGTGGAGTTGGGGGTGACCGCCCAGGTCTGCGCGGCACTGCCGTTGCAGGTGTAGATCTGGATCTGCGTGCCGTCGGCGGTGGCGGCGTTGCGCACGTCCAGACACTTGCCGCCGAGGCCCTTGATCGCCCCGGCCCCGCCGGCCGGGGGCGTCCCGGTGACGAAGGTGAAGGCGTCCAGGTCGTAGAGGGCCCCGGTGCCCGACCCGGCGAAGGTCAGGTAGAGCGTGGTCGTGCCGGTCGGCGGGTTGCTGATCGTCCCGGTGACAGTGGTGAAGGTTTCCCAGCCGCCGGTCACCGGGACCGTGGCCGAGCCGAGCACGGTGCCGGTGGCGGAGCCGGCCCGGACCTGGAGGGTGCCACCGGCGCCCGCCGAGGAGACCCGGGCGTTGAACGAGGTCACGTTGCCCAGCCGGTAGGGCTGGAACGCGATCCAGTCGCCGTTGTTGATGTCGCCGACGGTCTTGCCACCCTCGGCCGGGGTCTTGCTGAACACGTTGATCCCCGACGAGGTGCCGTAGAACTCGGCCTGGCGGTGCCGCGGCGGCAGCGTGTGCTGGGTGTGCGTGGTCAGCCCACCGGCGTCGGTGTACTCGGCGTCGAAGATCGCGAAGATGTTCGCCGCGTCGTCGTGCTCACCGTCGACCGGGATGGTGATCGAGCCCGAGCAGCCGGTCTTCGAGGTGATCTGGTGCCCGTGCTGGTCGTGCCCGAGCACGTAGGTCATCTTGACCTTCGTGCAGTCGATGGTGCCGTCCTCCGGGTCGGACACCGTGATGCTGTACGCCACCGTGTCCCCGAAGCCGAACAGCTGACCGTTGCCCGGGTTGTTGATCGTGACCGTGGGCGCGGTGTTGCCGACGCTGATCTGCACGCTGCTGCTGCCGGTGGCGCCCTGCGGGTCGCGCACCGTCAGCGTGGCGGTGTAGGTGCCGTTGGCGCTGTAGGTCTTCGTCGGGTTGGCGGCGGTCGAGGTGGTCCCGTCACCGAACGCCCACGCGTAGGTCAACGCGCCGCCCTCGGGGTCGGCCGAGCCGGCCGAGGAGAACGTCACCGCGAGCGGGGCCGCCCCGGAGGTGCGGTTGGCGCTGGCCTTCGCGGTGGGCGCCCGGTTGCCGCCGCCGACGTAGTCGAAGCGGTAGAGCGCCGAGTTGGCGTCACCGTTGAAGTAGCCGGTGCCGTAGTCGAGCACGTAGTACGCGCCGTCCGGGCCGAACGCCGAGTCCATCACCTGCTTGCCGACCCACGGGAAGGTGTCGATGGCGCCCCGGGAGCCGTCGGAGTTGACGTGGATCGGCTTGATCCAGCCTCGGCCGAACTCGGTGGCGAAGAACTGCCCGTCGAACGACTGCGGGAACTTGGTGGTGGAGGTCGACGAGGCGTTGTACCGGTAGACCGGGCCGCCCATCGGCGACTCGGAGCCACCGCCGAACTCGGTCGGGGTGCCGGCGTCGCCGGCGTACCGGATCCAGGCCGGCTGGGCCGGCGGCAGGGTGGTCAGGCCGGTGTTGCGGAACGAGTTGTTGGTCGGCCCGCCGGTGCAGTTGTACTTCGCGCCGCTGGCGCTGGTCGCGAAGTCGAACTCGTTGTACGTCTCGGTGGTGGTGTTGGTGCCGGTGCAGTACGGCCAGCCGTAGTTGCCCGGTGCCGCGACCCGGTTGAACTCCACCTGGCCGGACGGCCCGCGGGTGGAGCTGGTGGAGCCGGCGTCCGGCCCGTAGTCACCGACGTAGACCACCCCGGTGGCCTTGTCCACGCTGATCCGGAACGGGTTGCGGAACCCCATTGCGTAGATCTCCGGCCGGGTCTTGGCCGTGCCGGGGGCGAACAGGTTGCCCGACGGGATGGAGTACGTGCCGTTGGCGTTCACCTTGATCCGCAGGATCTTGCCGCGCAGGTCGTTGGTGTTGCCGGCGCTGCGCTGCGCGTCGTACGCGGGGTTGCGGTTGGTCCGCTCGTCCAGCGGTGAGTAGCCGGACGACTCGAACGGGTTGGTGTCGTCGCCGGTGGACAGGTAGAGGTTGCCGGCGGCGTCGAAGTCGATGTCCCCACCGACGTGGCAGCACACGCCCCGGCTGGCCGGGACGTCGAGCACGTCGACCTTGCTGGACTGGTTGAGCGTGAAGTCCGAGTTGAGGGTGAACCGGGAGAGCCGGTTGACGCCGTTCCAGGCCGAGAAGTCGGTGCCGGTGGCCGGCGCGTCGCCGCCGGGGGTGGAGAGCGGCGGGGCGTAGTAGAGGTAGATGTAGCGGTTGCTGGCGAAGCCGGGGTCGATCCCGACGCCCTGCAACCCCTCCTCGTCGTGCGTGTAGACCGACAGGGTGCCGATCACGGAGGTGGTGCCGTTGGCGTCGGTGCGGCGCAGGGTGCCGTTGCGGGCGGTGTGCAGGACCGAGCGGTCCGGTAGCACCGCCAGCGACATCGGCTCACCCATGTCGGTCACGCCTCGGGCCAGCTCGACCTGCTGGAAGTCGCTGGCGACGATCGTGTGTGCCTGGGCGGGGGCCGAGCCGGCGGCGAAGGTGACAGTGCCGGCGGCGACCGCCAGCAGCAGCGCTGATCCGGCGGAGAACCATCGTCGGGACCGTTGTCTGGGAGCGTCCTTCATGGACATCTGTGCTGTCCCTTCCTGACGAGTGACTGCCAGGCCGGGCGCGCGCCGTCGCGCCGGATGCCGTAGCGGTGGTGGGGTCGATGGGTTACCGCGCCGCCGGTTCACCTCGACGAAACATTGTCGTGTTGGTCACGACACTAAGTCGCACCTGTCGATGTGTCCATACCTTCCGGCGATTCAGCATCAACTTTCGTCGATTTGATCGAAAGTTGCCGGTCAGGCGCGTCGGTCGATCGCCTGCCCGGCCAGCGCAACCAGGGCCGCACGGGCCTCATCGGCCACCATGGCGTTCTGCAGGGCGGAGAGCGCGGCCTCGGTCCGGACCCGGATCATCTGCTCGATCCGCTCCCGCGCGCCGGTCGCCTCGATGATGTCGCGCAGCTCCGCCGCGCCCTCGGCGTCCAACGCCGGGTTGCCGAACAGCTCCCGCAGCCGGATGGTCTGCGGCCGGTCGGCGGCGCTGCGGGCCAGCGCCATCATGACGGTGGGCTTGCCCTCACGCAGGTCGTCCAGGACCGACTTCCCGGTGACCGCCGGGTCACCGAACACGCCCAGGACGTCGTCGCGGAGCTGGAACGCGTCACCCAGCGGATCACCGAACTCGCCCAGCGCGGCGATCAGCTCCGGCCCCGCGCCGGCCAGGGCCGCACCGATCTGCAACGGCCGGGTGACCGTGTACCGGGCGGCCTTCATCCGGATCACCGTGAGCGCGCTGGCCACCGAGCCGTCACCCACGCCCGAGACCAGGTCCAGGTACTCCCCCGCGATCACCTCGGTACGCATCAGCGCGAACACGCCGTACCCCCGGTGCACCTGCTCGGTGCTCAGCCCGCACTCGTGGAACATCTGATCCGACCAGGCCGCGCAGAGGTCCCCGCAGAGCAGCGCGGTGTTGCGGCCGTACGCCTCGGGGTCACCGCGCCACGACGAGCGGGCGTGCAGGTCGGCGAAGAGCCGGTGCACCGACGGCTCACCCCGGCGGCGGTCGCTGCCGTCCAGGATGTCGTCGTGGATCAGCGCGAACGCGTGGAACAGCTCCAGGGCCGCCGCGGCCACCACGATCGGGGTGCCGTCGGCCGCCCCCGCACCGCGCCAGCCCCAGTAGCAGAAGAGCGGCCGTAACCGCTTGCCACCGGCCAGCACGAACCGTTGCAGCGCGGTGAACACGCCCCGCGGCGCCCCGTCCGGCCAGTCCGGGCCCTGCCGGCTGAGAAACCCGGCCAGTTCCGCGTCGAAGCGCGCCCGCAACTCGCTGGCGTCGGTGGGCGCGACGGTGACCGTCATGAGCCCTCCCCCGACCCGTCCGCACCGCCGGGGCTCAGCCCCGCCAGCTCCAGCAGCAGCGCCTTGACCTCGGTCGCCGCGATCTTATCCCGGGCCGCGGTCGGGTCGGAGCAGAGCAGCACCGGGCCGTCCGCCGGATCGTCAGGCAGTCGCCCGTGCGAGCCCCGCACCGCTCGCGCGCCGGCATCGAGGCCGACCGCGCTCATCAGGTACCGCATGCCGAGCTTCTTGCGGGCCAGGGCGACCCCGGCCCGGGCCTTCGCGGCACCGGGGTTGGCCGGGTCGAAGAACAGCTCCGCCGGGTCGTAGCCCGGCTTCCGGTGAATCTCCACGAGCCGGGCGAAGTCCGGTGCCTGGGCGTCGTCCAGCCAGTAGTAGTAGGTGAACCAGGCGTCCGGCTCGGCCACCAGCACCAGCTCACCGGCGCGCGGATGGTCCAGCCCGTGTGCGGCCTTACCCTCGGCGTCGAGCACCTCGGCCACCCCGGGCAGGCCGGCGCAGAGCTTCGCCACCGCCGGCACGTCGGCCGGGTCCCGGACGTAGACGTGCGCGATCTGGTGGTCGGCGACCGCGAACGCCTTCGACGTCCACGGGTCGAGGTACTCCATACCCGCCTGGGTGTGCACCCGCAACAGCCCCTCGGCGCGCAGCAACCGGTTGACGTCCACCGGCCGGGACACGTCGGTGATGCCGTACTCCGACAGCACCACCACTGTGGCGTCCCGGGCCCGCGCGGCGTCCAGGAGCGGGCCGAGCACCGTGTCCAGCTCCGCTGCCGCCGCGGCGGCCTGGGCCGACGAGGGACCGAAGCGTTGCAGGTCGTAGTCCAGGTGCGGAACGTAGACCAGAGTCAGGTCGGGTGACACGTCGGCGAGGATCTGCTCGGCCGCCTGACAGATCCACCGCGACGACGGCAACCCGGCCGTCGGCCCCCAGTAGGTGAAGAGCGGGAAGGTGCCCAGTCGCCCGGTGAGCGCGTCGTGCAGCTCCGGCGGGTCGGTGTAGCAGTCCGGTTCCTTGCGCCCGTCGGCGTAGTAGACCGGGCGGGGCGTCACCGTCCAGTTGACGTCGGCGCCCATGGCGTACCACCAGCAGACGTTGGCCACTGTGTAGCCGGGTTCGGCCCGACGGGCGGCATGCCAGAGCTTGTCCCCGCCGACCAGCGCGTTGTGCTGCCGCCACAGCAACACCTCGCCCAGCTCCCGGAAGTACCACCCGTTGCCGACGATCCCGTGCCCGCTGGGCTGCTCGCCGGTGAGGAAGGTGGACTGCACCGAGCAGGTCACGGCGGGCAGCACGGTGCCCAGCTCGGCCCGGAAGCCGCCGTCGGCGACCCCGCGCAGTCGAGGCATGTGCGCCAGTAGTCGGGGCGTCAACCCCACCACGTCGAGGACCACCAGTCGCCGGCTCATCGCCTCACCCCCATGCTCACGGTTCGTTCTGCGGTCAGGCCGAGGCCGACCAGTTCGTCCCGGGCGAAGGCCAGTTCCGCGGCGATGCCGGCGGCCAGCTCCGCGTCGGTGCCGGGCCGTCGGGCGGCCGGCAGCACCCCCCAGGTGTACGTCTCGACGTCGAGGTGGTCGCAGCCGACGGTCGGGCCGTCAAAGAGCGCTCTCAGGGCCGCGCGGAGCACCGGCAGGGTCGAGCCGAGCGGTTCCTCGGGTGGGGCGTGCAGCGGCACGTGGTAGTGCACCCGCCACGGCCCGGGCAACGCCCGGTCCAGCGCCTCGTCCAGGTCGTCGGCCGCGTACGTCGGGTCGGCCGGGTCGGCCAGACCGGCGCAACCGGCGCCCCGGGTCTGGTGCAGGAAACGCGGCTCCACCCAGCGGCGCAACGCCTCGGCCCCACCCACCGGGTCGGCGGCCTCGACGGCGGCCGAGACCTGCACCTTCACCACCGGCAGTCCAGCCGCCCGCAGTCGGTGCAGCGCCTCGGCCGGCTCCTCCCAGGCGCAGGCCAGGTGGGCCAGATCGAGGCAGACACCCAGCCGATCCGTGTCCATACCGGACAGCAACGCGGCCGCCTGACCGGTGCTCTCCACCACACAGCCGGGCTCCGGCTCGAAGGCGACGCGCACCTCACGCCCGGTGTCCCGCTGCACGTCGGCCAGGCCGGCGGCGAGCTGGTCCAGTCGACCTCGGGCCGCGTCGGCCCGGCCGGTGTCCCACGGTTGACGCCAGGCCAGCGGCAGCGTGGAAATCGAACCTCGGGCGGCGTCGTCGGGCAGCAGGTCGGCGAGCACCCGGGCCAGGTTCAGGGTGTAGGTCAGGCGCTCCTCGGTGGCCCAGTCGGGGTGGTACACGTCCTGCTTGACCACCGGGGCCTGGAAGGCCGCGTACGGGAAGCCGTTGAGGGTGACCACCTCCAGGCCGCGCGCGTCCAGCTCGGTGCGCAACCGGCGGCGTAGCGTCGGGTCGGCGGCCAGCTCGGCGGCGACCGGGGCGGCCAGCCACAGGCCGAGCCCGAGCAGGTCGCTGCCGAGCGCCTCACGGACCGGCACCGCGTAGGTGTCCAGTTGACCGAGGATGCCGGCGAGGTCCTCGGCCGGGTGCACGTTGGTGCAGTAGCCCAGGTGGACGGTCTCACCGCCGGCATGTCGCAGCCGCATCAGCTGCCGCCGCGCAGGATCGAGTTGCCGGTCTGCGGATCCACCGCGGCGGCGGCGTCCAGGTCGCTGAGGTCGAGCCGCCCCGACTGCCCGTAGAACTCCACCGGGTTTCGCCACAGCACCTTGTCGACGTCGTCGTCGGTGAAGCCGGCCGCGAGCATCGCCTCGCCGGTGGCCCGGGTCAGCAGCGGGTCGGAGCGTCCCCAGTCGGCTGCCGAGTTGACCAGCATCCGTTCCGTGCCGTACTCCCGCAGCAACTCCACCATCCGCTGCGGGGTCATCTTGGTGTCCGGGTAGATGGAGAAACCCAGCCAGCAGCCGCTGTCGCGGACCAGCTTCACTGTCACCTCGTTGAGGTGGTCGACGACCACCCGACCCGCGTCGATGCCGGACTCGGCGACCACGGCGAGGGTCCGCTCGCAGCCGCGCGCCTTGTCCCGGTGCGGGGTGTGCACCAGCGCCGGCAGGTCGTACGCCACCGCGAGGGCGAGCTGCGCCGCGAACGCCTCGTCCTCCTCGGGCGTCATCGAGTCGTACCCGATCTCGCCAACCGCCACCACCGCGTCCTTGTCCAGGTAGCGGGGTAGCAGGTCGAGGACCGGCCGGCAGCGCGGGTCGTTGGCCTCCTTGGGGTTCAGCGCGATGGTGGCGAAGTGGCGCACCCCGAACTGCCCGGCCCGGAACGGCTCCCAGCCGATCAACGAGTCGAAGTAGTCGGTGAACGAGGCGGCGCTGGTGCGCGGCTGACCCAGCCAGAACGCCGGCTCCACCACCGCGCGCACTCCGGCTGCGGCCATCCGTTCGTAGTCGTCGGTGGTGCGTGAGGTCATGTGGATGTGGGGGTCGAAGATGCGCATTCACGCCTCCCGGGGCAGTGCGGCGGTGAGCCGGTGGAGCAGGTCGTTGGCGTCGGCGGGCAACTCCCGGCCGGCGGCGTGCCGTTCGGCGGCCAGCGCGGCCAGCATCGCGGTCAGCTCGCCGTCTGCCCGGGTGTCCAGGTCGGCCACGTTGGCCAGGGGGACGGCGCTGAACACGCACTTGAGCACCGCCTGCCGCCAGGCGGCCTGGTCGAGGTGCCGGGCGTACGGGCCGAGCGCGGCGGCGACCAGCCGGGTGTCGTTGGTCCGGATCGCGTCGTGCAGCAACGGAACCCCGTCGGCGCCGATCGGCAGCAGCGGCAGGGCGCGCAGCACGGCTCGTCGCTCGGCCGCGTCACCGTGCTGGTAGAGGCGCTCGGCGTACGCCGCGTGCTCGCCGGGCAGGCTGGTGAGCAACAGCACCCGGGCCGCGTCGTCGGCGGTCCAGCCGGGGGCGTCGGGCAGCGCGGCCCGCCCGCAGCGTCGGCCGGCGGCGGGAAAGAGCCGGGTGATCGCGGTGGGCTCGGTGCTGACCCGGCGCAGCGCCGTGTCCAGCCAATCGGGATCGGGTACGCCTCCCAGCGCGGCCCGTAGTGAATCCGGTGTCATCCCGTCTCCTCCCCTTGTTGCTACGCAGGCACCCCAGGAATGTCTGCGGGCAGTTCGTCCTTCGCCCGGCCGGCCAGTGCGGCGGCGCGCAGGAACTCGATCGACCGGGCCGCCACGGCGGGCGCGGCGTGCGAGTCGCGGGGCAACTCCACCGCGACCAGCCCCTGGTAGCCGGCCGCCGCCAGGGCGGCCAGCACCGGCGGGAAGTCGATCTCGCCGACGCCGAACTCCAGGTGCTCGTGCACGCCTCGGCGCATGTCGTCGATCTGCACGTTGACCAGGTGGTCGGCCACCTCGGCGACGCACTGCGGCACCGGCCAGGGCTCCAGGCACCGGCAGTGGCCGATGTCGAGGGTGATGCCGAAGCGGGCCGGGTTGTCGAGAGCGGCGTGCAGCCGACGCCAGTCCGCGATGTCCTGCACCAGCATGCCCGGTTCCGGTTCGAAGCCGAGGGTGACGCCGGCGGTGTCGGCCGCGTCGACCACTGTGGCGCAGCCGGCCACCAGCCGGTCCCAGGCGCACTGCGGTGACACCGCCTCTGGTCGGACACCGGCCCAGAACGAGACCGCCTCCGCGCCCAGGTCGGCGCCGATCCGCACGGCCCGGCGAAGGAACTCGATCCGCCGGGTCGGGTCGTCGTGCAGCAACGTCGGGGCGTGCTTCTGCCACGGGTCGAGCAGGTAGCGGGCGCCGGTCTCGATGACCACCGCCAGGCCCAGCGACTCCAACCGTCGACCGACCGCGGCGACCCGGCGGGTGAGCCCCGGCGCGAACGGGTCCAGGTGGTCGTGGTCCAGGGTGAGCGCCACCCCGTCGTAGCCGAGGTCGGCGATGACGGCGAGCGCGTCGTCGAGGCGGTGGTTGGCGAAGCCGTTCGTGCCGTACCCGAGGCGCAGCGTGGTGGCGTCGGCGGCCGGCGCACCGGGCCGGGGCTCGGGGACGCTCATGTCGGGGAGACCGTCCGGGCCAGCCGTCGACCCAGCGGCGCGGCCGCCGCGACGGCCACCCCGAGCAGACCCGCTCCACCCCGTGCGGTGAGGGCTCCCTGGAGGGCCGGCAACCCGGTGATCCCGGCGCCGACGGCCGCGCGAACCCGCCCGGCCGACGGGTCCCGGACCACCTCGGCCTGGGCCGCGCCGTACCGGGCGGCGTACCAACCGGCCAGCACTGCGGGCAGCACCGCCGCGATCGTGGCCGACCGGCTGCGACCCGCGCGCACGCCGGTCTCGTCGACGGTCTCGGCCCGGTCGGTGGCCCCGGTCTGGTTCGCCGTTCGGAGGGCTGCGCGTCGGGCTCCCGGCACGGCGACGGCGGCACTGGCGGCGACCAGCGCGGTGCCGGCGAGGGTGCGCATCGGCAGGGTGGCGTCGGCGCCGGTGACCTCCCGGCGGGACAGCGCGGTGACCGTCCAGGTGTGCGCGGCGACGGTGGCCGCCGCCGGCAACGCCCGGGTCATCCGGCCGCCGGACGCGCCGAGCAGCACGTCCAGCCCTCGGCAGGCGGCCATCACGGCCGGGCCGGCCGCGGTGTTCTTGGCCAGCAGGTCGTACCCCCAGATGGTGGCGGCCAGCGGCACGGCGAGCGCGGCGGCGCGGCGACCGCCCACGGCGGCGGCCAGGCCCACGCCGGCGGCCGTGAGGCCCGCCGCGAGACCGACCGCGGCGGCCGGGGTGACCCGCCCGCTCGGGATCGGCCGCTCGGGCCGTTCCTCGGCGTCCAGGCGCCGGTCGGCCCAGTCGTTGGCGGCCATGCCGGCCCAGTAGAGCAGCACCGAGGCGCCGGCCAGGGCGGGGGTACGCGGGCTCAACGCGCCGGCCGCCGCGGCCCCGGCGATCACGTCACCGGGCACCGAGAGCGCGGCCGGAGCCCGGACCAGCTCGGCGAGATCAGCCAACGTTGTCATGGTCACCGTCCCCGCCGTCGTGTAACTGCCGGGTGAAGGTGGTCAGCCGGGCCCACTGCTCGCCCAGCGAGTGGGTGGGCGCGCCCAGTGGGTCCTTGAAGAAGAAGCCCAGGTCGGCCAGCGGCCCCACCTGCCCGGCGGCGTGGGCGGCGGCGGTGAGTCGGGCCAGGTCGAGCACCAGTGGCGCGGCCAGCGCGGAGTCGCAGCCGTGCCAGGTGAACTCCATCCGCATGCCGGTGCCGAGGAACCCGCTGAAGGTGATCAGATCCCAGGCGGTCTTGAAGTCGCCCAGTTCCTCGACGTACTCGATGCGGGTGCCGCCCTGTGGGACGTAGCCCAGCGTCTCGCCGAGTACCCGCTGCTTGCTCTGCACCTTCGCCGCGTTCGCGGCCGGTTCGGCGAGGGTGGCGCCGTCGCCACCGCCGAGCAGGTTGACCCCGGACCAGGAGCCCACGGCCAGGTTGCGCATCGCGAACATCGGCGCGAGCACCGACTTGACCAGGGTCTCCCCGGTCTTGCCGTCGTGCCCGGCGTAGGGCAGTCGGGCCTCCTCGGCCAGCGCGGCCAGCGCCGGCAGCCGCAGCCCGGTGGACGGGGTGAAGTCGACGTACGGGCAGCCGGCGAGCACTGCGGCGTACGCGTAGAGGGAGCTGACCGGCAGCACCTCGTCCGGACCGTCGAGGGCGGCGCGTAGCGCGGCCGGGTCGGCATGCGCGGGGTGCGGTCGAGGGGCCGGCTCGGTGGCGGAGACGTTGACCACCACCACCCGGTCCAGCTTGTGCCGCTCGCGGAAGCTGGTCAGGTCGCGGACCACGGCCGCGGCGCGGTCGGCCTGGGTGTCGCCGACCGGTGCGGGGCGCAGTTCCTGATCGACCACGCCCAGCTCGTCGCGGAGCGCGGCGACCAGTCGCCAGGGGATGACACCGGCGTCAGCGAGGGCCTCGGCGCGCTTGCACAGCGGAGTGGTGGCCAGGTCGTGTCCGCCGAAGACCAGGTCGGTGAAGGCCGGCAGGGCCGGGCCGCGCAGCTCGGGAAGCTCGGTGACGCAGCCGGTCGGCCCGGCCAGGCCGGCCCGCAGCGCGAGCCCCCCGACGATGCTGGTGGTCGCGACGGAACCGCGCGCTCCTACCAGCCAGACACCTGTTCGCATGGTGCTCCTTCCCCATTCACGAGGAACCGTCGGTACTGCTAAATATAGGAATATCAGAATATGTTTCGGAAAGATACGGCCCGGTTTCGGAAAGTTTCGAGCCGGGTGGATGGGCCCCGTCCGCTCGCCCCGCACCGGAACAGCACCGGCTTCCGACGTCGGCGTCGGCGGCGACGACGCCGGACCGGATCCCGGCAGGTGCGAGCAGACGGGGCTGGTAGGCAGGGTCGGGTCGGCGTCTCGACCCTGCCTCCCCCGCATCCGGCCGGTCGGGGCATTGGCATGCCTCGGCCGGGCGTCTCAGGCCGCCGCGCCCACCGGAACACCGACCGAACCACTACCCGCCGGAACCGGCGAGCGGGTGCGGTACGGGTGGGGGCGGCGGCGGGCGGTGTCATCAGGTCCTCCGGAGGTCACCGGTGGTGGCGGTCCTCCGGTGCGGCCGGGGAATCCCGGTCCGGTCGCACCGGACGACCGTCCTGCTCGTGCGCCACCGGGCCGTAGGGCCCGGCTGCACGCTCTCCGAAGCCGACCTCTGTCCCGGCCACGGGGCGCAATCCGTGGCTGGTCCCTCGCCGGTCGGCTTCGGAAAGCCAGTCGGGCGATGGCGGTGCGAACACCGCCGTCGCGGATGGTCGATGGTCAGACGGCCGCCGCGGTCAGCGTCGGTTCCACCTCGGCCCAGGAGGAGCCGAGCTCCGCCGAGCGGGCCACCGCGTCCAGCACCAGCTGGACCTGCAACGCGTCGGCGAAGGAGGGAGTCGGGTCGACACCGGTGGCGACCGCCTCGATGAAATCGCGCATCTCGTGCGTGAACGAGTGCTCGTAGCCGATGATGTGGCCCGGGGGCCACCACGCCGACATGTACGGGTGCTCGCCCTCGGTCACCAGGATGCGGCTGAAGCCCTGCTCCACGGCCGGGCGGGTCGCGTCGTAGAACTCCAGCTCGTTGAGGCGCTCCAGGTCGAAGACCACACTGCCCAGCGAGCCGTTGATCTCGACGCGCAGCGCGTTCTTACGGCCGGTCGCGAACCGGCTCGCCTCGTACGTGGCAAGGGCGCCACCGTCGAGCCGGGCCACGAAGACCGCGGCGTCGTCGACGGTGACCGTCCCGGTGGGCGCCGTGTGGCCGTCCACCGAGGCCGCCAAACCGCTCGACTCGGCCGGCAACGGCCGCTCCTTGACGAAGGTCTCGGTGACCGCGCTGACGCCGCTGATCCGCTGGCCCGTGACGAACTGGGTCAGGTCGATGATGTGCGCACCGATGTCACCGAGCGCGCCGGAGCCCGCCCTGTCCTTCTGCAACCGCCAGACCAGCGGGAACTGCGGGTCCACGATCCAGTCCTGCAGGTACGTCGCACGGACGTGTCGAATCACCCCGAGCCGTCCGTCGGCGACCAACTGGCGCATCATCGTGACCGCGGGGACCCGGCGGTAGTTGAACCCGCACATCGACCGCACTCCGGCGGCCCGGGCGACGTCCGCCGCAGCGGTCATCGCCCGTGCCTCCTCCACCGAGTTGGCCAACGGCTTCTCGCACAGAACGTGCTTGCCTGCGGCCAACGCGGCGAGAGCGATCTCGGCGTGACTGTCGCCCGGGGTGCAGATGTCGACGACGTCGATGTCGTCCCGGTTGATCAGGTCACGCCAGTCGGTGGTGTACGCGTCCCAGCCGAGTGTGTCGGCGGCATCAGCCACCTTCGCTGTGTCTCGGCCGCAGATCAACGCCATCCGGGCCCGCGCCGGCAGGTCGAAGACGCGATTCACTGTGCGCCACGCCTGTGAGTGCGCGGCGCCCATGAACGCGTAGCCGACCATGCCGACCCGCAGTTCTTTGTCTGTCGTGGACAAGGTGGGTCTCCCCCCGGTATGTCAGAACCCGAGCTTGTCGTAGCTGCTCGCGTTCTCCTTGGTGATCGTCTCCGAGGCCAGGGTCACTTCCTTGGGCACCTGCAGCTCCGTCAGGTCGCCCAGGCCCCGACCCTGCGCGATGAGCCGCGCGAGCGAGACCGCCGAGGAGGCCATCGACGGGTTGTAGGTGACAGTGGCCTTGAGCACGGTGTTGTCGGCCTTGATCGCGTCGATCGCGAGCTTGGAGCCCGCGCCGCCGACCATGAAGAATTCCGACCGGTTGGCCTGCTTGATGGCCGCGAGCACACCGATGCCCTGGTCGTCGTCGTGGTTCCAGATGGCGTCGATCTTCGGCAGCGCCTGGAGCAGCTGGGACGCCTCGCGCTGACCGCTGTCCGAGGTGAACTCGGCCGAGCGACGGTTGCTCACCGTGAACCCGTAGGTCGCCAGGGCGGCCTTGAAGCCGGCGCTACGCTCGACGGTCAGCGGGATTTCCAGACCGGCGATCTCACCGATGACCGGGTTGGCGACGCCCTTGTCCTTGAGCTGCTTGCCGATGAAGTGCCCGGCCGAGACGCCCATGCCGTAGTTGTCGCCCTTGATGACCAGCCGCGAGGCCAGCGCGTCGGGGAACGCCCGGTCGAGGTTCACGATCAGGATGCCGGCCTGCATCGCCTGGAGGGCAACGGCGTTGACCTCCTTGCCGTCGTGCGGCAGCACGACGATGATGTCCGGCTTCTGAGCGATCAGCGTGCCGAGCGTGGAGCGCTGGGCCTCGGAGTTCGACCCACCGTCGACCTCCTTGAACTCCACGTCCGAGTAGGCCGCGGCCTGCGCCTTGGCGTTGGCGTGGATCGCGCCCATCCAACCGTGGTCGGCGGCCGGGGCGGAGAAGCCGATGACGACCTTCTTGCCCGGGGCGTTGTTGCCTTCGCTGTTTCCGGCGGCCTTGGTCTGGGTGCTGGCGGCCGGGGTCTCGTTGCTGGTGCAGGCGGTGAGGAGGGTGGCGGCGCCCACTGCGGCTCCACCGAAGAGCAACCGGCGGCGCGACAGGTCGCGACTGTGCTGGGTCATGAATGACCTCCTGGGAGCGGGATGTGACTTATTGAGGGTGTGCGAGGCCCGGCCTCCGTCGAATGTCTCGACGTCGCCAGGACAACGGTGCGGTGCGTCAGGTTGCGGTGGTGACCCTGTTCCGCGCGAGGAGCCGAGTGACGGACTTGAACTGGAACTGCTGGACCAGGACGGCGGCGACGATGATGCCGCCCTTGACCATGTTCTGCGCCTCGATGGAGAGGCCGTTGATGGCGAAGAGGTTCGTGATGGTGGCGAAGATGATGACGCCGAGCAGTGAGCCGACGATGGTGCCCCGGCCGCCGCTGAGCAGCGTCCCGCCGATGATCGCCGCGGCGATCGCGTCCAACTCGTACAGGTTGGCCATCGCCGCCTGCGCCGAGGTCGCCTGCGAGGTGAGCATGATGGCGGCGATACCGCAGCAGAGACCGGAGAGCGCGTAGAGCAGCATGGTGTGCCGCCGGACGTTGATACCGGCCAGCCGGGCCGCCTCCGGGTTGCCGCCGACGGCGATGGTCCGCCGGCCGAAGGTCGTGCGGTTGAGCACGACCCAACCGGCCAGCACGACCGCGCCGAGGATGTAGACCAGGATCGGAATCCCGATCACCTTGCGCGCAGCGATGTCGTTGATGAACGTGCTGCTCGACACCTGGGTCTGCTTGTTGGAGATCGACGCCGCGAGCCCCCGCGCGGCCACCAGCATCGCGAGCGTCGCGATGAAGGGGACCAGCCGCCCGTACGAGATGAGCACACCGTTGACGAGGCCGACGCAGATGCCGACCGCGAGGGCGGCGAAGATCATGCCGCCGGCGCCGTAGCTCTGGGTGGCCACAGTGGTGCACCAGACCCCGGCCAGCGCGACGATCGCGCCGACCGACAGGTCGATGCCACCACCGATGATCACGAAGGTCATCCCGACCGTGACCACGCCGACGACCGAGGCCAGCTGGAGAATGGCCAGGACGTTGTTCCAGACCCAGTTCGGGTCGCCGTACAGGTCGGGCTTGGTGACCGCGCCGACCACGATGAGCGCGGCCAGCACCCCGATCAGACCGAGGTTGCGCTTCGCGCCGTCGCCACCGTCACCCCGCCACCAGGAGAGCTTGCCCCCGGATCCTGCCTTGTTGCTGGCCACCGCCGTCTCCGCCGGGTCCACCGGCGGCGACTGCGCCGGAAGCTGCGGGCGCTCCGGTGTCGCGGTGGGAGTGGGAGTCGCGTCGCTCATGCCGGTGCGCCTTCCATCAAGGACCCCGCCATCACGAGGTCAAGCACAGTGTTCTCGTCGAGTTCGCCGGCCGCGGCCTCGCGGACGACCCGCCCTTCCCGCATCACCAGCACCCGGTCGGCCAGACCCAGCACCTCGGGCACCTCGCTGGAGACCAGCAGCACCCCCACGCCCTGAGCGGCCAATGCCCGGATGACCTGGTAGAGCTCAGCCCGGGCGCCCACGTCCACGCCCCGGGTCGGCTCGTCGAGAAGCAGCAACTTGGTGCCGCCGAGCAGCCAACGCCCGACCACCACCTTCTGCTGGTTACCGCCGGACAGCGTGCGTACCGGCCGGTCGACGTCCCGGGGCCGCAGCTCCAGGGTCTCCGCGATCCGGTCCGCCTCGGCGCGTTCCTTGGCGGCGTTCGTGAAGCCGAGCCGCGCGTACCGGCCGAAGGTTGCCAGCGTGACGTTGCGGTAGATCGGCTCGCCGAGCAGCAGCGCCTGGCTCTTACGTTCCTCCGGGGCCATTCCCATGCCGGCGCGAACCGCCGCGCCGACGCCGGGCCGCAGGACCTTTCCGTCCATCTGCACCGTGCCGGCCTCCGGGAGGCGAGCACCGTAGATCGTCTCCAGCAGTTCGGAACGACCGGAGCCGACCAGCCCCGCGATGCCCACGATTTCCCCGGCACGCACGTTCAGCGACACGTCGGCGAACTCGCCCGTGCGGGTCAACCCCTCCACCTGGAGCAGGTCGGCACCCGCGGAGTCGTCCGTTGGCCGGTCCGGGAAGACGTACTCGATGGTGCGGCCGGTCATCCGGCTCACCAGGTCGCGGGTCGGGGTGTCGCGCGCCGGCAGGTTCGCCGCCGTGGTCCGGCCGTCCTTGAGTACGGTGACCCGGTCGCCGATCTCGCGGATCTCCTCCAACCGGTGGGAGATGTAGATGACGGCGATGCCCTGCGCGGTCAGCTCTCGGATGATCCGGAACAGGTTGCCGACCTCGTCGTGGGCCAGCACCGCGCTCGGCTCGTCCATGATGATCAGTCGAGCCTCGTGCGACAGCGCCCGCGCCATGCTGACGATCTGCTTGCCGGCAGCCGGCAGTGACCGGACCATCCGCCCCGGCGGAATCTCGCCGTGGCCGAGCCGGCTGAGGATCTGCCGGGTGTGCCGGGCCATCCGGCCGCGCCGGACGAAACCGAAGCTGCGGTACTCGTGCCCGAGGAACGCGTTCTCCGCCACCGACAGATCCTCGACGAGGTCGAGTTCCTGGTAGATCGTGGCGATGCCCGCCTTCATGGCGGCCTGCGGGTTGGCGAACGCGGCGGGCTCACCGCGCCACTCCACCTGCCCGGAATCCGGTTGGTGCACCCCGGCGAGCACCTTGATGAGGGTGGACTTGCCGGCGCCGTTCTGCCCGAGCAGGCAGTGCACCTCGCCGGCACGCACCTCCAGCTGCACGCCGTCGAGCGCGCGTACGCCGGGGAAGGTCTTCACCAGGTCAGTGAGGCGCAGGACCACCTCGCCCGCGACGGTGTCGGCGGGAGCCTCGACCAGCGGCGCCTCGGCGACGGCCTCGGCCGACGCGGTGGCGGGGTCATCCTCGGGCAGAGCCACAGTCTCCTCCTCGCTCACGACGGAATCTCGAACAGCTTCATGCGGCTTCCCCGAAGGCGACGTCGCTCGCGAGCACCGCCGCACCGGCGACGCCGGCACGGCCGCCCAGCTCGGACAGGACGACGGGAAGGTTGCCGGTGGCCAGCGGCAGTGACCGGCGGTAGACCACACTGCGGATCTCGGCGAGCAGGATGTGGCCCAGCTGGGCCAGCCCGCCACCGATCACGATCATGGACGGGTTGGTGAAGCTGACCAGGCCGGCGAGCACGCCGCCGACCCGCCGTCCGCCGTCCCGGATCAACTGGATGCAGGTCACGTCGCCCTCGACGGCGCCCTCGGCGACGTCCAGCGCGGTGACGACGCCCCGCAGCGCCAGCCGCTCGGCCAGCGCCGGCGACGTGCCACTGCGGGCGGCGGCTGCGGCGTCCTTGGCCAGCGCGGCGCCGCTGAACAGTGCCTCCAGGCAGCCGACGTTGCCGCAGGAGCACATCGGACCGTGCGAGTCGACCTGGATGTGGCCTATGTCGCCGGCACATCCGTCGGTGCCCCGGTAGACCTCGCCGGTGAGGTAGATGCCGCACCCGATGCCGGTACCGATCTTCACGAAGAGGAAGTCGTCCACCGAGTGGGCGACCCCACCGTGCCGCTCGCCGATCGCCATGATGTTGACGTCGTTGTCGACCACCGCCGGGCAGCCGTGCTCCCGGCTGAGCAGCTCACGCACCGGGAACCGGTCCCAGCCCGGCATGATCGGCGGTGAGACCGGAACGCCGTCGCGGAAGCTGACCGGGCCGGGTACGCCGATGCCGACCGCGTCCAGTCGCTCGTACGCGCCGTCGACGCGGGCCTTGTGCAGCAGTTCGTTGACCCGTTGCAGGGTCACCTTCGGGCCGTTGCGGATGTCGGCTGCCTCGGCGTAGTGGGCCACCGGTTCGAGGCGGCCGTTGACCACCTCGACGTCCATCGAACTGGCGCCGAGGTCGACGGCGGCGAAGCGCAGCTTCGGGTTCAGCTCGACAAGCGTCGAGCGACGCCCACCTCGGGAAGCGGCGAGCCCGGCCTCGGCCACATAACCCAGCGTCACCAGGCGATCCAACTCGGCCAGCATGCGCGGACGCGGCATCTGGAGCCGGTCGCCCAGCTCGGCCCGGGACACGGCGCCCTCGTCGCGGAGCAGCCGCAGCAGGCGCACGTGCAGGGGGTCGACGGTGCGCACCCGGGGCCCCCTCTTCTTTGGCAGCGTTCACATCGACGCAATGCCGATGTGTTGTGTCCGACACAGTAAGAGCGTTCAACGCCGCCTGTCCAGAGCTTCAGCCGTTCCGAGACCAACTTTTGTCCGAAAGAACAAAAGCTACTAGTCGATCAAGGAAAGGATCACGGGGTGCCCCGGCCCCCTCGCCCCCAGTTTCATCGACGGACGCGAAATCGCCCCGCCAGCCGGTCTTCCGTGGCGGGGCGATTTCGCGCGGGACCGTCAGCGGCGGCCGGCGGAGTTGCGCTTCTTGCGAAGCTTGCGGTCGTCGCGCAGCTCGACGTACGGCTCGTCGTCGACGTCGTGACCGGCCGCGATGGCGCGGCCGCGCTCCAACTCGGCGTCGAACTCGGCACCCAGCAGGATCGCGATGTTGCTCAGCCAGAGCCAGACCAGGAAGATGATCACTCCGGCCAGCGTCCCGTACGTCTTGTCGTACGAACTGAAGTTGCTCACGTAGAAGGCGAACAGGCCGGAGATCACCAGCCAGATCACCACTGCCAGCACCCCGCCCGGGCTGACCCAGCGGAAGCCGCCGTGCCGCGCGTTCGGCGAGGCCCAGTAGAGGATCGCAAACATCAGGCTGACCAGGAGCAGCAGCACCGGCCACTTGGCGACATCCCACACCGTGACCGCCGTCGAGCCGAGCCCGATCACGTCACCCACCGCTTCGGCGAGGCTGCCGGTGAAGACCACTATCACCGCGCTGGCCAGCAGTAGCACCCCGATCACCGCGGTCACGCCGAGACGGATCGGCAGCGTCTTCCAGATCGGCCGCCCCTCCGGCACGTCGTAGATGGTGTTGGAGGCGCGCATGAACGCGCCGACGTAACCGGAGGCCGACCAGAAGGCCGCCACCAGACCGATGATCGCCGCGATGCTGGCCAGGCCACCGTTGCGGCCCGCGGTGTCGATCGCGCCCTCGATGATCTTCTGGATGCTGTCGTTCGGCACCGCCTGGTTGACCGTGTCCTTGACGCCCTCGGTGGCGCTCTCGCCGAGCAGCCCGAGCAGGGAGATCAGCACCAGCACGCCGGGGAAGATGGACAGCACCCCGTAGTAGGTCAGTGCCGCCGCCCAGTCGGTCAGACTGTCATCCTGGAATTCGGTGATCGTCCGGCGCATCGCCGCCTTCCAGCCACTGCCGGGCAGGTCGGTGGGGCTGTCCGGGCCCGCGTCGGGCCCGACCGGCGTGGTGGCGGGGTCACGCTCCCGCTGGGCGGAAGACTCGTCCGAGGCCATCGCCCCTCCTCTTGGTCGGCGGTGTCACCTCCGGCTCCTGGCCGGTGGTGTCACCTCCGGACATGCCCCGTCGACGGGCGCGGATAACCCCTACTTGTAGAGCAACCTCGCCATTCGGCGAGAAGCCACCAGCAAGCCGATCGCCACCATCGCCAGCAGGTAGAGCACGTCGAGGAGCCAGAACCAACCACCACTGCCCAGCGCGACCCCTCGGATCAGGTGCACCGACCGGTACAGCGGGGTGATCTCGACGAGCCAGTGCAGCAGTGTCGGATAGGCCTGCGCCGGCACGAAGGTCCCGGAGAAGAGGAAGAGCGTGAACTGCGCGGAGCCCACCAGGTCGAAATCCTGCCAGCTACGCATGAGGGTGGAGATCGCCATGCCGAGCGCCCCGAACGCGAACCCGACCAGCACCGCGGCCGGGAGGGCGGTCAGCGCCCGGGTGACGCTGGTCAACTCCAGCGCGACCATCACGCCGAGGAACGCCGCCGAATAGGCGCTACCCCGCATCATCGCCCAACCCAATTCACCGACGGCGATCTCGAACGGCCGTACCGGGGTGGCGATCATCCCGTCGTACAGCTTCATGTACTTCATCTTGCCGAAGAAGTTGAAGGTGGTCTCCGCGAGCGCCCCGGTCATCGCCGAGGAGGCCAGCATCGCCGGGGCCACGAACTCGGCGTACGAGACCAGCCGCCCGTCGGGCAGCGGCAGGTCGCCGACCAGCGCGCCGACGCCCACCCCGATGGAGAGCAGGTAGAGCAGCGGCTCCACGAAGCCGGAGAGCAGCAGCAGCCAGTAGACCGACTTCAGCGCCGCGACGTTGCGCCCGGCCACCGACGCCGACCGCCGGGACGCGGCGGAGACGTCGACCAGCCGAGGCAGGATCAGCGTGACCACGACACCCTCTCTGCTTGCTTTTCAGACGAGGAGTTGCTCTTGCTCGCTCGGCTGCCGGGCCCGCCCGGCCTTCTCTCTGCCGGGCCTGCTCGGCTAGACGACGAGCTTGCGACGGAACGCGCGCACCGCCAGCAACCAGCCGGCGACCGCCCAGGCGGCCAGGTAGAGCAGGTGCCCGACGATCGACCACTGTGGGGCGACGCCGAGCGTGGCCGCGCGGCACAGGTCCACGGCGTGCCACAACGGTGTCGCGTACGCCAGCCAGCGCAGCGCCTCGGGCAACGACTCGACCGGGAAGAACACCCCGGCGAAGAGCGTCGTCGGGATGACCGCGAACCGGAACAGCATCGCCAGCCAACTGTCGCTGGACACCGACGCGGCGTACGCGAAGGTCGGCGCGGCAACGGCCAGCCCGAGCAACGCCACCACCGGCAGGGTGGCCACCGCCCACGGCGACCGCAACGCCCCGAACAGCCCGGTGACCAGCAGGAACGCCACGATCGTGGTGAGCACCCGGAACAGCACGAAGGCCAGGTGCCCGGCCACGATGTCACCCACCCGCAGCGGTGACGCGCCCTGCGCGAAGTAGGTCTTGACCCACTGGAAGTTGCTGAACACCGGCCAGGTGGAGTCGCCGACGGTCACCTGGAGCGCGGTCGAGGCGATCAGCCCGGGGACCAGCCAGTCGAGGTAACGCACCCCGCCGACGCCCTGGTCGATGTAGGCGCCGACGCCCAACCCGAAGCCGAGGACGGTCAGCACCGGCAGCAGGAACGAGGAGAACACACCGGCCCGCCAGGTGCGCCGCAGACCCACCAGGTAGTGCTCGAACACCGCATACGCCGGCACCCAGGGGAACCGCGCCGATCCCGCCACACTCACCCGATCACCCCGCCCACCGCGCCGACCACCCACGACCTGTCTACCCCCGGGGTACGACAGACCGCCGGTCACCCTACGACGACCCCGTCGACGTGTCGCCCGGGTTCCGCCGCGCCCCGGCCCCGCTCGTTGATCGACTCGGTTTTCAGGAAGTCGCGGTGTCAGAGCCGCCCCGATGCCCCGATTTCCTGAAAGCCGAGTGGATCTGGACGGGGTGGCCGCTATCTACCGGCGAACGGAGTCGGAACCGACGAACGCGCGCCACGCGTGGGGCGGAAAGACGAGCACGGGGCCGGTCGGGTCCTTGGAGTCGCGCACGGCCACCAGCCCAGGCAGATTGCCGGCAACCTCCACACAGTTGCCGCCGCTGCCGTTACTGCGAGTGCTCTTGCGCCACCGGGCGCCGGTCAGCTCCATGTCTCCGCCACTTCCGCGATCAGGTCGAGGGACTGCTGCTGCGATAGTGCCTCACCCCGGATCGACTCCCACACCTCGACCATCTGCCGGACGTACTCGGACCGGTCGATCACCTGCCCGTGGCGCTGCCCGTCCAGGTAGACGACGTCCTCACCGGTGGCGGTGGTGGCGATCACGAAGGGACCATCGAGCCCAGCGTACGCACCGGCCGACAGCGGCACGACCTGGATTCGGACCCGGGGCAGGGCCGAGCCGAGCTTCACCAGGTGACGCAACTGCTCGCGCATCACCTCCGGCCCGCCGACGTGGCGGCGCAACGCGTACTCGTCGACGACCAGGCTGAGCAGCGGTGGCCGGTCCCGGGTGAGCACGTGCTGCCGATCGAGCCGGGCGGTCACCTGCTGTTCGACCTCGTCCGCCGCGAAGAGCCCGGCACCGGCCAGGATGGCGCGGGCGTACCCCTCGGTCTGCACCAGGCCCGGCACGTAGAGCGGCTCGAACGAGCGCAGCGCGGTGGTCTCCTGCTCGATGCCGGCCCAGTCGCGGAACCACGGCACCACGGCCTCCCGGCTGATCCGCCGCTGGATGCGTTCGAACCGACCGTCGGCTGAGAACACGGCGTCACACCGGCGGGCGAAATCCAGACTCGGCCGACGCTCGGATGTCTCCACCTTGGCGACCAACGCCCCGGAATAGCTCAACGCCTCGGCCAGCGCCGCCTGTGACATCCCGCTGGCGGCCCGGGCCAGTCGCAGCTCCTCGGCGAAGTGCTCCAGCATGGACGAACTCTCCACTGACACCCTCCGTACATTCCCGTACCGAGCCGGGCCGATTGCCGTACGCGCTGGTCGTCGGCGTGCGGAACCTCCCACCGTAGTCGGGTCCTCACCAGACTGTCACGCAGCGGAACCGCTCACGGGATCCAGACGGCGGGCGGAACCAGGCCGGGAGCGCCCCGTGACCCCCGATCCGGGGCGCTCCCACCCACCCGACGGAGGTTCCCTCGTGCGACTGACCGGGTCGGCCCATCACGGCGGCGGGCACTGATGCCGCGGTACCGCCCACACGTGGCGGCACGCCCGTCCTGGCGCTGCCGGGTCTGCGGCGCGGCGTGGCCCTGCTCGCCGGCCCGACTGGCGCTGCTCGGCGAGTACCGCGAGGACCGGATCAGCCTGCTCGTCTACCTCGCCACGTTGCTCGACGAGGCGGCCGGGGATCTCGCCGGCCAGGCCGGTCAGGACCGACTGACCGACCGATTCATCACCTGGGCCAGAGCCCGTTGAGCGGTGATCGTTGGCAGCCGTCAGGCCGGTCGGTACGCGCGGGTCAGCGCCTGCACGGCGTAACCGAGCAGCAGCACTCCCGCGCCGACGCCGATCACCAGCCCGGCGGAGACCGCCGAGGCGAGGCCGGTGACGAGACCCGCCACCGCCACCAGGCACAGCGCGACACCGAGCGGGCGAAGCAACGGATCCCGCAGGAGCGGGGCGAGTGGGAAGAAGTGCAGACCGACCACCAGGCAGACCAGCACCGGAACGTACTCGGACCAGTTGGCCGCTACCAACACGGCGGCGCCCAGCCCGGCGGCGGCGAACTCGGCCACGACGATGAGCAGGTACGGGCGGTCGGCGGCCCGGTCCCGGGGGCTGCCGGCACTTCGCAGTCGGGAGGACAGCACACCGCCCAGCACGGCGGTGAGCAGTGCGACGATGCTGCCCACCACGAGCAGGGCACGCAGCGGCTGCTCCGCCGCCGGCACACTGAACCAGACCATCGCGAAGATGCCCAGGTACAGGGCAGTCAGCCCGGCCTGACGTTTGTTGGCGGTCACCAGATCAGACATGAAACTCCCCCGGGTTACGACAAACCGCCGGTCACCCTACGGTCCTGGCCGCTGCCTGATCGACTCGGGTTTCAGGAAATCGGGCTGTCCGCTCCGCCGTAACACCCCGACTTCCAGGAAGCCGAGTCGATCAAGCAGGGGTCCGGGGCGATACGCCGGAAGTGTCGCGGGCTGAGCCGCCGACTCTCCTCTTGGCCCGTCAGTCGACCAGGGTGCGGCCGGTCAGATGCAGGAAGACGTCCTCCAGGCTGCTGCGCCGGACCAGCACGTTCGCCGGCTGGAGCCCCAACGCGGTGACCTCGGCGACCGCCGCGTCACCGTCGGGCACGTAGAGCAGGACCCGGTCGGGCAACACCTCGACCCGCTCCCCCAGCCCGTCGAGCTTGCCGGCGAACGGTTCCTGCGACTCGGCGGCGAAGCGCAGCTCGACCACCTCACGGGTCGAGTGCTGCTCGATCAGCGCGCGGGGCGAGCCCTCCGCGACGATCCGGCCGCCGTCCATCACCACCAGGCGGTCACAGAGCTGCTCGGCTTCGTCCATGTAGTGCGTGGTGAGCACCAACGTGACGCCCTGCTGCTTGAGCCGGAACAGCCGCTCCCACACCAGATGCCGGGCCTGCGGGTCCAGCCCGGTGGTCGGCTCGTCGAGCAGCACGATCTCCGGATCGTTTACCAGCGCGCGGGCAATGGTCAACCGACGCTTCATGCCACCCGACAGCGGCTCGACCTTGCTGTCGGCCCGCTCGGTGAGCTGAACGAAGTCGAGCAGCTCGGCGGCGCGCTCCCGGGCCGCCCGGCGGGAGATGCCGAAGTAGCGAGCGTAGACGGTCAGGTTTTCCCGGACGGTCAGCTCCGGATCGAGATTGTCCAGCTGGGGGCACACCCCGAGACGCGCCCGGATCGCCGGACCGTCAGCCACCGGATCCATGTCGAGGATGCGCAGCTCACCCCCGCTGGGTGGGGAGATGCAGCCGACCATCCGCATGGTGGACGACTTGCCCGCGCCGTTGGGCCCGAGGAAGCCGAACGCCTCACCCGGAAGCACCTCGACGTCGATGCCGTCCACGGCGGTGAAATCGCCGAACCGCTTCACCAGCCCGCGAGCCTGAATCAGTGGTCGCCCCGAAGTCACCGCCCGACCCTAACCGCCGGGTCCGACAGCCCTCCACGCGAATATTCGCCGACGACCGGCCGGTCACCACTGTGTCCATACCACCGGCGGCGAAACGCCGATCGACGCCCCACCGGTCAGCCGATCGACGTGTATCGTCCTTTCGTGTCGCCCATCAGCTCCCCCGATGGTTCGCCGTCACCTGCGCGACCAGCCAACTCTCCCGTTGATGGGCCCGCAGCGACCCCCGGCGGCGGGCCACCCCGACCAAGGCCGGGAGCGGAGCCGGCAGAGCCCCACGAACCCGGCAGCACGAGCGAGCCCGGCAGCACGAGCGAACCCGGCACCACGAGCGAGCCTGGCGTGGCCGAGCGGGCGACCCGGGACCTGGCCGCCCAGTTCGAGGACGAGAAACCGGGACGGGTGCTCTCCGGGCCGGCGGGCCTCCTCCTCACCACGGCGGCGCTGGCGGTCGGCGCGCTAGCCCTGTGGCAGGTGTTCCGCCCTCTGTCGCAGGGCAGCAAGTATTACCTGATCATCTTCCTGGCCGGCGTACTCCCGCTGGTCTTCCTCGCCTACCCGGCCGACCTGCGGCTGCCGGCCCGCCTACGCGCCCGGCGACGACGCAGCAACCGCGCCGAGGCCACCGAGAGCGACAGCGACAGGCGCACCCCGGCACTCGCGTCGTCGGGGCCCACAGTGGCCGACTGGGTTCTGGTCGCCCTGGCCGTCGTGGCCTGTCTCTACCCCGTCCTGCCGATCCGGATCGGCGACGGTGGCGGCGGCTACAACGCGTTCCTCGACCGGCAGGGCCTGCTGGCACCCACGGATCTGGTGCTGGGCACGCTCCTGCTGCTCCTGCTGCTCGAAGCGTGTCGACGTACCACCGGTTGGATCCTGCCGGCGGTCTGCCTGCTGTTCCTCGGCTACGGCTACTACGGCGGGCTGTTGCCGCAATCCTGGCCGGTCGCGCACGCCGGGCTCGACTTCAGTCAGCTGGTCGACGCGTTCTACAACTCCGACAGCGGCTTCTACGGCACGCCACTCGACGTGGCCGCCTCGTACATCGTGCTGTTCACCATCTACGGCGCGGTGCTGGAACTGTCCGGGGCCGGGCGGTTCTTCGTCGAGTTGTCGGCGGCGGCGTTCCGACGTTCCCGTACCGCCGCCGGCCGGACGGCGGTGGCCTCGGGTTTCCTGCTCGGCACCGTCTCCGGCTCCGGCGCGGCGACGACGGTGAGCATCGGCGCTGTCACCTGGCCGCTGCTGCGCCGCGCCGGCTACCCGCCGGAGCGGGCCGGCGGCATGCTGGCCGCGGCCGGCGTGGGCGCCATCCTCTCCCCACCCACCCTGGGTGCTGCGGCGTTCATCATCGCCGAGTACCTGGGCGTCTCGTACCTCCAGGTGCTGGGCTGGGCAACGGTACCGACGGTGCTCTACTACCTCGGCATCCTGCTCGCCGTGGAGATCGACGCTCGCCGGTCCGGCGTACGCCCCGTGGTGATCGACGTCGACTCGCCCTGGCGTCTGCTGGCCCGGTTCGGCTACCACTTCGCCTCGCTGATCGCCATCATCGTGTTCCTCGCGATCGGTGTGTCCGCGACGAGGGCTGTCGTCTTCGCCATCGTGCTCACCGTCGCGTTGTCGTTCCTGGCCCCCAGGAACGAGGACCGCGCGCACCGACTCACCCCGGGCCGGCTGGTGACCGCGCTGGTCACCGGCGTACGCGGCGTCCTCGCCGTCACCGCGGTCTGCGCCGCCGCCGGCATCATCACGGCGACCACCACGAAGACCGGCCTCGGGCCGCAGGCGGCGGCGCTGCTGATCGGCGGGGCGCAGGCGGCCACCTCGGACCCGACGCTGGTGCTGGTGCTCACCGCGCTGCTCGCCGCCGTCGCGCTCACCCTGCTGGGTCTGGCCGTGCCGGTCACCGCGTCGTTCGTGATCGGTTGGGTGATCGTCGGTCCGGCCCTGCTCGACCTGGGCGTCACCGCGCCGGCGGCGGCGATGTTCGTCTTCTACTTCGCGGTGCTGTCCGAGGTGTCCCCACCGACAGCGCTCGCCGCGGTGGCCGCCGCGGCGGTCACCGGTGGTCGGCTGGTGCCGACCATGTGGCAGACCCTCCGGTACGCGCTGCCGGCGTACCTGACCCCGATCGCGTTCGTCATCACGCCGGCCGGGCTCGGTCTGCTCGGCATCGGCGGGGTCCAGCGAATCGCGTTCGCCGCCGGAGTCACCGCGCTCAGCGTCGCGGTGCTCGCCGTCGCCGCCGGTGGCTGGCTGCCCGGTGTGGGCCCGGCCGGCGCCCCGGAACGGGTGCTCGGTGCGTTCGGCGGCGTCACAGTGCTCTGGCTCGAACCGGTGCCGGTCGCTGTCGGCACGGCACTGGCCGCCGTCGCGGTGGCCGGTGTGTTCCTGCGACGCGGATCCGCCGGCCGACCATCGTCAAATCCTGTGGAGGAGAAACTGTGAGACGAATCGACGTACGGCTCGCGGCGGGCCTGAGCGCGCTCGCCCTCGTCACGGTCGGTGCCGCGGGTTGTGGAGGTCAGCAGGGCGGCGCGGCCACCGACGACACGGCCAGCGAGGTCACCTGTGAGGTGACCAAGGAAACGCGCGTCGGCATCGCCACCGGCAACGCGACGGGCGTCTACTACGTGGTCGGCAACGCCCTGGCCGGGCAGTTGTCCGGGTCGACCGGCGGCAAGCTCACCGGCACCGCAGCCGAGACCGGCGCCTCGGTGCAGAACGTCGAACAGCTCGTCGGTGGCCAGTACGACGTGGCGTTCTCCCTGTTCGACACGGCGGTCAACGCGGTCGAGGGCAAGGGCAGTTTCACAGCGCCGCAGCCGGTGCAGGCGTTGGCCCGCATCTACGACAACTACACGCAGGTGGTGGTCCGCAACGACTCCGGGATCACCTCGGTGGCCGACATGCGCGGTAAGCGGATCTCCACCGGTTCACCGAAGTCCGGCACGGAGGTGATCGCCAACCGGCTGCTGGAGGCCGCCGGCCTCGACCCGGCCAAGGACATCCGGGCGCAGCGACTGGACCTGACCAAGACGGTCGAGGGGATCAAGGACGGCAGCGTCGACGGCTTCTTCTGGTCCGGCGGTCTGCCCACCGGGGGCCTCACCGACCTGTTCACCACCGCCGGCGACTCGGTGAAGTTCGTCGACACCTCGCCGTTGCTGCCGAAGATGGCCGCGCTGAGCCCCGGCTACCAGGAAGGCACGATCGGCCGGGACGCGTACGGGACGGCGGCCGACACCCCGACGATCGTCGTACCCAACGTGTTGTTGGTCCGTAAGGACCTGGACGCCAACGTGGCCTGCGCGATCACCCGGACGGTGTTCGACAAGCGCGACGCGCTGGCCCAGGCGAACCCGGCGGCCAAGGGGATCTCGCTGGAAAAGGCCCGCAGGACCCTGCCGGTGCCGCTGCACCGCGGCGCGGAGAAGGCGTTGAAGGACCTCGGCGCCAACTGACCCAACCGGTCAGAGATCGGCCGGAGCGGTGGCGGCACGGGCCGAACCGACCAGACGATCGGTCTCGGCGAGCAGGGCCTCGTCGTCCGCGGGGGTGCCGGGGTCGAGTCGGACCGTCCAGGTCAGACCGTCGGCCCCGGCCACGCGGCGGGCCGCGACCCGCGCCGCGCCGCCGGGCACCGGCTGGTGCTCGGTGTACGCGACCGAGCGGGTCACCCGCGCCCGTACCTGGTGCGGCAGCTCGCGCGGGTCGAGGAGGAAGTACGTCTCGGCCGGGCCGTCGGCGACCACCGTGTAGCCCTCGCGTTCGACGACGGTCTCGGCGGGGGTGACGGTCAGTTCCCGGCCGGACCAGACCGCCTTGAGGATGGTGTGCCAGCCGAGCCGGTGCCCTCGACCGGGCAGCCACAGCCCGAGGTTGGTGGCGACCACCACCCCGTCGCTCTCGCCGTTGCCGACGGCCGCCCATGCCAACACCCGCTCGTCGGCGGTCAGCGCCGGCCGGTCGGCCGGCGGCAGCTTCGGCTTGCGGCTGAACAGTCCCATCTAGAGGCCTCCCGCAGCCTGCTCGCGCAGCGCCCGGGCGTGCTGCTCCAGGGACAGCAGCTCACCGAAGGCGGCGAAGTACTCGTCCTTGTTGTTGACCGGGTTGATCCGCTGGATGCGGGACTTGATGTCCCGGATCCGGGAGGTCACCGACCCGAACTGCACCCGCGCCATGGTGATCGACACGTAGCGTGGGTCGGCTTCCCCGTCTATCCGCAGCGGCTCCACCGCCAGCTCACCGACCAGCGCCGCCGACGCCAGGTCGTCGCAGGCGTCGCGGACCGACTCGATCCAGACCGCGCCGCCGGTCGCCGACGCGGCACCACCGGCCGCCGCGATGGCCGCGCGCACCCCGACGTGCACCGGGTGGCGGTATTCGGTGGCCTCGACCGCGTCGAACATGGGCCCGGCCAGGACCGGCTGCTGGAGGGCGAGTTTCAGCGCCTCGCGCTCGACCATCGACTGCGGGCTGTCCACTGCCGGTTCGGGGCGGGCCGACGTTGGCCGGGCGGCGGGGGCGGCGTCGCGGGTGCCGGTCGGCGGGGTGTTGGCGGCGGCGAGCACCGCCCGCTGCACCGGCTCGATCTCCATGCCGAGGTCCATGGCGAGCTTGCGGACGTACTCCGGGCGCTTTTCCCGGTCCTTGAGTCGCGCGACCAGCGGCGCGGCGTGGCGCATCGCCTCGACCCGGCCGTCGACGGTGTCCAGGTCGAAGCGGCCGATCACGTGTCGCAGCGCGAAGTCGACGAGCGGCTCGCGGCGGGCGACCAGGTCACGCACCGCCAGGTCGCCCTTGGCCAGCCGCAGGTCGCACGGGTCCATGTTGTCCGGGCTGACCGCGATGAACGTGCGCCCGACGAAGCGCTGGTCGTCTTCGAAGGCGCGCAGCGCGGCCTTCTGGCCGGCGGCGTCACCGTCAAAGGTGAAGATGATCTCGCCGGCCACCTCGTCGCTGTCGAACAGGAGCCGACGCAGGACGGAGATGTGGTCCGCGGCGAAGGCCGTGCCGCAGGTCGCCACCGCCGTGGTCACCCCGGCCAGGTGACACGCCATCACGTCGGTGTAACCCTCGACGATCACCGCCCGCCCCTGCTTGGCAATCTCCCGTTTGGCCTGGTCGATGCCGTAGAGCACGTGCGACTTCTTGTAGATCGGCGTCTCGGGGGTGTTCAGGTACTTCGGGCCGTCGTCGTCGTCGAAGAGCTTGCGCGCGCCGAAGCCGATCACGTCGCCGGCAAGGTCGCGGATCGGCCAGAGCAGCCGGCGGCGGAACCGGTCGATCAGGCTGCCGGAGCGGGCCTCGCGGGACAGCCCGGCCGTGACCAGCTCCTGGTGGGTGAAGCCCTGCTGGCGCAGGTGCTTGGTGAGCAGGTCCCAACCGTCCGGCGCGAAGCCACAGCCGTAACGCTCGGCGGCGGCCCGGTCGAACCCTCGCTGGGCCAGGAACTCACGCGCCGGCCGGGCACCCGCGGTGCTGAGCTGCGCCCGGTAGAACTCGACCGCAGCGGCGTGCGCGGCGACCAGGCGCTGGCGCTGGCCCTGCTGAGGGCGAGGGCGCGGGGCGCTCCTGTCGTCCTCGATGTAGCGCAACTGGATGCCGGCGCGGCCGGCCAGCCGCTCGACGGACTCCACGAAGCTGAGGTGGTCGGCGTCCATCAGGAACTTGATGGCGTCACCGCCGGCCCCGCAGCCGAAGCAGTACCAGACGTTGCGGGCCGGAGACACGTTGAACGACGGGCTCTTCTCGTCGTGGAACGGGCACAGACCCTTGAGGTTGCCGCCGCCGGCGGACTTCAGGGTGACCGTCTCGGAGATCACATCCCCGATCGAGGTGCGTTCCCGGACCAGTGCGATGTCCTCGTCCCGGATCCGCCCAGCCATGCCCCACCCCCTCGCCGTACATCCTGCCCTGCCGGACCGACGACACGCCGGCCGGGGGACGCCGGTGTGGCGGCGGCCGCTGCCGGCTGGGCGGTTCCGGCCCGCAGGCCGGGTCCGCGCGGGGACCATGACCAGATGCGCCGGGTACGGACCCAAGCCCCCCGCCTGCCGAGATGGCTGGCCGCTCGGATGGGGCTACCCGGGCAGACCCCGGGTGCGGACGAGGCCGGCCACCGGCACGCCACCTGGCTGGAGCTCTTCCTCGACCTCATCTTCGTGTACGCCCTCGCCGCGGTGGTGCGCCGACTTGGCGACGAGCCGACCCCGTCGCCGAAGGCCGTGCTGGCCGTGATCGGGCTCTTCGTGGTGATCCAGTGGGCCTGGATGGGGCAGGTGTACTACGACACCCGGTTCGATCCGGACGACGCGTTGCACCGACTGCTGGTGCTTGTCGCGTTGGTCGGCGCGGGAGCGATGACCCTCGGGGTCGACGAGGTGCCGGAGAGCGTGCTCCTGCCGGTCGGGTACCTGATCGTGCGGGGTGTGCTGCTCCTGCTGTACCTGCGTGCCCGCCCCACCAGCCCGATGGCCCGGATGGTCACGACGGTCTACCTGATCGGCTTCGGGTCGGGCTGGTTGATCTGGTTGGTGTCGTTGACCGTGCCCACCGAACTGCGGCCCGTCCTGTGGGCGATCGCGATGGTCATCGAACTGAGCACGCCCTGGGTCGGGGTGCGCTGGCTCAACCGTTGGCCGGTGGACAACCGGCACCTGCCGGAACGGATCGGCCAGTTCACCATCATCGTGCTGGGTAGCGCGCTGGCCAGCCTGCTCTTCGCCGTGCCGGACCACCCCCCGCCCCACATGATCCTCACCGCCGCGATGGCCTTCCTGATCCCGGCGGCGGTCTGGTGGGTCTACACCACCTTCGTGACCACCCGGTTGGCCCAGAGCCGGCTGCGCGGCGGGCAGGCGTACAGCTACCTGCACATTCCGCTCGGCGGTGCGCTGCTGCTGCTCGGCTGGGCGCTCGGGCAGGTGGTGCGGTTGGTCGACGACAACGCGAACCGCCTGCCGCTGGAGCTGCGGCTGCTGCTGGGCGCGTCGATGGTGGTGTGGACCGCCTGCGGGCTCGCCCTGTACTGGCTGTGGACCCGACCGAGCGCCGCCCGGTTGGCGATCGCCGCCTACGGGGTGGTCGCGGTCTCGCTGATCACCACGACGGTGCACCAGCCGAGGCTGATGCTGTCGCTGCTCTCCCTGGCCGTCGTCGGTTACGCCGTACTGCTCAGCCGACGCCTCGCCCGGGCCGGTCAGGAGATGAACACGCCCGAGGGCTGAGCGGTGCTCAGGCCGCCGCGGCCTGCTCCGGAATGGCCGTCTCCTCGGCCGCCACCTGCTGGTTCCAGTCGGCCTTGGTGGAGCGCCAACCCTCGTCGTCCATGCCGCGCCGCCAGTAACCGGAGATGGAGAGCCGGTCGAGGGGTACGCCCCGCTCGCCGCGCAGCAGCCGGCGCAGCTCCCGGACGAAGGCTGCCTCGCCGTGCACGAACGCGTGCACCTGGCCGGCCGGGAACTCCAACGCCCGCACCGCCTCGACCAGCGCCTCGCCCACCGGGCGTTCGCCGCGATGCAGCCAGGTCAACTCGACCGCCCCGGGGCTGAGCAGCTTCTGCTCCTCCGCCGGGTCGGCGATCTCCACGAAGACGTGGGCCGGGGCACCCAGCGGCAGACGCTCGCACGCGGCGGCGATCGCCGGCAGGGCGCTCTCGTCACCGACCAGCAGATGCCAGTCCGCGTCCGGGTTCGGGGCGTACGCGCCGCCGGGGCCGACGAAGTGCACCGGATCGCCGGGACGCAGCGCGGCGGCCCACGGGCCGGCCAACCCCTCGTCGCCGTGGTGCACCACGTCGACGGTCAGCTCCCCGGCCAGCGGATCCCAGCTCCGAACCGTGTACGCGCGCAGCCGGGGCCACTGCTCCCGGGGCAGGTCCCGCCGGATCGCGGCGAGGTCCAACGGCTGCGGGTACGCAACCCCCGGCTGCGGGAACACCACCTTGATGTAGTGGTCGGTGAACTCGCCCACCGGCAGGCCGACCAGTTCGTCCCCCCCGAGGACCAGCCGGATCAGGTGCGGGGTGGGCCGCTCGGTGCGCAGCACCCGGGCCGAGGTGACGTTCCTGGGGCGTTCCGTCATATCAGTTAGGCTAGCCTAAGTTGGCTGGTGGTCAATCGGGGGTGTCCCGTTGCCGACCAGGCGGGTGTGCCAGGTCACTGCCGCCGGGTCGGTCAGGGAGGCCACCTGGTCGATGACCACCCGCAGTCTGGCCGCGTCGTCCGGGGCGGCCCGCCACAGCGGGGAGAAGATCGGGTCGAGCCCTTCCGGGGCACGCCGGACCAGCGCGGCGACCAACTCCGCCAGCATCGTCCGCTGCCGCTCGTAGCGGCCCCGGAAGCCGCTGCGACGCATCACGTACCGCAGCGCGATGCCCTTGAGCAGCGCGCACTGCGCCCGCACCAGGCGGGGCACCACCAGATCGGCGGCGTAGCGGCGGTGCGGGCCCGGACCGAAGCGCTCCTCCGTCGCCGCCACCGCAGCGGACACGAACAGCCCGGTCACACCGCTGGTGGTGGCCTTCAAGGCGACCTGCGCGCGATGACTGCCGTCGTACCCGGTGAACGGGGCGAGCAGCGGACCGGCCAGCAGATCGACGAGCACCTCGGCCAGGTCCGCCGCGGACTCCCCGGAGTAGGCGGCGGCCACGTCGCCGCAGAGCGCGGCCCGCTCGTCGACGTCGGTGAGCAGCGGGTGCAACGTGACGTAACCACCGTGGATGCCGTCCTCCACGTCGTGCACCGAGTACGCGACGTCGTCGGCCCAGTCCATCACCTGGGCCTCCAGGCAGCGCCGGTCGCCGGGCGCGCCGGCGCGGATCCAGTCGAAGACGGCCACGTCGTCGGCGTACACCCCGAACTTGCGCTCCCCCGGCCGGCGCGGCCAGGGGTACTTGCCGATCGCGTCCAACGACGCCCGGGTCAGGTTCAGCCCGGCGGACGAGCCGTCCGGGGCGAGCACCTTCGCCTCCAGGCGGGTCAACACCCGCAGGGTCTGTGCGTTGCCCTCGAAGCCGCCGCACGGCGTGGCGAGCAGATCCAGCGCAGCCTCGCCGTTGTGCCCGAACGGCGGGTGCCCGAGGTCGTGCGCGAGCCCCGCGACGTCCACCACGTCCGGGTCGCAGCCCAGCCGGGCACCCATCTCCCGGGCGATCTGGGCCACCTCCAACGAGTGCGTCAGCCGCGTACGCAGGAAGTCGTCAGTGCCGGCGGTGTGCACCTGGGTCTTGGTGGCCAGCCGGCGAAACGCCGCCGAGTGCAGCACCCGGGCCCGGTCGCGCTCGTACGGCGACCGGCGATGCCCGGTGTCCTTGGGCGGCTCCTCGACCAACCGCGCGTCCGCCGCGCCCGGCTCAGTCCTCGCGCTCACAAGGCTTCTGTTGTTCGCGACTGCGGGGCTCGCAAGAACGGCTCACTCCTCGCGCTCACAAGGCTTCTGTTGTTCGCGACTGCGGGGCTCGCAAGAACGGCTCAGTCCTCGCGCTCACAAGGCTTCTGTTGTTCGCGACTGCGGGGCTCGCAACACCGGCTCACTCCTCGCGCTCACGCAGCACGCAGAACTCGTTGCCCTCGGGGTCGGCCAGCACCGTCCACTCGACGTCGCCCTGACCGATGTCGACGTGCCGGGCACCCATGTCGACCAGGCGCTCGACCTCAGCCTCCTGGTTGGCGGGGCGCAGGTCGAGGTGCAGCCGGTTCTTGCGCTCCTTGCCCTCGGCCACCGGGCCGAAGAACAGGGCGGGCAACTGGTCCGGGGACTGGCGGATCTCCACGCCGCTCGGAGTCTCGGTGACGACCTGATAGCCGAGCGCCTCGGCCCACCAACGGGCCAGTCGGGCCGGGTCGCGGGCGTCGACAGTCAGGCTCTCCCAGACACTGGTCATGCAGTCACCTCTTCCCGTTCGACGCGGCGCCCAATCGGCCGTGTGCGAGCGAGCCAAGATTACGCCCGCCCCCACTGCTCGACCCGCTCACGACGCATCGACGAAGGGCACACAACCACCGATTGGCCCCCAGTTGCCGACCGATCGCCGAGGGTTACGGGCTCGCGGCCGGAAGTCGCCACCGGTAGCGTTCCCAGCGCGGAACGTAACCAGCCGACTGACACGCAGAGCCGACCGGTGAGGGGTAACGCTCGTGGACGCAGACACGGTGATGGGAACGGAGCTACGCGGGCTGCGCCAGCGACGACCCGACATCGCCGGCACGGTCCTCGCGGGCACCGACGGCCTGCTCATCTCCAGCGACCTACCCAGCACCGACGCCACCCATCTCGCCGCGCTCGCCGCCGCGAGTTTCGGGCTCGGGCACCGGGTGGCCGACACCGTCCAGCAGGGTGAGTTCCGGGAGTCGGTGGTGTGCACCACCGCCGGCTGCGTGGTCACCTATCCGGCCGGGCGCAGCGCCCTGCTGACCCTCGTCACCGCGTCCGCGGCGGGGGACCTGGAGGCGCTGCACGAGGAGGCCCGGGTGGTGGCCCGTCGGGCGGGGTCGTTGTTGGACGTTCGCGGGGCAGGCATCGGCGCGACGTCGGTACCGGACGCGCACGCCCCGCTGGCCACGCGTACCCCGATGGCGACCCTGCCGGCGCAGTTGCGCCGCTCGTCCCGACCCACCTGGCGTCGTCCGCCGATCTGAGCGCCGGCGGCGGCCGGGTGACCAGGCCGCCGCCGACGTGCGTCAGCGGCTGTCCGACCCGCCGGTCTCCACGACCGCTCGACCGGCCTCCAACCGGGCCACCGGCACCCGGAACGGCGAGCAGGACACGTAGTCCAGGCCGACCTCGTGGAAGAAGTGCACCGAGTCCGGGTCGCCACCGTGCTCACCGCAGATGCCGAGCTTCAGTCCGGGCCGGGCGGCCCGACCCTCCTCGGCGGCGATCCGCACCAGCCGACCGACGCCGTCGCGGTCGATCGACTCGAACGGCGAGATGCCGAAGATGCCCAACTCCAGGTAGCGCCAGAAGAACGCGCCCTCGACGTCGTCGCGGGAGAAGCCCCAGCCCATCTGGGTCAGGTCGTTGGTGCCGAAGGAGAAGAACTCGGCCGCCTCGGCGATCTGCCCGGCGGTCAGCGCCGCCCGGGGCACCTCGATCATGGTGCCGATCAGCACCTCGACGCCGCTGTCCCCGACCACCTCGGCAATGATCTTTTCGGCCTCGGCACGGACCGTCTCCAACTCCTGCACGGCCCCGACCAGCGGCACCATGATCTCCGGTTTCGCCACCCCGCCGCCGCGGGCACAGCTGACCGCCGCCTCGGCGATGGCCCGGACCTGCATCGCGAACAGGCCGGGGATGACCAGGCCGAGGCGTACGCCCCGCAACCCGAGCATCGGGTTCTCCTCGTGCATCCGCCGGACGGCGGCGAGCAGCGCCTCCTCCTTGGCCACGTCCTCGCCGCGTTCCTGGGCGACCGCCACGTTGACGGCGAGCTGCTCCAACGGCGGCAGGAACTCGTGCAACGGCGGGTCGATGAGCCGGACGGTGACCGGCAGGCCGTCCATTTCGCGGAAGATCTCCTCGAAGTCGGCCCGCTGCAACGGCAGCAGCGCCGCCAGCGCCGCCTCCCGCTCGCCCGGGGCCCGGGCCAGGATCAGCCGCTCGACCAGCTCCCGCCGGTCACCGAGGAACATGTGCTCGGTGCGGCACAGCCCGATGCCCTCGGCGCCGAAGCGCCGGGCCCGGGCGGCGTCCGCGCCGGTGTCGGCGTTCGTGCGGACCGCCAGCCGCCGCTTTCCGTCGGCGTGCGTCATGATCCGGTGTACGGCCCGGACCAGCGCGTTGTCGATGTGCTCGGGGTCGAGGCTGCCCTCGAAGTACTGCACGACCTCGGAGGGCATGACCGGCACCTCGCCGAGGTAGACCTTGCCGGTGGTGCCGTCGATGGACACCACGTCGCCCTCGTTGACGGTCTGCCCCGCCACTGTGAAGCGCTTCGCCGGGACGTTCACCTCGATCTCGTCGGCACCGGAGACGCAGGTCTTGCCCATGCCCCGGGCCACCACCGCGGCGTGGCTGGTCTTGCCGCCGCGCGAGGTGAGGATGCCCTTCGCGGCGATCATGCCGTTCAGGTCGTCCGGGTTGGTCTCCCGACGCACCAGGATCACCGACTCACCCTCGGCGGCCAGCTCGACGGCCCGGGCGGAGGTGAAGACCACAGTGCCGGACGCCGCGCCGGGCGACGCGCCGATGCCCTTGGCGACCGGCTGGAACTCGTGGTCGAGCTGGAAGCGCGGGAACATCAGCTGGGCCAGTTGCGCGCCGTTGACCCGGTGCAGCGCCTCGTCCAGGTCGATCAAGCCCTCGTCGACGAGTTGCCCGGCGATGACGAACGCGGCGGCGGCGGTGCGCTTGCCGACCCGGGTCTGCAACATCCACAGCTTGCCGCGCTCGATGGTGAACTCGATGTCGCAGAGGTCCTTGTAGTGCTCCTCCAGCCGGGCCATGATGCCGAGCAGCTCGTCGTAGGAGGCCTTGTCGAGCTGCTCCAACTCCTGCAACGGCACTGTGTTGCGAATGCCGGCGACCACGTCCTCACCCTGGGCGTTGGCCAGGTAGTCGCCGTAGATCCCCTGCGCGCCGCTGGCCGGGTCACGGGTGAACGCGACCCCGGTGCCGGAGTCGGGCCCGAGGTTGCCGAAGACCATGGTCACCACGTTGACCGCGGTGCCCAGGTCGGCCGGAATGCGCTCCTGACGGCGGTAGAGCACCGCGCGCTCGGCGTTCCACGACTCGAAGACCGCCCGGATGGCCAGGTCGAGCTGTTCGCGTGGCTGCTGCGGGAACTCCCGACCGGTGTGCTTCAAAAAGATCTTCTTGTACGCGTCGACCAGCCCACGCAGGTCGTCGGCGTCCAGATCCAGGTCGTTGTGGGTGCCCTTGGCGTGCTTGGCCTCGTCGAGGGCGTGTTCGAACTCCTCGCCCGGCACCTCGCAGACGGTCTTGCCGAACATCTGGATGAGTCGCCGGTAGGAGTCCCAGGCGAATCTGTCGTTGCCCCCCGCCTGCGCGGAGAGCCCGACCACGCTCTGGTCGTTGAGACCGACGTTCAGGACGGTCTCCATCATGCCGGGCATGGAGAACTTGGCACCGGAGCGGACGGAGACCAGCAGTGGGTCCTGCGGGTCACCGAGGCGCTTGCCCATCGCGCGCTCCAGCGATTCCAGGTGTGCCTCGATCTGACCGGCGAGCCCGTCCGGCTCCCGTCCCGTCGTGAGGTACGCCTGGCACGCCTCGGTGGTGATGGTGAAGCCGGGCGGGACGGGCAGGCCCAGGTTGGTCATCTCGGCGAGGTTTGCCCCCTTGCCGCCGAGCAGCTCCTTGAGCTCCTTGTTGCCTTCGGAGAAGTCGTAGACGTACTTGTGATCGACGGTCCCTTGCGCTGCCACCAGAGCCTCCACAACACACGCGCCGGATTGACACTTAACGAAGGTTCAGTTTTCTTATTCCCCGGGACGGACCGCCGGTAATCCCGGGGTCAACGTCGATCGGTGGGCGAAGGTTAAGCGAACATCGAGTGACCTGGGACCGTTCGGTGACAATTGGCACAGCCATCACGACTATCCGTGTTCGTACCGGTTTTTGGGAACGCTTCCATGCGCACCATCACGCATCCCGGCCGAGCGTCGTACGCTTGACGCCACGCCAGCCGGTGAACCTCACTTTTGCCATAACCGACGCGAATACACCCCCGGAGTCGCCGCCGTGTCGACCACCCCCTCCCCCGGCCCCACCGCCGTCCCCGTGCCGCTCCCGGCGGGGGAACCGGACGCGGCCACGCTGGCCCGCACGGCGCTCTCAACGGGGGAACCGGCCGCGGCCACGCTGGCCCGCACGGCCGAGCAGACCGCGGGCACATTGCTCGCCCCGACGGCCCCGCACCGGCTGGCCGACGTCGTGCCCGCCCCACAGCACGTTGAGCCGGACCCGACCGCCGACTGGGTACTGCCGGCCGACGCGGTCATCGTGTCCAGCGCCGACCCCGCCGCGCTGGCGGTCGCCGAGCAGCTCGCCCAGCTCCTGCGTCCGGCCACCGGCTACCCGCTGCCGGTCACCGACACCATCACGCCGGAGCCCGCCAATGGCATCGCGCTGGTGCTCGACGACAGCGCCGACCTCGGCGCGGAGGGCTACAGCGCCGACCTCGGCGCGGAGGGCTACAGCGCCGGCCTCGGCGCGGAGGGCTACCGCCTCGACATCGCCACCGTCGGGGTACGCGTCACGGCCGCCACCGCCGCTGGCCTCTTCCACGGCGTACAGACGCTGCGCCAACTGTTGCCGGCGGCGATCGAGAGTCCGACCCCGGTCACCGAACGCTGGGCGCTGCCCGGCGGCACCATCACCGACGTACCCCGGTTCCCCTACCGAGGCGCCATGCTCGACGTCGCGCGGCACTTCTTCGCCGTCGAGGACGTGCTGCGGGTGGTCGACCACCTGGCCCGCTACAAGCTCAACCACCTGCACCTGCACCTCACCGACGATCAGGGCTGGCGGATCGCCGTCGACTCCTGGCCGAAGCTGACCACCGTCGGCGGGACGACCGAGGTCGGCGGCGGCCCTGGCGGGCACTACACGAAGGCCGACTACCAGCGGATCGTCTCCTACGCGGCCGCCCGCCACATCACCGTCGTCCCGGAGATCGACCTCCCGGGGCACACCAACTCGGCGCTGGTCGCGTACCCGGAGCTGGCACCGGACAAGATCGCACCGCCGCCGTACACCGGCACCGAGGTCGGCTTCAGCTACGTCGACCCGGCCGACGAGCGGACGTACGACTTCGTCGCCGACGTGCTGGGCGAAGTGGCCGCGCTCACCCCTGGCCCCTGGCTGCACATCGGCGGCGACGAGGCGTTCAAGGTGAAGGGCGAGGTCTACACCGGTTTCGTCGAGAGGGTTCAGCGCACCGTGGCCGACCTCGGCAAGACCGTCGTCGGCTGGCACCAGCTCGCACCCGCCGCCCACCTCGACGGGCGGGTCCTGCAGTGGTGGGGCACGAACGGCGAAGACCCCACCACCGTCGACGCCGTACGTCGGGGCGCCCGGCTGATCGTCTCCCCCGGCAACCACGCCTACCTGGACATGAAGTACGCCCCGGACACCCCGATCGGGCACGACTGGGCCGGCCTCATCGACGTACGAAAGGCGTATGACTGGGACCCGGGTACGCACGTCGCGGGCGTACCGGCGGAGGCCGTTCTCGGTGTGGAGGCCCCGCTCTGGACCGAATCGGTCACCTCGCTGGCCGACCTCGAACTCCTGCTGCTGCCCCGCCTCCCGGCCATCGCCGAGTTGGGCTGGTCCACCCGGGCGACCCACGACTGGGCCGACTTCCGCGACCGCCTGGCCGGCCAGGGCCCACGCTGGACGACAGCCGGAATCACCTTCCACCGCGCGCCCGAGATCCCCTGGCCCACCGCACCGACCATCCCGACACAGCGCAACATGCCCCAGACCGACACCGCCACGCCCTGACCCCCGGCTCAGCCCGGCCTGCAAGGCGCTCAGCTCCGGACAGGCCCGGTCCACCCGGGCGCGGCCGGGCGCTGGCGACGAGCAGGTCCCGGAGCGCTCTACCCGAGGGCCGGCCCGGTCCACACGGCGCCCTACCGGAGGCCGGCCCCGTTCACGCGGTGACCTGCCTCCGCGTTGGCCCGCCTCGGACCGCCCCGAGCCGCGCGAACGGCGCAGACCGGCATGATCCACTCGGCTTTTCATGAAGTCGGGGCATCCCCGGCGCCCGGACACCGCGACTCTCAGGAACCCGAGTCGATCACCCCGTCTCGGCCGGCCTGTCCGTATCGCCGACTGGGCGAGCTGGGCGGGTTGTCGGGTTTGGTGTCGGCTGTCGGGTGGTCGGGGCCACCCCGGCGGCGGAATCGGCTGCCCGGCCGGGTCGTTATACCTGGCAGACCACCGCAACAGTCCCGGTCGCGGGGCACGGCAGCCGCCGGGAACACCGGCCGGGCCGCCCCGGTTACATCCTCCGCATGGCCGAACGGCCGGGCAGGGCAGCCGCCGGGAACACCCGCCAGGCCGCCCCGGTTACACCCCCCGAACGGCCGAGCACCACAACAGGCCCCCTGCGGGTAGGCGGAATGACCTGCCACCGCGAACGGTTACACCCTGTCCCGACGCCGACCCCCCTCGCGGGTCACCGGGCACCCCTCGAACTTTCCCCGCACGGTCGCACTGACCCCCCGTTGAGTGCCGTGCGGGCACCCCCGATGCAGAGGAGCACGCCATCATGCGTACCGATCTGATCCGTAAGACCGCCCTGACCGCCGCCGGGCTCGCCTTCACCGGCGGCGCCATCGCCGGCCCCGTCACCACCGCCTTCGCCGCCCCCACCACCAGCAACCCGGCCACCCAGACCCAGACCGACCGCAAGGGCGGCCACGGCGAGCGCGAACTCGGCGTGCGCTACGAAGCCCAGCCGAACTTCTACTACTGCGGACCCGCCGCCACCCGCAACGCCCTGAGTGTGCAGGGCAAGAACATCAACGTCGACGACATGGCCAAGGAAATGGGCACCACCGAGGCCGGCACCAACTCCATCAACGACAT
>NZ_JBITET010000013.1:0-191928 GCF_044455385.1 Micromonospora sp. NPDC051227
CCGCACCGTTATCCGCCACAACCCCCCCCCCGCGGGGGCGCCCCCCGCGTGGGGTTTTTTGGGGGGGGGGGGGGCGCGGGGGGGGGGGGGGGGGGGGGGCGCCCCCCCGGGGGGGGGGGGGCCCCGACGACGTGACGTGGCCCGGCCGGGATCACACTGGCCGGGCCGCCGATCAGGACTCCAGGCGTCGACGCCGGGCCAGGAAGAACGCGACCGCGCCCAGCACGACCAGCACACTTCCGACGCCGGTCATGGCCGGGACCGCACCGCCGCCGGTCACCGGCAGGATGGGCTGCTTGCCGCCGCCACCAGGTTGACCGGGTGCGCCAGGGCCGCCAGGTGCTCCGGGAGGTCCGGACGGACCAGGTGCGCCGGGGCTACCGGGTGCTCCGGGGCTACCGGGTGCGCCAGGTGCGCCCGGGCTACCAGGTGCTCCTGGGCTACCTGGTGCTCCTGGGCTACCTGGTGCTCCTGGGCTGCCAGGGGCTCCTGGGCTGCCGGGTGCGCCGGGGCTGCCGGGTGCTCCTGGGCTACCGGGCGGACCGGACGGGCCGGGCGGACCGGTGGGCCCGGGTGGGCCGGTCGGCCCGGGTGGGCCCGTCGGCCCGGCGCAGTTCGGCGCGGTGATGACGTTGGTGTCGAGGGTGACGGCGGCGGTGCGCGCCAGCGCGCGACCCTGGAGGGTCGCACCCGTGGCCATCGTGATCGCGGCCTGAGCCATGATGGTGCCCACGAAGGTGGTGCCGGTGCCGATCGTCGCCGAGCTGCCGATCTTCCAGAACACGTTGCAGGCCGATGCCCCGTTGATCAGCACGACGCTGCTGTTCGACGCCGTCGTCAGCGAGGAGTCGACCTGGAAGATGAACACGGCCGACGGGTCGCCCTGGCCGTTGAGCGTCAACGGTCCGGTCAGTTGGGCGGCCCCGATCCGGTAGACCCCTTCGTTGAGCGTGTTGCCACCCAGCTCGGCCGGCAGGATGGTGAACGGGGTCCGGCCGGCGGCGTCGTTGAAGGCGATGGTCAGGTCGCTCTGGGCCTGTAGCGCGACCGCGTCACCGAGGTGTACCTCGCCGCCGATGGTTGCCGTTTCGAATCCGGACGCGGTGTTTCCGGGGAACCGCCCGAGGCTCTGAGCCAGGAAGCTGGGGCCGGTGTTGGTGGGCTCCGCTCCGGCCAGGACGGAGAAGTCGGCCGCCGTCCCGAGGTTGACCGGTGCTTCCTGCGCGTTTGCGGCGGTCGAGCTGAAGAGCAGCAGGCTGGCTGCCACTGTGGCGGCTGCGCCAGCAGCGAGCGACGGCAGGACCACTCGCCGCCGTAGCCAATTTTTGGGTTTAGCTGTCACAGAACACCCTCCGTGGGTACTACTCGCAGGAGACGGCCAGCCAGTGGCGTCCTGCGTGATACGGCCTGTATGCGCCGATAAGCGCGCTGACCACCACATCACGGCAGGTGTTCTAATGGGGGCAAGTTGGGACAATAGCCCAAGTCCGTCTAGCTGAATTGGCCTGACGTTCGCGTTCTCGTTTGCCGATTCCGTGAATAACGGGCGGGTGCGCGGCCAGAGCAACCGAGCGGATCTCGGCCTACCGCCGGCCCGTTGGGAGCGGCCTGATCGCGCGGCCGAGGACGCAGGGGGAGGAGGGGCTGTTGCTGGTGGCCGGGAAACGGAACCTGCGCAGCTCCTCCACCTCGAAGCCGGCCGCGCCGATGGCGGCGACGGTGTCGCGGTTGGTGTGGCAGCCGGCGAAGAGCTTCGGCCACAGTGTGGCGTCGACGAGTCGTTGAGCGCGGTGCAGACCGGTGGCCTCCTCGGCGGCCACGTGCTCGAAGAACCGCACCTGGCCTCCGGGTCGCAGCACCCGGCTGACCTCGGCCAACGCGCTCGCCTGATCGGGCACGGTGCACAACACCAACGCAACCACCGCCGCGTCGAACTCGCCGTCCCCGGCGGGCAGCGCCTGGGCCAGACCGTCGACGACAGTGACCGGAACCGGCGCGTCCGACGCGGCGCGCTCGGCGGCGACCCGGAGACGTCGCTCCGGTTCGACCGCGAGGACCTGGGTCACCCCCGGCGGGTAGTGGGCGAACATCCGCCCGTTGCCCGCGCCGATCTCGATCACCCGGCCGGAGAGGCCGGCGGCCAGGTCCCGCCGGAACGCCGCCGTGCCGGCGCGGTCCATGGCGACGCTGAGCCGCTCGTAAACCCGAGCGAACACCGGGTGGGACACCGTGGCCACGTCGACCTCCTGATCTCCGTCGAACTGTTCTCCGGCGATTGTCCTGCATCCGTGCACGCTTTCCGTCTTACTGGTTTGCAGCACGACTCAACCCAGTGCAGACAGGACGTGGTGCGACCATGAAGATCGTCGTCATCGGGGGCAGCGGCCTCATCGGCTCCAAGTTGGTGGACCGCCTCGGCGCCCAGGGCCACGAGGCGGTGCCGGCATCGCCGAAGACCGGCGTGAACACCCTGACCGGCGAGGGAGTGGCCGGTGCGCTCACCGACGCCGAGGTCGTCGTCGACGTGTCGAACTCGCCGTCGTTCGAGGACGCGGCCGTACTGGAGTTCTTCGAGACCTCGACCCGGACGCTCCTCGCTGCCGCGTCGGACGCCGGGGTGAACCACTACGTGGCGCTCTCCATCGTGGGGTGCGACCGGATCCCGGACAGCGGGTACATGCGCGCGAAGGTCGCCCAGGAGAAGCTCATCGTCGCGTCCGGACTCCCGTACTCGGTGGTGCACGCCACCCAGTTCTTCGAGTTCCTCCAGGGCATCATCGACACCGCCACGGACGGCGACACCGTGCACCTCGCGCCGGTGCTCATTCAGCCGATGGCCGCGGACGACGTCGCGGCAGCGGTCTCCGAGGTGGCGCTCGGCGCGCCGACGAACTCCGTGGTCGAGGTCGCCGGCCCGGAGCAGTTCCGCCTCGACGAACTGGGCCGATCCCTCCTCACCGATCAACAGGACCGTCGTTCGGTGGTGGCCGACCCCGACGCCCGGTACTTCGGCGCCAAGCTGGGCGAACGCTCGCTCGTCCCGGCCGACGGTGCCCGCCTCGCCGGCACCGGCTTGGACGACTGGCGTACCCGGGCGGGCCGGGGACACTGAGCCGGCCCGCTACCTCGGCGTCCCGGGCGGGTCGGCCCGCCTACCGAGGCGCTGCACCAACTCCCGTACCGCGTCGGTGAACAATTCGTCGGACTCACCCGGCCAGTGCCCTCGGATGGGTGGGGCGACGCTGTCCCCGGGTGGTCTGACCACGTCGCGGGGATCACGCTGTCGACGATCCACCGCGGCGGCCGGGTCACCGGTGGTGGCCGGCGCGGGTGCCTGATGCGGCGAGAAGATCCAGCCACCGATGGGGTCGGTGTCGCGCCACAGGTTCACCCAGCGCCACCCCACCCGCCGGCCGATCTCGTGCAGTGCCGCGTCGTCGACGTACGCGGGGAAGAGCCGCGCGTAGAGGCGGCGTAGTGGTGATCCGTGGGTGAGCAGGGCGACCCGGTCGCCGACCTGCGGCGGCAGTCGGAGCACCGTGGCGGCGAGCAGAATCGAGCCATGGCTGTGCCCGGTCAGCAGCACCGCGTGGCCGCGTTCGACGAGGTAGGTGATCCGGCGGGCCAGTTCCGGTACGGCCCGCTCGGAGTAGCAGGGCGGCGCGAACGGGTGGGCGGCCCGGGGCCAGAAGGTGCCGAGGTCCCAGAGGACACCGATGTACCGGCGGTACGGTTCGGTCCGGTGCGCGAAGATGCCGCCGATGATCAGGCCGAGGATGATCGCCCCGATCACCCAGCTACTGAACGCGATGGCGAACGTGGTCGCCTCCGCCGGCAACCCGATGCTGCGTTCGATGACGGCGCCCGGGAACTGCCCGAGCAGGCCGATCGTGGTGGTGGCCGTGCCGAGTCCGGCGAGGCAGCCGTAGACCACTGCCAACGGCACCAGTTTCTCGGTGAAGCGAGCCCGAGCTATCGCGTCTCGGACCTGCCGCAGTCGGGGCTCTGCCTCGGCCGGCGGGTTCGGGAAGTCGCGCGTGACGATCGCCGCGGCGGCCCGCCGTCGACCGCGACGGGAGATCAGGGCGACGAGGCCGGCGACGATCGTGGTGACCAGCACCGCGCGGAAGAAGCCGTAGATCGCCCAGGTGTAGGCGCGGGATGGGCCGGAGGCGATGCCCGCTCCCGTCGGCACGCCGCGGTCCAGGAAGTCCGCCACCCGGCAGACCAGCTCCGCCGAGTACGCCACCGCCATGCTGATCCCGGTGGCGGCGACAACGAGAGCGCCCAGCCCGAACAGCGGGGTGGCGCCGCGTTCCCGGCGCCAGTGCCAGAGCAGCACCACGCCCAGGGCGGCCAACAGTGCCGTCTGAGCCGCGAACACACCGACCAGGGTCGGGTCGTAGCCGGGCAGCCCGTGCTCCTGCGGCCACGGCTGCGAACTGGTCGGCACGTGTGCCACGACGGCCACGGTCAGGATGATGGCAGCGGTCCGGAGGGTGCGGGTGACCCGGTCGAGCCGCTGGTCGGCGGGGGACCGGTCCATCAGCGGCGGTGTGCAGAGCAGCCCCACGCAGCCCGTGAGGATCACCCCCGTGATCGCCGTCAGCGCGATCGTGGCCGCCGACGCGTCTCTCGCACCCTGGGCCAGGAGCAGGACGAGGTCCAGCGTCGCGAATGCCGCGGCGACGTGGATGGCGCGCAACCGGCCCACCAGCGGCTCGGCGTCCCACTGGCCGACGGTGTCGAGCCGGGACGCGGAGCTGCCCGGATCGGGTGCGCGAAACGCCTCGAAGGTTCGCCCCGGACGGTAGCTGACCCGCCAGATCAGGCCGATCGCGGCGGCCGGGACCAGCGCGAGTACCGCCAGCCGCAGCCCGATCGTCCGCCCACCCAACCAGGACAACCAGCTGCGTCCGGCGAGGCAGTCCGGCGAGGCCAGGCACTTCCATCCGACGAGATCCAGGGCGACGCCGGCGATGGCGAGCACGTACAGCACGGTGAGCGTGAGCCCCAGCACCCGGCACAGTGACCTGACCGTCGCCTCGGACCCGGGGTTCGCCGGGCGCATCCAGATCGCGACGTTGACCAGCATGAAGGGGAGCAGGAAGACCACTGCCAGGGTGCGGGTCACGGTGCCGGAGGGCAGGTCACCCCAGCGGTACGCCTCAAGCGTCACCCCGTGCTCGCCGGTGCTCTCCGAGCACCGGGGGCGCGGCCGGTAGAACCCCCCACTGCGGTCACCGGCGACCTGCCTGGTCTGTTGCAGGTCCAGCACCTGTGCCGCGCTCGCGCCGGAGACTCCGTGCACCCGTAGCTCCACGACGTCACCGGAGTCCTCCGGCCCGCTCAACCGCGCTGATCCATCCGATGTCCCCCCGACGCGTCTCGCAGCCCTTGTCCCGCGCGACCCAGCCCGAGGTCACGCGCCGGGCCGCCGACCGCGGTGACGGCAGAGCCGGGTCTACCCGGTCCGGACGCCCTCAATCTCGGCCGGCCGGGGCGCTACTGCCCATGCCGGGCCCGACCGGCGGTCACCCGCCGGGCCGTGCCGGCGAGGATTGATCCGGTCGTGGCGGGGTAGGTGCCGCCATGGTCGCTGCCGGTCGGCGCGGAGCGGGCGCGGGCCCGTCGACCGTCGTCCGGCTCTGGGACCGCGTGGTGGCCGCGTTGCGCGACCGGGTCCGTCGGGTACGAACCATCGGCGGGCTGGCCCTACAGGCCGGCCTGGCCGCGGCGCTCTCCTGGTTCGTGGCGCATTCGCTGCTACACGTGTCGCAGCCGGTCTTCGCGCCGATCTCGGCCGTCTCGACGCTCGCCGCCTCCGTCGGCCAGCGGTTGCGTCGCACCGTCGAGCTGATCATCGGTGTCACCGTCGGAGTGCTGATCGGCGATCTGCTCCTCCTGGTGATCGGCACCGGGTGGTGGCAGCTCGCCCTGATCGTCGTGCTGGCGATCGTCGTCGCGCTCTTCCTCGCGGGCAGCGCGGCGGTGGTGATCCAGGCGGGGGCGACGGCGGTGCTGATCGCCACGCTCAGCCCGGCCGTCCGGGATCTGGAGATCCCCCGGTTCGTGGACGCGCTCATCGGGGGAGGGGTGGCGCTGCTGGTCACCGCCGTGTTGCTGCCGTTGAACCCGCTGCGGGTGCTCAACCGGGCCGCGCGGCCAGCGTTGGATCTCCTCGCGACCCAGCTCGACGCCACCGCCGAGGCGCTGGCCGAGCGGGATGCCGCTCTGGCCCGTACCGCCCGGGGTGAGCTGCGGCAGAGCGCGGGCCGGTTGAAGGCGTTCGTCGAGGCGACCCAGGGCGCCCGGGAGGCGAGCACCCTGTCACCGGTGTACTGGCATCAACGGCACGGGCCGGTGGGCCGCTACGCGCAGGCGGCGGAGCCGATCGACCGGGCGATGCGCAACAGCGGCACCCTGATCCGACGGTCGGTGACGCTCATCGAGGACGGCGAGCCGGTGCCGGAGTCGCTGCCGACGGCGGTGTTCGACCTCGCCGAGGCGGTCCGCCTGCTCAAGCGGCAGTTCGCCGCCGGCGCCGAGCCGAACCGGGCCCGGGAGCAGGCGCTACGAGCGGTCCGGACGGCCGGGCACGCCTATCGGGACGGCGTTGGCTTCTCCGGTGCGGTGGTGGTGGCGCAGGTCCGGACGACCGTCAGTGACCTCCTGGTCGCCTCCGGCCTGAGCCAGGAGGACGCGAATCACCTGGTCCGAACGCTTTTCGGCGACCTCTGAGGGCCAGGTGAGCCCCGGCGGAGCCAGACGGCGGCATCCTCTGAGCCACGCCTGTTGCATCTTGAGCCAAAGTGGTGCCATGATGGTGCCATGGAACTGAGGTCGTACGTCGAGAACCTGCGTAACGAGTTCGCCGTGGCCGCGGAGGGCGTGGACCCGGAGGCCCGGGCGCTGGCCGAACGACTCTTCGCGCAGTTGGAGGCAGCCACCCGTCTCACGCTGCTCGAAGCGCTGTCCGACGCGGCCGACGAGATCACCCGTGACCTCGCACCGGGATCGGTGCACGTTCGGTTGCGCGGCCGCGAGCCCGACTTCGTGGTGACGCCGGCCAGCCCGCCGGTCGAGGTGGCGAGCGAGCCCAGTGGCCCGCCACCGCTGTCGGTGCCGGTCTCCGCGCCCGACGGTGACGAGGGCGGCACCTCGCGGATCAACCTGAGGCTCCCCGACCACCTGAAGGCCAGCGTCGAGGACGCCGCCGGCCGCGCCGGGCTCTCGGTCAACGCCTGGCTGGTGCGCGCCGTCGCCGGTGCCATCGCAGCGGGCGATACGCAGCGTCGTCCACCCCGCCGGGTGGAGCCGACCTCCGGCCAGCACTTCACCGGCTGGGCCCGCTAACTCCCCGTACCCCTCCACCACCACGCCGCTGACCAGCGGCGACCTCCGCCGACCATCTTTCGGGAGACCACCATGCCTGTTTTCGAGACGCCAGAGCCGATTTCCGTCCAGATCGAGCTGCCGATCGGCGATGCCTGGATCGCCGCGAGCGACCGCACCGACACGGTGGTGACGGTGCGGCCCCGCGACCCGTCGAGCAAGGCCGACGTGAGCGCCGCCGACCAGAGCACCGTCGAGTTCACCGCCGGGCGACTGGTGATCCGGGTGCCGAAGAGCTGGCGCCGCTACGGGTTCGGCCCGGGGCCGTCGGTCGACGTCCAGATCGAGGTGCCGACCGGGTCGCAGGTGTACGCCGAGGCGGCGTGGGCGGCATTCCGCTGCGAGGGTCGGCTCGGCGAGTGTCGGATCAAGACCGGCAGCGGCATCCGACTCGACGAGACCGGGCCGTTGGAGATCGACAGCAGCCACGGCGAGGTCGCGGTCGAGCGTGTGCTGGGCTCCGCCCGGGTGAAGGCCTCGTCCGGCAAGGTGCGCATCGGCGCGGTCGACGGCACCGCCGAGATCAAGAACTCGTCCGGCGACTGCTGGATCGGCCACAGTGGTGGCGACGTCCGGATCAACACGGCCTACGGCGACATCACCGTGGACGCCTCGCAGGCCTCGGTGACGGCGCGCACCGCCTACGGCAACCTCCGGCTGGGTGCGGTCACCCGCGGCGCGATCGACGCACAGACCTCCTACGGCGCGATCGAGGTCGGCATCCGTCGCGGGACCGCCGCCTGGCTCGACGTCAGTTCCAAGCACGGCCGCGTCCACAACGCGCTGGAGTCGACCGACAGCCCGGCGCACACCGACGAGACGGTCGAGGTCCGGGCGAACACCTCCTACGGCGACATCATGATCCGCCGCGCCTGACCCCACCGCCCCGCCGACCACAGATGAGGAGACCATGACCAGCTCCATGAACCCCGCGATCGTCGCCACCGACCTGCGCAAGTCCTACGGCGACAAGGTCGTGCTGAACGGCATCGACCTGATGATCACCGAGGGCACCATCTTCGCGTTGCTCGGTCCGAACGGCGCCGGCAAGACCACCACCGTGCAGATCCTGTCCACCCTGATCGACGCCGACCGCGGTAACGCCCGCGTCTTCGGCCACGACCTGACCCGGGAGCCCGACGCGGTACGCGCGCTGATCGGCGTCACCGGCCAGTTCTCCGCCGTCGACAACCTGCTCACCGGTCGGGAGAACCTGATCCTGATGGCCGACCTGTGCCACCTGGACAGGGCTGCCGGTCGGCGGCGCATCGCCGACCTGCTCGACCAGTTCGACCTGACCGAGGCGACGGGCAAGCCGGTGTCGACGTACTCCGGCGGCATGCGCCGACGGCTCGACCTCGCGATGACCCTGGTCGGCGAGCCCCGGGTCATCTTCCTCGACGAGCCCACCACCGGCCTCGACCCGCGCAGCCGCCGGGCCATGTGGCACATCATCCGCGCGCTCGCCGCCGAGGGCGTGACCATCCTGCTCACCACGCAGTACCTGGAGGAGGCCGACCAGCTCGCCGACCGGGTGGCGTTCCTCGACCACGGCCGACTGATCGCCGAGGGCACGCCGCGCGAGCTCAAGCGGCTCATCCCGGGCGGCCACGTCGTCCTGCAGTTCGCCGACCAGGAGGGGCTCGACTCGGCGGCCCGGACGTTCGACGCCGCCACCCGGGACGACGCGGCGCTCACCCTCCAGGTGCCGAGTGACGGCGGGGTCGGGTCGCTGCGATCCCTGCTCGACCAGCTCGACCGCGCCTCGATCAGCGTGGCGGGACTCTCCGTGCACACCCCCGACCTCGACGACGTCTTCCTCACCCTCACCGGTCAGCCCGACACCCGGGCCAGCCGACCCGACCACGAAAGGGCTCCCGCGCGATGAGCACCCTCTCCCTCGCCGTCCGCGACTCGAGCACCATGCTGCGGCGAAACCTGCTGCACATGCGGCGGTACCCGTCGATGACGTTCCTGCTCATCGGCATTCCGATCATCATCCTGCTGCTCTTCGTCTACGTCTTCGGCGGCACGCTCGGCGCCGGTCTCGGCCCGTCCGGCGACCGCTCCCAGTACGCCAACTACGTCACCCCCGGCATCCTGCTCATCACGGTGGTCAGCGCCGCGCAGGGCACCGCCATCTCGGTCGCGATGGACATGACCGAGGGGATCATCGCCCGGTTCCGCACAATGTCGATCTTCCGACCGTCGGTCCTGACAGGTCACGTACTGGGCAGCCTGGTGCAGACCATGCTCAGCCTCGCGGCCGTCACCGTCGCGGCGCTGCTGGTCGGGTTCCGGCCCACGGCCAACCCGGTCGAATGGCTCGCCGCGATCGGCGTGCTCGCCATGATCACCTTTGCGCTCACCTGGCTGTCCGTCGCCCTCGGCCTGGTCAGTGACAGCGTCGAGACGGCCAGCAACCTGCCCATGCCGCTGATCCTCCTGCCGTTCCTCGGCAGCGGGTTCGTCCCCACCGACTCCATGCCGACCGCCGTGCGGTGGTTCGCGGACTACCAGCCCTTCACGCCCGTCATGGAGACCCTTCGCGGCCTGCTCCTGGGTACCGGGATCGGCGCCAACGGGATCATCGCGGTCGTCTGGTGCACCGTCATCACCGTGGGCTGCTTCCTCTGGGCCAAGGCTCTGTACAACCGCAACCGGACGGCCTGATCCGTCCGGCGCGTCGGTCCCGCCAACGCAACGGAGAGCCGGCGGCTCGGCCCACAGGGTCGGGCCGCCGGCTCGTGACGTAGTGCGACCGGCGGCCCGCTGGCGCGAGTGCGTGATCGGGCGGCGGGTCGGCGGAGCGAGCGCGTGATCGACTCGGCTTTCGTGAAGTCGGCCGATCACGCCGCCGCGGACCCCGCGACTTCAAGGAGCACGAGTGGATCCGTCATCCGGCGCCGCCCCACGCGGTCGTCGGGCGCGGGGACCGACCCGCGCGAGGTGGCCCACCAAGACGTTGAATGTTATCGATAACACCGGCCCGCCGTCCGGCTCTGCGGTGGGCGGGTCGCCCTCTGGAGCGCTCAGCCATGAGCCCGCATGGTCGTCGATGGCTGTCGGGCGGATCCGGGCGCCGACCGCGACGCCCTGGCAATGTTATCGCTGCCATCATCGCCGGAGGGCAAGTGGTCGCTATCGGACGGCGATGCCGAGGTGTGCGGCGCGCTGGACCTGTCGCGCCGCCTGTCGTCGGGTCTCCGGGTGGCACTTGCACCGGACTCGGGCCCCATTCGTCGGATGGCTGCCGCAGTTGAGGGTGGAATCTTCAGGTTTGCACCGGTCCGTTATCTACCCTCCCGAGTCGGTCCGCCTTCCGCGTTCCGTTACGGAGCTGTTGCGGGTAGATGTCTTGACGAGCCTGGATGTGAGCGTTAACACTATCCCCGTTAACGGTGGAGGTGAACATGAACCGTGTGGACGGAGCTGACGACCGCTACGTCGTCGGTGTCGACTACGGCACCCTGTCCGGGCGAGCTCTGGTGGTCCGTGTCGGCGATGGTGCCGAGTTGGGGACCGCGGTGCACGAGTACGGCGATGGCGTGATCAGCACGGCGCTTCCGGGAGGTCGAACGCTGCCCCCGGACTGGGCCCTGCAGAACCCACAGGACTACCGCGACGTTCTGCGGTACGCCGTCCCGGCGGCGGTGTCCGCCGCGGGGGTGGACCCGGCGGCGGTGGTCGGCATAGGTATCGACTTCACCGCCTGCACCGTGCTGCCGACGCTCGCCGACGGCACCCCGCTGTGCGAGACGCCCGAGCTGCGCGACCGACCGCACGCCTGGGTCAAGCTGTGGAAGCACCACGCCGCGCAGCCGCACGCCGACCGGATCAACGCGCTGGCCCATGAGCGGGCCGAGCCGTGGATCGGCCGGTACGGCGGCAAGATCTCCGCCGAGTGGCAGTACGCCAAGGGTCTGCAGATCCTGGAGGAGGACCCGGAGGTCTACGACCGGGCCGAGCGCTTCATCGAGGCGGCCGACTGGATCGTCTGGCAGCTCTGCGGCACCGAGACCCGCAACGTCTGCACGGCCGGCTACAAGGGCATCCTGCAGGACGGTCACTACCCCTCCGAGGGCTTCCTGACCGCGCTCAACCCCAACTTCGGCGACTTCGTGGCCAAGCTGGACGGTCCGTTGCTGCCCCTCGGCGCCCGGGCCGGCGCGCTCACCGCCCAGGCAGCCGCCTGGACCGGCCTGCCGGAGGGGATCGCGGTGGCCGTCGGCAACGTCGACGCGCACGTCACCGCGGCGTCCGCGCAGGCGGTGCAGCCCGGTCGGCTGGTCGCCATCATGGGCACCTCGACCTGCCACGTGGTCAACGGCGCGGAGGTCGCCGAGGTTGCCGGCATGTGCGGTGTGGTGGACGGCGGCATCAGCCCCGGCGCGTGGGGTTACGAGGCCGGGCAGAGCGGTGTCGGCGACATCTTCGGCTGGTTCGTCGAGCACGCCGCCCCGGCCGGCGTCGACTCGCACGAGCGCCTCACCGAGCTGGCCGCGAGTCAGCCCGTCGGCGGGCACGGCCTGATCGCGCTGGACTGGTGGAACGGCAACCGTTCCCTGCTGGTCAACCACGACCTCAGCGGCATGATCGTCGGCATGACCCTGGCCACCCGGCCGGCGGACATCTACCGGGCCCTGCTGGAGTCCACCGCGTACGGCACCCGGATGATCATCGAGGCGTTCGTCGACGCCGGAGTCCCGGTGAACGACCTGGTGATCGCCGGTGGTCTGACCAACAACGCGCTGCTGATGCAGATCTACGCCGACGTGACCAGGCGACCGCTGAACATCATCGCCTCGGCGCAGGGGCCGGCGCTGGGCTCGGCGATCCACGCCGCCGTCGCCGCCGGTGAGTTCCCCTCGATCCACGAGGCGTCGCAGGCGATGGGTCGCGTGCACGAGGCCGTCTACCGTCCGGACCCCGAGCGGGCCCGCGCCTACGACGCCCTCTACGCCGAGTACCGGGCACTGCACGACCACTTCGGACGTGGCGGCAACGACGTCATGCTCCGCCTGCGGGCGATCCGCAACGCGGCGGTCGAGACCGCCGCGACCACCTACGAGGCCCCGCTGGAGGTGGTGGCGTGAACGCCGAGGTGACCCGACAGATCGCCGAGCTGCGCGAGACCGTCGCCCGCCTGCACGCCGAGCTGACCCGGTACAACCTGGTCGCCTGGACGTCCGGCAACGTCTCCGCGCGGGTCCCCGGCCAGGACCTGATGGTGATCAAGCCGAGTGGGGTGAGCTACGACGACCTCACCGCGGCCACGATGGTGGTGTGCGACCTCGACGGCGTTCTCGTCGAGGGCGACTTCGCCCCGTCCAGCGACACCGCCGCCCACGCCTACGTCTACCGGGCCATGCCCGAGGTCGGTGGCGTCGTGCACACGCACAGCTCGTACGCGACCGCCTGGGCCGCGTGTGGGGAGTCGATCCCCTGCCACCTCACCGCCCAGGCCGACGAGTTCGGTGGGGAAATCCCGATCGGCCCGTTCGCGCTGATCGGCGGTGACGACATCGGCAAGGGCATCGTCGCCACGCTCGCCGGGCACCGCTCGCCCGCGGTGCTGATGCGCAACCACGGCGTGTTCACCATCGGCCGCGACGCCCGCGCGGCGGTCAAGGCGGCGGTCATGTGCGAGGACGTGGCCCGCACCGCGCACCTCGCCCACACCCTTGGGCAGCCGGTCCCGATGGCCCAGGCAGACATCGATGCTCTTTATGACCGTTACCAGAACGTCTACGGTCAACAACCAGTCGCACCGGCGGGTTCCTGACCCTGCACCGATCATCCGAGACCCGTCGGTCTGCACCACGACGCACCAGCACGCACCACCCGCGTACGCCGCTTCTTCGCACCTCGGCGGTTGGCGCGGTTACCCACCACATCCAGCCAAGGAGATTCGATGGGAAAGATGCGAACGCAGTCCGCTCCGTGGCGCGCTGCCGCGGTCCTCGCCAGTGTGCTGCTGGTCGGCGGCGTGGCGGCCTGCGGCAATAGCGACACCGGCGGCGGCGGCACCAAGGACGACGGCAAGATCACGATGGGCTTCTCCCAGGTCGGTGCGGAGAGCGGGTGGCGTACCGCGAACACCACCTCGATCAAGGAGGCCGCGGCCGCCGAGGGCATCGAGCTGAAGTTCGACGACGCTCAGCAGAAGCAGGAAAACCAGATCAAGGCGATCCGCAACTACATCCAGCAGAAGGTCGACGTGATCGCCTTCTCGCCGGTGGTGGAGTCCGGATGGGACACCGTGCTCAAGGAGGCCAAGGACGCCGACATCCCGGTCATCCTGACCGACCGCTCGGTGGACTCGGCTGACAAGTCGCTGTACAAGACCTTCCTCGGCTCGGACTTCGTCAAGGAAGGCCGGCTCGCCGGTGAGTGGCTGGTCGAGCAGAAGAAGGGCGCCTCGGGCACGGTGAACATCGTCGAGCTGCAGGGCAACACCGGTGCGGCGCCGGCGAACGATCGCAAGAAGGGCTTCGGTGAGGCGATCGCCGCCAACCCGAACCTGAAGATCATCGCCTCCCAGCCGGGTGACTTCACCCGGGCCGGCGGCAAGCAGGTCATGGAGCAGTTCCTCAAGGCCAACAAGCAGATCGACGTGTTGTTCGCGCACAACGACGACATGGGTCTGGGCGCTCTCGAGGCGATCACCGCCGCCGGCAAGGTGCCCGGCAAGGACATCACCATCATCACGGTCGACGCCGTCAAGGACGGCATGCAGGCTCTCGCCGACGGGAAGTTCAACTTCATCGCGGAGTGCAGCCCGCTGCTCGGCCCACAGCTGATGGACCTGGCCAAGAAGGTCCACGCGGGCCAGGAGGTGCCGCCTCGGATCGAGACCGAGGAGACCACCTTCACGACCGAGCAGGCCAAGGAAGCTCTGCCCAACCGTAAGTACTGATCGACGACGGGGTCGCCGCGTTCGCGTGGCGGCCCCGCCGCGTCGCCTCCTACCCGAAACGGACCGGGCTCGGCCCGCGACGACCTCCGAACCACGCCCGCCCGAGCGACCCCCCAGGGACGACCGGGCGGGCGTGCCGGGAGCGTGGCGGCCCTTCCGTGTCGACAACCCAGAAGAGGTCTGATGGGATGACGGATAGCCGTCCGGTCCTGACGATGACCGGGATCAGCAAGTCCTTCCCCGGGGTGCGCGCACTCCACGACGTCAACTTCCGGCTCTTCCCCGGCGAGGTGCACGCCCTGATGGGCGAGAACGGCGCCGGCAAATCCACCCTCATCAAGGTGCTCACCGGCGTCTACGACACCGACCAGGGTGCGATCACCCTCGACGGCGAGCCCGTGTCGTTCACCGGGCCGATGCAGGCGACCGCCGCCGGTGTGAGCACCGTTTTCCAGGAAGTCAACCTCTGCACCAACCTCTCGGTGGCGGAGAACATCTTCATCGGCCGTGAGCCTCGGCTCCTCGGCGCCGTCCGCTGGGGTGAGGTTCGCCGTCGCGCCCGAGCCCTGCTGACCCGCCTCGACCTCGACCTCGACGTCAGCGCGCCACTCGGCTCGTACTCGCTCGCGATCCAGCAGATGGTCGCCATCGCCCGCGCGATCGACATCAAGGCCCGGGTGCTGATCCTGGACGAGCCGACGTCCAGCCTCGACGCCGGCGAGGTGGCCCAGCTGTTCCGGATCATGCGGCAACTGCGCGACGAGGGCATCGCGATCCTGTTCGTCACCCACTTCCTCGACCAGGTCTACGAGATCGCCGACCGGATCACCGTGCTGCGCAACGGCGGGCTCGTCGGCGAGTACCTCACCACCGAGCTGCCCCAGCTCTCCCTGGTGGAGAAGATGATCGGCAAGGAGCTCGACGTCCTGGAGGGCATCGAGGAGCACTCCCGGCGGGACCTGGCCACGCTGGAGGAGGGCACCCCGCTGGTGGCGGTGTCGGACTTCGGTCGGGCGGGTGCGGTCGAGCCGTTCAGCCTCACCATCCACGCCGGTGAGGTGGTGGGCCTGGCCGGCCTGCTGGGCTCGGGGCGTACCGAGGTCGCCCGGCTGTTGTTCGGCGCCGACCGGACCGACGGCGGTCAGGTGACGATCGACGGCATGGCGAGCAGCCTGCGCACCCCCGCGCAGGCCATCGACCACGGCATCGGCTTCTGTTCGGAGAACCGCCGGGCCGAGGGGATCGTCGCGGACCTGTCGGTCCGCGAGAACATGATCCTCGCCATGCAGGCGGCACGCGGCTGGCTGCGGCCCATTCCGCGTCGCCGCCAGGACGAACTGGTCGACAAGTACGTCAAGGCGCTCAACATCCGGCCCGCCGACCCGGAGGTGCCGGTACGCAACCTCTCCGGCGGCAACCAGCAGAAGGTGCTGCTGGCCCGGTGGCTGATCACCGAACCACGACTGCTGATCCTCGACGAGCCGACCCGGGGCATCGACATCGGGGCGAAGACCGAGATCCAGAAGCTCGTGACGCAGCTGTCCGACGGGGGCATGGCGGTGCTGTTCATCTCCGCCGAGCTGGAGGAGGTGCTGCGCCTCAGCCACAAGGTGGCCGTCATGCGGGACCGGCAGATGGTCGCGCAGCTCGCCAACGACGAGAGCCTGGACGCCGACCGCATCATGCAGACCATCGCCAGCGGATCCCACCGGGAGGAGGCAGACCGATGAACGACACCATGAGCCGCTATCGGACGATGATCGGTCACCGGCTGTTCTGGCCCGCCGCCGTGCTGTTCGTCATGCTCGCCGCGAACACGATCTACCGGCCCGGGTTCCTGTCCATCGAGCTCAAGGACGGGCACCTGTACGGCACGCCGATCGACATCCTGCGGCTGAGCGCACCGCTGATCCTCGTCGCGTTGGGCATGACCCTGGTCATTTCCACCGGCGGCATCGACCTGTCGGTGGGCTCGCTCTGCGCGATCAGCGGCGCGATCGCCTGCATGTACATCAGCAAGCAGCCCGACCAGAACAGCCTTGGTGTGGTGGTGACCGCCCTCGCGATGGCGCTGGGTGTCTCGCTCGTGCTCGGCGCCTGGAACGGGGTGCTGGTGGCCGTGATCGGTATCCAACCGATCATCGCCACTCTGATCCTGATGGTCGCCGGCCGGGGTCTCGCCCAGCTGATCACCGAGGGCCAGATCATCACCATCAACTCCGAGCCGTACCGGGCGATCGGCCTGGGCCACGCGTTGACCCTGCCGCTGGCCATCTTCATCGCGCTCGCCGCGGCCCTGCTGGTCGCCGCGTTCACCCGCCGCACCGCACTCGGCATGATCATCGAGTCGGTGGGCGGCAACGCCATGGCCAGCCGGCTCGCCGGCATCCGGTCCGGCCGGGTCATCTTCCTGGTGTACGTGATCAGCGCCGCCTGTGCGGCGGTCGCCGGTTTCATGATGACGGCAAACGTCTCCAGCGCCGACGGCAACGCCGCCGGCCTCTGGGTCGAGCTGGACGCGATCCTCGCTGTCGTCATCGGCGGTACGTCCCTTGCGGGCGGCCGGTTCTTCCTCAGTGGCACGATCATCGGCGCGCTGATCATCCAGACCCTGACCACCACGGTGTACGCCATGGACATCTCACCGCAGACCTCGCTGCTGTTCAAGGCGGTCGTCGTCATCGCCGTCTGCCTCATCCAGGCGCCGGCCTTCCGGGCCCGGTTCAGCCGACGTAGGCGCAACGCCCCGCCGCCCGCCACCATCGCCGACAAGCCAAAGGAGCAGGTGCCGGCATGACCACTGGAACGCTTACCGCCGGTCGTACCCGGTTCCGGCTGCCGAGGAAGCAGATACCGGTCCTGGCGACGCTCGCCCTGCTGCTGGTGATGTACGGCATCGGCGTCTCGCAGTACACGGCGTTCTCCAACGTCCAGGTCATCTTCAACGTCTTCATCGACAACGGCTTCCTGCTCGTCGTCGCGGTGGGTATGACCTTCGTGATCCTCACCGGTGGCATCGACCTGTCGGTCGGTTCGGTCGTCGCCATGACGGCGATGGTGTCGGCCGCGCTGCTGCAGGATGGCATGCCGGCGGCGCTGGTGCTTGTCATCGCCCTGCTCATCGGTCCGACGCTCGGCCTGTTGATGGGCTGCGTCATCCACTTCTTCGAGATCCAGCCGTTCATCGTCACGCTCGCCGGGATGTTCTTCGCCCGGGGCATGTGCACCTTCATCTCCGGCGCGTCGATCCCGATCAATGACGGGTTCTGGACCTCGATGTCGCAGGAGCGAATCGGGGACCCCCGGGGCAACTTCGTGTCGATCAGCGTGCTGATCGCCTTCGTGGTGGTCGTCATCGCCGCGTACACGCTGGCCTACACCCGGCTGGGGCGCAACGTGTACGCCATCGGCGGCAACCCGCAGTCGGCGCTGCTGATGGGCCTGCCGGTGGGCCGGACCCGGATCGCCGTCTACACGATCAGTGGTCTGTGCTCGGCCATCGGCGGGATCCTGCTGTCCTTCTACACCCTCTCCGGCGCGCCGCTGATCGGCGTGGGGATGGAGCTGGACGTCATCGCCGCCGTCGTCATCGGTGGCACGGTGCTCACCGGTGGCGCGGGTTACGTCTTCGGCACGGTGCTCGGCGTGCTGGTCCTCGGCGTGATCCAGACCCTCATCACCTTCGACGGGAGCCTCAACTCCTGGTGGACCAAGATCGTGATTGGTGGTCTGCTCTTCGCGTTCATCCTCCTTCAGCGCCTCATCGGAATCCGTTACAAGTAACCGCCCCTCTCGCGGAAGGCAACTCCATGGCACCACACACCGAACCCGAGATCTGGTTCCTCACCGGCAGCCAAGGCATGTACGGCGAGGAGACGCTCCGCCAGGTGGCCGAGCAGTCTCGCCAGATCGCGGCCGCACTCGACGACTCGCCGCAGATTCCCGCCCGCGTGGTCTGGAAGCCCGTCCTGACCAACAGCGGTGAGATCCTGCAGGTCTGCCGGGACGCCGCCGCTCAGGGTGCCGTCGGGGTCATCGCCTGGATGCACACGTTCTCACCGGCCAAAATGTGGATCTCCGGTCTGGACGCGTTGCAGACACCGCTGCTGCACCTGCACACCCAGGCCAACGTTCTGCTGCCGTGGAACGACATCGACATGGACTTCATGAACCTGAACCAGGCCGCCCACGGCGACCGTGAGTTCGGGTACATCCAGACGCGTCTCGGTGTGGCGCGTAAGACCGTGGCCGGGCACGTCAGCGACCCGCGGGTGACCACTCGGATCGGGGCCTGGGCCCGCGCCGCGCTGGGTTGGTCGGCGATGCGGTCGCTGCGCCTGGCCCGCTTCGGTGACAACATGCGCGACGTCGCGGTGACCGAGGGCGACAAGGTCGAGGCCGAGCTGCGGTTCGGGGTCTCGGTCAACACCTACGGCGTCAACGACCTGGTCGAGGTGGTCGGCGAGGTCACCGACGCGCAGGTCGACGACCTGGTCAAGGAGTACGAGGACACCTACCGCATCGTCGGCGAGCTGCTTCCCGGCGGCGAGCAGCACGACTCGCTGCGGTACGCCGCGCGCGTGGAGTTGGGCATGCGCGCCTTCCTGGACGCGGGCGGGTTCCGGGCCTTCACGACGAACTTCGAGGACCTCGGGGGGCTGCGTCAGCTGCCGGGCATCGCCGTGCAGCGGCTGATGGCGGACGGCTACGGCTTCGGCGGTGAGGGCGACTGGAAGACCTCGGTCCTGGTCCGCACCCTCAAGGCGATGTCGGTGGGCGTGAGCGGCGGCACGTCGTTCATGGAGGACTACACCTACGACCTCACCCCGGGCAACGAGTTGGTGCTCGGCGCCCACATGCTGGAGGTCTGCCCGACGATCGCCTCCGACGTGCCCAACGTGGAGATCCATCCGCTGAGCATCGGTGGCCGGGAGGACCCGGTCCGGCTGGTGTTCGACGCCGCACCCGGTCCGGCCGTGGTGCTCGGGCTGGCCGACATGGGGGAGCGTTTCCGGCTGGTGGCCAACGAGATCGACGTGGTGGCGCCGCCGCAGCCGCTGCGCCGGTTGCCGGTTGCCCGTGCCGTCTGGCGTCCGCGCCCCGACCTGCCGGTCTCGGCCGAGGCGTGGATCACCGCGGGCGCCCCGCACCACACCGTGCTTTCCCAGGCGGTGGGCGTGGAGGAGCTGCACGACCTGGCGGAGATGAGCCGCACCGAACTCGTCGTCATCGACGCCGCCACGGAACCCCGCCGCTTCGCCGACGAGCTGCGCTGGAACCAGGCCTACTACCGGCTGGCCCGCGGCTTCTGATTCACGCGGCTCGACCGCGCCCCGGACGGGTGGCCCGTCCCTGCCTGACATCCCTCGGGCAGGGGCGGGCCACCCGTTTGCGTATCCGCTAGCACGGTCGCGAGCTGATTGGGTTACGTCTTGACTAAGGCCGTGTTATCGCTCACAGTCTATAACCAAGACGGTCGATGTCTGTGGCTGGCCCGGCCGCGATCATCTCTCTCCCCGTGTTCGATAGATCCAGAGCGTGGACCACGATGAGTGATGTTAGCGATCACATTGTGCGGTCAGGCCAGCTCGGCACACCGCCCAGTGCCGCGGATGACGACCCGGGCCGTTCGGAACGCATAAGGAGGATCATGGTTGCCATCGGTCGGGTTCCCTGGACAAGACCAGCACGGGGGCGTGGTCGGCTGTCGCGACTCGTCGCCGCCGCGGTAGCGGTGGTGGTCGGCGGCGCTCTGGCGGCCGTCGCGCCGACCGCCGCGTCAGCGGCGACGGTCGACACCAACGCCTACTACGTGCTGCTGAACCGCAACAGTGGCAAGGCCGTGGACGTGTACAACCTGGCCACGAATGACGGTGCGCGGATCACCCAGTGGACGCGCAACAACGGCAACCAGCAGCAGTGGCAGTTCGTGGACTCCGGAGGCGGCTACTACCGGCTCAAGTCGAGGTTGTCGGGCAAGGTGCTGGACGTCTCGGGCCGCTCGACCGCCAACGGCGCCAGCGTTGTGCAGTGGAGCGACAACAACGGCACCAACCAGCAGTTCCGGCTGGCAGATTCCGACGGCGGGTACGTCCGGCTGATCAACCGCAACAGCAACAAGGCGATGGAGGTGCAGGGCGCCTCGACCGCCGACGGTGGCAACATCGTGCAGTACGACGACTGGAACGGCACCAACCAGCAGTGGCAGCTCGTCCGCGTCGACGGCGGCACCGACCCCACGACGCCACCCCCGTCGAACGGCACGTACACGAACCCGGTGGTCTGGCAGGACTTCGCCGACGTCGACATCATCCGGGTGGACAACGCCTACTACATGTCGGCGTCCACCATGCACTACTCGCCGGGCGCGCCGGTCCTGCGCTCGTACGACCTGGTGAACTGGGAATTCGCCGGTCACTCCGTGCCCCGACTCGACTTCGGCTCGAAGTACGACATGAGCGGTGGTAACGCCTACGTCGACGGCATCTGGGCGTCGACGCTGAACTACCGGCCGAGCAACCGGACGTACTACTGGGCCGGTTGCATCGACTTCGCGCAGACGCACATCTACACCGCGTCCGCCGTCGACGGCACCTGGAGCAAGCACACCACCATCCCCAACTGCTACTACGACGCGGGGATGCTGATCGACGACAACGACACCATGTACGTGGCGTACGGCAACGGCACCATCAGCGTGGCGCAGCTGTCCGCGGACGGGAAGTCCCAGGTCCGCGCCCAGCAGGTGTACCAGACGCCGTCGAGCATCGGGACGCTGGAAGGCGCCCGCTTCTACAAGCGCAACGGCGCCTACTACATCTGGCTCACCCGCCCCGCCAACGGCCAGTACGTGCTGAAGTCGACGAACGGCCCGTTCGGCCCGTACGAGCAGCGTCAGGTGCTGCTCAACCTGCCCGGCCCGATCTCCGGTGGCGGTGTGCCGCACCAGGGTGGGCTCGTGCAGACCCAGAACGGCGACTGGTACTACATGTCCTTCGTCGACGCGTACCCCGGTGGTCGGATGCCGGCCATGGCCCCGATCACCTGGACCGGCGACGGCTGGCCGGTGCTGCAGACGGTCAACGGCACCTGGGGCAGCTCGTACCCGAAGCCGAACCTGCCCGCGCCGCCCCGGGCGGTCAAGCCGCTCACCGGCACCGACACGTTCGCGGGCACCACGCTCGGCCCGCAGTGGGAGTGGAACCACAACCCGGACAACAGCAAGTGGTCGGTAAACAACGGGCTGAACCTGCAGACCGCCACCGTCACCGGCGACCTGTACAAGGCGCGCAACACGCTGACCCACCGCATCCAGGGCCCCACCTCGACCGCGACGATCGAGTTGGACTACTCCACCATGCGCGACGGTGATCGCACCGGTCTGGCGGTGCTGCGCAACTCGTCGGCCTGGATCGGGGTCCGACGCGACAACGGCTCCACCCGACTGGTCATGCAGAACGGCCTGACGATGGACGGCAGCTGGAACACCACCAGCACCGGCAGCGAGGTGGCGAGCACCGCCGTCTCCGGTGGCCGGATCTGGTTGCGCGCCAACGCCGACATCAGACCCGGCTCTGGCCGACAGGCCCGTTTCTCGTACAGCACCGACGGGGTGAACTTCACCTCGTTCGGCAACGCCCTGACGCTGGCGAACAACTGGCAGTTCTTCATGGGCTACCGATTCGCCATCTTCAACCACGCGACGCAGGCGCTCGGTGGCGCGGTCACCGTGCGGCGGTTCGACCTGACCACCCCGTGACACCGGTCACACGACGATCGCTCTGACCGGTGGCGCTGGCAACACAGCCCTGGCGGCATGTGCAGTCCGCGCCACCGCGTCAGGTCCTCGCCGGCCTGTTCCACGCTCTGTCCAGGAGCGAGGGCAGGCCGGCGTACCACATCGGGATCGTGCCCCCTACCGGCTGGATGCGTATTCCGGACGGGCACCGCGTCGTAAGGCTTCGGCGCGTCGAGCGGTCCCCGCAGAGCCGTGCCGTGTTCGGGGCCGTTGCTGGCGTAGACTGTCGGCGATCCAGCGCTGGTCACCTGGGATTCAGCACCGGCGTGGTGACTGAGCGAGGGGGATCGGGCCGGGCCGCTCCAGTCGACGTCGACGGGCCGCGGGCCGGAGATGTAGCGGGGGGAGTGAAATGGCCGTCCACGGTCCCGCGATGACGGACGTTGCTCGTCTCGCCGGTGTCTCCCATCAGACGGTGTCGCGGGTGCTCAACGGGCACCCCAACGTCCGTGAGCAGACCCGGCTTCGGGTACGCGCGGCGATCGCCGAACTCGGCTACCGCCCCAATGGCGCGGCACGCGCCCTGGTGACCGGTCGATCGCAGGTCATCGGTGTGGTCGCGCAGAACACGACGCTCTACGGTCCGGCGTCACTGCTGGCCGCCCTGGAGCAGACCGCCGCTGAAGAGGGCTTCGCGGTCAGCGTCGGCAGCGTGCGCAACCTGGACCACCGCTCCATCTCGGCGGCCGTCGAGCGGCACCTGTCGCACCGGGTCGCCGGCATAGTGGTCATCGCCCCGGTCGAGTCCGCCGGTGAGGCGCTGGAGCGCCTGCCCAAGGATGTCCCGCTGGTCACTGTCGACGGTGACCCGAGTCGGCCGGTGCCGCTGGTGACTGTCGACCAGGTGGCGGGCGCCCGGGCGGCGACGCAACATCTGCTCGACGCCGGGCACCGCACTGTCTGGCACGTCTCCGGGCCGACCGACTGGTTCGACAGCGTGGGTCGGATCGAGGGCTGGCGGCAGGCGCTGCTGGCCGCCGGGCTGGATCCGCCGCCGCCGATGCCGGGGGACTGGTCCGCCGCGTCGGGTTACCGGTGCGGGCAGATGTTGGCGCGGATGCCGGAGGTCACCGCCGTCTTCACCGCCAACGACCATCTCGCGCTGGGCGTGCTGCGGGCGCTGCACGAGTTCGGTCGACGGGTGCCGCACGAGATCAGCGTGGTCGGCTTCGACGACGTACCGGAGGCGGCGTACTTCATTCCGCCGCTGACCACCGTCCGACCGGACTTCGACGCGGTGGCGCGAGCGAGCCTGCAGATGCTGCTGTCCCAGATCGAGTCGGGCACCGGTGGGGCGCTGCGGCAGACCATCGCCCCCGCTCTGGTCGTCCGCGAGAGCGTCGCCCCACCTCGTCGCTGACGGTCGGACCAACCGGCGGTCGCCCCCGAGTGCAGTGCGGAGAGTGGTCGGCCGCCGCTCCCCGCCCAGCGGTGCACGCGCGTGTGAGGCCCGCGCCAGCGCGCGCCAATTTTCAGCTTCCTCGCCTGATAAGACGTGACTCGATGGGTTGCAGGGTGTTACCAATCGATGCCAAGCGATACGACGGGTGAAGGTATTGAACCTCGTGAAATGTCGCCGTAACATGATGGGCGTCTCTGTTAACGCTAACAACAATTGGCGTCCAACTATCGGCGTGCCGACCAGAGATCGTAATCACGGGCGGGCGTCACCGACAAGGAGGCTCGATGAACCGCAATACCCGAGGTCGTCGCTGGGGGAGCGTACTGGCGGCCGGAATTCTGCTCGCCGGTGGCCTGGTCGGCCTTCGCGCCCCTACGGCGCAGGCACTGGACAACGGCGTGGCGCGCACTCCCCCCATGGGTTGGAATTCGTGGAACTCGTTCGGCTGCAACATCAACGAGGCGCTGATCCGGCAGACGGCGGATGCGATCGTCAGCAGCGGGATGCGGGACCTGGGCTACAACTACGTCGTGGTCGACGACTGCTGGTTCAACCCCAACCGGGACAGCTCCGGCAACATCCAGGGCGACCCCGGCCGGTTCCCCAGCGGGATGAAGGCGCTTGGCGACTACCTGCACGCCCGGAACCTGAAGTTCGGCCTCTACCAGGTGCCGGTCGACAAGACCTGCGCCCAGTACTTCGGCTCCTACCCCGGCGCGACCGGCAGCCGTGGCCACGAGGTGCAGGACGCGCGCCAGTTCGCCGCCTGGGGTGTCGACTTCCTCAAGTACGACTGGTGCTCGCCGGAGGGCAGCATCAACGACCAGGTGACCACCTTCGCCAAGATGCGTGACGCACTGGCCGCCACGGGTCGACCGATCGTCTACAGCATCAACCCGAACAGCATCCACGCCAAGACCGGCCCGCAACGCAACTGGGGCGACGTGGCGAACATGTGGCGAACCACCGAGGACATCACCAACGCGTGGGACACCGGCCAGAGCAACGGCTACCCGATGGGCATCCAGAACATCATCAACGTGACCGTTCCGCTGGCGTCCTATGCGAGGCCGGGTGGGTTCAACGACCCCGACATGATGGAGGTCGGCCGCGGCGGCATGAACGACACGGAGATGCGCAGCCACTTCGCAATGTGGGCGATCATGGCGTCTCCGCTCATCGCCGGTAACGACGTGCGGAACATGAACGCCGCGACGCAGACGATCCTCAAGAACGCCAACCTGATCGCGATCAACCAGGACTCGCTCGGGTTGCAGGGGACGCAGGTGTCGTTCGACGGCACGCGTCGGGTGCTGGCCAAGCGGCTCGCCAACGGTGACGTGGCCGTGGCCCTCTTCAACCAGGGCGGCTCGACGACGACGATCTCGACCACGGCCGCGGCCATCGGCAAGTCCGGCTCGTCGTTCACGCTGGTGGACGCATGGACCGGTGGCACCAGTTCCAGCAGCGGGACCATCAGCGCCAGCGTTCCCGCGCACGGCACTGTGGTGTACCGGGTCAGCGGTGGCGGGACGACTCCTCCGACGGAGCCGCCGCCGACGACGTCGAGCGCGTATGCCAGCGCCGCCTCCGGCCGCTGCCTCGACGTGCCGAACAGCAACACGGCCAACGGCACGCAGCCGGTCATCTGGGACTGCAACGGCGCCGCCAACCAGCGCTGGACCCGGACCGGTCAGACCCTGCAGGCCCTCGGCAAGTGCCTGGACGCGCCGCTGAACGCCGCGGCCGGCGCCAAGGTGCAGATCTGGGACTGCAACGGCGGGACCAACCAGCAGTGGGCGGTCAACGCCAACGGCACGATCAGCAACACGCAGTCGGGGCTCTGCCTGGACGTCAACAACAACGGCACGGCCAACGGCACCACGGTGATCCTCTGGACCTGCACCGCCGCGGCGAACCAGCGGTGGTCGCAGCGGTAGCCGATCGGGACCGCCGACCGCCGAGGTCGCGGCGACCCACCTGATCCGGCGTGATGCTGATGCCCGCGGACGACAGACCTCGTCCGCGGGCATCGGTCTGTAGAGTGCTGCGGACGACCACGCTGAGTTGCCGCGTCCTGCCCTTCCGGCGGATCGGTCACATGGCTACGCTCGCCTGGATGCTCCGTTACGAGACCGTGACACCGGTATTTCGGATCTGGTGTTGACGCAATCTATGTGAGCGCTAACACTACCCGAAAGATGACAGTTGGCCCCGGCAGTCGGCGGGGGAGTCCAGAGAGGAGAAGCCCGTGGGCAGGAAATTCCTGGTTGCTCTCGGCGGCGCGGCACTCGCGCTGAGTTTGGCGGCGTGCAGCGGCGGGGGTGCGGGCAGCGGTGAGAAGTCCGGCGACGAGAAGCCGAGCGATCTGACCATCGGTGTGTCGATGCCGACCCAGACCTCGGAGCGGTGGATCGCCGACGGCAACGCGGTGAAGTCGAAGCTGGAGGCCAAGGGCTACAAGGTCGACCTTCAGTACGCCGGCGACGACATCCCCACGCAGTCGCAGCAGGTCGACCAGATGATCACCCAGGGTGCCGATGTTCTGGTCCTCGCGGCGATCGACGGCACCGCGCTCAGCAGCCAGCTGCAGGCCGCCGCGGCCGCGAAGATCCCGGTCATCTCCTACGACCGGCTGATCCGGGGCAGCAAGGACGTCGACTTCTACGTCAGCTTCGACAACTACAAGGTTGGCGTCGCCCAGGGCACCGCGCTGCTCGTCGGTCTCGGCCTGCTGAACAAGGACGGCTCGAAGGGCACGGCCAAGGGGCCGCTGAACGTCGAGCTCTTCGCCGGGTCGCTGGATGACAACAACACCCAGTACTTCTTCGGCGGCGCGATGGACACGCTGAAGCCGTTCATCGACAACGGCACGCTGGTCGTCAAGTCCAAGCAGACCACCCCCGAGCAGGTAGCCATCCTGCGGTGGCAGCAGGAGACCGCGCAGAAGCGGATGGAGAACCTGCTGACCTCCAGCTACAACGACGGCTCGAAGGTCGACGGGGTGCTTTCGCCGTACGACGGCATCTCCCGCGGCATCATCACCGCCCTGCAGAACGCCGGCTACGGCAAGGGCGCGAAGAAGCTCCCGGTGGTGACCGGCCAGGACGCGGAGATCGCCTCGATCAAGCTGATCAACGACGGCGTGCAGAGCTCCACGGTCTTCAAGGACACCCGACTGCTGGCCGAGCAGGCCGTCAACGCGGCCGAGGCGTTCCTGCAGAAGAAGCAGCCGCAGGCCAACGACACCAAGACGTACAACAACGGCGTCAAGGTCGTCCCGGCGTACCTGCTGCCGATCGCGACCGTCTACAAGGACGACATCAAGGCGACGCTGATCGACTCCGGCTACTGGACGGCGGAAGAGGTCGCCGCCGGTCAGGCCAAGAAGTAAGCCACTCGTCGGGCCCGGCGGTCACCCGCCGGGCCCGACGCCTGGGCGCGTACCACGTCCAGACCTGACGGAGGACAGTGACCATGGACGACACCATCCTCGAGATGCGTCGCATCACCAAGACCTTCCACGGCGTGACCGCGCTGGAGGACGTCACCCTCGCAGTGCGCCGCGGGGAGATCCACGCCATCTGTGGTGAGAACGGCGCCGGCAAGTCCACCCTGATGAAGGTGCTGTCCGGCGTCTACCCGTCCGGCTCGTACGACGGTGAGATCCTCTTCGACGGCAAGCCGATGCAGTTCCGTGGCATCCGCGACAGCGAGGCCAACGGCATCGTCATCATCCACCAGGAGCTCGCCCTGGTGCCGTACCTGTCGATCGCGGAGAACATCTTCCTCGGCAACGAGCGGCGCGGCCGCAGCGGGCTCATCGACTGGAACTTCGCCAACGCCGAAGCGGCGAAGCTGCTGGCGTCCGTCGGGCTGCACGAGAACCCGGTCACCCCGGTCATCCAGCTCGGCGTCGGCAAGCAGCAGCTAGTGGAGATCGCCAAGGCCCTGTCGAAGAAGGTGCGTCTGCTCATCCTGGACGAGCCGACCGCCGCGCTCAACGACATCGACTCGGCGCACCTGCTCGACCTGTTGCGGGCCCTCAAGGAGCAGGGCATCACCTGCATCATGATCTCGCACAAGCTCAACGAGATCACCGCCATCGCCGACTCGACCACTGTCATCCGCGACGGGCGCGCCGTGGAGACCCTCGACATGCGGTCCGACGAGGTGACCCAGCAGCGAATCATCCGGGGCATGGTCGGGCGCGACCTGGACAGCTTCTACCCCGACCGCGAGTCGTCCCCCGGTGACGAGGTCCTGCGCATCGAGGACTGGACCGTGCGGCACCCGGTCCAGGACCGGATGGTCGTCGAGGGCGTCGGGCTGTCCGTACGCGCCGGCGAGGTCGTCGGCATCGCGGGCCTCATGGGGGCCGGGCGGACCGAGCTGGCCATGAGCGTGTTCGGTCGGTCCTACGGGCGCGACATCCGGGGCCGACTCTTCGTCCACGGGCGGGAGGTGCAGGCACGCACCGTCGCCGAGGCGATCGACAACGGCATCGCCTACGTCACCGAGGACCGCAAACGCTACGGCCTCAACCTCATCGACGACGTGCGGCGCAACGTGTCCGCCGCCGCGTTGGACCGGCTGTCCCGCCTGGGCTGGGTGAACGGCAACGAGGAGATCAAGGTTGCCGAGGCGAGCCGCAAGGAGATGAACATCCGGACGCCGAGCGTCATGGCGGTGGTCGGCAAACTCTCCGGCGGCAACCAGCAGAAGGTCGTCCTGTCGAAGTGGCTGTTCACCGACCCGGACGTGCTGATCCTCGACGAGCCCACCCGCGGCATCGACGTCGGCGCCAAGTACGAGATCTACACGATCATCAACCGGCTGGTAGCCGCCGGTAAGGCGGTGATCGTCATCTCCTCCGAGCTGCCGGAGCTGCTCGGAATGTGCGACCGCATCTACACCCTCGCCGCCGGCCGGATCACCGGCGAGATGCCGGTGGCCGAGGCGACTCAGGAGAGCCTCATGGAGCTGATGACCAAGGACAAGGAGCTCGTCGGATGACCAGCATCAAGACCCCTTCGACGGAGCACCCCACGCCCCCGGACAGCCCGCCGACCGCCGCCCTGCACAGTGGGACGAGCGACCTGCGGGCGCTGGTGTTGAACAACCTGCGGCAGAGCGGGATCTACGTCGCCCTGGTCGTCATCGTCGCGCTCTTCGCGGTCCTGACCGACGGGGTGCTGCTGAGCCCCGGCAACATCACCAACATCGTCCTTCAGTACTCGTACATCCTGGTCCTCGCGATCGGGATGGTCATCCTGATCATCGGCGGGCACATCGACCTGTCGGTCGGATCCGTCGTCGCGCTCACCGGAGCGGTCTCCGCCGTCCTGGTGATCCAGCAGGGCCACCCCTGGTGGATCGGCGTCGTGGCCGCGCTGGTCGTCGGCGTCGCGGTCGGCGCGTGGCACGGGTTCTGGGTGGCGTACGCCGGCATTCCGGCCTTCATCGTGACCCTGGCCGGCATGCTGCTGTTCCGGGGTCTGACCCTGCGGGTGCTCGACAACATCTCGCTGTCGCCGTTCCCGTCCGAGTACCAGCAGGTCGCGGCGGGCTTCCTCAACGGCCTGCTCGGTGGGCAGGGCTTCGACGCCTTCACGCTGTTGATCGGCGCCATCGCCGTGGCCGGTTACGCGGTCAGCGGCTTCCGCACCCGCGTGGCGCGGATCCGCTACCAGCAGCCCGTCGAGTCGTTCCCGCTCTTCGTCGCCCGGGTCGTGCTGGTCGGCGCGGTGCTCATGTACTTCGCCTGGCAGCTGGCGCACGCCCGAGGGCTGCCGATCGTGCTGATCATCCTGGCGGTCCTGGTGCTGGTCTACGGCCTGCTCACCCGGCGTACCGTCTTCGGTCGCCAGGTCTACGCGATCGGCGGCAACCTGTCGGCGGCGGCGCTGTCCGGGGTGAAGGTCCGCACCGTCAACTTCTGGATGTTCGTCAACATGGGCTTCCTGGCGGCGGTGGCCGGCGTCATCTACTCGTCGCGGTCGAACGGCGCCCAGCCCGCCGCCGGCAACATGTTCGAGTTGGACGCGATCGCCGCGGCCTTCATCGGCGGCGCGGCGGTCACCGGTGGCGTGGGCACCGTGGTGGGCGCGATGGTCGGTGGTCTGATCATGGCGGTGATGAGCAACGGCATGCAGCTGATGGGCATCGACCAGTCGACCCAGTCGGTGGTGAAGGGTCTCGTCCTGCTCGTCGCGGTCGCCTTCGACGTCTACAACAAGCGCCGCGCCGGCACCGCCCGCTGACGTTCGGCCGGTACGCACGTGCCCCCTGCCCGCCTCGCGGACAGGGGGCACGCGTTTGTCAGTGGCAGCTGCTGGTGCCGCTGTCGGTGTAGGTCTGACCGGCCACCGGCACGAACTGCCAGTCGTAGCTGCCGGAGTGCAGGGTGAACTTCAGTACGCCCCACGCCGAGCTGTTGCGCGCCTCGCTGTTGGGCTGGATGGTGCCGAAGCCGTAGTGGCCGGCGCCGCCCATCCCGGCGACGAAGCTGCGAAGACCTCGGCTGGAGTCGGCGCCACCGGCCGGGTTCATCGGGGCGAACCGCTCGTACACATGGTTGTGCCCCCACACCACGACGTCGGCGTTGTAGTCGTAGAGGGCCTGGTACAGCGGACGCGTCGACGTCGACGGCGCGTGGTTGGAGCTGGACGTGAACAGCGGGTGGTGCCAGTACGCGATCGTGCACGGCTTGCTGCTGGCGGCCAGGTCCGCGCGCAGCCACTGCTCCTGCGTCGAGCCGGCCGACATGCTGATGTTCGAGTTCAGCGACACGACGTGCCAGTTGCCGAGGTCGTACGAGTAGTAGCCGCGACCGCTCGGGCCGGCGGACGAACCGAAGTAGTTGTAGTAGCCGGTCGCGCCCGACGTGTTGTAGTCGTGGTTGCCCGGCGACGGGCGGGTGCGGGACTTGTGCCGGCCCCAGGTGGGCTCGTAGTAGCTGTTGAACTGCGACGCCGTCCCGCTGTCGTAGACGTTGTCGCCGGTGGTGAAGACCGTTCCGGGGATGCTGTCGAGCAGCGCTGCGGTGGCGCTGTCTCCGGAGCCCGAGTCGGCGATGTCGCCGGCACCGACGAACACCGGGTCGCCCGACGGGGGTGGCGTGGTGGTCCCGGTGGTGACCACCAGTTGCGGAGCGTCCGCGCCACTCTCGCGGGTGTCGTAGTAGGCGCCGTCGCCGCTGGCCGAGGTGGCGCCGAAGCTGTACGTGCCGTTGCCGGTGACCGCGGCCGTGACGTCGACCTCGTACCAGGTGTTGCCGCTGACCGCGCCGATCGTGCCGAGCGTGGCCCCGTCGATGGTCGGCTGGTTGTTCCAGGTGGTGCCGGTCTCCGACCAGGTCGTGTTGGACATCCGGCGGAACGTGCCACCGGCGTCGCTGCCGCTGTTGCCGCTGATCGTGCGCAGTCGCAGCTTCGCGCCGGTCACCGTGCCGCTGACACCGCTCACCGTGAAGCGCAGGAACGAGCGCCGCACGGGCGAGTTGTCGACCACGACCTGCGTGGACGTGCCGTAGTTGGTGGCAGCCGCGTCGCTCTGGACGTAGGTGTCGGCGACCGGCGTGAAGGTCACGCTCGCCGCCGACGCCGCGCCAGCGCCGGTCACGACGACGGCGGCGGTCGCGGCGACGATCACCGTGACCACCCCCAGCGTCACCGACGGACGGGGGAATCGAATGTCCATCCAGGACTCCTTACCTCGTGGGAAGAGCGCAAGGAATGTAGGAAGGTCGATGAGCCGGCGGGCGACAGGCGGATGAACAGTGCATCCCGCCAGGCGAACACCTCGCTGTTGGGAGCTCGTTCATCCGACCCTCGCCCGGATGCCACTCGCGGTCCGTTGTGCCACCTCCACCGAGTACGGACGATGGCTGCCCGCCGACCGTTGATCAGAGGAGATGCTCGTGTACCTGTCGACCGTCTCCCGCCCGGTCGTCGACCAACCCGGATCCGGGCCCCGACGCCGCCGGTTCGCGATGGTCAGCGGCAACGTCGTCGCGCTCGGCACTGTCAGTCTGATCACCGACGTGTCGGCCGAGATGGTGGCCGCGGTCCTGCCGCTCTATCTGGTACTGGGCCTGCACCTCAGTCCGGTGGCCTTCGGCGTCCTCGACGGCGTCCACACCGGCGCCACCGCGCTGCTGCGGGTCGTCGGTGGTTTCGCCGCCGACCGGTTCCGGCGGCGCAAGCTGATCGCCGGCGTCGGGTACGCGCTCTCGGCGGTCGCGAAGCTCGGCCTGCTGCTCGCCGGTCGGTCGATCCCGGCGATCGGCGCCGTCATCGCCGTCGACCGGATCGGCAAGGGGGTGCGGAGCGCGCCGCGCGACGCGCTGATCACGCTCTCCACGCCACCCGAGGCGCTGGGTCGGGCGTTCGGGGTGCACCGGGCGATGGACAGCGTCGGCGCGTTCCTCGGGCCACTCGCCGCGTTCGCGGTCCTGCTGGTCGTCGGGCAGTCGTACGACGCGGTCTTCGTCACCAGCTTCTGCATCGCGGCCCTGGCCGTCGTGGTGCTCGTGCTCTTCGTCCGGGAGCAGCCGGACGGCGAGGCGGCGGACGGCGCGGCGGCGGACGAGACCAATGACCCGAAGGTCTCCGTCCGCGAGGCGTTCGGGCTGCTGCGCGGCGGCCCGGCCCGGCGGCTGGTGCTGGCCGCCGCGATGCTCGGGCTGGCCACCATCGGCGACGGCTTCGTCTACCTGCTGCTGCAACGCCGGGAGGACCTCGGCCTGCGCTGGTTTCCGCTGCTCGCGGTGGGAACCAGCCTGGCCTACCTGGTGCTCGCCGCTCCGCTCGGCGTACTCGCCGACCGGATCGGTCGCCTGCCCGTGGTGATCGGCGGTTACACCGCCCTCGGTGCGACGTACCTGCTGCTGGCCGGCCCGGTCGACGGTTGGCCCCTGATCGCGCTGACGCTGACGCTGTACGGCGCGTTCTACGCGGCCACCGACGGCGTGCTCATCGCGCTCGCCGGTCCGGTGCTCCCGGCGCGGCTGCGGACCACCGGAATCGCGTTGGTGCAGACCGGGCAGGCACTCGCGTACCTCGTCTCCTCCGTGCTGTTCGGTCTGGCCTGGCAGGCGTGGGGGCCGGAGAACGCGATCCGCGCGGCGGCCGTCGCCGTCGCCGGCGTCCTGGTCGGCACGCTCCTCCTGCTGGCCTCCCCGTCCCGACTCACCACCCGGAAGGTGCACCGATGACCGCGATGTCGACCCGAGCGAAGCTCAGCGTGGTGGTCGCCTCGGCCGTGCTGTTGGGCGCGCTGGCAGCCGGCTACGCCGCCACGGCCGCGCAGGCTCCCCGGACACCGCCACCCGCCGGCGGCGAGCAGGCGGTCACCCTGGCACCCGGGCCACGTCTGCTGGCGATCACCGACCGGCACGTCTCCACCGTCGCCGCGACCGACCCCGCCGGGCCGCGCAGGGTCGCCGGCCTGGAATGCCTCCGGGTGTACGCGGCGGCCGGCACCGGGGTCTGCCTGAAGCCGGAGACCGCGTGGTCGTACCAGGTTGTCGTGCTCGACGCGACGCTGCGCCAGGCCCGCGCGGTCAGTGTGCCGGGGCTGCCGAACCGGGCCCGGGTCTCGGCCTCCGGCCGGATGGTCTCCTGGACGACGTTCGTCGGTGGCGACTCGTACACCTCCAGTGGCTTCTCCAGCCGCACCGGGATCCTCGACACCCGTACCGGCACCACTGTGGCCTCGCTCGAAGGGTTCGCGATCACCCGGGACGGCCGGGGCTACCGCAACGCGGACGTCAACTACTGGGGCGTCACCTTCACCGCCGACGACAACCGCTTCTACGCGACCATGGCGACCGGGGGTAAGAGGTACCTCGTCCGGGGCGACCTCGCGGCCCGTACGGTCGAGACGCTGAAGGAGAACGTCGAGTGCCCGTCGCTGTCACCGGACGGCACCCGGCTCGCGTTCAAGGAGGCGGTCGACGCCGACCCGGCGAAGGGCTGGCGGCTGTCGGTCCTGGACCTGTCGAGCATGAGGGTCACCGCGACCGCCGAGGTCCGCAGCGTCGATGACCAGGCCGCGTGGCTGGACAACGGAGAGCTGGCCTACACGCTGCGCCGGGACGACGGCCAGCCCGACGTCTGGAGCGTCCCGGCGGACGGGGCCGGCACGCCGACGCTGGTGATCCCCGGCGCCGAGTCGCCGTCGCCGCTCACCTGACCCCCCCGGCCCCCGGCGGTCCGGACACCTGAGCGCCTTGGCGCGGACAGCATTCCGTCATGTCGGATTCCGCCCCGCAGCCATCGCCGTTCATCGACGTTCCCGAGGCTGTTGACCATGACAAGGCTGAGCCGTCGCATATTCGTCCTCAGTGGACTGGTCACCGCCGGAGCCGCGGTGACACCCCGCCAGGGTGCCCGCGCCGCGGTGCCGTATCCCTTCAAACTCGGTGTGGCGTCCGGTGACCCGGCGCCCGACAGCGTGGTCCTCTGGACCCGGCTGGCACCATCTCCGCTCAACGCCGACGGGCAGGGCGGCATGACCAACGCCGACGTGACAGTGGAGTGGCAGGTGTCCACCACCGACCGGTTCACCTCGCTGGTCGCCTCTGGCTCGGTGGTCGCCCGGTACGCCGACGCGCACTCCGTGCACGCCATCGCGGGCGGGCTCGCCGCCGACTCCGACTACTACTACCGGTTCCGGGCCCAGGGCCAGATCTCGCCGGTCGGGCGGACCCGGACCGCCCCGGCGCCCAGCGCCTTCGGCCGTGACCTGGTGATGGCCTTCGCCTCCTGCGCCCACTACGAGGCCGGCTACTACACCGCGTACCGGCGGATGGCCGAGGACAACCCCGGCCTGATCCTGCACCTCGGCGACTACATCTACGAGGGCGGCGTCGGCAGCTCCACGGTGCGGCAGCACATCGGTGCCGAGATCGTGTCGCTGGCCGACTACCGCCGCCGGTACGCGCTGTACAAGTCCGACCCGGACCTGCAGGCGGCCCACGCGGCGGCACCCTGGCTGGTGGTGCCGGACGACCATGAGGTGGAGAACAACTACGCCAACATGGTCCGCAACGACAGCAGCCCCACGCTGACCGCAGCCCAGTGGACCGCCCGCCGCACCGCCGCGTACCGGGCCTACTACGAGAACATGCCGCTGCGACCCGCGTCCGCCGCCATCGGCAACAGCATCCCGCTGTACCGACGGGTCCGGTGGGGGCAGCTCGCCACCTTCCACATGCTCGACACCCGGCAGTTCCGCGACGACCAGGCCTGCGGGGACGGTTGGAAGGTCTGCGCCGACGCGGACCTGGCCTCCCGGTCGCTGACCGGCGCCACCCAGGAGGCGTGGCTGCTCGACGGGCTGGCCCAGCGCTACGGCACCTGGGACATCCTCGGCCAGCAGGTCTTCTTCGCCCAGCAGCTCGACGCTAACGGGGCGGCGAGCATGGACGCGTGGGACGGCTACCGGGCCTCCCGCAGCCGCATCCAGACCGGCTGGCAGCAACGTGGGGTACGCAACCCGCTGGTGCTCACCGGCGACGTGCACCGGTCGTGGGCCAACGACCTCAAGGCCGACTACGCCAACCCCTCCTCGGCCACCATCGGCACCGAGCTGGTCTGCACCTCGATCAGTTCCACCGGCAACGGCAGCGGCAGCACCACGGTCCCGAACGCGGCGGCCAACCCGCACCTGAAGTTCTACTCGGACCGGCGCGGCTACGTCCGTACCACCATCAGCCGCGGCCAGGTCCGCGCGGACTTCCGCGCGGTGAACACCGTGACCGAGCATGGCGCGGCGGCGTCCACAGTGCGTTCGTTCGTCATCCTCGACGGCCAGCCCGGCCTGCAGGCCGGGTAAGGGAGAGAGCCACCATGACCGCGATCACCGCACTGCTCACCGCGTCCCTGCTGGTCCCGAACGTCGTTCCCGGCCCGACCGCGATGACCGCCGAGGCGGTCACCTGGACCACCGCGAACAGCGTCGCCACCGGCGACCAGGACCTGCCCTCCATCGCCATGAACCGCAACGGCCACGTCGCAGTGGTCTGGGAGGACGACCGGGACGGCACCGCCCCGGAGGACGACACCCACAGCGAGATCTACCTGCGGCTGTTCCGCGACGGCACCGCCGCGTACGAGCTGAAGCTCTCCACCGGGGGGACCAGCGGAGCCGCCTGGCGACACCTCAGCCCCGACGTGGGGCTCGACGACCGGGGCAACGCCGTGGTGGTCTGGGCCGCCGACGGCGACGGCAACGGCGTCTACAACATCCAGTACCGGGTGGTGTCACCCGCAGGCGCGGTGCTCGGCTCGGGACAGGCCAACGCCAGCGACGCCGGGCAGCAGATCTGGCCGAAGGTGGCGGTCGACCCGGACGGCGCGCCGACCACCGCCGCGGTCGGCTTCACAGTGGTCTGGGAGGACGTGCAGGGAACCGCTCCCGCCACCGTCAGGGCCGCCGGCTTCACCGCGGCCACCACCAAGGGGTACGAGGTGACGGCGTCGCAGACCACGGGCACGCACCACCGTCCCGACGTGGCGGTGTCCGCCTCCGGCGAGGCGCTGGTGGTCTGGGACGAGGACGCCGACGCGAACGGCTCGTACAACATCGGGCTGACCCGGCTGGCCCGGTCCAACGGTGCCGTGGCGCTGTCGCGGCGGACGGCCAACGCCCAGAGCGGCGGGCAGCAGCAGCGCGCCTCGGTGGCGGCGAACGTCGCCGGTGACTTCACCGTCGGGTGGGAGTCCGACCACACCGGCACCCGGGGTGTCTGGGCCCGATCGTTCACCGCGACCGGCACGGCCCGGCACGACGAGGTTCCGGTCTCCACCGGGACCGGTGCCGTCGCCCCCGGGGTCGGCATCGACGACCAGGACAACGTGGTGGTGGGCTGGACGGTGTCCGGCGCCAACCCGGACGTCTGGGCGCGTGGCCTCAACCCGGACGGCACGTCCACCGGTCGGCTGGCGGCCCAGGCGCTGAGCCAGACCACGACGGGCCGACAGGAGCACTTCGGGGTCGCCGCGTCGCCCTGGGGTGAGGTGAGCGTCTGCTACACCGACGACAACGACGGCAACTCCTTCGACCAGGTGCTCCTCGGCCTGGGTACGACGAACTCCACCTGGCTGATGTCCGCCGACGAACTGCGCCGACTGAAGGCGCGGGCGGGCGTCACCACCCACTGAGCCAGGCGGACCGCCTGGCGTGGAAAACGAGCAGCGTGATCCACTCGGGTTTGGTGAAGTCGCGGTGTCCCGCTACCAGGGACACCGCGACTTTCGCAAAGCCGAGTCGATCACGCCGATCCTCCGGGTGCTCACCGGCTCAGTCGGCGCTTGGCCACCAGCACCTGCTGCCACCGAAGGGCGTGGGCTCGTCGCTCATCCTCGTGGTGAACGGGATCACCGGCATCGGCTCCGGCACGGTCGTCACCGAGGCGTCCAGCCTCAACGTGCGCTCCGGCCCCGGTGCCAGCTACCCGGTCGTCGGCTCGGTCGCCGACGGCGCCTCCGTCGCCGTCTACTGCCAGGCCACCGGCAGCACGGTCACCGGCCCGTACGGCACGACCGCCGTCTGGAACCGGATCGGCACCAACCGCTACGTCTTGGACGCCTTCCTGCTGACCGGCTACGACGGGTACGTCCCGAACGTGCCGCGCTGCTGAGGGAGCGGTACGACCACTACCGCTCAGGCCCTCGTCGACGAGCCGAAGAGCAGGTCCAGCTGGGCGTCCAGCGCGCCCAGCGCCTGCTCGGCGGTGTACTGCCCGCCCAGCAGATAGACGCCGAGCCCTTCCATCAGCGCCAGCAGGCCGGCCGCGGCGGCGGCACCGTGGCGGTCGGGCAGGGCGCTGGCGATGAACCCGGTGAACTGCGCGGTGTCCTCGTGCAGGCTGGGCGCGGCCGACGGTCGCACCGCCGTGTAGGCGAGGAACGCGAGTGCCACCCGCCCGTCGTCGCGGGTGCGTTCGTCGAGCGGCAACAGCGCGGCGAGCATCGTGCGCAGCAGCAGCCGAGGCGACGGGGTCTCGCCCAGCCCTGCCACCGCCTCGGTGATGCGGAGCTGGCTGCGCTCCCGCACCACGCTCAACGCGAACGCCATCATCTCGTCCTTGGTCCGGAAGTAGTGCTGGACCATCCCGGCGGACACGCCGGCCGCGGCAGCCACGTGCCGGAGGCTGACGGCCTCCAAGCCCTGATCCGCGGCGACCCGCATCAGCGCGTCCGCGATGAGGGTGCGTCGCTCCTGGTGATCGACCTTCTTGGGCATGGCCTCGATCGTTTCACAGTGGGTGGCCCGAAGACTCCGCCAGCGCGACGGTCACCGGCTGACGGTTTGGCTCACCGGAGCGCCCCGAGCGCTGCGCAGCAGACCGTCCGGGTCGTCGGCGTACAGTCGCAGCTCGTTGACCGGCGTGGACCCGGCCTTCGGCAGGTCGAAGGTCAGCGGCCGACGCAGCAGGACGTCGATGCTGGTCTGGCTGCCGACCGAGATGGACACCACCCGGCGGTCGCCCTCCTGCTCGACCTGCACCGATCTGCTCGACGGCAGCGATCGGTAGCGCTTGCGCAGCGCCTCGACGTCCTTCCACGGGATCCAGATGTCGATGCCCCAGCTGAGCCGCACCCGCAGGCCCCGGTCGCCCACGACGTGGGGGTGGATCGTCATGCTGGCGAACAGGCCGATCATCCAGAGCAGACCCCAGATGCCGAGGCCCAGCACGATCCAGCGGGCGGGCCGCCACGGCACCACGTGGGTGACCACCACGTCGAAGATCGGGATCTCCACGACCGACAGGCCGATGAAGATGCCCAGGATCGGCTTGACCACGCCGAGGTAGCCGAACGGCTCGTCGCCGGGCCCCAGCGGTAGTGGACGACGTCGCGCCCACACGTACAGGCTGCGCCACGTCGCGGCCTCGGCCTCGGCCGCCCGACGCAGCAGCAGGCCCACTCGCGCCCTGGTCGGTGTCGTCGTGTCGGTCATGGTCGTCCTTCTTGCTCGGGCGCCGACGGTCCGTGCAGCGTGACGGTTCCGGCGCCGCCGTCCACTGTGACGAGCTGCCCGGTGGTGATGGTCCGGGTGGCGTCCGGCACGCAGATGACGGCGGGAATGCCGTACTCACGGGCCACCGTCGGGCCGTGCGCCATGATCGCGCCAGTCTCGGTGACCAGCGCCGCCGCGGTGAGGAACAGCGGGGTCCAGCCAGGGTCCGTGGTCGCGGCCACCAGGACGTCGCCGGGCTCGACGTGGGCGGTGCCCGGGTCGTGCACGACCCGGGCGGGACCGGTCACCCGGCCCGCCGACGCACCCACTCCGGCGAGCGTCGCGTCGCCGCTCGATGCTGGCGGCAGGACGGTCTCCACATCCGTACCGTCGGAGAGCAGTGCCACCGGGACCGTCCGACGCCGCAGCTCCCGGCGGTGCACGGCCCGCCGGGCGGTGACGGTGCCGCGCAGATCAACACCCTGGTGTACGACTGTGTGCACCTCGTCGAGGGTCAGGAACATGATGTCGTCGGGCTGGTCCAGCGACCCGCGGGCGTGCAGGTCGGCGCCGATGAGCAGCAGTTGGCGACGGGTCTCGCGCAACGGGTACAGCCCGGCGAACTTGCCGGCCTCGCGCAGGCCGGCCAACGACCGCGCCCGGCGCAACAGGAAACCGGCGATCGTGCCCCGCACCGGCCGTCGACGGCGAGCTCGGGTGGCCAGTTCCTCCAGCGCTGTCTCGGCCGCCGAGGCGGCCCGCCGGAAGCGCTGGTCGGGGCCCTGTTGCGGATCGCTGACCCGCAGGTAGTTGGCGACCGCGGCGAAGACCGGCGTGGGGTCCTCCGCCCAGCGCGGCACCCCGAGGTCGACTTCGGCGACGCCCCGGTGCCCGTAGACGTCCAGGAAGGCCGCCATGCCGATGTCGGGCAGCGTCCCGCGCAGGTGGCGTGCGGCCAACTCGGCCGGCGGGGTGTCGAGGAGGAGCTGGCGGTGCTCGCCCACGCCCTGGGCGAGCCGCCACAGGGCCAGGTCCATCTCGATGGTGACGTTGTGCGGCATGCCGCCGAGCACGGTGTGGATCTCGTCCGGGCCGGCGACGCCCTTGAGCAGCGCGGTCGGCAGGGCGGCGGCGAGCATCCCGGCGACGATCGGCCACATGATCGCGTCGGCGCTGTCATCGGCGTTGGCGTCGTCGTCCTGCGCCTGCACGAAGCGCAGCCGGTCGGCGGTGGTACGCAGGTCGGCGGGGGCGGCGGAACCTACCCTCAGCTGCTCGATCGCCTCGAACATCCGGGTCCGCGCGGCCTCGGGACGGGCCAGCGCCCGCAGGATTCCCACCACCGCGCGGCGGGCCGTCCGCAGCGACGCGGCTCCCGGTGCCCCACCGCGCCGGGCGCCGCCGCTGGTCGGGGCGAACCGGGGATCGGCCAACACGTGCTGCATCACCGCCTGGGCGCGCGGCCCGAAGTCGACCGCCAGGAGCTTCACCAGTCGCTTGCGGGACGACCGGTCGCGCGCGAGGTCGGTCAGGTCGCCGTAGAGGCGACCGCCGATGTCGACGATCTCGACCCGCACCCCGAGCGCGGCGAGCATCGCGGCGATCTGCGTTCGCAGGGTCGACATGCCCATCGGGGTGACCGGTTGCAGCATGCCCTGAACGTGCCCGAACTCCAGGTAGACGCGGGGGAGGGGCTTCTCGCTGAGCGGCGGGGCGGGGAACAGGCTGGTGATCGGCCGGGACTGGAGGAGCCACAGCACGTCGTCCGCGTCGATGGCCCACTCGACATCCTGCGGGCAGCCGAAGTGGGCCTGCAACCGCTCGCCGGTGGCGCGGAGGCGGGCCAGTTGGGTGGCCGTCAGGCATCCGGCCTCGGTGCGCGTGACGTCGTCGAGGATGTAGTGGTCGACGGCCGCGGCGCCGTCCACCACTGTCGTGCCGAGGCCGGCAGCGGCGTCGACGGCCATCTCGTCGCGGCGCCCGGTCAGCGGGTTCGCGGTGAACAGCACTCCCGCCACCGTGGGTGTGACCATGCGCTGCACGACGACGGCCATCCGCACCGTTTGGTGATCGATGCCGTGGGCGTCGCGGTAGGCGGTCGCCCGGTCGCCGTGCAGCGAAGCCCAGCATTTCTCGATGGCGGCGATCAGCTCGGCGGTGCCGGTGACGTCGAGGACGGTGTCCTGCTGCCCGGCGAAGCTCGCGTCCGGCAGGTCCTCGGCGGTGGCGCTGGAGCGCACCGCCACCGGGCCTGCGCCGAGCCGCTGGTACGCGGCGACGACCTCGGCCGTGGGGACGACGCCGAGCCGGTGTGCCTCGGTGGTGACGCAGAATCCGTCGGGGACCCGCTCGCCGTGCCGGATCAGCTCGCCCAGCCCGGCCGCCTTGCCGCCGACCAGGGCGGTCATCTGGGCGGTTACCTCGGACAACGCGATCACGTGCATGGCGGCCCACTCTCGTTGCAATACAACTGCATTGCATCTGACCGTACCCTCTTGGCGATGCGACTGCAATGTCACCGTTGTGGATGCGCCACCTCGGGATCGGAACGTTGCCCGGATCTGCCATGCTCGGGCCGGTGACGACCGGCCGCCCGACCAGAGCCCGTTCCCACCGCCGCCCTCGAAGCCGCGCCATCCGCGTCCTCCTCGCGCTCGTCGCGGCGGCGGCCGTCCTGGGCGTCGCGGTGGTCGCGGTGCCGATGCTGCGACCGGCCGGGCCGCGCCCGCTCTTCCAGATGCCGGTGACCTGCGGCGAGACGTGGCAGCTCAGCACCTACCCCGGTCACGACGACTACGACGTCGACTTCTTCCCGACCGAAGGCGAGACGTGGGGGCGGCCGGTGCTCGCCTCGTACGCCGGCACGGTCACCGTGGCGGGCATCAACGGCTCGTTGGGTGGTCGGAACCCGGAGAACCCGGATGGCCCACGGGGGCGCGGCGGCGGCTACTGGGTGAAGATCGACCATGGCGGCAAGTGGGAGACGCAGTACCTGCACATGCTCGAACCGCCGCTGGTCACGGTCGGTCAGAAGGTGGCCCAGGGTGACCAGATCGGGCGGCTCGGCAGCACCGGCAACTCCGGAGCCCCGCACCTGCACTACGAGCAGCGCCGCGGCTGGGAGAAGGTCGAGACCCACTTCGACGGCACGCCCTCGGGCATCACCACCGACGAACGCGAACAGATCCTGCGGCGGGTGAGCAACAACTGCCCCGCCGTCTCCTGAGGACCGCAGTTTGCCCGGCGCGGCTCGGGGGCACTGATTCTGGAGACAGTGCAGACGTAGGGGAGGAGCCGGTCATGGCCAAGGGTGACGTCGACACGTACCACGAGGACGGGCAGTGGAAGAACAAGCCGGAGGGCCAGGAGCGCGCCAGCAGCACGCACGACGTGAAGGCTGACGCGCAGGCCCAGGGCCGCGAGATGGCGGCCGACCGCGGCGTCGAACACGTGATCAAGAAGCAGGACGGCACGATCGGGGAGAAGAACACCTACCCCCGCAGCCGTGACCCCCGCGACATCGAGGGCTGACAGCTTCCAGTCTCAGCGGACCGACCTCCTCGGCGTGACCCAGGGGGTCGGTCCGCTCTCGCGTGGTGGGTGGTCGAGCGGATTCAGGCCGCGACCACGTAGGGGAACGTGGCGGAACGGGCGGCCTTGGTGACTTCCGAGGTGAGGCCCGCCGTGGTGCCGGTGTTGAGGACCAGGGAGAACATCACCTCGGGCACGTTGTCGGCCAGGGTGCGCCCGTTGCGGACCGCGAAGCCGAAGTTCGCGGCCGTGCCGACCTTGTACGAGAGCAGGTCGGGGTAGAGCTGCCGGGCGACGCTCCAGCCGTACGCCTGCGGGTCCGGTGCGGTGCCGTTCGCCTTGACCACCCCGGCGACCGCGTTCGCGATCTCCTCCCCGCCCTCGGTGAGGTCGTTGCTGGGGTGCCGGAAGTTGGCGGGGTCGGAGAAGTCGGTGTCGTGGGGCCAGAAGATCGGCCACATCATGGGGTGGCCGGCGCGGTTGATCTGGCGCCATCCGCCGGCGTCGGTGGCCAGCATGGTGCGACACCACACGCCGATCTCGGTGCCGTCGCGCAGCAGTGGCTCGTCGTGGGAGACCTCGAGGACGATCGACTCGACGGTGGTGCCGGCGAAGCTGTTCTTGGCCTGGTCGGCCCGCCACGCCGAGCGGTCCACCCGCGAACCGTTCTTGACCGCGCCGTTGATGGTGGCGAGTTCGTCGAGGTCGATGAAGAAGGGGTCGGTGATCCGGCCGGCCCAGACCCGCACGTTGCCGCCGGTCGTCACCTCGCCGGTTCGTCCCTCGGCGATGGGGGTGCCCATCGCGGCGTCGTCGCGGGCGTCCGCTCCGGTGAGCTCGTACAGCTGGAGGGCCTGCCGGGCGTCGCCGTCCGGCTCGCCGAAGGCGAACCGGTAGGTCAGGTCCTCCACCTCGGCGCCGTTGATATGAATCTTGATCTCGTAACGCGCCTCGGCGTGGAAACCGCGCTTGATGTCGGCCTTGGTCACCGAACTGTTGACGTCCATGACGAACACAGTGGCGCGATCACCGTTGAAGACGAACAGGTCGTCGATGTAGAGCTGACCGCCCTGGGCGGCCAGGGGCGTATCGAGGTGGTGCGACATGAGCTCACTCCCGGAACTGCCGGATCCTGGACTAATCCGAACATAGTGGGCGTGAGCCTGGCCTCCCCGCCCATCGAGTTAATCCGGTTCGAGGAGGTGGACGGGGGCTCCAACGGCGGTGGGCCGCCCGAGTTCTCCTCGGACGGCCCACGCCTTCGTGCTCGGGTGATCAGATGCGAGACCACTTCTGGTTGGCGGCGCCCAGGCAGTCCCACAGGTGCAGCTTTCCGCCGTTGTTGGGGTTGGCCTCCCGTACGTCCACGCACTTGTTGGCGTTGAGGTTGACCAGGTCGCCGGAGGCGTTGAGGGTGAAGCGTTGGGCGGTGTTGCCGTTGCAACTGACCAGGTTGACCTCGGTGCCGTTGGCGGTGCCGGCCCAGGCCGGGTCCATGCACTTGCCCATCGCGCGGACGGTCCCGTCGGAGGCGAAGGTCCAGCTCTGGGCCGCCGTGGTGTTGCAGTCCCAGATCTGGAGTTTCGCGCCCTCGACCGGGTTGGCGCCGGGGATGTCGATGCAGCGACCGCTCTGCGCACCCCGGATCCGGTTGGTGCCGGGAGTTGGGTCGCCCCCGCCACCCGAGGTGTAGCTGGACACCCGGACGTAGTCGACGAGCATCTGCTGCGGGAACTGGGTCGAGCCGTCCGGGTAGCCGGGCCAGTTACCACCGACCGCCACGTTGAGGATCATGAAGAAGGGGTGGTCGAACACCCAGCGGTTGCCGCCGAGCCGAGCGGGATCAACCCGGTGGTACTGCACCCCGTCGACGTACCAGGTGATGACGTTCGGCTCCCAGTCCACCCGGTAGGTGTGGAAGGTGTCGGCGAGCGGCGCGCCGAGGGTGCGGCTGCCCGTGATGCCGCCGCCGCCGGAGTAGCCGGGCCCGTGCACGGTGCCGTAGACGGTGTTGGGCTCCCGACCGATGTTCTCCATGACGTCGATCTCGCCAGCGTCGGGCCACCCGCCGCCGGTGCCGAGCATCCAGAAGGCCGGCCAGATGCCCTGACCACGCGGGATCTTGATCCGGGCCTCGAACCGCCCGTACGTCTGGGTGAAGGTGGCCGCCGTCAGCAACCGCGCCGACGTGTACTCGCAGCGCCCGTAGTGGCACTGGTAGTTGGCGGGATTGTCCCGGCGGGCGGTGATGACCAGGTTGCCCTGGCCGTCGTGGACGGCGTTGCTGGTGCTGTTCGTGTAGTACTGCCGCTCGTTGTTGCCCCAGCCGCCGCCGCCGATGTCGAACCGCCACTTGTTCTGGTCGACGGGCGTGCCGGCGGGGGAGTTGAACTCGTCCTGCCAACTGATGGGGCCGATGGCGGCCTCGGCCCGGTCGGGGTGCGCCGGGACGACGAGCGCCGTCGCGGTCGCGACGAGGGCGGCCGCCAGGAGTACGAGGGGGCGGAAGCGGAGGCTGGGCCGGGCTGTGAACACGGGAGGCTCCTCAGCGTGGGGGTGGTGGAGGCGGTTTACCGGGGATGGAGAGCGCTCTCTAAAGCGAAGCATGTCGATATGATGTCTTTCTGTCAAGAGTGTTTCCAATATCACGACCGTCCGTTACCGCCCGATGCTGAGCAGTGAGCGCTGAGCGCCGACCCCGGTCGTCGCCGTCGCACTGCTCGATGCCTCCGAGATGGACGACGCCGACCCATCGGAGGAGTTCGGCGCGGTCGAGCGTTACTCGATAGCGGTCGAATCGACCCTTCCTATTGCCGTGGGGCGTCCACGGGGGACAGGATGACGAGGCGTGCCGGAAACTTTCCCGTAACCTGCGCGCTGCTGGTCTCTGTCACAAGGAAGTGGGAGTCAGTCATGAGCGAGGCGTCGACGGCGCTGGGTGTGCGCCTCTACCCGGATCTGGTCGAGCGGGGTGGCCTGGCCCCCGCGCTGATCGAAACCGCTGCCCGCCACGGGCTCGACATCGGCCGGGTGACCGCGCCGGAGCAGGGGCGGGCCCGGTTCACCTGCGCCGAGCTGCACTCCGACGAGGGCGTGGTCTGCGTGGGGCTGGGGTCGCAGGCCCGGTACTTCATGATTGACCTGCGGGTCTCGGGAGAGGTTCTCGCGCGCGGTGACGTCATGGACCTGGTGCAGGTCGCCCAGGTGGCCGCGGCCTGGCGGGCCGGCCTGACGTTCGCCGAGCTGACCGCCCGGTTCCCGTTCATGGAGGAGATCAAGCACCGCCCGGCGCCGGTCGCCCAGGTCAGCTAGTCGGCGGGTCGGGCAGGTCAGCAGCGCAGCCGAGGTGGCAGTGGTGACTCCGTACCGGCACTGCGGTTGAGGTAGGTCGACTGGACGAAGTCGACGAGGCGCTCCGCGTCGGTCGCGATCGAGGCCAGTCCGAACGAGACGCGGACCGCGCCGCCCGTCGGTAGCCCCAGCGCGGCGAGGTACTGGTCGATCGTGTCGACCCCCGCCAACAGCCGCTGCCGCATCGACGTCCGGCTCATCCCGAACGCGCCCTCGGCCGCTCCCGGGTTGCAGAAACAGCCGGTGCGCAGGGAGAGACCGGCCGCTGCCGCCTCCCGCGCCACGAGCCGTTCGTCGACCAGCGTGCCGTCCGGGTGGCGGAGGTTGAAGGTCACCGTGCCACCGCGCCCCGCACCCGCCGTCGGCCCGTACACCTGGACCAGCGGCCCGCCGGTGTCGTGCCGCAGGGTCGCCAGCCGCTCCAGCAGCCACTCGGTGAGCAGGCCGACCCGGGCGTGGACGAGGTCCACGCCGATCGAGTCGAGCCAGCGCAACCCGAACTCCACGTCCGGGATGCTCAGGAAGTTGAGCGTGCCGTCCTCGAACGCCGACTCGTCGTCCATCGGCCGGTGCCAGTCGCCCTGCACGCTCACCGCGCGGATCGTGCCGCCGGCGAACCACGGCCGAAGCAACCGGGCCAGCGCCGGACGGCGAGCCAGCAGCGCGCCGACCCCGGTGGGATAGCCGAAGAGCTTGTACCAGCTCAGGCAGACGAAATCCGGCCGGACGACGCTGAGGTCCAGCCGGTTCGTCGGCGCGAAGGCGGCCGCGTCGAGCAGCACCTCGTAGCCGCGCTGCTGGGCCAGCTCCACCCAGCCCAGCGGGTGCTGCACCCCGGAGAAGTTGCTCTGCGCCGGATAGGCGAACAGCCCGCGCCGACCGAGCCGACCCCACCGACGGGCCAGGCCGGCACTGCCGGCGTCCAGCGCCGCGACCAGGTCCGACTCGGCGACCCGCAGCTCCGGCCCGTTCAGCGGCAGGTAGCGTACGGACGCTCGAGCCGACCGCGCGTACTCGCGGATGCCGTTGACCGAGTTGTGGTTGTCCCAGGTGAGCACGAGCGGCGCGGTCCGGCCGAAGTCGTACGCCTCGCCGACCAGCCGGCAGGCGCCGCTGGCGTTCGGGGTGAAGATGACCCCGTACTCGTCCGGGTCGGCGCGGAAGAAGTCGAGCACCGCGCGTCGCGCCGACTCCACCAGCGAGCCCGCCGCCACGCTCGTGGGGTTCTCCGAGTGGGGGTTGCTGTACAGGCCGGCGAGCAACCGGTCGTGGTGGGCGCGAATCTGCGCCTGGGCCGCCACCCCGGCTCCGGCGTAGTCGAGGTACACCTGCCCGTCGGTGTCCAGGTGTCGGTACTCGGTGGCGCGCAGCTCGTCGACCCGGCCGGTGGCGGCGTATCCCGGCAACGTCGTGGGGGAGGCGGGCGGCGTCGGGTCAGGACGCACGACGGGGATCCCGTCGGAGCAGGACCGCCCAGGCCGCGCCCAGGAAGACCAGCACGAAACCGCCGAGCACCAGCCAGTCGACCCACACCGGCCGGGAGAAGCTGTCGCCGTACGTGGCCAGCAGCGGCGGCCCGAGCGGAGAGCCGCCGTCGCGCCAGAGCCGCTCCACCCCGGCGGTGTGCCCCAAGCCCTCGAACGCCCACCGGTTCGACATCGCGTAACTGAGCCACTGACCGCCGACCGCCATGGCCGGCACCGGCAGGATCGCGCCGACGAACAGCACCTGTGGGAAGCAGAGCATCGGCAGCATGAGCGTCGCCTGGGCCGCGTCGGACACGGCCGCCGAGCAGAGCAGACCGAGGGCGAGCGCCGCCGCCGAGGAGAGCAGCAGGGTTGCGTACAGGGCGGCGAAGTCGGCGCCGCCGACCGGCGGTAACCGGTCCATGCCCCGCAGCACCCCGAGCAGGGCCAGGTCCACCAGGGCCAGCAGCGGCAGCAGTACCGCGACCTTCGCCAACAGGTACGGGACCAGCCGGACACCGGCGAGCCGCTCCCGGCGCAGGATCGGCAGCTCGGTGCAGATCTGGAGGAGCCCGTAGGTCAGCCCGAAGAAGAAGCCGCCGAACGCGATCCAGAACAGGATCATCACGGTCACCGTCGGGCTGGGTCTGGTCGGCTCGAACGCTCCCGGACGGAACAGCAGCGCGAACATGCCGAGCACCATCAGCGGCGAGCCGAGCAGGATCGCCAGGGTCAGCCGGTTGCGGGCGACGATCTCCGTGTTGCGCGCGGTGAGGACCGCCCACTGGCGCAGCCGGCCGACGCGCCGGGGCGGCGTCGTGGCGATGTCAGCGTCGTCGGTGGTACGGGGCGGCTGTTCGGCCGCGCGCTGCTCGGCGAAGCGATCGGGCCACTCGGCGGGTTGTGTCGCTTCGTCGAGCCGGAGGTGGACCTCGACCAGGGACCGCAGGCCGAAGAACTCCCGGGCTGCGGCCGGGGTGCCGGTGAACGCCAGCCGGCCCTGACGCGTCAGCACGACAACCCGGTCGCAGTGATCCACGTCGGTGGTCTGGTGAGTGGTCAGCACGACGGTGGCGCCTGTGTCGGCGAGCGCGCGGAGCACCCGGAGCAGCTCCACGGCGATCGCCGGGTCCAATCCGGAGGTGGGCTCGTCCAGGAAGAACACGCCGGGTCGGGTGAGCAGCTCGACGGCGATGCTGGCGCGCTTGCGTTCACCGCCGCTGAGCAGGCCGACCGGCGTGGCGGCCCGGTCGGTGAGTCGCAGCTCGGCGAGCACCTCCGCGACCCGGTCACTGATCTCGGCCGGCCCGGTGGTCGAGGGCAGACGCAGTCTGGCGGCGTACCGCAGGGTGCGGGCCAGGGGCAGCTCGCGGTGGATGATGTCGTCCTGCGGAACCACACCGATGGTGCCGGCCGCGGCGCTGCCGTCGTACGTCACGGTGCCCGCCATCGGTCGCTGTACCCCGGCGAGGATCTCCAGCAGGGTGGTCTTACCGGCGCCGCTGGCGCCGATGATCGCGACCAGCTCGCCCGGCGCGATGCTCAGGGAGATGTCGGTCAGGATCTGGCGACCGCTCCGGACGCTCTGGCCCAGCCTCTGAGCGGCGATGCCGACACCGGCACGCGGGGGAGACGTGGTCTGCTCGGTCATCATGTCGAGTGCTCGATCCGGTCGGGGAGTGGTCCGCCTGAATATCGTGCCTCGCCGATGTTACTGAGCGTCCGCGCAGTGCGCCCGGAGTGGACCGTCAGCGGCCGTCGTCCGTTCAGCCGGTGGTGGTCCGCGCCTGCGCCGGCACCTGGAGGAGATCAAGGCAGTTGCGCCACAGCGTCTCCAGCTGGGTCGGATCGTTGAGCAACTTCGCGAGCAGCACCCGCCTCGCGCGCAGGTGGATCACCGGCCGCCACCAGCCGGCGGCGTAGCGCTACCTCGGTGGGCCGGCGAAGAACTGCCGCAACGCGTCGGCGACCAATGTGGGTGCCGTCATTGTCGCGAAGTGCGACTGACCTGGCCAGACGACGTAGCTTGCCGCCGGAATCGCCTTCGCGAGGGTGTTCATAGTGGTGGGCATCGGCTCCCAGGTGTCCGCGCCGGCCAGCAGGAGCGTCGGCACGGCGATCGAGGACCACCGGGTGATGTCGGTGCTGTCCTGCGCGAGCGCCTCCAGGTCGTGCAGCCAGCCGACCGCCGAGCGGCGCGCCTCGACCGGGTCGGGCACCCGATCGCCTGCGGCGGCGGCCATCGCGGCGACGATCTCGGCCGGAACCCGCGTCACGTCGTTCAGGGCCGCTGCCATCGCGGCGGCGTCGTCGCGCTCGAAGGCGGCACGGTACCGGTCGAGCAGCGGCGCGACCTGCGCTCCGGCCGCGAAGAGCGGCGGCTCGAAGATGGTCAGGGAGCGTACGTCGCGCGGATCGGCCAAGGTGGTGTGCAACGCCACTGTCGCTCCGTAGGACGCGCCGACGAGATGGACCGGTCGGCCCGAGGATTGCCGCGCGGCCTCGATGACGGCGAGCAGATCGGCGGTCTCGTCCCGGAAGGACTTGGTGCCGGCCGGGACGTCGCTGGGACCGTATCCGCGCCGGGCCGGCAGCCACACCTCGTGGTCCTGGGTCAGGTGCTCCGCGACGGTGGCCCAGGAGTGCAGCCCGCCACCCGAGCCGTGCACCAGGACGACGGGGTCTCCGACACCCAGTCGTCGTACCACCAGGTGGGTTCCGTCGGCCGACTCGACCGACTGATCGTGGCTGCTCACTGCTGCTCCTGTTTCTGGGTCGGCCAGTTGCTCAACGTGGTGTGCACCGCGTCGAGGATCGACTGCCACGACGCGTCGACAGCGCGGGGATGCCCGAAACCGTCGACCGTTTCGAGGCTCACGAAGCCGTGGAAGGTGCTGCGGACGAATCGGATGGCGTCGGTCAGGGCCGGCTCGTCGAGCCCGTACCCGCGCAGCATCGCGTAGCTCAGCTCGATCATGCGTAGGTGCCCGGCCGACCGGGTGCCGACCTCGGGCGGCAGTTGAAGCTGGGTCGCCGCGTACTGCCCCGGATGGGTGACGGCGAACGCGCGCCAGGCGTCGGCGAACCCGACCAGGGCCTGGCGGCCGGCCCGCCCCGCCACCGCGATCGCGAGTGCGTCGGCGAACGTGGCCGCCGCCCGGACCGCGACGTGCTCGATCAACGCGTCCCGACTGCGGACGTGCACGTAAAGGGCTGCGTCCGAGACCCCGAAGTGCCGGGCGACGGCCGCGACGGTCAACCGGGACAGGCCGACCGAATCCGCCAGCTCGGCCGCAGCGGCCGAGACGCGCGCGTTGGTCAGACCCTGCCGTGGCATACCGAACCTTTGCTTTGCTAGGAAATAACTTAGGACTCCTAAGATAGCACCGTCGCCAGCCGCTGGGTCGGGTGGACATGAACGTCCCAGTCGGGGGAAGACCGGCCGTTCCACAGCCGAACAGGAGAGCCGGGATGAGAGCCGTCGTCTACACCGATGTCCGGACGGTCGCAGTGCGGGACGTGCCCGACGCGACGCTGGAGGCGGAGACCGACGCGCTCGTGCGGATAACCTCCACTGCCCTGTGCGGCACCGACCTGCACATGTACGACGGACGCACCAGCGCCGAGCCTGGCCTGGTGCTCGGTCACGAACCGCTGGGTGTGGTGCAGGAGGTGGGCGCCGCGGTGCAGACCGTCCGACCGGGCACCCGGGTGGTGGTCCCCACGCACCTGTTCTGCGGGACGTGTGTGATGTGTGCCCGCGGGCTCTCGGCGGCCTGCCTGCGGGCCCGGGCCGAGGGGCCGGGCGCGGCGTACGGATACGCCGGGATGGGTCCGTACCGGGGAGCGCAGGCCGACCTGCTGCGGGTGCCGTGGGCCGACGCCAACTGCGTGCCCCTGCCCGGCGAGCCGGGGGACGCGTACGAGGACGACTTCGTGCTGCTGGCCGACGCGTTCGTCACCGGGTGGCACGCCGCCACCACCCTCGCCGAGGTCGGGCCCGGTGACACCGTGGCGGTGTTCGGCGCCGGCACAATCGGCCTGCTCGGCGCCTACGCGGCGCTGCTCCGAGGCGCCCGGGTCGTGTACTCCGTCGACGGGGTCGACGCCCGACTCGACAAGGCCGGCGAGATCGGCGCCGTGCCGATCGACTTCCGCCGCGGCGACCCGGTCGAGCAGATCCGCGCTGACCGGGCCCGGACCGGGCTGCCGCTCGGCGAGGAGAAACTGGGCGGGGTCGACAAGGTCATCGACGCGGTCGGGTTCCAGGCCCGCGACCGGGAGCACCCCGACCGGGAGCGCCCGAACCAGGTCCTCGCCGACGCCGCTCGGCTGGTCAACGCCGCTGGCGCGATCGCGGTCGCCGGGGTGTACCCGGACCGGGACCCCCACCCCGGCCCGGGCGCGGACGGCCACGAGAACCTGGTCGCGCCCTGGGGAGCGCTGTTCAGCAAGGGGGTCGCGGTCCGGTTCGGTCGTACCCACGACCGCCGCTACACAGTCCTGCTGCGGGACCTGGTCGTCGCGGGCCGGGCGCGGCCCAGCGTGATCGTCACCCACCACGGCACCCTGGCCGACGCCCCCGAGCTGTATCGCCACTTGGACCGGCGGGAGCACGGGGTGATCAAGGCGGTGCTGCACCCGTCCTGACCGGCCGGCACCACGGGTGCGGTACCGGCGGACCGCCCCGATACGCCCTTAAGGGACGTTAAGTCACACGTCCGCTTCCTGGTCGTGGGCCGGACGAGACGACCATCGTCGATCCGGCCGGTGGGCAGAGGCGTGGGTCACATCGTGGACCGAAGATCATCGTGCCGTCGTGGGCGCGACGTGGGCGTCGCGCTGCCATCAAGATCATTCAATGACAAGGAGTGTGCCGCCGGCCGCGACCGCTCCGGCCGGTGGTGGATTGTGCCTGGTGGCGGGCCTGTCAGGGATGACCGGAGTCGTTCGCGGGGTTGCCTTCCATTTGACAACGTTGCCACCGGCAGGCCAAGGTGCCCGGAGGGACTGCTGAGGTGTCTGTGACGGGCGAATACTCTGCTACGTCTATATTGCCGGATTGTTACTTTTTCAACAGTCTCTCGCCTTGCGGATGGCCCTCCGGCCGCAATACGTTGCCGTCAACAACAAAACCAAGTGAAGGTTCAACCTTCCGGAGGCAACCGATGACGTTGGCGAGGTGGTACGAGCGATGAGCGACGTGCCCATCCTCCTTGAGATGCGCTCCATCACCAAGGAGTTTCCCGGAGTCAAGGCCCTCTCCGACGTCAACCTGGTGGTTCGCGCCGGCGAGATCCATGCCATCTGCGGCGAGAACGGCGCGGGCAAGTCCACCCTGATGAAGGTGCTCAGCGGGGTGTACCCGCACGGCACCTACGACGGCAAGATCATTTACCAGGGGTCGGAGAGCAAGTTCTCCGACATCCGGGCCAGTGAGAACGCCGGCATCGTGATCATCCACCAGGAGCTCGCGCTCATTCCAGGGATGTCGATCGCCGAGAACATCTTCCTCGGCAACGAACCGCGCAAGCGGGGCGCGATCGACTGGAAGGCCGCGAACCGGATGGCGCTGGACCTGATGGCCCGGGTCGGTCTGGAAGAGGACCCGGACACCCTGATCAAGGACATCGGGGTCGGTAAGCAGCAGCTCGTGGAGATCGCCAAGGCGTTCGCCAAGGACGTGAAGCTGCTGATCCTCGACGAGCCCACCGCGGCGCTGAACGAGGCCGACTCCAAGCACCTGCTGGACCTGCTGCGCGGGTTCCGCTCCCGCGGCATCACCTCGATCATGATCTCGCACAAGCTGAACGAGATCGAGGCGATCGCCGACCAGATCACCATTCTGCGCGACGGCCGGACCGTGGAGACCCTCGACGTCAAGGCGGACGGGGTCGACGAGGACCGGATCGTGCGGGGCATGGTCGGCCGCGAGCTGAGCAGCCGGTTCCCGGACCACACGCCGAAGATCGGCGAGGTCTTCTTCGAGGTCCGCAACTGGAACGTCCGGCACCCGATCTCCGCCGAGCGCCAGGTCTGCAAGAACGAGAGCTTCGTGGTGCGGCGCGGCGAGATCGTCGGCTTCGCCGGCCTCATGGGCGCGGGCCGCACGGAACTCGCGATGAGTGTCTTCGGCCGCTCCTACGGGGTGTACGAGTCGGGCACGATCATCAAGGACGGCAAGGAGATCGTCCTGAAGTCGGTGGCGGATGCCATCGACAACGGGCTCGCGTACGTCAGCGAGGACCGCAAGGCGATCGGCCTCAACCTGCTCGACGACATCAAGACGTCGACGGTGGCCGCCAAGCTGTCCAAGATCTCGCACCACGGCGTCCTGAACGAGGTCGAGGAGTACCAGGCGGCTGAGGGGTACCGCAAGGAGCTGCGGACCAAGGCCCCGACGGTCGACGAGAGCGTCTCCAAGCTTTCCGGCGGCAACCAGCAGAAGGTCGTCCTGGCCAAGTGGATGTTCACCGACCCGGACCTGCTGATCCTCGACGAGCCGACGCGCGGCATCGACGTGGGTGCCAAGTACGAGATCTACGGCATCATCCAGCGGCTCGCCGACCAGGGGAAGGGCGTCATCGTCATCTCCTCGGAGCTGCCTGAGCTGATCGGGCTCTGCGACCGCATCTACACCGTGTTCGAAGGCGCCATCACGGGCGAGATCGCCCGGGCGGACGCCACCCCGGAAACCCTCATGAAGCAGATGACCTCGACGAAGAAGATGGCCACACGATGAGCCGATTGAAGGACCTTCAGAAGAATTTGTTCGGAGGCACCACCTCCAACGCTCGCCAGTTTGGAATGATCTTCACCCTGGTGGCGATCGTCGTCCTGTTCCAGATCCTGACCGACGGCCTCACCCTGCGGTCGGACAACCTGATCGCGCTGTTCCAGCAGAACTCGTACATTCTGATTCTGGCCATCGGCATGCTCATGGTGATCGTGGCCGGGCACATCGACCTCTCGGTCGGCTCGGTCGCCGCCTTCGCCGGCATCCTGGTCGCCAAGTCGATGACCGAGTGGGACCTGCCCTGGCCCGCTGCCATCGTGTTCGGCCTCGCCATCGGCGCGGTGATCGGCGCCTGGCAGGGCTTCTGGGTGGCCTACATCGGGGTGCCGGCGTTCATCGTCACCCTGGCGGGCATGCTGCTCTTCCGGGGCGGCAACCAGTTCATCGGTAACGCGAGCACCGTCCCGGTGCCGGAGGGCTTCCGGGAGATCGGCTCCGGCTTCCTGCCCGAGTTCGGTCCGAACACCGGCTACAACAACGCCACGCTGCTGCTCGGCCTGGCCGCGGCGTTGGCGGTGGTGTGGCGCGAAATCCAGGCCCGCAAGACCCGACAGGCGATGGACGCCAACCCGGCGCCCATGTGGATCTCCATCCTGCGGATGGCCATCATGGTCGGCGTGATCGCCTTCGCGGCGCTGCGCTTCGCCAGCGGTCGCGTCGGCACCAGCTTCCCGATCTCCGGCATCATCCTGCTGGTCCTGGTCATCGCGTACTCCTTCTACACCCGCAACACGGCCGGTGGCCGGCACATCTACGCGGTGGGCGGCAACTCCCGGGCGGCCGAGCTGTCCGGTGTGAAGCTCAAGCGGGTCAACTTCTTCGTCATGATGAACATGTCCGTCCTGGCCGCGCTGGCCGGCATGATCTTCGTGGCCCGTTCGGCGGCCTCCGGACCGCAGGACGGCAACGGCTGGGAGTTGGACGCCATCGCCGCGGTCTTCATCGGTGGCGCGGCCGTCGCCGGCGGTATCGGCACCATCAGCGGATCCATCGTCGGTGGTCTCGTCATGGCCGTGCTCAACAACGGCCTCCAGCTCATGGGTGTCGGCACCGACCGCGTCCAGATCATCAAGGGTCTGGTCCTGTTGCTGGCCGTCGCGATCGACGTCTACAACAAGAGCCAGGGGCGCTTCTCCATCATCGGGAGCCTGATGCGGCCCTTCCGCCGCGAGGACTCCGCCCCACCCGCCTCACCGCCGGACGCGGAGCGCGAGCCCGCCAAGGCAGCGGTGTCCGGCTGACGGCCACCGACCTCTCTACCCGCCTCACCATCTAGAAAGGCAAGTCCTCACCATGCGTAAATTCTTCGGCACGTCGGTGGTGGCCATCAGCGCCGCTGCCATGCTGGCCCTCGCCGGCTGCGGTTCCGGCCGCGACGGCGACAGCGGCTCCGGCGGCGAGGCCGCCAAGGGCTTCCCGGCGAACTCGCTGATCGGCGTGGCCCTGCCGGCCAAGACCTCGGAGAACTGGGTCCTCGCCGGTGACCTGTTCAGCAACGGCCTCAAGGAGGCCGGCTTCCAGGGTGACGTGCAGTACGCCGGCGCGTCGACCACTGTCGCCGACCAGCAGGCTCAGATCACCGCCATGGTCACCAAGGGCGCCAAGGTCATCGTCATCGGCGCGACCGACGCCGCGCAGCTGTCGACCCAGGTCGCGGCGGCCCACACGGCCGGCGTGAAGGTCATCGCCTACGACCGGCTCATCACGAACACCCCGGACCTCGACTACTACGTCGCCTTCGACAACTTCAAGGTCGGCCAGCTCCAGGGCCAGGCCCTGCTGGACGGCATGAAGGCCAAGAAGCCGAACGGCCCGTACAACATCGAGCTGTTCTCCGGCTCGCCGGACGACAACAACGCCGGTGTCTTCTTCAACGGCGCGATGGACGTGCTCAAGCCGGAGATCGACAAGGGCAACGTGGTCGTCGCCTCGGGTCAGAAGGACGTCAAGCAGACCGCCATCCAGGGCTGGAAGGCCGAGGGTGCGCAGGCCCGCATGGACCAGCTGCTGACCTCGACCTACGGCAACAAGGAGTTGGACGGCGTCCTCTCCCCGAACGACACGCTGGCCCGCGCCATCCTGACCTCGGTCAAGGGTGCTGGCAAGCCGACCCCGGTCGTCACCGGTCAGGACTCCGAGGTTGAGTCGGTCAAGTCGATCGTCAAGGGCGAGCAGTACATGACGATCAACAAGGACACCCGCAACCTGGTGAAGGAGACCATCAACATGGTCAAGGCTCTCCAGGCCGGCGACAAGCCGCAGGTGAACGACACCAAGTCCTACAACAACGGCAGCAAGGTCGTCGACACGTACCTGCTCCCGCCGGTCGCCGTCACCAAGGCGAACGCGGCTGAGGCGTACGCCAACGACCCGAAGCTCGCGCCGCTCACCAAGTAATCACCGCACGGTAGGTAGCAACGCCGATGGGTCCCGGGTCTCCTCTACCGGGACCCATCGTCGTCCCTGCACCCCCGCACCAACCGGCCTCGACCCGGAAGGAGGTCTGACCGTGGCGATACCAGTACGGGCCAGGCCAGCCGGCGTCGGCCGCAACGCCGAATCCCCGCTGCCGTCGGTCCCCGGCGCCAGCCAGGAGGAGATCCGGCGGCAGAACCTCGGCGCTGTGCTGCGCTACGTCCACCTGCACGGACCGACGTCCCGCGCCGAGCTGACCGGCCGGCTCGGCCTCAACCGAAGCACCATCGGCGCCCTCGCGGCCGACCTGGTCGCCAGCGGCCTGGTCACCGAGGAGGCTCCGACCACCGCCCGCCGCGCCGGCCGCCCCTCACTGGTCGTCAGTCCTCGCTCCGACCGGGTCTACGCCCACGCGTTGAGCATCGACGCGGACCGGCTGCGGGCCGCCCGGGTCGGCCTCGGCGGGCAGATCCTCGATCTACGGGAGATCCCCCGACCCAGCGGCATGTCGGCGATCGAAGCCGTCGGGCCCCTCGCCGACCTGGTCCGCGACATGGAACGTTCGGTGGCCGGCGACGCGCTGCTGGTCGGCGGCGCCGCCGCGGTCACCGACACCACCCGCGACCCGGACGGCAGGCTCCGGATCGCCAGCATCGACGAGACGCTCGGCGCCGCGCTGGCGGCGGAGTTCAGCTCCGGCCCTGGTTTCGTGGCCGGCGACCTGGCCGACATCGCCGGCCTGGCCGAGCATGTCCGGGGCGTCGCGGTCGGCATCGACGACGTCATCTACCTGCATGGCGACCTGGGCATCAGCGCCGGCATCATCGTCGGTGGCCGACTGGTGATCGGTCACCGGGGTCACAGCGGCAAGGTCGGCCACATGGTCGTCAACCCCAACGGCCTGCCCTGCGGCTGCGGTTCACGCGGTTGCTGGGAGACCGAAATCTCCGAAGCTGCGCTGTTGCGGCACGCCGGGCGTGACCCGAGCGACCGCGCGGCGGTGGCCGAGGTGCTGCGCGCCGCAGCGGCCGGTGACCCGACCGCCCGCGCGGCCGTCGAGCAGGTGGCGGACTGGCTCGGCTTTGGCGTGGCGAACCTGGTCAACGTGGTCAACCCGGACGCCGTGGTGTTCGGTGGCTCGCTGCGCGACATCTTCACCGCCGGCGCGGACGTGGTCCGGGACCGGCTCGACACCATGCCACTGCCCGCCTCCCGCGAGCACCTGCGGTTACGCGCGGCGGCGCTCGGCCGCGACGCCGTCCTGATCGGCGCCGCCGAGTTGGCGTTCGACAAACTCCTGGCCGACCCGTTGAACGTCGGCGTCGCGGGCCAGGTCGGCACCGCCGAGCCCGCGTAGCCGCGACTCCCCGCCGGTGCCGCCTGGCTCCGGAAGTGACCTGACGTCGGCCCCGACGGTTGCCGCTGGCCCCACCCTGTCCCCACCCGGTCTGGCCTTTCCTGACGCTTGTCGTACACGTTATCGTACGGTGTACGGTAGCGCGGACGGACAGTTTCGGGAGGGGAGCGCTCTGATGACAAGAGCCGACGCGATAGTGGCGCAAGGGCTGCGCAAGCGGTATCGGGACCGGTACGCGCTGGACGGGTTCGACCTGCGGGTGCCGCGGGGAACCGTGTGCGGCCTGCTCGGCCCGAACGGGGCCGGCAAGACCACCTCGGTACGGATCCTCTCCACCCTGCTCCGACTCGACGAGGGTCGTGCCGAGGTGGCCGGCTTCGACGTGACCCGCCAGCCCGACCAGGTGCGCTACCGCATCGGGCTGGTGGGGCAGCATCCCGCGCTCGACGAGGCGCTGAGCGGCCGGCAGAATCTGGTGCTCTTCGGCCGGCTGTTCCACCTGGGTCGGCGCCGGGCCCGCCAGCGCGCGGTCGAGCTGCTGGAACGCTTCGGTCTCGCCGACGCCGCCGAGCAGCCGGTCAGCACGTACTCCGGGGGCATGCGCCGACGGCTCGACCTGGCGGCCGGCATGATCCTGGCCCCCGCGGTCCTCTTCCTCGACGAGCCCACCACCGGCTTGGATCCGCGTGGCCGCAACGAGGTGTGGGAATCGGTCCGGGAACTGGTGCGCAGCGGCACCACCGTGCTGCTCACCACCCAGCAACTGGACGAGGCCGACCAACTCGCCGACCGGATCTCGGTGGTCGAGGCCGGCCGGGTGATCGCCGAGGGAACTCCGGACGACCTCAAGACCCGGCTCGGCGGCGATCGGATCGAGGTGGTCGTCGCAGCGCCGACCGACCTTGCCGCCGCCGTCGCCCAGATACGCCGGACGGCCGACGACGAACCGACTGTCGACGTGGACCGGCGGATGGTGAGCGTCAGGGCCGGTCACCAGGCCGGTGCACTCGTCGACGTGTTGCGGGCGCTCGACGCCGTGAACGTCCCGGTGGCGGATGTCGCACTGCGCCGCCCAACCCTGGACGACGTGTTCCTGCACCTCACCGGGCACCGGGCGGCGACCGCCGAGGTGGCGGCATGAGCGCGGTGAGCACGCCGGCCCCGCCGGTTGATCTGACGCCCGGCGGGCCCGCCCTCCTGGCCGACAGCGGCACGCTGATCTGGCGCGGCCTGGCCCGGTGGCGACGCGATCCTGGCCCACTGATCGCCTCGCTCGGCTTCAACATCCTGATCGTGTTGATGTTCGCCTACCTGTTCGGTGGCGCGTTGCAGGTGCCCGGCGGTGGCAGCTACCGAGCGTTCCTGATGCCCGGCATGTTCGTGATGACCATGGTCTTCGGCATCAGCCTCACCACGATCGCCGTTGCCGAGGACCTGGAGCGCGGGGTGACCGACCGGCTCCGGTCGATGCCCGTCTCACCGCTGGCGCCGCTGGCGGCCCGGGCGGTGGCCGACATGCTGTTCGCGCTGGTCACCCTCGGGGTCCTGTTGCTGACCGGTCTCGCAATCGGGTGGCGGGCGCACGGTGGGGTCGGTGCCACGCTGGCGGCGGTGGGGTTGATCCTGCTACTGCGCTTCGCCCTGATCTGGGTCGGCATCTTCCTCGGGTTGGTCGCCCGTGGGCAGACCGCCGTGGTGGCCGTGCAGACCCTGGAGTTTCCGCTCGGCTTCCTCTCCAACGCGTTCGTCGCACCGTCCACCATGCCCGCCTGGCTCGGCGCGGTGGCCGCGTGGAACCCGCTGTCGGCGACCGTCGGCGCCACCCGTGAACTGTTCGGCAACCCCGGTTGGGGCGGCGACTCCTGGGCTGCGCAGCACTACCCGCTGCTGGCGGTGCTCTGGCCGCTCGTCCTGGTCGCGGTCTTCCTGCCGCTCTCGGTCGCCCGGTACCGACGGCTGGCCGGCTGAGCCCGAGCGGGCGCGGGGTTCGGTTCTCTGGGCCCGATCGGTGTCGGTGGTCGCCGTGAGGCTCACCGGCGTGGGTGTGCACCGACTCGATCGGGCCCAGGCGCGGCGGATCGCCATCCGGGCCCAGCTGCTGGCCGCTCCGCGTCCGACCGACCTGCTGACAGTGGTCCGTCAGCTGACGCGCCAACGACTCGTTCCGGCGAGATGTCCTCGACCTGCTCGGCCGTTCCGGTCCGCTGCTCTCCCGCGACATCCCGGACACGAGCGTCGTGCCCTGGCCGTCGTCGGGCTGGACCAACAACCGCAACGTCACCCAGATGCTGGAGTTCCTGGTCCTGCGCTGACGGGTGATCGCCGGGGCCCCCGCTCCCCGACGAGCACCCGTCGCCCAGCTAGGCGATCCGGCGGATCCGGCGCACCGCCAGGTAGAGCAGCAGCACGGCGAGGGCGACGAAGATGCCCGTCTCGATGCCCTGGAACAGCCAGAACCGGTCCGCCGGCTGGTAGAGCTGCCAGTTGTACGCGCCCGGTTCGAGGCCCAACTCGGCGCCGCAGACCCGACCGTCCGGCCCCTTCCCGCCCGGCGGGCACTGAATCCGGGCGTCCTCCGCGATCATCGTCCCGTCCGGGTTCCGGACGCCCTGGGTGAGGATCCAGTCCCCCCGGCTGATCTCCGGCGGTCCCTCCCCCTCGATGGGAAAGGTCTTGGTGCGGGCGGCCTGGAAGTGCGGCCGGGCCAGGATCTCCACCGCCGCTCGCACCCCGATGAACCCGGCGAGGGTGATGCCCATGGCGGGCAGCATCCGCTTCCACACCGTGCCGGCGAAGATGCCGAGCGCCACGGCGAAGAGGGTGTAGCCGATCGGGGCGATGCCCTGGAGATCGAAGACGATCATGCCGAGTCGGCCCTCGTGCGCGGCCTGGTTGAGCGGGTCGACCCACCAGGACATGCCCAGCCCGTACGCGGCCGCGAGGATCACGACCGCCGCGCCGACCAGTCCGAACTTCACCAGGGCCCACCGGTTCCGGCCGACGCCCTGGGTCCAGACGAACCGGTGCGTGCCCTGCTCCACCTCGCGGGCGACCAGCGGGGCACCCCAGAACAGTCCGACCAGCGCCGGCAGGGTGATCAGCAGCACGGCCACCAGGTTGAGGCTGCCGTACTGGTTGCCAAAGCGTCGGAAGCCCGCGTCGCAGGTCTCGCGGGTCGTCTGCGCCACGTCGGCGCGGGCAAGCTGACTGACGCAGTCCGCCAGCCCGAGGTCGCTGAAGGTGTTCCGCATCGACAGGCCGATCGGCACCAGCAGAGCGGCGAGTGTCGCGAACCCCAGCAGTGTGTAGAACGCCTGCTTGCGGTGTTGCCGCCAGGTCAACCAGATCATGCTGCTACCCCCCACTCGCTGTGACTGGTCTGCGTGGTGCCGTCGGCCAGGTAGGCCAGCACGACGTCCTCCAGGCTCACCTCGCGGACCGTCCAGGCCGGATCGGTGACCGGCCCGTCGGTGCGGACGAGCAACGTGGACTGCCGGTCGGTGTGGCTGGCCCGGATCACTGCGGCGACGCCCCCGACAGCGCCGCCGTCGTGCCGCGGCCCGACGAGCTGCCGGTGCCCGGCGACCAGGTCGTCGACCGCGCCGGTGAGCTGCACCTGGGAGGCGTTGAGCACGATCAGGTAGTCGCAGACGCGTTCCAGGTCGGCCAGCAGGTGCGAGGAGAGCAGAACGGTGGTGCCCGACTCGGCGACGCTGCCCATCAACGACTGGAGGAACTCCCGTCGAGCCAGGGGGTCGAGGCTGGCGACCGGTTCGTCGAGCAGCAGCAGCCGGGGCTGCTTGGCCAGTGCCAGAGCAAGCGCGACCTGGGCCCGTTGACCGCCGGAGAGCTTGCCGACCGGCTTGTCCGGCGGGATGCCGAGCTGCGCCAGCCGCTGGCGGGCCAGCGCAGCGTCCCACCGCTTGTTCAGCTTGCCGCCGACGATCACCAACTCGGACGCCGTGAAATCCCGGTACAGCGGGGTGTCCTGGGCGACGAACCCGATGTCGGCCAAGCCCTCCGTGTCGCCGTACGGGGAGCGACCGAACACCCGGATTGTGCCCGCATCGGGTTTGAGCAGCCCGACGGCCAGGTGCAACAGCGTGCTCTTGCCCGCGCCGTTCGGCCCGACCAGCGCGGCGATCCTGCCGGCCGGCAGATGCAGCGAGCAGTCCCGCAACGCCCAGGTGCTGCCGTACCGCTTGCCGAGCCGGTCTGCCTCCAAGACCATGTCCATCCCTTGTCCTCTCGTTCCGTTCATGCGGGCTCCTTCTGCGGGGCGTCGTCGGCGAGGGTGGCGCGCAGCGTCGTCTCCACCAGGGCGATGACGTCCTCGGCCGTGAGGCCGGCCGCTTTCGCCCGGTGCAGCCAGGCGACCAGGTCGTCGCGCAGCTCGGCCTGGTTGGGCAGGGACGCGCCGGCCAGGGTGCGCTGGACGAACGTGCCCACCCCGGGTCGGCCACCGACCAGACCCTCAATCTCCAACTCGCGGTACGCCTTCAGCACCGTGTTCGGGTTGATCGCCAGGGATTGCGCGACGTCCCGGACCTTCGGCAACTGGTCGCCCGGTGTCAGCAGGCCAACCCGTAGCGCCTGTTTCACCTGCTGCACGAGCTGCATGTAGGTGTTCACCTTCGACCGGCTGTCCAGTACGAACTCGATCACTCCCGATGATCCTTCCTGTTGTCCTACGACAGTAGGACTAATAGACAGCTTCATCGGTGACCCACCGACTGTCAAGCCCGGCGCGACACGTTCTGTCCGGGCGCGGCGCGTCTCGTCCGGCGCGCCGCTTGCTGGCCGGCGTGCGCATCGGGTCGGGCCCGGCGCGGCGGGCAGGACCCTGGTGGCACCGGCAGGCCACCGGTTGGCACCCAAGGGTCAGCCTGCGGGGAAGGGACCGGCAGCGATCCGCGTGGACGGGGAGGTGTTCGATGGTCACCAACGAACTGACGACGTCGAGGGCGACTCCACTACAGGCCGCCCGCGCCCGGGGCCGCGTACGCGGGCGGTTGATCCTGCTCGGTCCGGCGTTCGTCGCCGCCGTCGCGTACGTCGACCCCGGCAACTTCGCCACCAACTCCGCCGCCGGCGCCCGCTACGGCTACCTGCTGGTCTGGGTCGTGGTGGTGGCCAACCTGATGGCGATGCTGGTGCAGACGCTCACCGCGAAGCTGGGTCTGGCCACCGGGCGCAGCCTGCCCGAGCTGTGCCGGGAACGCCTGCCCCGGCCGGTGAACCGGGTGATGTGGGTACAGGCCGAGTTGGTCGCCATGGCCACCGATCTGGCCGAGGTGATCGGGGGCGCGGTCGCCCTGTACCTGCTCTTCGGAATCCCCCTGCTGCCCGGCGGGATCATCATCGGCACGGCCGCGTTCGCCGTGCTCGCCCTGCGCTCGCGCGGGTACCGTGCCTTCGAGGTTGTCATCGCCGTCCTGCTCGGGGTCATCGTCCTGGCCTTCGCCGCCAACCTGCTCGCCTCCGGCTCCGACCCTGCCTCGGCCATGGCCGGTCTGGTGCCCCGCCTACAGGGCACGGACAGCGTGCTGTTGGCCGCCGGCATCCTCGGCGCGACCGTCATGCCGCACGTCATCTACGTGCACTCCGCGCTCACCCGCGACCGGATTCCCGCCGCCGACGACACCGAGCGTCGGATCCTGTTCCGCGGTCAGCGCACCGATGTGCTGCTCGCCCTGAGCGCGGCCGGCGCGGTCAACCTCGCCATGCTGCTGATCGCAGCGGCCAGCTTCCGGGGTGGCGGCCCGGGCGGTGCGGACAGCCTGGAGGGGGTGCATGCCGGGCTCGGCCAGACCATCGGGACCGCCGCCGCGTTCGGGTTCGCCGTCGCCCTGCTGGTCTCCGGGCTCGCCTCCACGAGCGTCGGCACCTACGCCGGAGAGGTGATCATGCAGGGCTTCCTGCGTCGGCGGGTACCGCTGCTGCTGCGTCGGCTGGTCACCCTGCTGCCCGCGCTGGCCGTGCTCGCCATCGGCCTCGACCCGACCCGGGCGCTCGTGTTGTCCCAGGTCATCCTCAGCTTCGGCATCCCGTTCGCGCTGATCCCGGTGGTCGCCTTCACCCGCCGACGCGACCTGATGGGCAACCTGGTCAACCACCCGCTCACCACCGCCGCCGCGTCCCTGGTGGCCGTGCTGGTGGTCGCGCTCAACGCGTTCCTCCTCTGGCAGGTCGTCGCCGGCTGAATCGGCTGGTGGGCTTGGAGCGGGTGCGGTCAGGTGCGACGCCCCTCGTCTCGGGCCGGGATCTCCTGGCGCTGTTCGAGGGCGTCCGCCGGGTTGGCGTCGGCCGGCAGGGACGTCACCTCCTCGAGCGTGCCCGCCGGGAAGGCGCCCTGCTCGGCCAGGTCGGCCTCGGCCGCCTCCGGGTCCACGTCACCCGACACCCGGTCCGGCGGCCCGACGTCGACCGCGTCCTGCCGTTGTTCCAGGGCATCCGCCTCGGGCGGAGGAAACGTGCCGCCCTGTTCGTCCCGGTACGTGCTCATCGGAGCCTCCCACCCGGCGGGTGTCGACATGCCGCCGGGGGGCCTGCCTACCCGCCAGCGCCGCACTCACGCCGCCACGCTGGTCAAGATCTGTGCAGTTCCCGGGAGTGCTACCTCCGTGGCGGCGGTAGCGGCACGTCCCGGTAGTTGCGCGGATCTTGAGGCTGATCGTCATGCCGCCGGCGGCATGACCCGACGGCAGTGGCCCGCGGTCGGATTCCGCACCGTGGTGGGCGCCCCCAGGTCGACTGGGGTCGGGCCGCCCGAGCAGGCCAACGCGCCCACCTCGCCGCCGGCGAGGATGGGCGCCGATGCGGTGCCGGTCAGCGCCAACGGCCCGGCCACCCGAGCCCCCACCATCGTGACGTGGTCGGTGGTGCCGGTCAGCGCCACCGCGCCGCGTACCTCGGTGTTCAGCACCTCGACGGCCGTGGCGCGGGACGCCGTCAGGTTCCCGGCGATCGAGGAGCCCTGGGCGACCAGTGCGGCGCCGGGCGCGACGGTGACCGGCCCGGTCACGGTGGCCGCGCGCAGGCAGGTGACACCGGCGGTGACGGTCAGCGGGCGGGCGTGTCGGCCGGTGACCACTGTGGTGCAGGCCGGTGGCGGCGGGATCAGCGTGGCCACGAACGAACGAGCCGGTCCGATGTTGCCGACGGCGTCGATACCCCGGTACTCGATGCGGTGCCGGCCGTACCCTGGAGACCGCTCAGCGAACGGGGACACGGACAGGCCGCCCGAGCCGAGGTTGCCGTAGACCAGGCCGTCCACGTCGGTGCCGGTGGCGGTGAACAGAAACGGCGATCGGGCGTCGGTGGGCCAGCCGTAGTAGTTGTGCCACCCATCGCCGTCGAGCCGGAACTCCGAGGTGACCTGGCCGGTGCCGTCGTCGGTGCCGGTCAACCCCATGGTGAACGGGCCGTTGTACACGTACTCGGTGGGTCGGCCGGGCCGGGTGACGGTGAGCAGCGGCTCGGAGAGGGCGTACGCCACATCGGGTCGGGTCGCGTCGACCGTCCAGGTGCGGGTCACCGCCCTCCCGGTGCCCGGCTCGTCTACCCGGGCGGTCAGCCGATGGGTACCCCGCGGCAGGCGCAGGGCACCCAGGTCCACGTCCCGGTCGGTGCCGCTGTCGGCCACCGGCCGGCCGTCGAGCGTCCAGCGCACGCGTGGCGCCCGATCGGTGGGCTGGCTGGTCCGCACGTACACCACATCGTGCGCGCCGACCGGCCGGTCGGTCGCGGTGGACGCGGTGATCGCCAGCGGCGACTCCACCGCCGGGGTACGCACCGCGGTGTCCACGGTCCAGGCGCGGGTCTGGGTCAGCGCCGGTGAGCTGCGGACCGCCGGGTCGCGGACGAACTCCGTCGGGTCGGTCACCGTGGCGGTCACCGTGTGCCGGCCGGGAGAGAGTCGTAGTCTCCGTAGGTCCAGATGGCGGGCATTGCCGGTACGCGGCACCGCCCTGCCGTCCACCGACCACGTCACGGTCAGCGCGTGGCTCACCGGGTGCAGGGTGTCCACCCAGAGCAGCCGGTCCGCGCCAACCGCCTGATCGGTGGCCGTGCCGCCCTGCACGATGCCGACCCGGGCGGCGATCCGTTCGGTCATCCGCTCCCGGCCGACCTGGTCGAAGTAGAAGCCCAGGGACTTCATCATCGAGTGCCGGCTCGGTCGCCACACCCCACGCTGGAGGTACAGGCCGCCCTCGTAGCGGCCGATCGTTCCGCCCGCCTCGCTCGGCTCACCCAGCCAGCGCCACCACTTGGCGCGGGTGTCGCGCATCTGCCGCTCGGTCAGCACGGTGTGGTGCACCGAGTCCGGTTCCGGCCCGCTGTAGGTGTCGCCCGGCACCCCGCGGCCGTAGTAGTCGTACTCGTCCTGCAAGCCACCGAGCGAGTGCCCCAGCTCGTGCGGGCTGATCAGCGCGGAGAGCGCGTTGCCGCCGGAGGCGGTGGCGTTGCTGCCGCCGGCCCCACCGTAGGTGCCGCTGTTGGCCAGCGCGATCAGCTGCCGGTTGCCGGGGTTGGTGCCGACGGCCAGGTCGGCGTACGCGTTCGCGGCGGTGCCGTCGACCGTGAGCAGACGTTGCACGCTCGCCGGGTTGCAACCACCCCAGAAGCCCATGCCGAGCGCGGTGTCGCGTCGCGGCGCGGACAGGCCGGGGTCGCAGTCCACCCCGGACTCCGCCGAGACGATCTCCACGGCGTAGACGTTGAAGTAGCTGCGGTAGGACTTGAACGGCTCGATCGTCCACAGGGTGTTGAGGTGCCGGTCCACGTGCGCTCGGAAGGTGGGCAGGTCGGCCTCGGTGTAACCGTCGCCCAGCAGCACCAGGTTGAACCGCGTCGCCGGGTCACCGGTGACCTGAATCGGCACCACGCTGGTGCCGGCCACCGGGACGGCGGACGGTCTGGCGGCGGCCGGTGTGCCGACCGTCAGTCCCGCCGCGACGAGCGCCGCGACACACAACCCCGCTTTGATCCGCACCCTGCGCCCCTTCCATGGCCGGTCGGCCTGGCGGTGCCCGGCGGCGGGCCCGGCGGGGGCGCCGTCGTCCGGGCCTGCCGTGACCGTGGACATCTCGGACCGTACCGGTCTGCGCACCGACAGGTAACCCTCGGCGGTCCTCGGTGAACGTCAAGGCCGGTCAGTCGAAGGCCGGCACCCCTGGACCGCTCGGCCCAGCCAGCGCAACTCAGCGCTCAGCATCAATGGATGTGTGCTCATCTCCGCCGGCAAGTGCGTCAACGTGACCTCCGCCGGCACGGCCAACGGCACGACCACGCAGCAGCCGCCGTCCCAACCGGGTGACCGGCGCGGTGTCGCTCACGGACATGTCCACCCTTCGACTTGAAGATCAGGCGGAGCGACAGTACATCGACCAGGGGTTCCGGCGCGTCCCCCCGATGACCGCCCACCGTGGCCGGGATCGGCCAGGATGGGCGGGTGGCCGGTCACGGCCCGACGAGGAGGGTGGGCGATGCGGGTACGTGGACGGTTGACCTGGGGGCGGCGTGCTCGTGCGGGGGCGGTGGTGACCGCGTTGCTCGCGGGCGTGCTGCCGCCGGCCGTGGTGCTGGCGCCGGGCGCTGCCACGGCAGGCGCGGCGGCGGGGACGCCGGTCTGCCAGGTGCGCGACGACCGGCTGCGCGAGATCTCCGGGATGGTCGCCACCGACGAGGGGTACGTGGTGATCAACGACGGGGCCGACGACGAGGCCCGCCGCCGGATCTTCTTCCTCGACCAGCGCTGCGCGGTGGCGCGTACCGTCTCCTTCCCGTCCCGGCCCCGCGACACCGAGGACCTGGCCATCGGCCGCGACGGCACCGTCTGGGTCGCCGACATCGGTGACAACGACCGCTCCCGGCCGACGGTCGGCGTGTGGCGGCTGGCGCCGGGGGCGAAGCAGCCGGTGCTGCACCGGATGACCTACCCGGACCGTCCGCACGACGCCGAGGCGCTGCTTCTCGACGCGTCCGGTCGGCCGCTGATCGTCACCAAGGGCGGCAGTGGCACGGTCTTCCTGTACGCGCCGGCCACCGCGCTGCGATCGGACGTGACGACGCCGCTGACCGCACTCGGTCAGGTGACAGTGCCGTCGACCACGACCAGCAACCCGTTCTCGTTCCTGGGGCGCGGCGTTATCACCGGCGCGGCAAGCGCACCGGACGGTCGGCGGGTGGTGCTGCGCAGCTACGCCGACGCCTTCGAGTACGACGTGCCCGACGGTGACGTGGTCCGCGCGTTGACCACCGGCACCCCGCGGATCACCCCGCTGCCGGACGAGCCCCAGGGCGAGTCGATCACCTACAGTCGCGACGGCCGGTCGTTGCTCACCGTCTCCGAGTCCGCCGGCCAACCAGCAGGCACCCGCTCGACGATCCTGCGCTACCCGGCCACCGCCAGCACGGCCACCGCTGCGCCCTCCACGGAGTCCGTCGACCCGGTGTCGCCCACGGCGGTCCGTCCGGCTGCCGGGGAGATCGGCGGCCGGGCTGGGCGGACCTGGCCGCTGGCCCTCGGTGCGGGAACACTGCTGTTCCTGCTCGGGTTGGCCGGCGTGCTGTGGTGGAGGCACACCGCGCGCCGGTGAGCGGGCCGGGCCTGCGGCAGGATGGAGGGATGTCCGTCCTGTCCACGTTGCGCCACCCGATCATCGCCGCCCCGATGGCTGGTGGCCCGTCCACGCCCGCGCTGGTGGCCGCCGTGTCCGCCGCGGGTGGGCTGGGCTTCCTCGCCGCCGGGATGATCGACACCGGCCGGCTGGTCACCGACCTCGGCGAGGTCCGCGCGCGTACCGACCGGCCGTTCGGTGTGAACCTCTTCCTGCCCGACCCCGGGGGCGTCGACGACGCCGCCATCCGGGCGTACGCCGAACGGCTCGCCCCGCAGGCCGCGCAGCGCGGCGTGGGCCTGGGCGAGCCGGTGGGCGGCGACGACGCGTACCCGGAGAAACTGGCCGCGCTGCTCGCGGACCCGGTCCCGGTCGTGTCCTTCGTGTTCGGGCTGCCCGACCGGGCGGCGGTGACCGCCCTGCGCGAGCGGGGTACCGAGGTGTGGGCCACCGTCACCCGCCCGGACGCCGCGACCGCCGCCGCCGACCTGGGTGTGGACGCGGTGGTGGTGCAGGGCACCGAGGCCGGTGGGCATCGCGGCGGCCTGCCGGACGACGACGACTACGGGTTGCTGCCGCTGCTCCGGCTGACCGCCGCCCGCTGTGACCGGCCGTTGGTGGCCGCGGGTGGCCTCGTCGACGGCCCCTCGGTGGCCGCCGTGCTCGCTGCCGGCGCTGCCGCCGCACAACTCGGCACGGCCTTCCTGCGCTGCCCGGAGGCGGGCAGTTCGCCGATGCACCGGGCGGCGGTGGCCAGTGCCGCGCCGACCGCGTTGACCCGGGCGTACACCGGTAAGCGGGCCCGTGGCGTGGCCAACGACTTCCTGCGTCAGCACGACTCGGTGGCACCGAGCGGTTACCCCCAGGTGCTGCACCTTACGCGTCCCCTGCTCGCCGCCGCCCGGCGCGACGCGGACGCATCGGTGGCCAACCTGTGGGCCGGGCAGGCGCACCCGCTGGCCCGGGAGGTGCCGGCCGCGCAGGTGGTGGCCGAGGTGAGCGCCGACGCCCGGGCCGCGCTGGCCACAGTGGTCGAACGGTCCAGCCGCTGGGGCTGACCAGGAGGCCGGCAACCGGCTCGGGCGGGCCGGGAGAGGCCGGGCGGGCAACCCGTTAGAGTCTCGCCGTGATCGAGATCGGTGCGCAGGTCGACCTGTCCCACCCGGCTGAGCGGGTCTGGCGCGCTCTGACCGATCGGGAGTTGCTCGGCCGGTGGTTCGCCGAGGCCGGGATGGTCGAGGGCGTAGCGGACCGGATGCTGCTGCATACCGGCGGCCTGCCCGGCTTCGAGGCCGACGTCGAGGTCGAGGTGACCGAGCGGCAGGAGCCGGACCTCCTCGTGCTGGCCTGCGACGAGGCCGGTCGGCTCAGCGAGCTGACCTGCACGGTCACGACCACGAAGCAGGGCTGCCGACTGGAGCTACGGGAGGTCAGCACGCACGGCGCGTGGTCGGCCGAGCAGCACGAGCCGCGCGAGCAACAGCTCCGGCAGGCGCTGACGGTACGGCTGCCGGCCATCCTCGACTGGCTCGCCTTCCAGCAGGTCGACCTGAGCCGGGCCGACGGTGGGATGACCGCGGAACTGCCGCTGATCGGCGTACGCGGCAGGGCTGGCCGCAACCCCCGTCGGCGTCGCACGCTGGTCGCCGTGGTCGCCGGAGCCGTGCTGGTGGCGGGGACGGCGGCATGGGTGACGCTGCCGTCCGACCCGAAGCCGGCCGCCGCGCCCGCGCAGACCGCCACCGCGTCACCTACCGTGACGGCCGGCAGGGTGACCGTTGCCCCCACGGCGACTGCCTCGGCGCGCCCCTCCCGGACCACCGCGTCGGCGACCACCCCGCCGAGCCGGACCCCGTCGGCGAAGCCCTCCCGGACACCCGCTTCGGCTGCGCCACCCCCGCCACCTCCGCCACCGGCGCCCATCACGGCCCGCTACGAGACCGACTCCAGTCGACTGTTCGGCTACACCGGCGAGATCGTGGTCAGCAACCCCGGCAGCGCACCGGTGGCGGACTGGGCCGTGGTGGTCACCCTCGCCGAAGGCACCACCGTCGACGACGTCGACGGCGCGAACTGGCGACAGGACAGGCGGGTGATCACCTTCACCGGAGCCGCCGTGGCGGCCGGGGGATCTCAGACGATCAGCTTCGACGTCCGCGACAGCCGACCGAAGGCGCGGGAGCCGGAGAGCTGCACGATCGGCGGGCAGCAGTGCGCGGGTCTCTGACTAGGCTGCCGTCATGGCACTGCTGCACAGGGCGACCCTGCGCCCAACGAAACTGGACCTGTTGACGGCCTGGCTGCCCGGCCGACAGTGGTTCGCCGGACCGACCGGCGTCGAGGTGGTGAGCCGGGGCGCCTACCGCTTCGACGACCCGGCCGGCGAGGTCGGCATCGAGACGATGCTGGTCGGTGCCGCGGACGGGCCTGTCCACCATGTTCCGCTCACCTACCGCGCCGCGCCCCTCGACGGTGCGGACGCCTGGCTGGTCGGCACCACCGAGCACTCGGTGCTCGGCCGGCGCTGGGTGTACGACGGCTGCGGCGACCCGGTGTACGCGGCCGCGCTCGCCCACGCGATCCTCACCGGCAGCGGCCAGGCGCAACAGTACTTCGAGGTCGACGGCCGGCGCGAGGTGCGTGAGCCGACCATGACGGTCGTCGTCGACGGCGTCGCCGACGCCCAGGTACCGGCCGTCGGCGCGGTGCGGCGGGTGGTCGACGAGGACCGCACGCTCATCGACACCGACACCGTCGAGCTGGTCGTCGTGCGCCGGCCGCGGGCCGGGGCCGACGGGCCGGCCGGGGGCACGCTGAGCGGCGGATGGGACGGTCAGTCCACTACCGTGCCGCTGGCGTACGCCAGGACGCGCTGATCTGTGCGCGGTGGGCGGCCCGAGCGATCGGACCGCCCACCGCTGTCACCACCGCGCCGGAGGCGGGGGCGGAGAAACGGGCGGCCGGTCGTCGCAGGTGATGGTGTTGGGCAGCAGCCACGGCGCAAGCCACCCGCCGTCGTTACCGCCGAGGTCGGTCAGTGTGAACTCCGAACCGGCCGGGGTGAAGTGGAACGATCCGCAGTTGTTGACACCGACCGCGCCGACGTTGCGGGCGTCCACGTTGGCGAACGAGGCGGACCCGGCCGCGCGGGCGCTGACCACCGAGGTGCCGGTGCCGTCCACCCGGACGTCCCGGAACCGCACGTCGGAGATCGAGTAGAGATCTTTCACCGGCCAGTCGCTGACCAACATGATCGCGTTGTACGTGTTGTCCAGGTACGCGTCGCCGGTCACCTCGATGGGCGCCGCGATGCTGCGATCCAGGGCGAAGACCCAGATCGCGCCCAGCCCGATGTTCCAGTTCAGCTCGTACGTGCCGGCGCGGGCGGTGGTGTTGTTGGTGAACCGCAGGTGCCCGGCGAACGGCTCCGCGCCGAAGCGGGCCCCGGCGTGCAGGCCGCTGCCCTCGCGTACCGGGTCGGCGACCAGGTTGTGCGAGACCGTGGTGTCGGTGCCGCCGTAGATGGCGATGCCGTTGGCCAGGGTCGGTGACTGCACGGTGTTGTGGTCGAACCTGTTCCGTGCGTTGGCCGTCTTCTCCGACCACATCGCCAGGCCGTCGTCGCCGGTGTTGCGGACGAAGTTGTGCGACACGAGGGAGTCGGTCACGCCGGTGTGGAAGTTGAGCGCGTCGGCGATCTGGTCGACGATGATGTTGTTGGTGACCCGGACGTTGCGCATCGGGCCGTCGAACCACAGGCCCGCCTTGGTGTGGTGCAGGTAGAGCCCGTCGACGGTGGAGTCGCTCATCGCCCCACCGATCGCGTTGACCTGGTCGGTGTCGATGCGCTCCCGCACGTCGCCCTCGATGGCGAAGCCGGAGAGGTGCACGTTGCGGCTCCCGCCGTCGGCGGCGTCCCGCCCGTAGAACCCGACTCCGGTGTGCACCGACCCGTCCGGCGCGGGAGTCGGCAGGGCGACCTCGCGGCCCTTGATGGTGGTGTACCAGTTGCCGGCGCCCTCGATGGTCACGTCGTCGACGATGATGTGCCGGTTGACCTGGTAGGTGCCCGGCGGGATGTACACAGTGAGGTGGGCGCGCCGAGCGAAGGCGATGGCCCGGTCCAGCGCGTCGGCGGAATCCCGCCGGCCGGTGGGGTCGGCGCCGAACGCGAGCACGTTCGCGGCGATCAGCCGGACGTGCGGCGGCGCGACCAACTCGGAGTCGAGCAGGTCGATGACGGTCCAGGCGGCCGCGCTACCGGGCGGCGCGGTGAGCCGGACCTTGTCGCCGGCCCGGTAGGTACGCCCGAGCAGCAGCCGCTGCTCGTCGTAGAAGTGGGTGGGTCGGAACGGCTTGTCGATGCTCGGGTACGGCGTGGTGGCCGACGGCACGCACTGGCACTCGGTGATCCACCAGTCCGGGTGCAGCAGACCGGCCTGCGGGTCGTTGGTGAACGGGTACTGGTTGTAGAGCCACGAGTACTGCGACGTGAGCGTCATGGTGCGCAGGTGCTTGCCGTTGACCGCGACCCGCAGCGGCGCGGTGATCCCACCCCCCTGCGGCGCGTCCGGGATGCTGTACCGCACGGTGATCCCGTTCGCCGCGCTGGGCAGGACGAACTCCACGTACTCCCCGGGGGTGAGCCGGACCGCCCGGCGGCCGGAAGCCTCCGCGGGCACCGTGTAGGCGGTCCGGTCGGGCCCGATGATCTCGCCGTTGGTGCGGGCGTTCTCCGCTTCCTGCTCGAGAAAGTCGACGTCCGCGCCGCGTCCGGCGACCAGCGCCGGATCGAGGGCGGCCCGGGTGACCACCGGCTGCACATTGGCGGACGCGGGTGGACTGGCGGCGACCGCGGTGGGCCCGGCGACCAGCACGGCGAGACCGGCCGCGAGTGCGACGGCGGTGCCGCTGGGCCGGCCGGGGCGTCCCCGCGCCGGCGTGAGGCTGCGAAACATCGGTGACCCTCCTGGGTGGGTGGTGGTGGAGGTCCGCCCGGCGTTCCCCCGACGCCCGACATTGATCGTCATGATGCAGCACCAGACAGGGCACTGCAAGACACCTATCGAACAACGAAAATAAACGACTATCGGGCCGCAAGAAATGGACGGTCATCGAGTTGAGGTGTCGCGCGTCGCCCGCCCCGACCAGCTCACGCCCGGCGTAGGCTGACTCGCGTGGATCAAGAAGACCGGATTGCCCTCTTCCTCGACTACGAGAACCTCGCATTGGGCGCGCGCGACCATCGCGGCGGCGCGGCCTTCGACTTCCGGCCCATCGCCGACGCGTTGGCCGAACGAGGTCGGGTGGTGGTCCGCCGGGCGTACGCCGACTGGTCCTACTTCGACGAGGACCGCCGGATGCTCACCCGGTCCCACGTCGAGCTGATCGAGATCCCGCAGCGGATGGGCGCGTCCCGTAAGAACGCAGCGGACATCAAGATGGCCGTCGACGCGATCGAGTTGGCGTTCGAACGCGACTACATCTCCACCTTCGTGATCTGTAGTGGTGACAGCGACTTCACGCCGCTGGTGCACAAGCTGCGCGAGCTGAACAAGCGGGTCATCGGTGTCGGGGTCGAGGGGTCCACCTCGGGACTGCTGCCCCCGGCGTGCGACGAGTTCCTCTACTACGACCGGCTGGAGGGCGTGGACATCCCGCCGGCCCGGGGTAGGCGCGCGCGTCCCGCCACCCGGCAGGCCGGCGCCGAGCAGCGCCCACCCGAGCCGGAGCGGGAGCAGGAGCCCGAGGTGGACCGCCGTCCGGCGGGGGAGGAGCCCGGCCGGGACGTGGACGCCCTCGCCGTTTTCGTGGCCCAGTCGGTCGCCGGGTTGCAGGGCAGCGCCAACGGTGAGGTCACCGCTTCCCGACTCAAGCGCACCCTGCTGCGCAAGGACCCCACCTTCAGCGAGTCCGACTACGGCTTCCGCACCTTCGGCGAACTGCTGCGTCACCTCGCCGAGCGCAACGTGATTGAGTTGGCCGAGGGCCCGGCGAAGGGTGACCCGGAGGTCTCGCTACCCGAGCACGGCGACCGCGAGGTGGCGTTCGGCCTACTCCGGGGCGTCGTGGCGGACCTGGGTAGCGGCGGGAACCCGGTGGCGCTGTCCGGGTTGAAGAACCAGGTACGCCGGGCCCGCCCCGACTTCAGCGAGAAGAAGCTCGGCTACCGCAGCTTCCTGCAGTTCTGCAAGGCTGCCGCCACCGCCGGGGTGCTGGAGCTGCGCTGGAGCCCCGAAGCCGACGACTACCTGCTGACAACCCAGACCTGACCCGCCCCGCCCGGCCCGTGTCGATCAGAAGGTTCGCGTCAGCGGGAACGCGACTGAGGACGGGAACCTCTTGATCAACAACGGCTGGGGGGTGGGAGTTGCGGGGAGGGGGCAGAGTGGGGCGGGGCTCCTGATTCGCAAGTCAGGAGCCGGAGAACCGCCCGTTATGGTTTCGAACCGTCAACGGTTGGCCCGAAATGCGTCTGGATTGTCGCCATTGCCCCGGTCCGGGCATACCTGCGCCGTACCCTCGGCGCGGGAATTGCTATACGGTCGGCGAATGAAGGTGGAGGAGCACTGGTGGAACGGAGACACGACCCCGCGCGGGCGCCGGGACGTGTACATCCGTACTGACGGGCAGGGTTGGGAGGTCCGCGCCCAGATCGGTGGGGCGTCGGGTCGTGAGCGGGTGCAGCAGTGCCCAAGCCGGGCCTCGGCGGCCATCCTCGCCGACGCCTGGCGCGGCACCCACCCATCCTGGCGCGAGCTGAAGCAGCGCTGATCCGGCACCGGGCCGGGTCGGCAACGCTCCCGGGCTCCAGCCCGGCGCGCCCGCCGACCGGCCCGGCGCTCGGTACGTTGGTCCGCCGCAATCGCTCAGCGGTTCACCCGCCGACCACGTCCAGCTCGCAGGTCACCGCTTCTGAAGCATGACGGAGGCAACGTCCGCCAGAAGCGCCAACGCCCAATCCAGTTGCGAGCAGTTGTCGCGACCTTGGCACTCAAGGCAGCCGCCAGCTCGCCATGGCCTCTCGAGGGCCCGAGTCCAGTGGGCATCCAATACCCGTTCGGCCGTGAACAACTCGGTCGCCTTGGACACGGGTTCGTCGATCGGCATGATTGGTACGCCTTTCGCGAGACGCGATCAGGCCCGCCCAGGGTCGACCTGTTCGCCTTCGCCCCTGGGCGGGATCGTGGTCCGGTCCACCGCTTGCCGAACGAAGGAACCGACCACTATGCGTTCAATCTTAGAGACCTTTAGTACCTAAGGCAATGTTGGTCTTGAAGGCCTGTGGGCGGCGTGATCCGATGGAAGGTGCCGAACGAAGGAACCTTCACATGCCCATACCTACCGGCGGATACCGCGAGGTGGCTGAGGATCTCGCCGCACGGATCAAGAGCGGCGAGTACGCGGCAGGGGAGCGTCTGCCCACCTACAACGAACTATCGGACCTCTACGACGTCAGTGTGACCACGGTCCAGCGGGCGATCATCGTTCTTCAGACACGCGGCCTGGTGGTGGGTCTGCAGGGCCGTGGCCTGTGGGTTGCCGAGGACATCTGATTTCAAGGGGCGGTGGCAGACCTCCGTGTCTCCGCCCTCAGGCTGGGTACACGAAGGTCTGCCGGTCGCGCCCCATGGAGGTCCCCATGTCGCAGGGTCCCGACGAGGAGAACCCCAGGCTCGACGAAGAGGTCCGGGAGGCCGAGCGCCGGCTCGCCAACCTGGCCACGACGTCCGACGACGCCTTGACTGACGACGACGCTCGCGCGCCGGACGAGGCCCGATCCGAGCGGAACGCCGACTAGGGGCCTGCCCGGCGTCGTGCCCGACAGGCCCCGAGGGCGGGTCAGCGCTTCAGCGTGAAGGTGAAGTCCCCGGAGAGCTTGCCGCTCAACCGGAACGCCGAAACGATCTTCCCCTCCGTGATCAGTCGGTCGACCTCGGCCCGGGAGAGGCCGCAACCCTCCGCGATCAGTCGGGTCGGCCGGACCGGGATCCGCGCCGCGTTGCGGACCGCGACGTCGATCACGTCGAGGTCCAGGTGATCCGATCCGCCGGTGTCGAGACGCCAGGCGTCGGTCCAGTCCAGGGCGAACCGGTTTCGGTGCTGGACGGCCGGATCCTGGAGCAGGTCGGCGATCAGGCCGGGGTCGTTGGCATGGAGCCGGTCCAGCAGTTCGGGTGGGATGGAGCGCACTGTCATCCGCTCCAGGACGGTGAGCTTCGCCGTCTCCCCGCACCCGGTGCAGAGCGCGAGAAGCCAGACGTCGAGGATCTTGTGGTTGGCGTTGACCCGGAACTTGCCGCTCGCCCGAAGGCGGTGGGACGCGCACGCGTGGCAACGGCGGCGAATGATGGGCAGGCAGGTGGGCACGACGGCCCAATTTCTGAGCACAGAGGTACACCGGTTTTCAGTGAGAAGTCCGCAGCAAAAAGGAGCGCGGCGCAGCTGCGCGACGCGCGACAGATCAGCTCTCGGGAGGTCTCACAGGGTGTACAACGGCACGTCCTTGCCTAGACGACCTGGTTGCGCAGCACGGTAACGGCGTACGGCGGCGCCGCTCCACTGGTTTTCGCGTCTGCAAGGACGGCCCCGCCGGCGGGACGTGCCGACCGGGTGTCAGGCCCCGGTCAGGCGGTCGGGACCGGCAGCACCACGCCCTCGGCCGCCGACCGGTGGGCCAGCTCGATCAACTCGACAGTGTGGACGGAGTCCCGGGGGTCCACCGGCATCGGCGCGCCGTCGCGCAGCGCAGCCGCCACCTGGGCGTAGAAGCTCTGGTACGCGCCGGGCTCGGTGGGCACCGGCCGCAGGTCACCGTCGACGCCGAGCAGGCCGTAGCGGTCCGACGGGACCTCGCCCCAACCCGGCTGGTCCGGTCGGCCACCGTCGTGCAGCGCCGCCTCCTGCACGTCCAGCCCGTAACTGGTGTAGCCGGCCCGATCGCCCAGCACCCGCAGGCGCGGCCCGAGTTGGGCGGTCACCGCGCCCATCCACAGGTGCGAGTGGACCCCGTTGGCGTGGGTCAACGCCACGAAGGCGTCGTCGTCGACGGCCGCCCCCGCGCGGCGACGGTCCACCTCCGCGTAGACCCGGTCGACCCGGCCGAACAGCTGCACCGCCTGGTCGACGAGGTGCGCGCCGAGGTCGAAGAGGGCACCGCCGGCCTCCTCCGGACCGGCGAGCTCCCGCCAGCCCGGCTTGATCGTCGGACGGAACCGCTCGAACCGGGACTCGAAGCGCAGCACCTGCCCCAACTCGCCCTGCTCGACCAGGCGGCGGACGGTCAGGAAGTCGCCGTCCCAGCGCCGGTTCTGGAAGACCGTCAGCGGCACCCCACGCTCGGTCGCCTCGTCGATCAGCACGCGGCCCTCCGCGGCGGTCGGAGAGAGGGGCTTGTCGACGACGACCGGCAGGCCGCCGGCGAGCGCCGCGCGGGCCATCGGCACGTGCTGCCGGTTCGGCGTCGCCACCACGACCAGGTCCAGGGCGTCCGGGGTACGCCACAGCTCGTCGGCGTCGTCGACCAGGCGGGCGTCCGGGAAGTGCTGTCGGGCCTGCTCGCGTCGCTGCGGATCACGGGTCACGATGGCGTCGAGCCGCAGCCCGGGAGTCGCGGCGATCAGCGGCGCGTGGAACACCCGGCCCGCCAGCCCGTACCCCAGCAGACCAACCCGCAGCGCCTTCGCCATGCCGTGCCCCCGTCTTGATGGTCCGCGCCCTGACCTGGCGTCGGTACCGCTGAGAAGAATCTACGCCGGGGGCGGTCGGGCCCGATCTCGGCCCGGCGCCGGTCAGGCCACCGGGTCGGCGCGCAGGTAGGTGAGGACCGCCAACACCCGACGGTTGGTGTCGTCGCTGGGTGGCAGGTCGAGCTTGAGCAGGATGTTGCCGACGTGCTTGCCGACCGCCGCCTCGCTGACGTGCAACCGGCCGGCGATCGACGCGTTGGACCGCCCCTCGGCGAGCAGCGCCAACACCTCGCGTTCCCGGACGGACAGTGCGGCGAGCGGGTCGCGGGGGCGGTGCAGAAGTTGCCGGACCACGTCCGGGTCGATGGCGGTGCCGCCGCCGGCGACCCGGCGCAGCGTGTCGACGAACTCGGTGACCTCGGCGACCCGGTCCTTGAGCAGGTAGCCCACCCGTTGGCCGTCGCCGCTGTCCAGCAGCGCCGCCGCGTACCCGGTCTGCACGTACTGGCTGAGCACCACGACCGGGAGGTCAGGTCGCTCGGTGCGCAGCGCGACGGCCGCGCGCAGCCCGTCGTCGCGGCGACCCGGCGGCATCCGGATGTCGGTCAGCACCAGGTCCGGTTGGTGGTCGCGGACCGCCGCCAGCAGGTCCGGTGCGGAGCCGACGGCTGCGCAGACCGTGAAGTCGAAGCGGGTCAGCAGGGCGACCAGACCCTCTCGCAGCAGCACCTCGTCCTCGGCGAGCACCACCCGGGTCACCGGCGGCATGGCAACTCCACCCGGACCACTGTAGGGCCGCCGGGCGGGCTGGACAGCAGCAGCCGGCCGTCCACGGCGGCGACCCGGTCGGCGAGCCCGGTCAGGCCGGTGCCCCGGGCCGCGTCGGCGCCGCCGTGACCGTCGTCGGTCACCTCGACGACGAGGTCACCGGCTGCGCGGGTGAGGCGTACGTCGACGCGGGTCGCTCGGGAGTGCCGGGCCACATTGCCCAGCGCCTCGGACACCACGAAGTAGGCGGTGGTCTCCACGATCTCCGGCAGCTCGTCGTGCAGGTCGGCGTGCACGGCGACCGGGATGGTGGCGGCGTCGGCCAGCTCGCGTACGGCGCCGGCCAGGCCGAGGTCGGTGAGGCTCTGCGGGCGGATGCCGTGCACCAACTGCCGCAGCATCACCATCAGACCCCGGGCCTGGTCGTGCGCCACGGCGAGTGGTCGGGAGGCGGGGGAGTCCTCGGGTACGTCCAGCCGGGCCAGCCCCAGCTGGAGGGTGAGGCTGGTGAGCCGGGGCTGTGCGCCGTCGTGCAGGTCGCGCTCGATGCGGCGGCGTTCGGCCTCGTACGCGCCGACCAGTCGGGTGCGGGAGCGGGCGACCTCGCGCAGCGCCGCCGCGTCCACCGGGTGGGCCAGCAACCACCGGGCCACTGCTGCCTGGATGGCGGCGAGCAGGCCGATGGCGTACCAGAGCACCGGGATCAGCAGCACCCCGACGATCGCGTACGGAATGGCTTCGCCGGTGCTGTCGATGGGCTGCCAGATCACCACCGGCTGGTTGGCGTCGCCGGCCAGCCAGGGGCTGGAGATCATCCCGAGGTCGAGCAGCACCAGCACCAGGAACACCCAGTACGCGACCGGCGTGAACCCGCCCAGCCAGAACAGGTACGCCACCTCCCGCCAGGTGGCGGCGCTGCGGTATCGGGCGGCCAGGCCCGGCCACGGCGACGAGGGCAGCGGACGACCGTCGACGAGCCCGACCCGCCACCGCTCGATGGCGGCCACCGCGAAGCTCAGGAGCGGGGCCAACGCCAGCAGGATGATGCTGCCGGTGATCAGGAACAGCATCAGCGCGATGCTCGGCGGTCGGCCGTGCTGTCGGAGCCCGTTGGCAGCGGCCAGCAGGGGGGCGCCGATGACGAGCAGCCCGACGCCGAGGACGCCGGCGATCGGCACTGTGGTCACCAGGTAGGCCAGTGCGCGCCAGGGCCACGCGGAGATCAGCCAGCGGCGGCGGCGTAGCGCCTCGGCCAGGTGTGAAGGGTGTTCCGAGGTCATGCAGCAGACGCTAATCGCGAGCGACCGGGTGCCCCAGCCGTCCAGATCCACTCTTCGGGTATGCCCAGCACTACCGGCGACCGGGTGTGCGGGGGTTCCGGAAACGGGAAGAACGCGCCGTCGCGCGGCCCGCGTGACCAGTGCTGACGGCGGCCGGCGCGGTCGTACGGCGTACGGCCTCGTTGTTAGGATGGCCGCACCATGGCGAGTGAGCGCAAGGCGACCGCAGACCCGGCCCGCAGCCTGGCCCTTCTCTGGCGCACCCGCGAGCCGACCAGTCGCAGCGCGGGTCCGGCGCTCAGCGTCGACCGGATCGTCCGGGTCGCGATCGACATCGCCGACGCCGAGGGGCTCGACGCGCTGACCATGCGCCGGGTCGGTGAGGCGCTGGGGGTCGGCACGATGTCGGTCTACACCTACGTGCCGGGCAAGGCCGAACTCGTCGCCGTCATGATCGACACCGCGTACGGCGAGATGCCGCGCCCCGTCGTCGAGGGCGACTGGCGGACCAGGCTGGAACGGATCGCCCGCGACAATCTGGCGCTCTACCAACGGCATCCCTGGATGCTGCGGGCCGAGACGGCCCGACCGGTGCTCGGCCCGAACCTGATGGCCAAGTACGACTACGAGCTCGGCGCGATCGTCGACATCGGGCTCACCGACGTCGAGGTCGACGCGGTGCTCACCCTCGTGCTGGGTCACGTCAAGAGCGCCGCCCGGGCCGCCTCCGAAGTGGTCGACCTGGAGCGCGAGACCGGCATGACCGACGGTCAGTGGTGGCAGTCGCACGCGCCCTGGCTGGAGACCTTCCTGAAACCCGGCGCCTACCCCACCGCGTCCCGGGTCGGCACCGCGGCCGGCCAACAGCACGGCGCCGCGTACGGCCCGGAGTACGCGTTCGAGTTCGGTCTGCAACGCGTCCTCGACGGGATCTCGGTGGTGGTCGCCGAGCGGGCGGCCACCCGATAGCCGGCCCGCTTCGGGGACGGCGAGGCTAGCGCGGTGCCGCCCGTCGAGCCAGCCGGGCCAGTGAGCGCGCCGACGGGCTGCCCGGCTCGGCGTGATAGACGACCAGCGACTGGGTGGTGCCGCTGATCGCGAGCTTCTCGTAGCGCAGCGCCAACTCGCCCAGCTCCGGGTGCTGGAACACCCGCACCCCGCCGCCCGCACGGGCCGTGACGTCGTGCCGGGCCCACAACCGCCGAAACCGCTCGCTGCCGGCCGTCAGCTCCTCTACCAGCTCGATGAGGCGGGGGTCGTCCACCTCGGGGCCGACCTGTGCGCGCAGGCCGGCCACCGCGTTGGCCGCGACCGCCGTCAGACCCGGGTAGAGCGCCGGCACGCTCGGGTCCAGAAAGACTGCGCGCAGCAGGTTCACCCCGGCGGTGAAGATCGGCGCCAGCGCGGTCGCGACGGGGTTGGCGAAGAGCACGTCCAGGTGTCGACCGTGCACGAAGGCGGGCTCGGCCCACGAACCGACCAACTGCCGGATACCCACCGGCACCCGCTCCGATGGTCGCGCCGCCCGGCGGGCCGGCACCGGCCGGGCCAGGCCGTGCAGGTGTGCCGCGGCGTCCGCGTCCAGCCTCAGCGCGCGGGCCAGCGCCTCGACCACCTGCGTCGACGGGTGCCGATCGCGCCCCTGCTCCAACCGCAGGTAGTAGTCGGCGCTGATGCCGGCGAGCAGGGCCGCCTCCTCGCGCCGCAGGCCGGGCACCCGCCGACGGCCGTGCGCGGGCAGGCCGACGTCACCCGGCCCGATCAGCTCGCGCCGGGCACGCAGGTATTCGCCCAGCGGGCCGGCCGTGCTCACCCGCCCATCGTAGGAGCCGCCACCGACCGCCCAGCCTGGTCCTGCCACTACCAGGAAAAACAGGGAACCGGCTAACGCCTGCCACCGGGGTGACAGTGTCGGAGTAAGGGTGATCGAGAGACGGGACAGCAATGACAGAGCGCATCACCACCCCCTTCGGTTTCGCCTCGACCGCCGACGAGGTCATCGCCGAGGTGGACCTGACCGGCAAGCGGGCCGTCATCACCGGCGGTGCCGCCGGTATCGGCATCGAGACGGCCCGGTCACTCGCCGCCGCCGGCGCCGAGGTCGTGCTCGGGGTCCGCCGGGTCGCGGCCGGCGAGCAGGCCGCCGCCGACATCGCGGCCAGCATCGGCGCGGAGCGGGTCACCGTCCGCGCGCTGGACCTGGCCGACCAGACCTCGGTACGCCAGTTCGTCGCCGACTGGGACCAGCCGCTGCACATCCTGGTCAACAACGCGGGGATCATGGCGCTGCCCGAGCTGGAGCGCACCGCCGAGGGCTGGGAGATGCAGTTCGCCACCAACTTCATGGGGCACTTCGCGTTGACCGTCGGCCTGCACGACGCCCTCGCCGCGGCCGGCGGCGCCCGGGTGGTGTCGGTCAGCTCCAGCGGGAACCTCTTCTCCCCGGTGATCTTCGACGACCTGCACTTCGCGTTCCGCCCGTACGACCCGCTGCTGGCCTACGGGCAGTCCAAGAGCGCCGAGGCCCTGCTGGCGGTCGAGGTGACACGCCGCTGGTCCGGAGAGGGGATCTACTCCAACGCGCTGAACCCGGGCGCGATCGCCACCGGCTTGCAGAAGCACACCGGTGGGCTCAAGTCGCCCAAGGAGATGCACAAGACCCCGCAACAGGGTGCGGCGACCTCGGTGCTGCTCGCGGCGTCCCCGTTGCTGGACGGTGTCGGGGGTCGCTACTTCGAGGACTGCGCCGAGGCCCCGGTCGTCACCGAACGGCCCGCCGACTACAGCGGGGTGGCCGCGTACGCGGTCGACCCGGGCAACGCCGAGCGGCTCTGGACCGTGGCGTCCGACCTGATCTCCCAGCGCGGCGTCACCGCCGCCCGCTGACGACGACGGCCCAGGCTCGGCGGAACCGACCCGGGCCCGGCAGTCCGGGTGGTACGACTGGGGCGGCGGTGGCAGCTGCGGGCCGGGGAAGGATGGCGATGGCGGGCAGGCTTCCGGGACAGCTGCTGCTCCGGCGGGAGAACCCGGGCAAGGCGTCGTTCCTGGAGCTCTTCTTCGACCTGGCGTTCATCTTCGCGCTGACCCGGTTGTCCCGGGCGCTGCTCGACGACCCCAGCTTCAACGGTGGCTTCCAGGTGCTGCTGATGCTGGCGGCGCTCTGGTGGGTGTGGTTCGTGACCGCCTGGTCGGCGGACTGGTTCGACCCCCGGGCCCCGCTGATCGTCACCCTGCTGCTGTGGACGATGTTCGGCGGCCTGTTGATGGCGGCGGCCGTACCCACAGTGTTCGACCGGCACGCCATGGTGTTCGCCGTCGCCTACGTGGCCATCCACCTGGGTCGGGCGGCGATCCTGATCCCCGCCCTGCAGGGGCACCCGCTACAGGTGCGCAGCCTGCGGGTGGCGGTCTGGTTCGCGATCTCCGGTGTGCTCTGGGTGGTCGGGGCAGCCGTGGCTCCGGCCCGGGAGGTGCTCTGGGTGCTCGCCCTCGTGCTGGAGTACTCCCTGGCGCGGCTGCGCTGGCCGTTTCCGCGGCTCGGACGCAGCACCTGGCCGGAACTCCAGGTGAACGGAACACACCTCTCCGAGCGGTACCAACAGATCTTCATCATCGCCCTGGGTGAGCTGATCCTGATCGCCGGCGTCACCTACAGCCAGTCCGGCCTGGGCCGGGACAGCACGGCGGCCTTCGCCCTGGCGTTCGTGACCGCGGTGGCCCTTGCCCGGCTCTATCTGGTGCCCGCGGGCGGACGGCTGGGCGCCAGAATCGAGGCGGAGGGCCCGCCCGGCAGCAAGTTGACGCTGATGGCGGGCTACCTGCACCTCGTCATGATCGCTGGTGTGCTGGCCACCTCGGTGGCCATGGAAATGACGATCGACCACCCGGGAGAACACGAAACGGGGCAGACGACCGTGGGCGTCATCGGCCCCGCGCTGTTCCTGACCGCCCGGATCATGCTCGCGGCGGTGGTCGACGGCAGGTGGCCCTGGGCGCGCCTGGTCGGTGTGCCGGCCATCATCGTGGGCGGGCTGGCCACCGTGCGGTCCCCGCAACTTGTCAACAGCGCCGTCGTCGCCGGGGTGTTGCTGCTGATCGTCCTGTTCGACGCTATGCCGGGACTGCGGCGGTTCATCCGCCAGTCCGGGGAGAGCGACGCACCCGCCCAGCGGCGACCCGGATAGCTCCGCCGATGCCAGGGGGAAGGCCGCGGCACGACGACCAACCGCGACGACACGACGTGGTGGAGTTGCGGGTGCACGGCGTGTCCGGGGCGGACCCCACGGTCATCCTCGACCAGTCGCAGGTCCGGCAGGTCGCCGGCGACGGCAGCGGGGGCTTCCACCGGGCCGCCCGGTCGGACGGCGTCGGCCCGGACGGGGTGACGCTGGAGGCGTACCGCTGGGGTGACCTGCCCTCGGGCACGGTCGGCCGGACCCTCGCCATGGTCTTCCTGCTGCCGTTCATGCTCAGCAACCTGGCCGTGTGGATGCGCCCCACGGACCGCCGCCGCGCCGCCGCGGTCAGCGTGCTGTGTCGGCTCCTCGCGCTCAACCTCACAGTGCTGTACGTGGTGTCCATCGCGGGAGTCGCCCTCGACCTGCTCGCCTGGCGGTGTCTCGGTGCGGCCCGCTGCCGTCCGCCCTTCGACACAATGGCCGGGCTCGACGGCCGGCACGTCGGGCAGCGGCTGGCCGTGCTGGCGCTCCTGCCGATCGCCGCCATAGCGGTTCTGCGGCTCCTCGGCACCCGTCGGTCCGGCCCGGCCGACAACCCACTGTGGGCCGTGGAGCCGCTGGTGCACCGGCTGCGCGCGATCCACGTGGCCGCCGCGCTCGGCGTACTCAATGTCATGCTGCTCACGGCCCGTCGCGCCAGCGGCGCGACGTTCTCCACGACGCTGCTGCTGGCGCTCAGCGTGGCGGTGTTGCTGACCTGCGTCGGTCTGCTCGCCGCTTCGGGGATGATCGACCGGGCGGCGACCGCCCGCACGGCGACCTGGACCGCCCGCACGGCGGGCGCGGTGTCGGCTGTCCTGAGCGTGGCGACCCTTGCCACCGTGGCAAACGACCGGCGCGACTGGTCGTCGGCGACCGGGCTTCCCGGCTACGGCGGGATCGCGGGCGGGGCGCTGCTCGGCCAGATGATGTTGCTGGTGCTGCTCAGCGGAGTGGTGCTGTGGCAGCGCGGTCGGGTGGGCGGCCGGTCCGCGCTGCCGGGGGGCCTGGGCGCGGCGGTCCTCGCCACCCTCGCGGTCGGCCTGACCGGCGCGCTATCCGCCGGCCTCGTCTACCAGACGGGGGAGTTGCTCGGCGGCTACCGCGGTGACGGTGGGCCACCTTTGGCGTATCGCTGGACGCTGCTGGCCTTCTTCCTGCACGTGGTCGCGGCGGTGCTGCTGTGTGGCGCGTTGAGCGTCGTGTCGCGGCGGCGCCGGCGGCGTGCGGCGGCGGCGATCGCCGCCCGTGACTTCCCGGTCGTGCCACCGGAGGCGGTCGGCCGGCTACTGCTGACGACGAAGACCATCGCCCGGGCGCGGTTCACCGAGTGGTTGGGTCTGCTGGCCGCCACGTACGCGGCGCTCGCGGTGGTCGGACTGGCCACGAGTCTGGTGGGGGGTACCGGGCGTGAACCGGAGGAGTTGACCCGGCAACTGCTCGGGCTGCCGGCCGCAGCCGTCCAGATGGGGCTCAGCGGGGGCAGCTACCTTCTCGCCGCGTTGCTGCTCACGCTGTTGACCGGTGGTGTGTTCGCCTATCGGACTCCGTGGTTTCGCCGGCACGTCGGCATCCTGTGGGACCTGGGCACCTTCTGGCCCCGGGCCGCGCACCCGTTCGCGCCGCCGAGCTACGCCGACCGCGCGGTGCCCGAGTTGGCCGACCGGATCAGCCAACTGGCCGAGCGGCACGTCGGGGTGTTGCTCTGTGGGCACAGCCACGGGTCCGCGCTGCTCGCTCTTGCGGTGTTGCGGCTGCCCCCGCACGTACGTCAGCGGGTCGCGCTGCTCACCTACGGGTCACCGCTGGACCGCCTGTACGCCCGGCTCTTTCCGGCCTACCTCAACGAGGAGGTGCTGCGTGAGGTGGGGGAGCGGGTCGAGTGGCGGTGGCTCAACCTCTGGCGGGACACCGACCCGGTCGGCGGCTGGGTCTTCGCCGCACACCGCCCCGGCGATCCACCCCCGGACCCGGCCGATCCGGCGGGCCGGGTCGACCGGCGGTTGCGGGACCCACCGGACCTGCTGCCGGCACCGGGGGAGCGGTCCGCGCCGCCGCTACGGGGGCACCATCCGGGCGAGACCGACCCCGAGTTCCGGTCGGCGGTGCGCGAGCTCACCGAACGCCTCCGGGCTGCCGGCTGAGCCTGCCGGCCGTGGGCCGGGCGGTGCGGGGACACCACTGCGGTCAACGGTCCATCTCGGGAATGCGATCGGACTCCGCCACCGTCGCACGGACCTTGCGCAACGTGGCGTCGGGGGCGCGGATCGCGGCACGCCAGCGATCCAGTGTCCGGGTGAGCACCCGGACCACGAACTGCAACTGGTTGACCTGCTCGCGGAGCGTTCCCAGCTCGGACCGGGCGCTGAACGCCTCGCCCTCCAGTTGGGTGATCCGCGTCTGCAACGGCTGCACGAGCGTGAGGGCGGCCTCGGTGAGCGTGTCGGCGGCATCGGCCTTGAACTTGCCCCGCTGCACCACGACGGTGGCGATCGCGGCCAGGCCGGTGCCTCCGCCGAGGATGCCGAGCACGCTGAGCGCCACCTGCACCCAGTGCGGTGCGGCTGGCGCGGGTGCGGTATTCACGTGACACCTGCCTGCAACTGTTCGTAGGTCACGAACTCGCACGCTCGGGCCAGGCGACGTAGGTCGATGGCGATCTGCGCGGCCCGCCAGAGCGATCCGACCGTCACCGCCATCACGAACGACGTCGAGACGATGGCATTTCGGCCCGACATGACCACCACGGCCACCGCGTACATGCCGGTGATCGTGCCGAGCACCAGCACCGATGCGAGTTCGAGGCCGAGCCCGGTGGAGAGCCGGCCGGGCCAGAGGATGCCCAGTAGCCCACCCACACCCACCGCGATCAGACCCAGCTCCCAGGCGATCCGGATCGGCTCCGGCATCGACGTCTGGACGGACGTCGGTCGCACATCGAGGGCTATCATCAGAATGCCGCAGAGCGGCGCCGCGGCCAGAACAGCGATCTCGTACGGCTGGTGGCGGGATCGGATTCGTAGGTTTCCCACGGCAACTCCTTGGTCGAGGACCGGCGTCCGGCAGCGCCCGGTGGGCCGGTGCCGTTCGGTGGTTCGCGAGTGTCGAGCTGCGGTCCGTGCGGCGAGCCCAGTGGTTCGTTGCCTGTGGACGGTCGTTGGGCAAGAAGATGGAGCGACGTGACGTCGTTGGCTGTCGGTATCTGCCTGTGTATCACCGATGACCGGTTGGCGTCCACCTGGTGTAACGTCGCGTTCCCGCAGGTCAAAGCCTGTTACTGGCCGGTTTTTTGGGCTCTGGCGCGGCTGAGGCGCGGCGACCCGGCCGCACGGCCATCCGGGACAACTGGTGTCGGATATCTTGCCCATGGTGGCAGTGGTGGGCCGGGTCGCCGATGGATCAACGAGCGAGCAGCTTGCGCAGCGCCCGGAGCACCTCGGCGGGGGCCTCCTCCGCCATGAAGTGTCCGCAGGTGACCGTCTGGTGGTCCAGGTCCGGTGCCCAGGCCCGCCACACCGCCGCCGCGTCGTAGCCCAGCGCCGCACCCCAGTCCTGCTGCAGCACCGTCACCGGCATCCGCAGCCGGTTGCCGGCCGTCCGGTCAGCGGCGTCGTGGGCCACGTCGATCCCGGCGGACGCCCGATAGTCGGCGACGATCGAGGGGACGGCTTCGCGGGACGCGCGCAGGTACGCGGTCCGCACCTCCGGCGGCAGGGCCTCCGGATCACGGGTCCAGACATCCAGGAAATGACCGAAGAAGGCGTCCGGGCTGCCGGCGATCATCTCTTCCGGCAGGCCGGGCGGCTGCGCCATCAGATAGAGGTGAAACGCCACCGCGGCGCTGGCGCCGTGCAGCACGTCCCACATGTCCAGGGTGGGTAGCACGTCGAGCAGGGCCAGTTGACTGACCGCCGCCGGATGGTCGAGGCCGGCGCGGAACGCGACTAGGGCGCCCCGGTCGTGCCCGGCCAACGCGAACCGATCGTGACCGAGCGCGCCGGCCAGCGCCACGATGTCGGCGGCCATGGTGCGCTTGGCGTACCCGGTGCCGTCGGTGTCGACGGGCTTGTCGCTGTCGCCGTAGCCGCGCAGGTCGGGGCAGATGACCGTGTGGTCGGCGGCGAGATCGGCGGCGACGTGTCGCCACATGAGGTGGGTCTGCGGAAAGCCGTGCAACAGCATGATTGCCGGCCCGGAACCGCCCACGGCGGCGTTGAGCGTCACGCCGTCGGCGACGGTGACGCGTCGGTAGGCGAATCCGTTGATCTTCGGGTCCACGGGGAACCTTCCTGGTGAGCAGTGCCGGCGAGGGCGGTGGCCCGTCGCCGTCGTACCTCACCGAGCCTGCCCGGCGGTGATCAGCAGCCGGTCAGCGTCGGATCAGTGCCGACCGGGCCACGGGCCTAGATTGGTGCCATGACCAGGCAGCTGACGGCGCCCGTCGCGGTGACCTTCGGCGTACTCGGGCCGGTGATCGCCGCTACCGAGCGCGGCCCGGTCCCCCTGCGGGGACACCGGCAGCGCCTGGTGCTGGGCCGGCTGTTGATCGCCCACGGTCGGGTGGTGCCGGTGGATCGTCTCGTCGACGACCTGTGGGAGGTCGCACCGGACGGCGCGGTGAGCGCGATCCGGACCTTCGTCGCCGACCTGCGCCGGGCCCTGGAGCCCGACAGACCACCCCGCCAGCCGGCCCGGATCCTGGTCACCGAGCCGCCCGGGTACGCGCTGAAGGCCGCTCCGGACGCGGTCGACGCCGGACAGTTCGAGGCGGCCGTCGGCGAGGCGGCCCGGCTGCTGGCGGTCGGGCGTCCCGCGCCGGCCCTGGCCGCGCTGGACGCGGCGCTCGGGCTCTGGCGCGGGCCCGCGTACGCCGACTGCGCCAACGAGTCCTGGGCGGTCGCGGAGATCAACCGGCTGGACGAGCTGCGGATGCTGGCCGTCGAGCGGCGGGCCGAGGCGCTCCTGGCGGTGGGCCGACCGGACGACGCCGCCGCGGACCTACCGGCGCACCTGGCCAGCCATCCGCTGCGCGAGGACGCCTGGCGGCTGCTTGCGACTGCCCGGTACCGCGCCGGCCGGCAGGGCGACGCGCTGGCCGCGCTGCGGGAGGCCCGCCACGTCCTGGTGACCGAGCTGGGCGTGGACCCGGGGCCCGAGCTGCGACGGCTGGAAGCCGACATCCTGGCCCAGGCGTCGCACCTCGCCCCGGCCCTCGACCGGGCCGTCACCCCCGGCCTCGGGGAACCCGTTCGTCCCGTCCAGGCGGAGCAGCGCCCGTTCGTGGGCCGCGACGCGGAGCTGGAGCGGCTGCGGCGCGCCGCCGAGGCCGCGTCCCTTCGCCGCCGGCCCACGCTCGCCCTGCTCAGCGGCGACCCGGGCGCCGGCAAGACGGCGCTGGCCGAGGCCCTGACCCGGCGACTCGCCGCCGAGGGCTGGACCACGGCGTGGGGACGCAGCCCGGAGTACGAGGGCGCTCCGCCAGCGTGGCCGTGGACCCAGATCACCGACGCGCTCGCCGGGACCGCCGCCCCCGTCGTCGCCCCCGCCGCCGTCACCGCCGACTCGGAAGACGGGTCGGCTGACGGGTCAGCTGACGGGTCGGCTGACCCCGCCACCGTGCGATTCCGTCGACACCGCGCGGTGGCCTCGCTGATCTCGGCGGCCGCCGACCGGGAGCCGGTCCTGCTGGTCCTCGACGACCTGCACCGCGCCGACGGCGACACCCTGGACCTGCTGACCGCACTGCTCACCGGCCCGCAGCCGGCCGGCGGGCCGGTGCTGATCGTCGGCACCTACCGGGCCACCGAGATCAGCCCGGAGCTGACCGCCACCCTGGCCCGCGCCGCGGGGCTGGAGCCGGTCCGGGAGTATCTTGCCGGCCTGCCCGCGTCGGCGACCGGCGAGCTGGCCGGCGCCATCGTCGGGGCGGAACTGGACCAGGCCACCGCCCGGTCGATCCACCAGCGCAGCGGCGGTAACCCGTTCTTCGTCCGCGAACTGGCCCAGCTGTACGCGAGCACGGGGCAGGCGGGGTTGGCCGCCGTGCCGCCCGGGGTACGCGACGTGATCCGGCACCGGTTGGCGCAGTTGCCCGCCTCGACCCGTACCGTGCTGCGGCAGGCGGCCGTGCTCGGCCGGGACCTCGACCCGGACGTGCTGGGCGTGTTGGCTGGTGACCCGACGACAGCGCTGGACGCCGTGGACCGCGCCCTGGCGGCCGGGTTCCTCACCGAACGGGAGTCCGACGGGCGGCTGCGCTTCACCCACATCCTGGTCCGCGACACGCTCTACGCCGACCTGTCCGCGCCGCGCCGCGCCACCTGGCACGCGGCCGTCGCCGAGGTGCTGCGACAGCGGGAACCCGTCGAGCCGGCGGCCCTCGCGTACCACCTGCTGCGCGCCGGCGGGCCGGTCCACGCCGCCGAGGCGTCGACGTACGCCCGGGTGGCGGCCGAGGGGGCCGAACGGGGCGGCAACCCCCACGAGGCGGCGCGCCTGTGGGGCCAGGCGATCGACGCGTACGACCGCGCCGGCGGGGTCGAGCCGCGTGGGCGGGTGAGCGCGCTGCTCGGCCTGGGGCGGGCGCTTGCCGTGACGGGCCGGCTGGCCGAGGCACGGCTACGGCGTGCCGAGGCGATCACCGTCGCCGAGTCCACCGGCGACCCCCTGCTGATCCAGGAGGCGCTGGCGGGCTTCGACGTGCCCGCCAGTTGGACGCGCAACGACGACGACCTGCTCTCCGGGCACATCGTCCGAGCCGCCGAGCACGCCCTGACCGGGCTCGGCCCGATCGGCTCGATGCAGCGCAGCCGGCTGCTGAGCACCCTCGCGCTGGAGCTGCGCGGCACCACCACCGATCGTGGCCGCCGCGCCGCCGTCGAGGCCGAGACGATCGCCCGCGACCTCGGCGATCCCGGGCTGTTGGCCTTCGCGCTCAACGCCCGCTTCATGCACGCCTTCCACCGCGTCGGTCTGGCCGACGCGCGGGCCCGGATCGGCGTGGAACTGGTCGAGCTGGCCGCCCGGCACCACCTGGTGACCTTCGAGGTGCTCGGCCACCTCGTCCTGGTCCAGGCCAACTGCGCGCTGGCCGACCGGCCCGCCGCCGACGAGCACGCCCGCGCCGCCGACCGCCTCGCCGAACGGTACGAGCTGCCGTTGGTCGACGTCTTCACCCGGTGGTACGCCGCACTGCGCCTGGCCCTCGACGGCGACTCGGACGCGGCGGCACAGGCGTACCGCTCGGCGGCCGAGGGCGTGAGCGCCGACGGCATGCCGGGGCTGACCCAGGGGCTGCTCCCACTGGCCGTACTCGGCCTGCGGCTGGCCGACGCCGACCGGCCGACGACCGGGCCCGGCGGGGCCGATCGGCTGATCACCGTGCTTGGCGCGGACGACTGGGCCGACCTGGACTGGGGTCCGCACGAACCGTGGGTCCGGCCGTTGCTGCTGCTCGCCGAAGGCGACCGGGACGCCGCCGCGGCCGCGCTGCGGGCGCTTCCCGAGGGGCCGCACGATCTGCTGCGTGAGGTGCGGCTCTGCCTCGTCGGTCGGGCGGCGCGTGCCCTCGACGACCAGGCCACGATGACCCGGGTCCACGCCGAGCTGCTGCCGGCCGCCGCCGAGCTGGCCGCCGGCAGCGGGGTGCTCACCGTCGGCCCGGTGGCCGGGCACCTCGCCGACCTGGCCGCCGCGCTGGGCCGGCCCGAGGAGGCGGCCGAACACCGTCGTACGGCCCGTGCGGTGACAGCGCGCGCCCGCGCCACCGACTGACCCGCGCCCGCCGGCACCGCGACTTGCCAGTTTCCGCCGGAACCCACCGGCCGGTGCGGTCAGATGGAACCACCGGCGCGTCCACCGTCGGCCATGGTCCGAGGGGGGTACGCGTGGAGGCGCTCATCCTGATCGTGGTGCTCGGTGTCACCGTCCTCGTCGGCACCACCCTCGGCGGTCGGTACCGGGTCGCCCCGCCGGTCCTGCTCATCGCGTTGGGCGTGCTGCTCGGGCTCACGCCGCCGCTGTCCGGGGTCACCCTGGAACCTGACCTGGTCCTGCTGATCTTCCTGCCGGCGATCCTGTACCGGGAGAGCCTCACCATCAGCCTGCGGGAGATCCGGGCCAACCTGCCGGTGATCGGGCTGCTCGCCGTGGTGCTGGTGGTGCTCACCATGGTCACGGTGTCGTTCGCCGCGCAGGCGCTCGGGGTGAATCCCGCCGCCGCCTGGGTGCTCGGCGCGGTCCTCGCGCCGACCGACGCCGCCGCGGTCACCGGCCTGGCCAAGCGGCTGCCCCGGAAGCTGCTCACCACCCTGCACGCGGAGAGCCTGATCAACGACGGAACCGCGCTGGTGGTCTTCGCGGTGGCAGTGGGTCTGCTCAGCCACAGCGCCGAGCCGGGCGTCCTGGGCATCGGCGAGGAGTTCGTCGGCGCCAGTGTCGGCGGCGTGGTCGCCGGTCTGCTGGTGGGGGCCGCCGTGGTGCTGATCCGCAAGCGGCTCGACGATCCGCTGCGCGAGGGCGCGCTCAGCGTGCTGACCCCGTTCGGAGCCTTCCTGCTCGCCGACGCGGTGCACGCCAGCGGTGTGCTGGCGGTGGTGGTCGCCGGCCTGGTGCTGGCCTACGCCGGCCCACGGGTGATCCGCGCCCGGTCCCGGGTGCTGGCGTACGCGTTCTGGGACCTCTCCACGTTCCTGATCAACGGCGGGTTGTTCGTCCTGCTCGGCACGCAGATTCCCCGCTCGGTGCGGAGCATCACCAGCACCTCGCCCGAGCGGGCTCTGCTGATCGTGCTGGTGGTCACCCTGGTCGTGATCGGCACCCGCCTGCTCTTCGTCTACCTGACCGCGCAGTCGGCGCGGCTGCGGCGCCGCCGGATAATGGACCCGAGCCACGGGCCGTCCGCCTGGCGGGTGGGGACCGTCGCGGGCTGGTCCGGTTTCCGGGGCGCGGTCTCGCTGGCCGCCGCACTGGCCGTCCCGACGGTGATGGTCGACGGTCAACCGGTGGTCGAACGGGATCTGATCATCTTCGTCACCGCGCTGGTGATCGTGCTGATCATGCTGCTTCAGGGCGCCACCCTGCCGTTGGTCGTGCGCTGGGCCGGGCTGAGCGGCGACCCGGAACGCGTCGACGAGGCCCGCAACGCCCGGCGGCGGGCCACCGAGGTGGGCCTGGCCGCTCTTCCCCAGGTCGCCGCGGAAATCGGTGCCCAGGATGAATCGGTGCGTCGGCTGGAAGCCGAGTACCGGCGGCATCTGGAAGACCTCGACGAGAGCGGTGGGAACACCGCCGAGGAGCGCCGGCTGGAACGCCGACTGCGCCTCGGCGTTCTCGCCCACAAGAGGCGGGAGGTCACCCGGCTGCGCGACAACCGGGAGATCGACGACCTGGTGCTCCAGGAACTTCAATCTGCGCTGGACAACGAGGAGATCCGGCTGCTGGGGCGCGGGCCCAACGAGTGACCGTCGGCGGCGGTCCGACCGGCGCGGCTCAGAGCACCTGGTCGAGGAAACGGCGCAGTCGCGGATGCTCGGCCCGCTGGAAGATGGCCTCGGGCGGGCCGGCCTCCAGCACCACGCCCCGGTCCATGAAGGCGACGGTGTCGGCGACCTGCCGGGCGAAGCCCATCTCGTGCGTCACCACCACCATGGTCATGCCGGCGGCGGACAGGTCGGCCATCACCCCGAGGACGCCCTTGACCAACTCCGGGTCGAGCGCCGAGGTGGCCTCGTCGAAGAGCATCACCTCGGGCCGCAGCGCCAGCGCGCGGGCGATCGCCACCCGCTGCTGTTGACCACCGGAGAGCTGCGCCGGCCGGGAGTTCGCCTTGCCGGCCAGCCCCACCAGCTCCAACTGGGCCCGGGCGACGGTCTCCGCCTCGTCCGTACCGAGCTTGCGCAGCCGCCGCAGCGCCAGCGTGACGTTGCGCAGCACGCTCATGTGCGGAAAGAGGTTGAACTGCTGGAACACCATGCCCACCCGCTGCCGCAGCGCGTCCGGGTCGTCGCCCAGCACGCTGCGCCCGTCCAGCAGCACGTCGCCCCGGTCCGGTTCGATCAGCCGGTTGATGGTGCGCAGGAGCGTGGACTTGCCCGACCCGGACGGTCCGATGACGCAGGCCGTCGCGCCTCGCGGCACCGACAGGTCGACGCCGCGCAGCACCCGGTTCGGTCCGAAGGCGAGGTGCACGTCGCGTACGTCGAGGCTGACCGAGGTCGTCGTGGCGGTGGTCATCGCCGATCTCCTTCCGTCGCGGCGTACGACGCGATGTCGTCGTCCTCTTCGGTCGACGCGGTTGCCGGCCGGCCGTTACGCAGCCGCCGGTCGATCCAGTTCACGAAGTGCGTCAGCGGGACCGTCAACGCCAGGTAGCAGAGCCCCGCCAGCAGCAGCGCCGACTCGTTGCCGGTGGTGGCCGCGTAGTCCTGCCCGATCCGGAACAGCTCCCGCTGGCTGGCCACCAGGCCGAGGAAGTAGACCAGGCTGGAGTCCTTGATCAGCGCGATGAGCTGGTTCACCCAGGCCGGCAGCACCCGCCGGATGCCCTGCGGAATGATCACCAGCCGCATCGCGTCGGCCCAGGAGAAGCCGAGCGCCCGGGCGCCCTCCAACTGGGCGGCCTCCACCGACTGGATGCCCGAGCGGAAGATCTCCCCGATGTACGCGGCGGCGATGAGCGACAGCGCCAGGATGCCCAACGGGTAGGGATCCGGACCCCAGACCTGCATGCCCAGCGGGGCCAGCCCGACGCCGATCAGCAGGATCGTCGCCGCGGCCGGCAGCCCCCGGAACACGTCGGTGTAGACCCGCGCCGGCCAGCGCAGCCAGCGGCTGCGGGAGATCCCGGCGACGGCCAGCAGCAGGCCCAGCACCGAGCCGAGCAGGGCGGCGGAGACCGCCAGGATCAGCGTGTTGGGCAACCCGACGGTCAGCATCTCGGGCAGCGCCTCGCGCATCGCGTCCCAGTCGAAGAAGGTCTCCCACAGGGTGCTCAACGGATCCATCGGTCGCTCCTCCTACCGCCCTGCTCGCTCGTCACCGGCTCAGGATGCGGTCGACGCGGACGCCGACGCCGACGGCGCGGTCGACGCGGACGGGGCCTTCACCGTGCCGCTGCCCGGCGTGAAATCCGCCGGGATCGGTCGGCCCGGGTAGTACTGCGCCTGCAACCGGCTCCAGGTGCCATCGGCGATGACCTCGTCGAGGCCCTTGTTCAGTGCCTCGCGCAGCTTGTCGTTCCCCTTGGCCACGGCGTACGCGGTCGGTGCCGGGCTGAGCTGCTTGGCCGCCACGGTGATCTTGCCGTTGCTGTCGGTGGCCGACTTCTCGCCGATCTCCGCCGGGGCGATCCAGGCGTCGGCCGTGCCCGCCTTGAGCTGGTTGATCGCGCCGTTGTAGTCGGGCACCCGCACCGGGTTGAGCTGCTTGCCGGTGGCGTAGTCGTCCTGGACGGTGCCCTGCACCACCACGACCCGCTTGCCGGCGAGCTGGTCGAAGCCGGTGATCGGCGAGCCGGCCGGGACGTCCAGGCCGAAGTAGCCGAAGTCGTAACCGTTGCCGAAGTCGACTGTCTTCCTGCGGGCCTCGGTGATGGTGATCGAGGAGCTGCCCACGTCGAACTTGCGGTTGTTGACCTGGCTGAGCAGCGCGGAGAAGTCGGTGCCGACGAACTCGACAGTGAGACCGAGCTTGCCGGCCACGGCGGTCAGCAGGTCGTTGTCGAAGCCGGTGAACTTGCCGTCCTTGAGGTACACGTTCGGCGGGGCATCGGTCAACGTTCCGGCGCGCAGCACGCCCGACTGGGCCAGGCCGTACGGGTTGGCGGTGGCGTCGGACGAGCTGTCGTCGCCGCAGGCGGTGAGGGCGGTGACGGCCAGGATCGTGGCCGCGCCCAGGGCGGCGGCGCGGGTCAGGGCAGGAAGGAATCGCACGGGTGTCTCCGAAGGGTGGTGTCTCGGCGCGCACGGACGTGCGCCACCGACGGCGCGCCCGATGGGCGTACCGGTGGGAAAGGAGCTTGGGAGGGTGGTGCTAGAGCGCGATGCCGCGACGACAGGCGGCGCTGCACATTCGCATCATGTCCACGTGCCGCCGCCGGATCAGTGCGGGCGAGGGTCGACCGGTGCGGGAGTCCGCGACGTCGGTCGGTGGGGTGGTGCTGAGGATGCGCATGGTTCTCCCGGGTCTGTGCTGACCTGGGTGCCAGGCCACGCTTGCACCGACGTGCTGCCGGTGCCTGGTCTTCACCCGGGGCACCCCACCGCGGAGGAGGGTTGCCGGCCAGCGAGCCGGGGCTTCGCGCTGGCGCTCATGACCTGCGCCGAGGCTAGCAGCAGGAGCGGGTGGATCGTCCAGTCGTTATGACCACGCTCACGGTGCGCGACGGACTGTCGGCTCGCAGGTCAGCCGGCGTGCACGTGCGGCCGACGGTGCGGGTCGGGCTCCTGGCGGCGCAGGATCTCCCGGGTCACCGAGGCGATGGCACCCTGTCCGAACGCCAGGTAGCGCAGGAAGTTGCGGGTTGGGCCGCCTTCGGACCACTCGAAGTAGATGTGGGGGCGCCGACGGCTGCGGTCGCGGATCTCCAGCAACAGAGCGGCGAGCGCGGTGGGTACCGACGAGCTGGCCAGGCTGAGCACCGGGAAGCGACCGTCGACCACCCCGCCGCGGACCAGCAGCTCCGTCTCGAAGTCGGAGGGGTCGGTGACAGTGACCTCGACGAAGATGACGTCGCCGTCGTCGGGAAAGTCGTTGTCCGCCATGGTCTGCGCCAGCTTGGCGCGGTACTCCGCCTCGTCGCGCCGGTCGGGTTCGTGCGCGATGAGGCGGATCCGTCGTCCGGCGCGTTCGTCGATCATCCGGGCTGCGGCGTGGTCCAGCTCGACGTGGTCGACGCGCAGTTCGTAGGCCCGCATCAGCCGGGACAGCACCGACACCAGGATGATCCCGCCGATGAAACAGCCCGCGATCTTGACGCCGCTCGGGCGCTCCACCACGTTCGCCAGCGTGGTGTAGACGAAGATCGCCGCGATGACTCCGAACGCGATGGTGCGGCCGCGCTGACGTTGCCGGAGCGCCGCGAGCGTCACCGCCGTCGCGGCCGAGGTGATCAACACCAACACCCCGGTGGCGTACGCGCCTCCCTGCGCGTCCACGCTGGCCTCGAAGACGATCGTGATCAGGAACGCCACGGCGGTGAAGACCAGCACCAGCGGCCGGACGGCACGCGCCCAGGCCGGCGCCATGCCGTAGCGGGGCAGGTAGCGCGGCACGAGGTTGAGCAGACCGGCCATCGCCGATGCCCCGGCGAACCAGAGGATTCCGATGGTGGACAGGTCGTAGACGGTGCCGAACACCTCGCCGAGGTGGGCGTGCGCCAGGTAGGCCAGCGCCCGCCCGTTCGCCGGCCCACCCGGCTGGAACGCCTCCGGCGGGATGAGCACGGTGGTCGTCACGCTGCTGGTGATCAGGAAGACGCTCATGATCACCGCTGCGGTGGTGAGCAGCCGGCGCGCGCCACGGATCCGGCCCAGAGGACGTGCCTCCGAGTCCTGCGGGTCACCCCGTACGGTCGGCATGACCGCCACCCCGGTCTCGAAGCCGGACAGACCCAACGCCAGCTTCGGAAAGACCAGCAGCGACAGCCCGACCACCAGCCACGGATCGCCGTGCCCGGTGGTCAGCATGGTGGTCCAGTCGCCGACCGCGCTCGGATGCGTCACCACCCGCCACAGCGCGTCGGCCACCACCACCGCGTTCAGCGTCAGGTAGACCGCGACCAGGACGACCGCGATCCCGATGGCCTCGGTGAATCCCTTGAGGAACACCGCGCCCAGCAGCGACACCAGCAGCAGCGTGACCAGCACCTCGTGACCCTTGAGCCCGCTCGGCCAGAACGGGTTCTCGTCGATGTGCGCCGTCGCGTCGGCGGCCGAGAGGGTGATGGTGATGATGAAGTCGGTGGCCGCGAAACCGAGCAGCACCAGCACCAGCAACTTGCCCGGCCAGTAGCTCAGCAGGCGTACCAGCATCGCGATGGAGCCCTCACCGTGCGGGCTCTCCACCGCCACCCGCCGGTAGACCGGCAGCGCCCCCAGCAGGGTCACCAGCACCAGCACCAGGGTCGCCACCGGTGAGAGCGCCCCGGCGGCCAGCGCCGCGATGCCCGGCTGGTAACCCAACGTGGAGAAGTAGTCGACACCGGTCAGGCACATCACCTTCCACCACGGGTGGTGCCGGTGCTCCGGCGGGCGCCCGTGCGGCCCCGGGTGCTGCACGGCCTGGTCCGAGCCGGCGTCGAGCAGCCACCCCCGCAACCGGCCGGCGCGTCTGTCGACAGTCACCGGCGCGTCCCCCGTCATCCCGCCCACGGTCACCGTGAGTATCCGCCCGACGGGCCGGCCACGTCCGCCGGTGCGCGGAACCCAGCCGACGCCTCGGCGGGTTTCGGTCCCGGGACACTGGGGAAGCAGCGCCCCGGGCTGGACCGGACGGCACCGGGGGAGGGGACAGGGCATGGTCGGCGGCCGTCGCTTCCGCCCGGGTGGTGGCTTCGGCCGCCAACTCGACGAGTACGAGACGAGGGTCGGTGTGCCGCCGCCCACGGAGTCGCCCGCCGAGTCCCGCGGCGGCCTGGTGGACAGCGCGGTCTACATCCGAGGGCACCGGTTCGCCTCGCCGTCCGGCCTCGCCGAGACGTACCGCTGCCTCCAGGAGCAGGACGGCGCGATGGCCTGGATCGGGTTGTACCGGCCGGGCATCGACCAGATCACCTCGCTGGCCCGGGAGTTCCGGCTGCACGACCTGGCGGTCGAGGACGCGATCAACGCCCACCAGCGGCCGAAGCTGGAGCGGTACGCGCACACCCTGTTCGTGGTGCTGCGCGCCGCTCGCTACAACGACCTGCGGGAGGAGGTCGAGTTCTCCGAGCTGCACCTGTTCATCGGGCCGGGCTTCGTGGTCACCGTCCGACACGGTGAGGCGCCCGACCTGGCCGCGGTGCGGCGGCGGCTGGAGACCGAGGCGCAGATGCTCGCCCGGGGGCCGGAGGCGATCCTGTACGCGATCCTCGACCAGGTCGTCGACGGGTACGCGCCGGTGGTGGCCGGACTGGAGAACGACATCGACGAGATCGAGACCCAGGTGTTCGGTGGCGACCCGAACGCCAGCCGCCGCATCTACGGGCTCAGCCGCGAGGTCATCCAGTTCCAGCGGGCCGCCCGGCCCCTGCTCAGCGTGCTCGACGCGCTGGCCGACGGCCCCGGCAGCGCCAGCAACGACGAGGAGCTGCGCCGCTACCTGCGCGACGTGACCGACCACCTGACCCAGGTGGTCGAGCGGGTGGACGGTTTCCGGCACCTGTTGCAGAACATCCTCACCGTCAACGCCACGCTCGTCTCGCAGCAGCAGAACGAGGAGATGCGCAGCCTCACCGCAGCCAGCTACGCGCAGAACGAGGAGCTGAAGAAGGTCTCGTCCTGGGCGGCGATCCTGTTCGCTCCCACGCTCATCGGCACCGTGTACGGCATGAACTTCGTCCACATGCCGGAGCTGAACTGGCGCTTCGGTTACCTCTTCGCGCTGCTGTTGATGCTGCTGGTCTGCGGCACCCTCTATGTGATCTTCAAGCGGCGCGGCTGGCTCTGAGCCGCGCGGCCCGGATTCACTCGATGCCGCGCAGGATGTGCCGTTCGTCCTCGACGTCGTCGTCGCCGGCACCGATGCGGCCGAGCAGTACGGCGGCCGCCCAGATCGTCAGTGGCGTGGCCGCCCCGGTCATTCCGCCGCCGGTCCGGTCGTCCCGGGTCTGGCTCCGCTCCGTGCGCGGTGGCCTGCGCTGAGCCTGCATGGGCCCTGCCTCTCCTCGTCGAAGCCGCCGTGGGCGACGCGGGGTGACCCCGCGCCACACCGGATGGGCGGACCGCCTGTGAGCAGCCCACCACCGGTACGACAGCCACTCGAACCTTCCCACGCCCGGCCGCATCCGCACCGCTTGTTTTCGGGTTTCCGACTGTCGCCCGCCAAACCGGACATTACGCCTCGACGGTCGAGGCACGGTCAAGACAGCGGGTGGGCGATGCCGCGGGCGTGGTCGGTGAGCGCCGCGCCGACCACTGTCGCGGCCAGCGGCAACACCTCCAGGCAGCGGCGCACCGCGGCGGCCATCAGCGTGTTCGGCACCCGCATGGAGAGCGTGCAGTGCGGCACCCACCGCCCCGGCTGGTAGTGCTCGGCGAGGGCGATGCCGGCGGCGGCGAGCCGGTCGTGCACCAGCCGGTGGTGCGCCAGCAACTCCGGGGTGGGTGCCGGGCCGAGCCAGAGCACCCGACCGACGAACTGGCCGGCGTGCTGGAAGTCGAGCCGCAGCGGGGCGGCCACCACCGTCCCCTGTAGCGCCTCGGCGACCTGCTCCCTGTCGAAACGGGGCGCCACCATGAGCGAGACGTGTGGACGGTGGCGCTGCTCCAGCAGCGAGCGCATGCTCTGCACCCCCTCGGCCTCCAGTGCGTCCCAGAGCACCCGGATCCGGCGGGTGGCGTCCGGGTCCAGGTACAACTCCACCGCGGCGACCATTCGATCACCGTAGCGGCCGAGGTTTGCGCGCCCTGGTCCGGCGGTACCTGTTCGGAAACCGACCAGGAAGGCGTACCCGTGGACGTGAGTGACCTGCTGACCGAGGCGTACGACCGGCTGCCCGACCTCGTTCGCGCGGCCGTCGACGGCCTCAGCCCCGAGCAACTGCGTCACCAGCCCGGGCCGGGCGCCAACTCGGTCGGCTGGCTGGTCTGGCACCTCACCCGGGTGCAGGACCACCACGTCGCCGACCTGCTCGACGCCGAGCAGATCTGGGTGAGCGGCGACTGGGCGGGTCGGTTCGGGCTCGCCGCCGACCCCGACAACACCGGCTACGGGCACTCGCCCGCTCAGGTCGCTGCCGTGCGGCCGGAGAGCGCGCAGGCGCTGATCGACTACTACCAGGCGGTCGCAGCGCGTACCGGACGCTTCCTGGCCGGCTTGGGCCCGGCAGACCTGGACCGCGTGGTCGACGAGGCGTGGGACCCGCCGGTCACCCTCGGCGTCCGGTTGGTCAGCATCGTCGACGACGACCTGCAACACGTGGGCCAGGCCGCCTACGTGCGCGGCCTGATCGGGGTTGGCTGACGCGCCCCTCACCCTTTTCAGGTGAGCCGGGCTCACCCAGACGCGGGTGATCCTGCGGGAAACCGTGGGGAGGGGACCCGATGGGCGCGACGGCGGAGCAGTACCTGCGACAGCTGGACACCGGTCGGCGGCCCGACCTGCCGGAGACCACAGCGGGGACGCTGCGGCTGGACGTTCGCGACGACGCCGGCACCGATCACTGGTACCTGACCATCGCCGACCAACAGGTCCGGGCGGCACGGTCGGCCGATGACGCCGATCTGGTGGTCCGCGCGGACCGGTGGGTGTTCGACCTGATGGTCAACGGGCAGCTGCACCCCGGCGCGGCTCTGCTGCGCAACGAGCTGATCCTGCAGGGGAACATGCAACTGCTGATGCTGCTGCGGCGGATCTTCGCGGGGCCCAGCGGCGCCCGCCACCCGCGGGATCTGGGCCAAACCGCCATGGCCGCTCGGGCCTCGGACCGAAACACCGTGGCCGCCCAAGCCTCGGGCCGAAGCGCGACGGACGCTCGGGAGCAACGGTCGTGAGGCAGGAACTGCTCCACGTGATCGCCGGCAACGTGTTCGCGATCAGCGACGCCCAGGGCGACATCGAGGCCGACCCACGGTCGCCGGTGGGGCTCTTCGCGTACGACACCCGCTTCCTGTCGCACTGGGTGCTCAAGATCGACAGTGAACGGATCAACGCGCTCTCCCGTGACGACCTCACCTACTTCGAGACCCGGTTCTTCCTGGTCCCCGGCGCGGCCAGCCACTACGTCGACGCCGACGTGTCGATCATCCGCCACCGCTCGATCCACGACTGTCTGCACGAGAACATCACGGTGCTCAACCACTCGCCACAGCCCGCCGACTTCACGATTCGAGTGGAGATGGGCAGCGACTTCACCGACATCGCCGAGATCGGCCGCCTCCGCCAGCGGGCCGTCGAGGTCACCGCGGACTCGGCGAACCAGCAGCTCGTGCTGCGTTACCAGCGGCAGCGGTTCGTCCGCCAGACCACCGTGCGGAGCACCGTTCCGGTCGAGGTGGACGAGGGGGGAATGACGTTCCGGATCCGGATCGCCCCGGAGGGGAAGTGGGAGACCGACCTGCACGTCGCCATGACCATGGGCGGTGCGGACGGGCAGGACGTACGCGCCTCCCTCCAGTCCCACCAGCGGGCCGTGCGTACCGGGATGCGCGAGAGCCTGGCCGACTGGATGGACCAGGCACCGCAACTGGTGGCCGAACGCGACGGACTGGAGGAGATGTACCGGGGCAGCCTGGCCGACCTGGCGGCACTGCGGTACCGGCCGCTGTCGTACGACGCCCGGGTGCCGATCGCTGGTCTGCCGTGGGCGATGTGGTTGTGCGGACGACACAGCATCATCACGTGTCTGGAGACGCTGGCGTTCACCCCCCAACTGGCACCCGCGACGCTGCGGATGCTGGCCTTCATGCAGGGTGGCCAGCTCGACGACGATCTCGACGAGGAGCCGGGCAAGATCCTGGCCCACCTCCGCTACGGCGAGTCCGGCGCATTCGGCGACCGGGCGAACGCGCTGTACTACGGATCGGCGGACACCAGCCCGCTCTTCGTCGTCCTGCTCGACGAGTACGAGCGGTGGTCCGGTGACGCGGACCTGGTCCGGGAGCTGCGCCACCCGGCCCGGATGGCGCTGGACTGGATCGACGAGTACGGCGACCTGACCGGGGACGGCTACGTGCGTTACCAGCGTCGCAACGAGCGCGACGGCGCGATCAACCAGTGCTGGAAGGACTCCCCGGATGGGATCACCAGCGCCGACGACCAGCAACCCGCCTTTCCCCGCGCCACCTGCGAGTTGCAGGGCTACGCGTACGACGCGAAGAGGCGCGGGGCCCGGCTGGCCCGGGAGTTCTGGGGCGACCCCGCGTACGCCGACCGGCTGGAGCGGGAGGCGGCCGCGTTGAAGGACCGCTTCAACCGGGACTTCTGGCTGCCGCACCGGGAGTACTACGCGTTGGCTCTCGACCCGTACGGTGAGCCGGTCGACGCGCTGGCCTCCAACATGGGACATCTGCTGTGGAGCGGCATCGTCCCGGACGACCGTGCGGAGGCGGTCGCCGAGCATCTGGTCGGACCGCGGTTGTTCGGTGGTTGGGGGGTGCGCACCTTCGCCACCGGGCAGCGCCCGTACAACCCGGTGGGCGCCCACCTGGGCGCGGTGTGGCCGGCGGACAACGCCCTGATCGCCGCCGGGCTGCGCCGCTACCGTTTCGACACGCAGGCAGCCACGATCGCGGGCGGCATCTTCGACATGGCGCAGACTCTCGGCGGGGCGGTGCCGGAGGCGATCGCCGGCCACGAGCGGAGCCTGACGAAGTATCCGGTCCAGTTGCCGGGGGCCGGCCGCCCGCAGTCGTGGTCGTCCGGGGCGCTGCTGATGCTGTTGAGCACCACCCTGGGGTTGCGACCCGCCGGCGACAACCTGCTGGTGAACCCGGCCGTCCCGGAGGGGTTCGGTCGGCTGGAGCTGCTGGACGTCCCGGGTCGCTGGGGCCACTCCGACGCCTACGCCAGAGATCGGACCACCGAGGGTCGGCACCGCCCCCGACTCCGCTGAGGCCCGTCGGCGACCAGCGCGGCACCCGCCAGCGCCGATCGCCCAGGGTCAGGGTCAGCCCATGGTCTTGGCGCCGTCGATCGACTCCCGCAGGATGTCGGCGTGCCCGGCGTGCTGGGCCGTCTCGGCGATCAGGTGCAGCAGCACCCGCCGGATTGTCCAACTCGCCCCCGGCTCGAACCACGGCGCCTGCGGCAGCGGGTGCGCCGCGTCCAGGTCGAGGGTGCCGATCAACTCGTCGGTCTGAGCGGCCACCTTCTGGAAGCGCTCGACCAACCCGGCGAGTGTCTCGCCCGGCAACATCTGGAACTGACCGACCCAGTCGATCTCCTCGCGGCCCATCGCCTCCGCGCCGCCGACGGCGAAGAGCATCCACCGGTGCTCGACGCCGGACACGTGCTTGATGAGGCCACCGAGGCAGAGCCCACTGACGGTGGGGCGGTTGGCCGCCTGCTCGTCGGTGAGCCCGTCGACCGTCTGCAAGAGGAAACCGCGGTGCCTGCGCAGGCTCTGCAGGAGGTCGGTGCGCTCACCGGTGAGCTGCTCAGTGCTGGTCATGCCGCCACCCTTCGTTGATGTCCACCCGGTGCCACCGTAGGGCGAGGCACCGACACTCTCGGGCACGACACCTCCACGACCGAAGACCCGCCAGCGGTTGCCGATCCGCGCCGGTGGCGGTCCACTGAACGACATGGGTGTGATTAAGGTGGGCACGTCGTCCTGGGCGGACCAGACCCTGCTGCGCTCCGGGTGGTACCCGCGCTCGGCCAGCACGCCGGCCCGTCGACTGGGCTTCTACGCCAGCCAGTTCCCGATGGTCGAGGTGGACACGTCCTACTACGCCATCCCGGTGCCGGAGACGACCCAGGGCTGGGTGGACGCCACACCCGACGACTTCACCTTCGACGTCAAGGCGTTCAGCCTCTTCACCGGTCACCCGACACCGGTCGCCGTGCTGCCCCGGGACCTGCGACCGACCAGCGGCCCGAGCCGGATCCGCCGCCGGGACCTACCGGAGCCGGCGTACGACGAGCTGTGGGCCCGGTTCCGCGCGGCCCTCGACCCGATCGCGGCGGCCGGCAAGCTGGGTGTGGTGATGTTGCAGTTCCCGCCGTGGCTGGTGCGCAGCCCCGCGGCCGAACGCCGGATCGTCGAGCTGGCGCAGCGCTGCCAGCCGTGGCCTGTCGCTGTGGAGCTGCGGCACGGCTCCTGGTTGGACGACGACGCGGCCGCGGACACTCTGGACCTGCTACGCGCCCACGACCTGTCAGTGGTCTGCGTCGACATGCCACAGGGGCATCCGTCGTCGGTGCCACCGATCCTGACCATGACGGCGGAACCGGCGATCGTCCGGTTCCACGGTCACAGCGACGCCTGGGGCGCTGGCGACAAGCAGGAGAAGTTCCGGTACGCGTACGCCGAGGACGAGCTGCGGCACTGGGCCGGACGGCTGGCCGAGTTCGCCGATCTCCCCGACGAGCTGCACGTGCTGTTCAACAACTGCTGCGCCGGGCAGGCCCAGCGCGACGCCACTCGGCTGGCGCAACTGCTCGCCGAGACGATGGTCGTCGAGCAGGCCGCTCCGGCGACCGGCTGATCGCGGCACGGGCCGCTCGGCCGGGCGCCGGTCCGCTCAGGACCGCCGTCCCCGGCTGCGCAGGGCGTCCTGGGTCGACTCGCCGATGTCCGCGTCGTCGGGGAAGCTCCGGCCGCTGGGGGCGGGATCGGGTGGGGCGCCCGGTCCGGCCATCGTCGTACGGGTCGGCTCGACCGAGCCGAAGCCGTGCCGTCCCGCCGGGTCCGACCGGCCCGCCGGAGCACCCGCGCGTCGCTCGCCGCGCCGTCCCTCGGGCACCGCTGTCTCCTCGCTGCCCTCGTCCATCGGTGAGTCGTCGGCCGTGCCCCAGGGCGCGTCGGCGTCGAAGCCGTCGCCGGTGCCCCACGGCTTGGTCGCCTCCGGCTCCTGCCGGTCGTTGTCACCGCTGCGCCCCTTGTGCGCCGTCATGGCCACCCCGCTCGTCGGTCCGCCGCCAGCGGCGGACGATGTGCAGTCCTCGGGCCGGGGCCGCCCGCCCGAGCCCGGTGTACGACATGTCGCCGGCGCCCGCCGCTGCGGGCGCCGACCCGTCATCGCTGCGGTGCTCGCGTAGGGCCGGCCAGCGCCCCGCCGTCGAGGTGGCGGCGGGACGCCGGCCGGCCCGACGTTCAGCGTCCGGCCATCGCCATCGGCCGCTTGCCGTTCATTCCCATCTTGATCATGCTCTTCGAGGCGCCCTTCATCCCACCGGCGCGACCGAGCATGCCGCGGAACACCTGGCCGGGCTTCTGCTGCTCACTCATGTACGCGGTGACCACGACCAGGGTCCCGGTCAGCGCCGGAATGGCCCACTGGAGCAGCTTCATCTGCCGCTGCGACGAGGCAACACTGGCCGGGGTCTGGTGGTTCGGCTCGGTGGCGCCGCTCACCGACGGTCCGCCGGCCTTCTCCAGCCGCATGCCGAGCAATCGGCTGTAGCCGGTGACCGCGAGCGCGCCGATGGTCAACGCGGTCTTGATGGCGCTGGCCCGGGCGACGCCGGACTGGGCCGCCACCCGTGGGCTCTCGGTCACCAGCTCGCCGACAGCGCCGGCCAGGTGCGCGCCGATCGCGGCCGCGTTGACCGGCGTCCACTTGGACCATCCGGCCGAGGCGACCGGGAGCCGCTGGGTCGAGTCGCTGATTTTCGCCGCTGCGCCGTTGACGCCGAAGGCACCCATGAGGGAGCCGCCAAACCAGGCCGCCAGGCCCAGATCGTGCATCGAGCGCAGTGCGGTATGCCGTTCGGACATGTGATCCCCTTCCGCCGTGTCGGGCGGTGCGGCTTACCCGCCGGTCGGGCGGCTAACCCCGCCCCGGGCGGGCCGATCCGCGCGGTGGAGGGCCGCTACCGGACATCCGTGGCGTCGGCGGGTCGATCTGCCCCGAGCAGGAGTCGTTCGCCCGGTGGTGGGTAGATCCCGAGCGACGCCGACGAGAGGGGAACGCGATGTCACAGCCGGACGAGAGCCGGGAGAAGACCCCCAAAACAGACGCGGTGCTCATGCACCCCGACAACGACCCACACCGGAACACCGCAGAGGTCGCACCCCGCAAGGAGCACGCCGAGATTCAGGTGGAGCGGGACGGTGAACTGGTGCCGCTGGACCAGGACGAGTGAGCCGACCGGCCGGTTCGGCTCAGCGGGGCGGCAGGTCGCCGACGAAACCGGCGATCCGCCGCGCCAGCGGATTGCTGGCGCGGACCCAGGTGAAGTGGTCCAACGTCGTACCGGCCTGCGCCACTGTGTACCGCTCCCGGGTCACCGGGGCGCCGGCGAGCTTCGCGCAGAGGTGGTCCATGGTCTCGTGCGGGGTGAACTGGTCGTCGTCCACACTGACGGCCAGCACCGGGGTCCGCACCGCGCGGACGGCGGCCTCGGTGTCCGTACCGTCGAGCCGGGGGAATCGGCCGGTCCGCGCGGTGTGGGCCCAGTCGCGGATCACGCCGCGTGCCTGCCGACCGCCGAAGCCCCAGCCCGGCCAGACCCCGAGCAGCGCCGCCGTGGCGGCGATCCCCTGGGTGTAGGGCAGTACGCCGAGGCCGCGCCGGCCCGGATAGCTCCGCCAGTACGGGATGCCGACCGCCAGCAGCGCCAACCCGTCCACCTCGCCGCTGCCGTGCAGGGCGAGGTGCAGCAGCGCGGCCTGCCCGCCGAGCGAGTGCCCGAGGAGCAGTCGGGTTCGTCCGTCCAGACGTGGCTTGAGGGCGGCCAGGACGGCGCCGACGTCGTCGGCCAGTTCGGCGTAACCGTGCCGGTCCGCCCGACTCGGCGCGGGCGTGCTCGCCCCGGTGCCGCGCAGGTCGGCCACGACCACGGCCAGTCCGGCGGCGCGCAGCGCGGCGGCGAAGGGCCGGTAGTACCGGGCCCGGACCCCCATCGCGGGCCAGATCACGACCACCGGCGCGGCCGGCACCCCGTCCGGCTCCGGATAGACCTGCACACCCAACCGGCCACCGTCGACATCGACGAACTCCTGCGCGTACTCCGGGTCCCCGTTCACCGGCCCAGACTACGGCCTGACGTTACCGGCGGGTAGTAGCAGGCGTGGAGCCCACGACAGCGGTGGGCGGACGTGCCGCGCGCTCGACGGACGCGACGGAGGGCCCCGCCGAATGGCGGAGCCCTCCGAGGGACGCTGCGGTCAGGAGACTGAGATCGCCCCGTTGCTGGCCCGCACGCAGGCCACCGAACGGGCGCTGGTGGAGGCCGCGCCGCTGAGGCACTGGCCGAGCACCTGGTGCCCGGTGGCGTTCGGGTGCCACGACTCCTGGCAGGTCTGGAAGTAGGTGACGCAGGTGTTGGCGATGCGCTGAATGGCGATCTTGTCCTTGCCGGCGAGGCTGGTGACGAAGGTGCCGGTCGCGCCGTCCTGAAGCCGGATCGGAGTGGCCAGCGCGCCGCTCGGGCTGCTGGTCTGCTCGCAGAGCCGGGCGCCGTTGAAGGCCTGCTGCACGTTCAGGTACACCAGCTCGTCGGCGGGGAACTCGGCGGCCAGAGTGTCCCGGGTGGACTTCACGATGCTGCCCAGGCCCTGGGAGAAGCGGTGCCCCGGCGCCAGGCTGGCCCGGTGGATCGGGCAACCGCCCGCGTACCGCTCGGCACCCAGGTCACGGAACTTGTCCCGGGTGTCGTCCCGGCTGTCCTCCTCGTGGAACTGCTGGTTCAGGTCCAACGGCAGCGGGTTCGTGTAGTCCTGAAACACCACCCGGTGCTGCCCGTCCGCGTCCACCTGGTCGAGGGTGGTCAGGATCTGGCGTACGGCCGCGGTGGTCTCCGCGGTCGCGGCGCTGAGCTGCGCGGCGGTGGCCAGGTCGGCGTCGCTGCACGGCTTCTGCTCCACCGGCCCGTTCAGGTACGCCCAGAACTCCCACCAGCCGGTCCAGGCGTCGGCGATGAACCGGTTGGCGCACTTCTCCGCGACACTGCCGAAGGTGAACGAGCTGTTGTTGGAGCCGAGGCCGACCAGCACCAGGTCGATGTCCTGGGTCTGCGCGACAGCGCGCAGCTGACTCAGCTGCGAGGCGACGGTACGACCGTTGGTCCGCGCCTGGGAGGCGTTGGCGATGTCGTGTGGCTGACCACCGGAGCAGGCCAGGTTGAACCGGTTCTGGATGCCCGGCAGGTTGGCCTGGTTGAGCGAGGCGTTCGCCGAGCGGTGGCAGAAGAACGCGTTGTTGTTCGCCGCGGTCCAACCGGGGAAGCCCTGGCTGACTCCGTTGACGTCAACGACCGGGGTGTACGCCCCGGCGCCCTCGCCACTGATGAAGCTGTCCCCGAGTGCCACCGCGGCGGTGGGCAACGCGGCGGACGCGGGTGCGGGCAGCGCGACGGCGGTCGACAACGCGGCCATGGCGATCGTTAGTCCCGCGGCGAGCGCGGTACGCCGGAACCTGGGCATGGGGCCCCCAACCATCGAAAGATGAAAGATTCTCTGAGAGCGAGATCACATCACCCTCGTGCAACGGGCGTCAATGGCCCGTAACAGATTCGTTCGGTGAAAGACACGCGTGTGTAGGCGCACCGCTGAGGTCAGCTCCTGCGCTCAATCGGTCGCGATCGTCGTGAGCGTCGGGAGCGGGCCGGCCACGGTCTCCCTGGGTGATCCCATGATCACCTGATGCTGTCTGCTGGCTCACGTCCGTGGACCGACGCGCGGCGGGTCGCGCGGGGCCTCCGACACTTGTCCTAGCCTCGGGCTAGGCTCGCTGCGGCGCGCCACGCCGGCTGATGTCGCCGGTAACCGGCAGCACACCGCCGAGACCGGGGAGTACGACCAGTTGACCGCAGAGCCTGACACCCTGTACGGGGCCGATGACCTCACCCACCTTGAGGGGCTGGACGCTGTCCGCAAGCGGCCCGGCATGTACATCGGTTCCACCGACAGCCGTGGCGTGGGTCACCTCGTCAACGAGATCCTCGACAACTCCACCGACGAGGGTGTCGCCGGTCACGCCAGCCACGTCGAGGTGATCCTGCACGCCGACGGCTCGGTGCAGGTCGACGACGACGGCCGGGGCATCCCCACCGACGTGCACGCCAAGTCCGGCATCTCCGGCGTCGAGCTGGTGCTGACCCGGCTGCACGCCGGCGGCAAGTTCGGCGGCTCCGGCTACAAGACCTCCGGCGGCCTGCACGGCGTCGGCGCGTCGGCGGTCAACGCGCTGTCCCGCCGCTTCGACGTGACCGTCCGCCGGGCCGGCAAGATCCACGCGATGTCGTTCCGGCACGGCGTCCCGGGCATCTTCGACGGCGACGGGCCGGACGCCCCCTTCACCGCCGGCCCCGGGCTCCAGGTGGCCGGCGCCATGAAGCGCGGCCAGCGCACCGGCACCTCGATCCGCTGGTGGCACGACGCCCGCTACTTCGAGACCGGGGCGGCGCTCGACGTCGACGCCGTCCGGATGAAGCTGCGCAACACCGCGTTCCTGGTCCCCGGCGTGACCTACCTGCTGCGCGACCTGACCGGCGAGGCGCCCGCCGAGGAGCGGTTCCACTACCCCAACGGGCTCAGCGACATGGTGGAGTTCCTCGCCCCGGCCGGCGACCGGCCGGTCTCCGGCACCCTGCTGGTCAACGGCGAGGGCACCTACCGGGAGAACGCCGCCGACGCCAACGGTGTCATGCAGTCCAACGTGCAGCGGCGCGCCGAGGTCGAGGTGGCGTTCCGGTGGGGCACCGGTTACGAGCGCACGGTCGAGTGCTTCACCAACACCATCCGCAACGCGCACGGCGGCACCCACCGCAAGGGCTTCGAGCGGGCCCTGGTCCGCGCGCTCGCCGACGCGATCCGCAACACCCGCGGTCTGCTCAAGGCCAAGGAGGAGCCACCCACCCTGGACGACGTCCTGGAGGGGATGACGGCGGTGGTGCACGTGCGGATCCCCGAGCCGCAGTTCACCTCGCAGACCAAGGACGAGCTCTCCACCACCGGCATCACCAAGGTTCTCCAGTCCCTGGTCGACGCGCACATCAAAGCCTGGCTGGAGGACCGGCGCACCAAGGCCGAGGCGCGCACCGTCCTGCAGAAGATCGTCGACGCCGCCCGGGTGCGACTCACCCAGAAGCAACAGAAGGACGCCGCCCGGCGCAAGACCGCCCTGGAGGGCGCGTCCATGCCGCCGAAGCTGGTCGACTGCCGGGCGACCGGCATCGATCGCAGTGAGCTGTTCATCGTCGAGGGTGACAGCGCACTGGGGACGAGCCGGATGGCCCGTTCCTCGGAATACCAGGCGCTGCTGCCGATCCGCGGCAAGATCCTCAATGTCCAGAAGGCCAACCTCCAGCAGGTGCTGGACAATGCCGAGTGCGCGGCCATCGTGCAGGTTCTCGGCGCCGGCTCGGGGCGTACCTTCGACCTCTCCGCGCTGCGCTACGGCCGTGTGCTGATCATGGCCGACGCCGACGTGGACGGCGCCCACATCCGTACGCTGCTGATCACCCTGTTCGCCCGGTACATGCGACCGTTGATCGAGGCCGGTCGGCTCTACGCCGCGATGCCGCCCCTACACAAGATCACCACCAAGGGGCGCAGCCCGCAGACCGTCTACACCTACACGCAGGCCGAGATGGAGACGACGGTCCGCAAGCTGGAAAAGGCCGGCAAGCAGATCGTCACGCCCATCCCACGGTTCAAGGGTCTCGGTGAGATGGACGCCGACGAGCTGTGGGACACCACGATGAACCCGGCCACCCGTGCCGTCCGCCGGATCACCCTCGACGACGTCGACGCCGCCGAACGCATCCTCGAACTGCTGATGGGCGAGAAGGTCGAGCCGCGCCGCAACTGGCTCATCGACTCCGCCGACCGCGTCGACCGGGATGCGATCGACGCATGAGCGCCCGTTCCGTTCCGATGGAGAGCTGAGTCATGGCACGCCGTAAGGAAAACAAGGTCGACCTCTCCTCGTTCGACCAGGCCGGCGCGCGGGTCTTCGACAACCCGCTGGTCACCGAGGTCTCCGACTCCTACCTGGAGTACGCGTTCTCGGTCATCCACTCCCGCGCCCTGCCCGACGCGCGCGACGGCCTCAAGCCCGTGCACCGGCGCATCCTCTGGTCGATGTACGAGCAGGGCTACCGCCCCGACCGTGGGCACGTGAAGTCCGCCCGAATTGTCGGGGATACGATGGGAAAGTACCATCCCCACGGGGACACGGCGATCTACGACGCCATGGTCCGCCTCGCGCAGGACTTCTCCCTCAACGTCCCGCTCATCGACGGGCACGGCAACTTCGGCAGCCCCGACGACGGCCCGGCCGCGTCGCGTTACACCGAAGCGCGGATGTCCCGCGAGGCCATGCTGCTCGTCGGTGAGCTGGGCGAGGACACCGTCGACGTCGAGCCCAACTACGACGGGTCGCTGACCCAGCCGACAGTGCTGCCGGCGGCCTTCCCCAACCTGCTGGTCAACGGCGCGTCCGGGATCGCGGTCGGGATGGCCACCAACATGATCCCGCACAACCTGGCGGAGGTCGTCTCCGCGGCCCGCTGGCTGATCAACCACCCTGACGCCACTCTGGACAAACTCATGGAGTTCGTCCCCGGCCCCGACCTGCCCACCGGTGGGGTGCTGCTCGGCCTGGACGAGGTGCGCCGGGCGTACGAGACCGGGCGTGGCGTGGTGCGGATGCGCGGCAAGGTGGAGATCGGCCCGATCGAGGGCAGCCGGGGCCGTCAGGCGATCACCGTGGTCGAGCTGCCCTACGGCGTCGGCGCGGAAAAGGTCATCGCCGCGATCACCAACGAGGTCACCAAGACCAAGCGGCTGACCGGCATCGCCGACGTCAAGGACCTCACCGACCGGGAGAGCGGCACCCGGCTCGTCGTCGAGTGCAAGGTCGGGGTCAACCCGCAGGCGCTGCTCGCCGACCTCTACCGGCTGACCCCCCTGGAGCAGTCGTTCGGCGTCAACAACCTGGTCCTGGTCGACGGGCAGCCGCGCACGCTGGGCCTCAAGGCGCTGCTGGAGGTCTTCCTGGCCCACCGGTACGAGGTGGTCACCCGGCGTACCTCGTACCGTCGGCGCAAGCGTCAGGAGCGGCTGCACCTGGTCGACGGTCTGCTGATCGCGCTGCTGGACATCGACGAGGTGGTCCGGCTGATCCGGGGCAGCGACGACGCGCAGGCCGCGAAGGACGGGCTGATGAGCCGGTTCGGCCTCTCCGACATCCAGGCCACGTACATCCTGGACACGCCGTTGCGCCGGTTGACGAAGTTCGACCGGATCGAGCTGGAGGCCGAGCAGGAGCGGCTGCGCTCCGAGATCGCCGAGCTGAGCAAGATCCTCGACGACGAGCGGGTGCTCAAGAAGGTGGTCTCCGACGAGTTGGCGGCCGTGGTCAAGCAGTTCGCCACCGATCGTCGTACGACGCTTGTCGACGGTGACCTGAAGGAGGTGCTGGCCGCGTCCGCACCGGCCGGCCCGCTGGAGGTCGCCGACGACCCGTGCCAGGTGATCCTCTCCGCGACCGGGCTGGTCGCGCGGACCGCGGCCGAGTCGGAGGAGAGCTCCGAGGGGCGCCGACGCAACGGCCGGGTCAAGCACGACACGGTACGCGCCATCGCGCACTCCACCGCCCGTGGTCGGGTGCTGCTGTTGACCAGCGCCGGTCGGGCGTTCAAGGTCGACGTCCTGCCGCTGCCGGTGCTGCCCGAGCAGGCGGGCACTGTGTCACTGCGTGGCGGTATGTCCGCGGCCGAGCTGGTGCCGTTGGCGGCGGGGGAGACCGTCGTCGGCCTGGCCCCGCTGGGCGGGCAGGCGGAGGGCTCACCGGGGCTGGCGTTGGGCACCCGGCAGGGCGCGGTGAAGATCTGCTCGCCGGAGTGGCCGGTTCGCTCCGACGAGTTCGAGGTGATCGGTCTGCGCGACGGTGACGAGGTGGTCGGGGCGACCTGGCTGACCGACGGCACCGAGACGCTGACCTTCGTCACCTCGGAGGCGTCGCTGTTGCGCTTCCCCGCCGGGTTGGTCCGGCCGCAGGGCCTCAAGGGCGGCGGTATGGCCGGCATCAACCTGCCGGCCGGGGCGCGGGTCGCGTTCTTCGGCGCGGTGCGCACCGACGACCCGGGGCACGGTGAGCCGATGGTGGTCACCTCCACCGGCGCGACTGTCAAGGTGACGCCGTTCAAGGCGTACCCGGCGAAGGGCCGGGCGACCGGCGGCGTGCGTGCGCACCGCTTCCTCAAGGGTGAGACGGACGTGGCCGTTGCCTGGGTGGGCCCGCGACCGGTCGGCGCGACAGCCACCGGCGACCCGGTGGAGCTGCCCGCGGCGGACCCACGCCGCGACGGCAGCGGCTTCGCGGTGATGCTCGGCCCGACGGTGGTAGGCCACCTGATCGAACGCGACTGACCCACCCGCGTTGTCGCACCGCCCCCCGGGCCGGTCCGGCACCTGCGGCCCGAAGATCGTGCTCGATCCTGGATTGAGCACGATCATGCGGGGTGGGGTCTCCGCCAGCACGGTATGGTGGTGCCCTCTGTTGTCGGTGAGGGTCCGGGTGCACCGCGAAGCGCCCCTCAACATGATTTCTATCCTGTCCGGCGGAGTCGCCGGCGCGGCGTGAGCGCCGCCATCCGGGTCCGGCCGAGGCGTGAGCTACGCGCCGCCCGCCGTCCCCGGCCCCACCGCTGTTGGGGTCACCTGATCGCCGCGCCACTCTGGCCGCTGCACGGCGCCAACCTGGGCACCCTGTTGCGTACGTGCGACGCGGTCGGCGCCTGCCTCGCCGTGCCACCGTTCCGTTGGGTGGACGAGGCCCTGGCCCGGGGCAACACGCTGCGCCGGCCGGGCTGCGTTCACCGGGTCGGCAGTCCGCTGCGTTGGCTGGCCGCCGAACGGGCCGCCGGCAGCCGGGTCCTCGGGGTGGAACTGGCCGACGAGGCCGTCCGGCTCGGTGATCTGCCCGCCGCTCGGGGGCGCACCGTGGTGCTGTTGGGCCACGAGGCGACCGGCATCCCGCCCGAGGCGCTCGACCAGCTGGACGCGGCGGTGGAGATTCCCATGGTCGGCCACGGCCACAGCCTGAACGTCGCGGTAGCCGGCTCCCTGGTCCTCTACAAACTGGCCGGCCTCCTCTAGTACGGCGCCCGGTCGCCGCTGGATCAATGGCGATCGGGCCGGAGAACCGCACGGTAGGTCCGGACAACCGGTCCCGTCGCGTCCGGGCCTACCGTGCGAGTCGCTGGTCACCGCGCGGGCGTCGGGCCACTCCCGATGACGCTCAGTTGGTCAGACCGCCGGGTTGGGCGAGGTCAGCAGGTGCGGGAGTTGTAGGCGGCCCAGTAGGGGCCGCTGCCCTGGGGCGGGTAGAAGCGGTAGTTCCCGTCGGGCGAACGCTGTAGGACGAACTGGTGCGAGCCGTACGGGCTCCGGGAACCCGTCGCCCCGTGGTACACCACGTACAGCCATCCGTTCTGGTTGTCGTGCTGCACCAGCTTGTCGCCGGCCTTCGTCCAGCTGTTCCGGCCTGCGGAGCCATCCGCTGAGAGGCCCTTGTCGCGCTGGAAGTTCTTCGTCGCGGCATCGGTCTGGTCGCCGAAGACGCCGTCGACTCCGGACGAGGGCAGGTAGCCATTCGCCCAGAGAATGGTCTGCCAGAGACAGGCGACGTTCGAGTTGCGGTGGGTGGTGACGTTGGTGACGCCTTCGTCATCGAAGTCGTCAGACACCGCGCCGGTGCCATGGACGAACGCCCGGCCCGTGTAGGAGCCGCTGGCTGCGGCCGGCGTGGCGATGGTGACGCTGACGCCGATGGCCAATGCCGCGCCGATGGCGGGCACGGCAACTCCCTTGAGGATGCGGCGGGTGGAGCGGAGCGACGACATGTATCTCCTTTGGTCGGGAATCATGAGGGGCAACGGTGCTGGGGCGTCGCGCCAGCCGGCGGTGTCATGCCCGGCACGACGAGGCGAGTTGGCCTCGCGCCAGTGTGGACAAACGGTCGTGCGGTCAGGCCTTGCGATTGGTGTTCCTGGATGGCGCGGTGAGGACGGTAGAACCGTCCTCACCGCCCCCGGGCCCCCCTTGGAGAAGGTACGGTGGGGCCGGTACAACCTCCGCACAACTCACGCACAGCTCATGTACTCGCCCGCTTGTCCGGGTGTGGTACGCGTGGCGGCACACGGCAGCGTCCACATGTGAGGTGCCTGGTTGCGTTTCGAACTCCTTGGTCCGTTCCGGGTGTACCGCGACGGCCGGTCGGTTCCACTCGGCTCGGTGAAACAGCGTCTCCTGCTGGCGACCCTGCTGCTGCGCCCGAATGAGGTCGTCGGCACCAACGAGTTGGCCGCGATGCTGTGGGGCGACGAGGAACCGGCGTCGGCCGCCGCGAATCTGCGCACGTATGTGCGCGGGCTGCGGCGGTCGCTGGGCGGTGGGGCGACCTGGGATGGGATAACCGCAGCGGCCGGCGGCTACCTGCTGCGGGTGGGCCCAGGCGAACGTGACGTGGACCTGTTCGACGCCGCGGCGGCGCGGGGCCGCGACGCGCTCGCCGTTTCCGATCTGGACCGGGCCGAGGCCGAACTCTCCGCCGCCTTGCGCCTGTGGCGTGGTGCGCCGCTGTCCGACCTGCCGCTGCGCTCGACGCTGGCTCGGCGGGTGGCGCAGTTGGAGGAGCGCCGGCTGCTCGTCGAGGAGGACTACGCCGAGGCGGTGCTGGCCCTCGGCGCGTCGGCCGACGTCGTGCACCGGTTGCGCGGCCTGCTCGACCGGCATCCGTTGCGGCAGCGGGCGTGGGGCCAGCTGATGGTGGGCCTGTACCGCATCGGGGACGTGGCTGGCGCACTGGATGCTTTCCGGCAGGCCCGACAGACGCTGGCGGAGGAGACTGGCCTCGATCCCGCGCCCGAGCTCGTCACGCTGTACGACGATATCCTGCATCACCGCCCGGGCCTGACGGCGCAACCGCCAACGGGGCCGGATCGGCCGGCGCCGGAGACGACAGTGGGGCCGCTCATCCAGCGCCCCGAGCAACTGCCGCGTGCGGTGCCGGAGTTCGTCGGACGCACCGTCGAGCTGGCGGGCCTCGACGGGCTTCTGCACGACGGGGCTGAGGGGCCGACGAGCGGGGCCATCTTTGTGGTGTCCGGCATGGCCGGAGTCGGCAAGACGGCCCTGGCGATGCACTGGGCGCACCGGGTTGCCGACCGCTTCCCGGACGGCCAGCTCTACGTGAACCTTCGCGGTTACGACGGAGCTGGCGTGGTGTCCCCGCCCGACGCCCTGTCCGGCTTCCTCGAAGCGCTCGGCGTGCCCCACGCCCGGATACCCTCTGACATGGAGGCCCGGACTGGTCTCTACCGCAGCCTGCTGGCCTCCCGCCGGATGCTCCTGGTGCTCGACAACGCTCGCGACTCCGCCCAGGTGCGCGCCCTGCTGCCCGGTGCGGGCCGCTGCATGGCCGTGGTCACCAGTCGTGATTGGCTCGGCGGCCTGATCGCCGCCGAGTGTGCCACGCCGTTGACACTGGACGTGCTCACGGCGGAGGAGTCGAGGAGTCTGCTCGCCGGGCGACTCGGGGTCAGCCGGCTCGCCTCCGAGTCGGTGGCGGTGGCCGACATCATCGAGGCCGCAGGCCGCCTTCCGCTGGCACTGTCGATAGTGGCAGCGCGTGTAGCGACCCATCCCACGTTCCCGCTCAGCGCGATCGCCGCCGAACTGCACTCGGCCGAGGCGAGGCTGGACGCGTTGGCCGACGGCGACGTCCGGCGCGTCTTCTCGTGGTCGTTCCTGGCCCTGGGGGTGGACGCGGCCCGGCTGTTCACCCTGCTGGGGCTGCATCCGGGGCCGGACCTGACCACCGCCGCGGCCTCGGCGCTCGCCGGTGTGTCGGCTGCGGCCGTTACGCCGATCCTGCGGGAACTGACCCGGCTCCATCTGCTGGCGGAGCACGCGCCCGGCCGGTTCGCCTTCCACGATCTTCTGCGCGCCTATGCGGCCGAGCTCGCACAGTCGTCGGAGCGCGGCGACGAACACGCCGCAGCCCGACAGCGCCTGTACGACCACTACCTGCACGCCGCCTATCCGGCCGCCCGGCTACTCCAGCCGCAGTGGCCCCCGATCGAGCCGATGCCGCCGCTGCCCGTACCCGCCAGGTGGTCGGTGACCGATCACGACGGCGCGCTCGCCTGGTTCACGGCGGAGCATCGAGTGCTGGTCCGGGTGGTCCGACAGGCCGCCGAGAACGGCTTCGAGACGTATGCCTGGCAGATCGCGTGGGCGCTGACCACCTTTGTGGCGCCGCGCGGCCTCTGGCAGGACCAACTCGCCATCCAAGAGGTCGCGCTGGGCGCTGCGGAAAAGATCGACGATCTCGCCGGTCAGGCCGTCGCCAACCGGCTGGTCTCCCGCGCGCTGACCCGACTGGGCGACCGCACCACTGCCGAGTACCGGCTCAAGCGTGCGCTTGAGCTGCACGAACGTCTCGGCGACCCGATCGGCCAGGCCCAGACGCTGCACAACTACTGCGAACTCTGCTACCTGGACGGCCGGCTCGACGAGGCGCTCGCGCACGGTCGCGAGGCGCTGCGGCTCTACCGGCTGGTCGGCAATCACGCGGGCGAAGCCCGGACGCTCAACGCGATCGGTTGGCTGCTCGCCAGCACCGGCGACTATGTCCAGGCCATCGCCAGCTGCACCGAGGCCCTCGACCAGCAACGACGGACCGACGACCGCAACGGTCAGGCCGCGACGCTGGACAGCCTCGGCTTCGCCTACGACCGCCTCGGTGAACGCGACCGCGCGGCCAACTGCTACGAGCAGGCGGTCAAACTCTTTCGCGACTCCGCGGACCGGTATCACGAGGCGGAGACCCTCATCCGGCTCGGGGACACCCGGGAAGGGATGGGTGACCGCAACGCTGCCGCTGCCGCTTGGCGACTGGCCGCGCGGATCTACGAGGACGTGGGCGACCCCGCAGCCGAGGAGGTCCGCCGCCGCCTCGAACGTCTGTCGTCGTCCTAGTGCGGGGCCACAGTCAGGCGACGTTGTGGGGGCGGAACTGGACGCTCACCCGGGGGCCCACGGGCCGGGTGGTCTTGGGGATGGCGTGTTCCCAGGTGCGTTGGCAGGAGCCGCCCATCACGATCAGGTCGCCGTGGCCCACCGGAAAGCGCAGGCTCTCGCCGCCGCCGCGTGGGCGCAGCAGCAGCGGTCGGGGTGCTCCGAACGACACGATCGCGACGATCGTGTCGCTGTGCGCCGAGCGGCCGATGGTGTCACCGTGCCAGGCGACGCTGTCGCGCCCGGACCGGTAGAGGCACATGCCGGCGGTGACGAAGGGCTCGCCCAACTCGGGCGCGTAGTGCCCGGTGAGTGCGGCCCGCGCGGCGGTGAGCACGGGGTGGGGGAGTGGCCTCGCGCCGTCGTACCAGCAGAGCAGGCGGGGCACGTCGACCTCGGCGTCATACATGGTGCGCCGTTCGGCACGCCAGGGCACCTCGGTGAGCAGGGTGTCGAGGACAGTGTCGGAGCCGCGCACCCAGCCCGGAAGGTGGTCGACCCAGGCACCCCGGCTGAGCTGGTGCCGGCGGATCTGGCCGGGCAGCGGCCCCAGCGTTGGCCCGGCGTCGGCCAGGTCGAGCATCGACGGCTGGTAGGCGGCCTGCGTCATGCGGCCACCCTAGCAGCACTTTCGTACACCCGTGCTAGCGGCGAACGGTGCCGGCCCGCTGCGGTCAGCCGGGGACGGCGGCGGCGCGTACGGCGTCGAACACCGCGTCCACCACCCGCGCCCGGCCCTGCCCATCGACGGTGGACCAGGCGCGCGCGGCGAGCGTCGCGCGCCGCTGCGGCGAGCTGAGCAACCCGTGCAGGGTCCGTGCCGCCGTCGCGCGGGCAGCTCGTCCGGCGACGCCACCGGCGGTCAGCTCCGGCAGCTCGCCGAGGCCGGCGGCCAGGCCGTGCCGCACCACCCGGGTGTACGACTCACGTTGGTTGTCGACCACGCAGACCAGTGCGCTGGGTGCGCCGAGGCAGCAGAGTTCCCAGGTGGACGTGCCGGCGGCGCTGACCACCAGGTCCGCTTCGGTGATCAGTGCCGGCAGCGAGGTGGTGGGCGGTACCGGTCGGATGGTCTGCCCCCGGCCGGGGGCGACATCGTCGACCTCCGCCTCGATCTCGGGTCGCCCGACGATGACAGTGAGGTCCATCGGGTGACCGGTGGCCACCAGCGCCCGGGTCAGGACCGGTGCCGCGCCGACCGCGTCGGTGCCACCGAAGAAGGCCAGCACCCGGGGGCGGCTGACCGCCGTGGCGGGCGGGACGACCGGCGGCCGGGCGCTGATCACGGTGTCGCGCAGCAGGGCGTACCGGCTCCCGGCGAGCAGCCGGCCGGGCAGCTCCGCCCCGGAACCCAGCCCTGGCAGCTCCGCCCCGAAGTTCTGATCGAGGTAGAGGTCCGCGACCTGGCCTCGGCTGTCGCCGTCGATGATGGCGAGGGTGTGGACGCCGGCGGCGCGCAGGGCGCCGGCCCCGGCCGGGTCCAGTTCGTAGGAGTCGAGGACCAGCACGTCCAGGTCGTGTCGGCGGGCCACCTCGACCAGTTCGGCCGCCGAGTCCGGGCCGGGGAGCAGCGGGATGCCCCGCGCGGCCAGCTCCGCGGTTGCCCAGTCGAGCCGTTCGACGGTGCCGAACACTGTGACGTCGGCGCCCCGGGCGAGGAACTCCTCGGCGAGCGCCAGGCAGCGGACGAGGTGGCCGACGCCGCGCCGTGGCCCCGCGTCGCAGCGCAACCCGACCCTCAGGGTGCTCAGGATTCCTCCAGGTGCTTCTGTCGTACGTCGGCGTTGAGCGCGCGCAGCCGGGGTTGACCGTCGAGCCAGTCGGTGAGCTTGGCCAGCGGCACGCTGACGTCACCGAAGTGGTCGACGATCGCGCTGACCAGCGCCCAGTCCTGCTCGGTGTCGAGGGTCAGCCGCAGCGCGGAGCGGTCCGGGGTGAGCGTCACCCCGAGCACCCGGAACAGCTCGGGATGGGTGTACGCGTACGAGGTGACGTGCACCCGGTGGTGGTCGGTGGCGAGCCGGCCCAGGGTGCGCAGCGTCCCCGCTCGGATGATCTCGACGTCCAGCCCTCGGGGCAGGGTCCGGGCGATCGACGTGCTGGCGTAGTCCAGCCCGGGGACCGCCCGGTACACCGAGGCGACCACTGTGATGAGCTCCGGGTCGAGCAGGGGGCAGTCGGCGGTGAACCGCATGACGGCGTCCCCCGGGTGCGCCGCGAGGGCGCCCAGGAACCGGTCCAGCACGTCGTCGACCGGCCCGCGGTGGCACGACACGTCGAGCCGTGCGCACTCGGCCGCCACCGCGTCGTCGACCGCGTCGGTGCTGGTGGCGACCACCAGGTCGGCCAGGACGCCGCTGTCCCGGGCGGCGCGTACGACCCGGCCCAGCACGGAGCGTCCGGCGAGCGGGCGGAGCACCTTGCCGGGCAGCCGGGACGAACCCATCCGCGCCTGCACGATGCCGACGATCCGTGGCCCCGCGTCGTCCGTGGAGACCCCGGGCACCGGTGCGCCGGTCACTGTTGCTCCTCCTGTTTGGGGGCCAGCACCGCGGTGGCCCGACGTTTGGCGGCGCGGGCACCCCGTTTGGCCAGGCGGGCCGGGGTGATGGCGAGCCGGCCCACCCGGTAGCTGAGCGACCCGCTGAGCAGGCCGATCGTCGTCTCGGCCCGGCGCAGCGCCCGTTCCCGCGAGGTGAGCAGCTCCTCGGTCCACGCGGTCAGCGCGGTCAACCGGGTGAGTTCCTCGCGCTGGCGCAGCCACGCCTCGCGTAGCTGCTGGTAGCTGTGCCCGCCCACCGGCGGGTCGGTCGGCGCGACGGCGCGCAGCTCGGTGGCGAGGTTGACAGTGCCGTCGGCGTCCAGCCCGTGCAGCGCGGCGGCGATGGCCGCCTCGGCCTCGACCGCCTCGCTGATGGTCGCGCGGTCGAGGTCGTGACCGGCGAGTCCGCCGAGCACCACTGTCAGGCCCGCGACGTCGAGAGTGGACGACCACGGGTGGGCGTACCCGCCGGTGAGCAGGCCCGCGGCGAAGCGCCACAGCCCGCGGGCGAGGACCACGTCGCCGTGCAGCGCGGCGGTGGCCCGCCAGCTGGGGTCGAGCACCGCGTACCGCTCGCCGTCGACCACCACGTTGTCGGTGCCGGCCAGCGCCGCCGCGCCGGCGATCCGGCTGTCGGTGTCGGCCTGGTCGGCGAGCCAGCCCGCGTACCCGCGCAGCAGCGCGCGCAGGGTGGCCAGGTCGCGACGCAGGGCCGCGTCGAGCAGCAGGGTACGCAGCAGCCGGCCGGACGGCACCGGTCCGGACAGCGCGTCCGCGTCCCGGTACGCGGCCTCGCGGCTGGCGAACGGCGCGACGGCCGGCGTCGTCGCCTCGGTGGTCGGGATGGGCCCCCAGCGCCAACCGGAGGGGCCGCCCAGCACCTCCAGCACGCCGATCCCGGGGCGACCGGTCTGCACGAGAGCCACCGGCAGGTCCCGGTCGACGGTCGGCGTGGTCGGGTCCGTTTGGCTGGCAGGCCGGTGGGCGAGCGTCAGCCAGCCCGGTGCGAGGTCGGCGGCGCGTCCGGCGTGCAGCGCGTCCACGGCGAGCCGGGCCGGGTCCTGTAGCACTGTGGCGTTGGTGAAACCCCCGGCGCAGGCGCCGTGCAGCACCGCGTCGAACAGGCCGGAGCCGGCGCCCCGGTCGAGGTGGTCGGCGTCCAGCAGCGCCGTCGGGGTGCTGACGTCGGGGTACGCGGCCCAGCACGCGGCCGGCCGCAGCCCCACGGCGCCGAGCCGCTCGCGCAGTTGGTCCCGGTTGGCCGGGTGGGCGCGGTCCAGCACCCCGCCGATCACCCAGGCGGAGTCGTCGCGGCGGGCGTACCAGGGGGTGGTGTCGACCAGTCGGTGCAGGCCCAGCGGGTTGTCCAGGCGCAGCAGCAATGCGCCACCCGGTCGCAGCGCGGCGACGAGTCGCACCAGCACAGCGTCCCAGCCGAGCCGGGTGCCCTCCACCGACTCCACCGGGTCCAGCCCGGCAGCGGCGATCACCACGTCGTACGTGTCGTCGCCGGGCAGCCCCGCCGGGCCACCCACCACCACGCGGGCGGCCCGGTGCGCCAGCGCCACCGCGTCCGGGTGGCTGCGCAGCAGGCAGGTGACCTCGGCGTGGGTGAGCTGGTCGAGCAGCGCCGGGTCGTGTGGACCGGCTACCAGGACCCGGGCGCCGGGCGGCACCAACCGGGCGGCCAGCGCGGCGAGCGGGCCCCCGTTGGCCAGCCGTTCCTGCGGCAGGTCCGACCAGGCCAGCATCTCGCCGCCCGGCAGGGTGATCCGGTCGGCGGGTGCCGTCTCAGTCGTCACGGTCTTCCTCTTCCTCCTGGAGGTTCGCCCAACCGAGCAGCTCGCGTAACTCGGCCGGTGTGCAGCGGTGGTCGGTGCCCAGCTCGGCGCGGGCGATCTCGACAGCGGTGGGCAGGTCCACAGTGGTGCCGTGCAGCTGCGGCCACTGCCGTCGGATCCGAGCGGTGCCGCCGAAGGTGGGGTCCTCGTTGGAAAGGATCATCGGGTCGCCGTAGACCGCCGGCTCGCACCCCGCCGCGATGCCGTAGAAGATCGCGCTGGTCAGCCGGTTGGACGCTACCCGGCGGTGACGGCGCAGCTCGGTGAGCTGTCGGTCGAGGAACTCCGGATCGGTGTCCTTCCACCAGTGCCCCCGGTAGCCGTGGCAGATCACCCGGAACCCGGCGCGCTCGTAGAGCCGGCGCACGTTGCGCATCCGGTACTCGTGCCAGTAGAGGCAGACCGTGACCGGGCCACGCTCGGTGTCCTGGATGAGGGCGATCAGTTTGCGGTGGTCGCCCTTGACGTGTTGACCCTCCCAGCCGTGGAACGGGTACCAGATGGTGCCCTCCCGCTCCTCGGCCGGTGGTTCCTCGGGTCGCATGGCCAACAGGTAGCTGAACGGCGCGCCGATGACGACCACGTTGCGTCGCCCCACGGACCAGGCCCGGCGGCGGGTCTGCTCCGACCAGAGCAGGCTGGGGGTGCGTTCGGCGTACGGGTGGCCGGGAGCCAGGCCGTCACCGATGTTCCAGCCGTGCTGCACGTACCCGTTGATCCGGGGTGGGTGCCGGTCGCCGAGGCCGGCGTACCGGGCCAGCACGTGCGCGTGGCCGTAGAAGTGGTTGGCGTGGTGCATCAGGTTCCCATCAGGCGGCGGAACGCACCGAGCCGACCCGCACCGCGGCGGTCAGCGCGTCGATGACGCGGTCCTGGTCGGCGTCGCTGAGCCCCGGGTACAGCGGCAGCGACAGCTGCTGGGAGTAGAACGACTCGGCCACCGGGCAGGACCCGCGCCGGTAACCCAGGTCGGCGAAGGCCGGGTGCCAGTGCACCGGGATGTAGTTGACCTGGACGCCGATGCCGGCGGCGCGCATCCGGTCGTACACCTCGCGGCGACGCCCGTCGAGCACCCGGATCGGGTAGAGGTGCCAGGCCGGGTCGGCCCACGACTTGCGGCCCGGCAGCAGCACGCCGTCGAGGTCGGCCAGCGCCTCGTCGTAGCGGGCGACCAGGGCGCTGCGGCGGGCGGTGAACTCGCCGAGCCGACGCAGTTGGCTGCGGCCCAGGGCGCAGAGCACGTCCGGCAGCCGGTAGTTCAGCCCGAACTCGTGCACCTCCTGGTGCCAGCCGCCCTCATCCGGGAAACGCAGGTCGTCGCGTTCGCGGACCACGCCGACGCTGCGGAACCGGCGGGCCCGCTTCAGGATCTCCGGGTCCAGCGCCGCGACGGCGCCGCCCTCGGCGGTGGTCAGGTTCTTCGTGGGGAAGAACGAGAACGTGGTCAGGTCGGCGAGCGAACCGACCGGCCGACCGTGGTACGTCCCGCCGATCGAGTGCGCCGCGTCGGCGAGCAGCAGTGCGTTGCTGCCCTCGACCGACCTGCGCAGCGCGTCGTAGTCGGCGGGGTGGCCGGCGTAGTCGACAGCGGCGACGACAGTCGTCCGCGAGGTGACAGCGGCGGCGGCCGCCGCCGGGTCGAGGCAGAACGTCTCGTCGTCGACATCGGCGAACACGATCTTCGCGCCGAGGGCGACCGCGCTGCTGGCTGTCGCCACGAACGTCATCGGCGGGACGACCACCTCGTCGCCCGGCCCCACCCCGGCCGCCGCGTACGCCACGTGCAGCGCCGCGGTGCCGTTGGAGACGGCGGCGACACCGACTCCGCCGGTCCACCGGGCGAGGTCGGCCTCGAAGGCGTCGACCTGCGGACCGGTGGTGAGCCAGTCGCCGCGCAGCACGTCGGCGACGGCTGTGATGTCGTCCTCGCTGATCGACTGCCGGCCGTACGGGAGCATCCCCGTCATCAGTTGATGCCGAGCATGTCGCGCAGTTGCTCGACGGTGAGCCACTCGTCGTTGGTGTCCGACTGGTAGGCGAAGCCGTCCGGGACCGGGTCGCAGTCGACCGGCGCCTGGTAGCCCCAGGTGGCGATGGTCGGCTGGACGATGAACCGACCGTCGGCGCGAAGCGTCCGCCGGCTGTCGTCGGGCGCGATCATCTCCTCGTGCAGCTTCTCGCCCGGCCGGATCCCGATCTCGTGCGTGGTGGCGTCCGGGGCCACGGCCTCGACCAGGTCGAGGATGCGCATGCTCGGGATACGCGGCACGAACAGCTCGCCACCCTGCATCTGGTCGAACGAGTCCATGACGAACTGCACTGCCTGATTCAGGGTGATCCAGAAGCGGGTCATCCGCTTGTCGGTGATCGGCAGGCTCTTGCCCTCGGCGGCCAGCCGGCGAAACAGCGGGACCACCGAGCCGCGGCTGCCCACCACGTTGCCGTAGCGCACCACCGCGAACCGGGTGGGGTGCTGGGCGGCGTAGTGGTTGGCCGAGACGAACAGCTTGTCGCCGACCAGCTTCGTCGCGCCGTACAGGTTGATCGGGCTGGACGCCTTGTCGGTGGAGAGCGCGATGACCTTCCTGACGCCGGCCTCGATCGCCGCGTCGACGACGTGCTGCGAGCCGGTGATGTTGGTGGCGATGTACTCCGAGGGGTTGTACTCCGCGGTGTCCACCTGCTTCAGCGCGGCGGCGTGCACCACGTGGTCGACGCCGTGCATGGCCCGGGTGAGGCGGTGCCGGTCCCGGATGTCGCCGATGAACCAGCGCAGCCGCGGGTCGTCGCCAAGTTGTTGGCGCAGTTCGTACTGCTTGAGCTCGTCGCGGGAGAACACCACCACGCGGGCGGGGTCGGCCTCGTTGAGGATGTGCCGGAGGAACGTCCTGCCGAAGGAACCAGTTCCCCCGGTGATCAGAATGGACGATCCATTCAACTCACTCAATGTGGTGCTCCCGTGTTCGTGGATGAACGAGCGGCCCTGGGCCGGCCGACCGGGGTGACACGCTAGCCATGGCGGGTTAACTCCTCGGCGCTCGCGGGTGAACCACAACCTCTGCTCCCGTGAATGCCGAACACCGGGTAGGCGAACACTTCCGACCGCCCCGGATGTGGGCTGACCTGGCCGGATCGGGCCGTTACAGTGACCGCGCGAACGACCCGGGGGCCGGCACGCAGCCGGGTCCCACGTTCACCCGACATCCACACCGGCTCGGTGCGAGCGGGCCACCCCGGGCGTCACCGACGTCGGCCGGTGGGCCCGTCGGATCAGCGCGGGCCCGGTCCGGCCGGCAAATCTGGAGGCGTTCATGGCACCCGGTAGCGACGTGATCGAACGGCCGGTGGTGGTGGCCGAGACGCCGAGCGGCCAGCCCGCCCGACGTTGGCTGGTGCCACTGCTGCTGGTCGTCGGTTGGGTGCTCAGCGTGGCCTGGCGCATGTGGTGGTCCCGGCACATCGTGCTGCCGATCGCCCACACCGACGAGGACAGCTACCTGAACACCGCCCGCGCGTTGGCCGGCGGCCCGGGGGGCTTCAGCAGCGAGAACGACCTGCTGCGCCGGGTCGGCTACCCGATGCTGATCTCGCCGGCGTTCCTCGGGGACCGGGACTTCACCGACAGCTACCGGATGGTCCAGCTGATCAACGCGATGGTGAACTCGACGCTGCTGCCGCTGGCGTACCTGTTCGGTCGCCGCCTGTTCCGGCTGCGCCGCTCGTACGCGCTGCTCGGCGCGGTCGCGGCGGCGACCCTGCCGGCCACCGCCTTCTACGCGGGCGTCGCCATGATCGACGCGGTGATGGCGCCGCTCGTGGTCGCCTGGCTGCTCGCCGTGCACCGCTGGATCACCCGGCCCGGCCCGCTCGCGGCCGCCACCGTGGGCCTGCTCGTCGGCGGGTTCCACCTGCTGCACTCCCGCGGCCTGGTGATCGTGGCCGTGCACGCCGGGCTGGTGCTGCTGCTGTTCGTCCGCCGCCGGATCAGCCCGCCCGTGGTGCTCGCGGCGCTGCTGCCGGTGCTCGCCATGGCGCTGGTCAACGAGGCCGCCATCCGCTACCTCGGCGGCAAGGTCTACCTGCTCGGCAGCACCCCTGGCGGCAGCACGTTCGAGGCGATCGCCTCCGCCCAGGGCGTGGCCCGGGTGAGCGCCGCGGTCACCACCCAGCTCTGGTACCTCGTGGTGATCACGTTCGGAATGGCCGGGGTGGCCTGGGCCGGCGCGGTGCGCGAGCTGTGGCGTCCACGGCACGGCGACGCGGCCCGCTGGACGATGGGCGTGGCGCTGGTGGTGACCGTCGGGGTGGCCGGCGGCGCGTCGGTGATCCTGTCCGGCATCACCGGCAAGCCGCTGGACGCGATCTACGGCCGGTACGTGCAGATGCTGGCGCCGTTGTGGCTGCTGGTTGGGCTTGGGGTGCTGTTCACCGCCGGCTGGCGGGTGGTGCTGCGCCGGGCAGCGGTCGCGGTGGCGCTGCTGGTCGGTGGCGGTGCGCTGATCGCGGCCCGACTCGCGTACGTGGCCAGCCAGGGCCACCAGCTGCGCTACGGCGGGTTCAGCGCGCCGGACCTGGTGGCGTTGACCGGGGGCTGGCGGGAGCTGCGACCGGTGGTCGGGTCGCTGGTCGGCATCGCCGGCTGTGTGCTGCTCGTCGCCGCGGCCCGGGTGCCCCGCCTGCGGCTGCCGATCCTCGGCGCCCTCGTGGCGGTCAACCTCGTCACGATGCAGGTGATCGACCAACGGATCGTGCGACCTGCCGCGGAGAGCACCGCCCCGACGCCCCGGGTGGCCGACGTCGGCGTACGCCCCGGCGAGCGGGTGTGGGCCTCGACCGGCGTGCACTACGTCCTCCGGTTCAACCTCAGCCACCAGGTGACCTGGACCGACGTCCGGTGGTTCGGCGACAGGCAGCCGCCGGCCGCGGCGCAGGTCGTGTTCGCCCGCTGGGCACCGGGGCAGGTCGACGACTGGGACGGCACGGCGTACGGCTTCGTCCGACTCGGCGGGAACCCGGAACAGCACTGGGCGGCCTGGCGGCGGGCCTGACCCACCCCGCCCCGGTGGACGACGCCATCCGTGAACGGCGGATGTCCACCGGAAGCACGGTCGGTTAATGGTTCCCGTCCATTACGGGAAAGTGTCCGACAATCAGCGCTGGCGACGGTCTGCCCGGGCCAGGGAAATCGGGATGACGGTGATTTCCCGACCGTCGGACAGCTCCTGTCGCGGGGTGCCCTCGACGAATCGGAAACGCCGATTCATCTGTCGTACGACGGTATTGTGGCCGAGCACCTCGCCGTCGAGTCGGTCCAGGTGCAGCCCGTCGAAGGCGTACTCGACGGCCTCCCGCATGACACCCAGCCAGGCCGGCAGTGTCTCGCCCCGCCCGTCCAGCCCGTCGGCGTCGAGATAGAAGCCCCACGCGCCGGTTCGGGGGCCGTCCAACCGCAGGTCGAAGAAGGTGACCACACCGCAGGCCCGGTCGTCGCGGACGTACACCAGCACTCGCCGGGACGGGTCGTCGCGGACCGCCGACCACCACCGGGCGTGCTCCTCGGCGGTGATCTCGTGACTGGTCTTGCTGACCTGTCGATTGGTTTCCTGATTACGCCAGGACAACATCAGATGAACGTCGTCCGTCGTCGCTTCGCGCAGCACGTGCGTCTCGCTTTCCTAGCCGTTCACGTCGGGTTCCGGCACCTTACCCGGGCCTACCGGGGAATCAGATATGAATTCCTTGGGTTGTAGACTGCGGCGCATGAACGAATTGAGTCGCGCGCAGATCCGCGACCTCATGGCTCAGGTGCTGAAGAATCAGGACAAGGAGCTGCCTGCGGACGACGCGGCGCAGTTGCGGGAGATCGGCTTCCGGTCGCTCGACTTCTCCGAGCTGGCCCTGCGGGTGGAGGACGAGACGGGGGAGGAGCTCAACTTCGACGCCCCCGGGCTGCGTCGCATCGCCACCGTCGGGGACGTCCTCGACTTCCTCGTCGAGCTTCAACAACAGTGACCGTCGCGACGTCGCGCCACCTCACCCCCGCCAGCCCGGAGCCGGCCGGTGTCGACAACCGGCTCGTCGTCGGTGGCACCGCGCTGACGTGGCGTTCGCTACCGACGCCCACAGTGCCCGACCCGGCGGCGGTGCTCGCCCGCTCGGCCGTGCACGCGCTCACCGCGGCGCGGCAGCACGCCGTGCACGGCACCGAGCTGCTGCTCACCACCGCGAGTCGGGTCGACGCGGTGATGCGCACCGAGCTGCTGGCCGCCGGGTTCACCGTCGGCGTCCTCGACGACGACGGCGTGCACCCGAGCGCAGCGGCCCGGCCGCGATCCGCCGAGCCGGGCCGGCTCTGGCTGCTGACCTCGGGCTCCACCGGACGTCCGAAGCGGGTCGGGCACACCCTCGACACGCTGACCACAGTGCGGGCCGACCAACCCGACCGCACCTGGCTCTGCCCGTACGCCCCCGGCACGTACGCCTGGTGGCAGGTCGTCACCCTGTCGCTGACCCAGCCCGGCCAGCACCTGGTGGTGGTCGAGCCCGACGAGTTGGACGACTGGCCCACGGTCGCGGCCACCCACGGGGTGGACGCGGCCTCCGGCACCCCGACCTTCTGGCGGCGCACCCTCTACCGCGACGCCGAGGCGCTGGCCCGGGTGCCGCTGCGCCAGATCACCCTCGGCGGGGAACCGGTGGACCAGGCGATCCTGGACCAGCTGCGGGAAGTCTTCCCGACGGCCCGGATCTCCTGGATCTACGCGTCCTCCGAGGTGGGGGCGTCCATTGTGGTGCACGACGGGCGGGCCGGGTTTCCGGTCGACTGGCTGGACCGGGAGACCCCGGGCCGGCCGACGCTCTCCGTCCGCGACGACGAGCTGGTGGTCACCTCTCCGTACCACGGGGCCGGTCTCGCCGGCCCGATCCGCACCGGCGACCGGGTGCAGGTGCTCGACGGCCGAGTGCTGATCACCGGCCGACTGGACTCCGACGAGATCAACGTCGGTGGCAGCAAGGTCTCCGCCGGCGTGGTCCGCGGCGTGCTGGCCGGGCATCCGGCGGTGGCCTGGGCCCGGGTGACCGGCCGCCGCGCCCCGGTGCTCGGGCGGATGGTGGTCGCCGAGGTGGTCCTCGCCCCGGCCGGCCCGGCCTCCGTTGACACCGGTGTGCCGGACGAGGCCGCGCTGGTCCGCTGGTGCGCCGACCGGCTCCCCGAGCACGCGGTGCCGCGCCGCATTCGCGTCCTGACCGACATTCCCGTCAAGGAGACCCTGAAGAGCGATGTCTGAGCCAGCCGACACCCAGCTCGTCCCGCCCAGCTCCGTGGTCCTCGTCTCCGGCGGTTCCCGTGGACTGGGCCTGGCCATCGTCACCGACCTGCTCGACGCGGGCGTACGCGTGGCCGCGTTCGCCCGCACCATCACCCCGGAGCTGGAGAAGCTCGCCGCCGTGCACCCCGACCGGGTGCACGTCGGCTCGGTGGACGTCACCGACCTGCGCGCCGCGCAGAGCTTCATCCGTGAGGTGGAGCAGCGCCTCGGCCCGATCGACGGCATCGTCAACAACGCCGCCATGGGGCAGGACTCCCTGCACGCGCACACCGCCACCGACGACATCGCCCGGATCATCGAGACCAACCTGACGGCCCCGCTTCAACTGACCCGGCTGGTGATCCGCAGGATGCTCGCCAAAGGGCTGCGCGGGCGGATCGTCAACATCACCTCGATCTGCGGGCAGCGCGGTTTCCCCGGCCTCGTCGCGTACTCGGCCACCAAGGGCGGCATGGACGCCGCCACCCGCTCGCTCGCCCGCGAACTGGGCGGCCGGATGCTGGTCAACTCGGTCGCGCCCGGGTTCTTCGCCTCGGAGATGTCCGCCGTGCTCGGTCCGACCCAGCTCGACCAGATCGTGCGCCGCACCCCGACCGGTCACCTGACCGAGCCGGTGGAGGTCACCCCTGTCGTGCGGATGCTGCTGCGGGAGCACACGAACATCAACGGCCAGGTCATCGTGGTGGACGGTGCCGCCGCCAGCTGACCTGCGGCCGGTTCCCCCGCCGGTGCGACCAGCACGGCACGGCGGGACGGCCGTGCCGCGTCCGGTGCCGGGGCTGCTCGTCGCCGCCGAGCAGCATCTGCGCATCGGGTCGCCGGCCGCGATGGCCGACGCGGTGACCCGCAGTCACCTCGACGATGGACGGTGCGTCGGCTGGTACGGCCCATCGGCGCCCGGCTGGCGGGTGGCCGTCGACGCGGAGCGCGCCGACGCCCCGGTGCCCCCGGCGCTGGCCCGCCGGTTCGGCACGGCGGACTTCTGGGCCCGCTGGACCCGGGCCGAATGCTGGTGCAAGTTGGCCGATGTATCGGTGGCGGCCTGGTGGCGGCGTCACGGTCTGGGTACGCCGGCCGACGGATCGGCGATCTGGCGGACCCTCAGGCTGGCCGACCTGGTGGTCACCGTCGGCTTCGCCCCGACCCTCCCGCCCCGCGATCTTGCACTTTCTGACGCCGAATCGCGGCTTACACGCCTTTCGTCGGGACAGTAGGTGCAAGATCGCGGGGCGGGGCGGGTTAGATCTGGTCCCAGCTCAGGGGGGTGCCGCGTAGGACATCCGTGGTGAAGGTGCGGCCCAGCACCCGGTCGATCTCCACGGGGGCCAGTCCGCCGGCCGGCCGGATCGAGCGGACGTTGTGCGCGGTCACCGGATCGCCGGCCCGGACGTCCTCGACCACGAAGAGCGACCGGCGGAATCGTAGCCCCTCCCGCTCCGCAGGGGTCGGTCCGATCGCGGTTCCACCCAGCGCCTCGTACGCGCGGCCGGACTCGGCGACCAGGGCCGTGAGTTCCGCCGGGTTCAGGGAAAAGTCCGAGTCCACGCCGCCGTCGGCCCGGTCCAGCGTCACGTGCTTCTCGATGAAGCAGGCGCCGAGCGCCACCGAGGCGACGGCCACCCCGATGCCGGGGGTGTGGTCGGAGAGCCCGACCGGCACGTCGAACGCGCCGGCCAGCACCGGCAACCGGCGCAGGTTGCTGTCGGCCGGCGGCGCCGGGTAGGACGCGGTGCAGGCCAGCAGGACGATGCCCGCCGCGCCGCCGGCCCGGGCGGTGCGTACGGCGGCGTCGATCTCGGCGACCGTCGCCATTCCGGTGGAGATGACCATCGGCTTGCCGGTGCTGGCCACCAGTCGGATCAGCGGCAGGTCGACCAGCTCCGACGAGGCGATCTTGTACGCGGGCGCGTCCAGCGACTCCAACAGCTCCACGGCGGTCGCGTCGAACGGCGACGAGAAGACGGTCAGGCCCCGCTCGCGGGCCCGCTCGAAGATCGGGGCGTGCCACTCGTACGGGGTGTGCGCGCGTTCGTAGAGGCGGTACAGGTTCTCCCCGCCCCACAGCTCGTGCCCGCTGGAGATCCGAAACGCCGGGGTGTCGACGTCGATGGTGATGGTGTCCGGCCGGTACGTCTGGAGCTTGAGCGCGTGCGCCCCACTCGCGGCCACCGCGTCGACGATGGCCAGCGCCCGGTTCAGATCGCCGTTGTGGTTGCCGGACATCTCGGCGACCACGAACGGTCGCTCCCCGGCACCGACCGCGTGCGGTCCGATCTTGATTGTCGCCGTCATTCCGACCTCTGCTCAGGTACGTCCGCACCGGGGTGCGGTGGTGCTGTCGTCGTCCACCCGGCGGGCGGACGACCTGGGAAATCAGGGCGCCGGGAGCCGCCCCGGCTCCCGGCGTGCTGCGCGGTGGGGTCGATCACGGCAGCCGGCCGACGGCCAGCGCGTCGCGCCGCTCCGGCGCGAGCCCACCGTCGCGCGTCGGCTCGGCGCTCGCCCCTCGCCCCGGGTCCTCGTCGGCGGCGAGTGAACCGCCGTCGGCGCCGACCGCCGGGCCGGGTCGACGCAGGCGGCCAGCGACCCGGTGGGCCTGGCGCAGCGCCGAGTACGCCACCCAGTCACCCCGCCCGATGAGGCGGTGCTTGAGCCCGGTCACGCCCGGGGGCAGCGGGTAGCCGCCGGTGGGCAGGTAGCGACGGTAGTGCGCGGCGGCCCGGTGGAAGAAGTCGCGCCGCAGGTGTGGGTGCAGCCGGCCGTCGTTGCCCACCACCACCAGGTAGTGGCTGATCATCAGCTCGAACAGCTCGGCCTGCAACCGCTCGTCCGGGTGCTTTCGGGCGACCCAGTCCATCAGCCGCTCGTACTGGGCGAAGGCGTCGAAGTGCCGGCCGCTGCGGGTGGAGGTGATGGCGCCCTGGCGGCCCTGGCGGTACAGGTAGCAGACCCGGTCCAGCACGGAGATCTTCTCGGCCCCGATCAGGAGGGGGTGGCTGAACGGGATGTCCTCGTACCAGCCGGGGAAGAACCGCAGCTCCAACTCGTCCATGAAGTCCCGGCGGACCACCTTGTTCCAGGCGGTGTGCTGCACCCGCAGCAGCTGCGGCTGGTCCGCCAACCGGGTGACGCCGGTGATCCCGCGCAGCAGCGGGCTGCTCGCGTCGACCTCCCGCCTGCCGTCCTCGTGCATCCGCAGGTGGTCGAGCATCAGCACGTCGGGCTGGTGCTGACGCAGCCGGTCCAGCACCGCCGCGATCGTCCCCGGTGGCAACCAGTCGTCGCTGTCGACGAACCAGACGTACCAGCCGGTGGCCACGTCGAGCCCGGCGTTGCGGGCCAACCCCAGACCCACGTTGCTGCTCAGGTGCACGACGCGCACGCCGTCGCGGCTGACCGCGTACGAGCGGAGCATGTCGCCGCAGCCGTCCGGGGAGGCGTCGTCGACGGCGATCAGCTCGACCGCGTCCGACTCGCCGGCCGGGATGTCGGCCCGGATCGACTCGAGGCACTGGTACAGGTACGCCTCGACGCCGTACACGGGCACGACGATGCTCAGCAGCGGTGCGTGCGTCGGCTCATTGACCACGTCCGCCACCTTCGACGACCCGGGTGGCCGGCCCCGGAACCTGACGTTGCCGCCGATGGTGGACTCTCTGAACTCCCGCCCAGCGGAAGGTTAACGCCGGGCCGGTGGCCGGTTTCCGGCCCGGGGAACGCGGGGGCGTGGGGCGGGTGGGATGCGTCCGGTTCACCCGGGAGTGACCCGGTAGGGTGCCTCGGTGCGGCCCTGCCGGGTCGTCGTGGGCGTCGCCGTCGCGCCGTCCGACGCCGCGACGAGGAGGCTACGACCGTGCTGGTGACCCTGCCGAGCGCCGGGATCCCGGCATGACGAGCGTCGCCGCGACGTCGGCCGCCCGGCCCGCACCGGCCCCGCCCCGGCTGCCCTCGCTGACCGGGCTGCGATGGATCGCCGCGCTGCTGGTCTTCGGCTTTCACGCCGGCACCATGCGGATCATCGCCGAGCCGGACTACAAGGCCGTCATCGACGCGCTGTTCACCCTCGGTCTCTCCGGGGTGCAGTTCTTCTTCATCCTCAGCGGTTTCGTGCTGGTCTGGTCGGCCCGCGAGGGGGACTCCCGGCGTACGTTCTGGCGGCGACGGATCGCCAAGATCTATCCGAACCACCTGGTGCTGTTTGCGGCGACGCTGGTGGTCGCCTGGTGGTTCGCCGACCCGGTCCTGCCGGCGGCGGCGTTGGAGAACCTGCTGCTGTTGCAGGCGTGGGACCCCCGGCCGGGTTGGTTCTACAGCATCAACACCGTCAGCTGGTCGCTGTCCTGCGAGGTCTTCTTCTACCTGTGTCTGCCGCTGGCGTTGCCGCTGCTGCGCCGGGCCCGACCGAAGCTGCTCTGGGCGCTGATCGTCGCGCTGCCGCTGCTGATCCTCGCGCTCTGGCCGGCGCAGGAGTTGGTGCCGGAGGTGAGCCGCTGGTGGTTCACCCAGATCTTCCCGCCGGTGCGGTCGCTGGAGTTCTGGCTGGGCGCGGTGGCGGCCGAATTGATGCGCCGGGGGCTCTGGCGCGGTCCCCGTCTGACCGTGGCCAGCGTCATCTTCCTGGTCACCTGGGTGGCGGCCGCGCAGTGGATCCGCGCCGAGCTGTGGACCACGCTGCTCGCTGTCGCGTACCTGTTGGTGATCACCGCGGCCGCGGACGCGGACGTGCGGGGTCGGCGCTCGCCGTGGCGGTCCCGGCCGCTGGTCTGGCTCGGTGAGGTCTCGTTCGCCTTCTACCTGGTGCACGTCCTGGTGATGACGAGTGTGCTGCGCTGGAGCGGGACCTGGGGGATCGGCTTCGCGGGCTGGCGTGGCCCGGCCGTGGTGCTCGGCTTCCTGGCGGCGAACCTGATCCTCGCCGGGCTGCTGCACCGCTTCGTCGAAACCCCGATGATGCGCCGGCTCGCGCCGCGCCGTGCGGCCCGTCCGGCGCCCGTCCCCCGACAACGGGCGGCCGGCGACGACGACGCACGGTACCCCGCGAGCAGCGCCCGCGGCGAGGTCGACGGACCTGCCGACGAGGTCGGTCAGGCCGCCGGTCGATCAACGTACGTCGACCTGCGCTGACAGCGTCCACCCTGGTCAGCGGGGTCGGCGCGGCGTGATGCGACACGCCCGTGGTCGGTGCGCCCGGGGCGGCGCGACGGTAGCGTGGGGACGTGCTCCCGGTCGCGTTCACCTGTCCGCTGTGGTGGGTGGCGCGCTGGGCGACTCGGGTGCTGACCAGCCTCGCCGTCGTTGCGGCCCTGGCGCTCGGCGCAGGCCCGGCCACGGCCGCCACGCCAACACCCGGCCCGGTGCCGACGTCGAGCGCGGTGCCGTCCTCGGTCGCCGTCGGGTCGCTGGCGGCCTCCTACCGGCACTCCGAGGCACACAGTGCGGCCCGCCCGGCCCCGGCGATACCGCCGGAGGCCGCCGAGGAGTCGGTCCCGACATGGTCGGTCGACACGCTGGTGGCGCTCCCCGGCGATCAGGGCACCATCGCGGCCGGCGTGCTGCCGGTCCGCGCGGCGGAATCTGACCGACTGTCCCTCGTCGACGCAGCGGGTGGTCGGGCTTCCCGGGCTCCACCCGGGCGCTGAGCCACCGGGACGACCGTCCCGACACCGCGCCCTGTCGACCCACCAGCTCCCTGACCCGCCGGCCCGTGGCCCGCCGTGGCCCACTGGTCGGCGCGGCTCCCCATCGCACTGCTCTCTCCCCGAGGTGCCGACCATGGAGACCGTCGTCTTCTACCAGTTCGTGACCGAGATGCCGCGGGCCGCCGCCATCTGGTCGACGCTGTTCCTGCTGACCCTGGGCCTGCTCACCGTGCTGGCCGCCCGCCCCGAACGGGACCGGCTCACGGACGACCCGCTCCCGGCCGGGCCCACTGCTCGGGAGCTGGCCGCCGCCGAGGCCGTCGACCTGCGCCGCTACGCCGAGGAGGTGGCCGTCGCCGCGGCCGGCGCGGCCACCACCGCCAAGCGGCGACGCGCCACCTGGCTGACCGCTCAGGAGCAGCTGGAGCAGGCCTGGATCGGGTACGACGAGGCGGACACCGCCGCGCGGCGCTTCGCGGGCGCCGGGGCGCTGCCCACCCCGCAGACCCCGCACACCCCGGCCGAGTACGCCGCCCGGGAACGCTATCTGCACCGGGCGGCGATGGCGGCGTACTGGCGGGGCGACCTGACAATGGCGCAGCTCGGCGACGTGTTCGGGCACCGGCGCGGCTGGGATCCCCGGCGACACCCGATCGAGCAGGAGGTGCTGATCAGCCGGGTGGTCCGGGATGCGCGGCTGGCCGAATACCAGGTGGCCGCCGACCGTGAGCGGGCCGCCTGGCGCGACGCGGAGTTGGCCGCGGATTCGGCTCGTGCCCTCGCCGAGGAGGCGTACGCGGCGGCGGCCCGGCTACGCCCGACAGTGGTCCCCGCGCGCCGCACGGTGGCCGGGGCGTTGCGTCCCGCCGTCGTGGCCCGCTGGCGCCCGGCCCGGGTGGGTTGAGCCCAATCCGTGATGTGAGGCCGGTCACCCAATCGGGAAATCGGACGTCCGGCGCGATCGGCGGGATTGTTCCCACGATTGTGGCCGCGTTCTTTACGGCCTGTCCGGTTGTCGCCCGCAGGCGTCTCCGTAACCGCTTGTCCCATCGAGTCACATCATCGGCAATACGCGCAGAAATTGTCGCGCCGATTGGGGTTTACGCAGGTGAACCTGGCTTGGCAGGGCCTTGAGACACCAGTAGTGTCGTCCCGTCCGGTGCGGTAACCGATCGCAAGACGCGACGCCGCATCGACCCGCTTAATCGTGACCAACGAACCGGGGACCCACCAGTAAGTCCGGGGTGAATCCGCGAGCCACGGCCCGCGGTAGGGCGTCTTCCCGCCCGAATCCGTCAGCTAACCCGGTAGGCGGTGTCGGAAGGAGTCCCATCCTCGTGCAGCACCTTTCCACCCCTCGGTTGTTCCCTCGCCTCCACGGCGCGGCGGTGCACCCGCTCATTCGTCCAGTGACGGTGAGCTGACCCCCCCGGGTCATCGCCTTCCCCGCCCGGCCGTGCCGGGCCTTCCCCTGAGCGGTTCACCATCCGCGGACCACGGTCCGCGCGCTGGCGCCTGCCCGGATACCGGTCCGGCCCCGGTGTGCCGCTCTCCCCCCGATCCGTGGAGGACCCCGTGAAGCACACCCTGCAGCGTCAGCTCCGCCGCCTCACCACCGAGCGCCCGTACCAGATCGTCGCCGCCTCCGCGGCGGCCCTCGCGATCGCCACCAGCACCGGCGCCCTGCTCACCACTGCCGACGACGCCCCGGCCGGCCAGCGCACCGCGACCACTGTCGCCGAGATGCGCAGCGACGTCGCCGCCTCCCGCGGCGAGGCTCGGGACGAGTCCCCCTCGGCCAGCGCCGCGCCGACCACGGCCGCCCCGGCTACCAGCGCCACGTCGCCCGCCGCCAAGGCCAGCAGCAATCCTGACCTGACCCGGAAGCCGGAGCGGCCGAAGCCGCCCGTGACCAAGGTGCTCGACTACGACTACGAGGCGCAGAACACCTACTACAACTGCGGCCCGGCGGCCACCCGGAACGCGCTCAGCGCCGCCGGCATCGACCGCACCCAGGAGGAGCTCGGCGCCGAGCTGGGCACCACCGAGATGGGCACCAACTCGGCCGAGGACACCACCCGGGTGCTCAACGCCGAGGTGAAGGGCTCCCCGTACCGGACCCGGATGTTCCCCGGCGCGCCCAGCCCGGCCCAGATGGACCGCCTTCAGGCCGACGTGGTGAAGGCCATCACCGACGGCCGGGGCGTGGTGGCCAACGTCGTCGGGGACGCCACCGACACCGACGGCGGCTGGCACTCCTACGGCGGCGGGCACTACATCGCCGTCGTGGGCTACAAGGACAACGGCCGCACCGTACGGATCGCCGACTCGGCGAACCCGGCCGACCCGTCGTACTGGATCACCACGATCGACCTGGCCAACTGGATCACCAGCCGGGGCTACTCCGCCTGACCCGGGCACGCTGACCGCCGCGGGCGCCGTCCCCCACAAGGGGCCGGCGCCCGCGGCGTCTGTCCGCGCGGTCGGTAATCGACGGCTCTCGTACCCGACCGTGAACCGTGGGAGACTGCGGCCGTGGTGGAGAAAACGGGTGGTCATACCGGCCGCAGGCCGGTCCTGCTGCTGCTGCACGGCATGGGAGCGACCGGGGACGTGTGGTTGCCCTGGGCCCCGTACCTTGAGCAGCACTGGCCCGGGCGGTGGCTGGCACCGGACCTCGCCGGCCACGGCTGGGCATCGCCGCTGCCGTCGTACTCCTTCGCGGGCTTCGCCCAGCAGATCGCGCAGGCCCTCGCCCCCGACGACCGGCTGGTCGTGCTCGGGCACTCGCTGGGTGGGGTGGTCGGCCTGGCGCTGGCCGCCCGCGACGCCGGAACGTCGGTGGACGCGGTCGTCGGGCTGGGCATCAAGGCGCTCTGGTCACCCGCTGAGCTGACCCGCGCCGCCGAGGTCGCCGCCCGCCCGGTGAGCTGGTTCGCCAGCCGCACCGAGGCGGCTCGCCGCTACCTGCGGGTCTCCGGGCTGGCCGGCCTGGTCCCGCCGGACCACCCGGTGGTGGACGCCGGGCTGCGCCAGGTCGACGGCCGATGGCGCCTCGCCATGGACCCGACCGCCTTCGCCGTCGGCGAGCCCGACCTGGCCGCGCTGCTGGCGGCGACCGACGTGCCGGTGGTGCTGGCGCGCGGGGAGAACGATCCGATGGTCACCGACGAACAGCTCAAGGAGTACGGCGTACCGGTCGCCACGCTGCCCGGCCTCGGGCACAACGCGCACGTCGAGGACCCGGCGGCGGTGCTGGCGCTGCTCGACCCGTACCGCTGAGCGGTCAGGGCCCGCACAGGCCCTACGCCGGTGTGGACGCGGTCAGTGTCTCAGCCGGTGCCAGCTCGCGGCGGGCGGCGGTCAGGAACGCCTCGGCGTACGACTCGGCCGGGAAGTCACCCAGGTAGCGGCGGCGGGTGGCCCAGCGGGCCTCGGCCAGCGGGTCGGTGTCCAGCAGTGCGGTCAGCACCTCGTCCACGTTGGACACGTCCCGGCGCAGCACGTAACCCGAACCGGCCAGCGGGAACCGCTCCACGAATCGGTCGCCCTCGTCGCCCATGTCGGTGACCGCGTACGGCTTGCCGGAGTAGAGGAAGTCCGAGATCACGCCGGACACGTCGGAGACCAGCGCGTCGGCCGAGTTGACGCACTCGGTCAGGCTCAGCTCCCGAGCCGCCGCGCCGACCACGTGCTGGCGGCCTGTGCGGGCCCGGTCGGCGACGAGCAACTCGGTCAGGCGGCCCAGTTGGCGGGCCGATGCCGGGTTCTGCGCGGTGTACGGGTGGGCCCGCAGGATCACCGTCGCGCCGCGCTCCAACAGTCGGCGCAGCAGGCTTTCGGCCACCGGCAGCGAGCAGTAGTCGGCGTCGGCGTGGTGCCCGGTCCAGGTCGGCGTGTAGAGCACCGTCGGGTGCGCCAACCCCCGCGCGGGCTCCGGGCGCACCTCGATCGACTCGACCTGTGGGCGACCCACCACCACGAACTTGTCCGCCGGGATCCGCACTCCGGCGCGGGCGTACCGGTCGATCGCCGCCTGCCCGGCCACGTAGATCCGATCGAAGATCCCCGACACCGGGTTGGCGCTCGGCGCCTTGTCGCTGTCGCCGTGGTGCAGCTGGATGTGGGTGAGCTGGGTGAAGCGGATGCAGTGGCTGTTCTTCGCACCGTGGTTGACGTAGAACGCCGCCCGCAGGCTCGGCACCAACGCCTCGTCCATCGCCCGCAGGGTGGGGCAGTAGACCACCGGTGCGTCGGTGGCTGCCGCGATCGGCGCCAGGAACTCCGGCTCACGCAGCACGACCAGGAACGGCCGGCCGATCCGTTCCAGGTACGGAAGCCACATGGTGACCTGGTATTCCGAGCCGGGAGGCGCGGAGAAGTAGAGCAGGAACTCCGGCTGGTGCCGACGCAGCGCGGCGGCCACCGACCCGCCACCGGCCCGCGGCCGCAACCGCCGCCGGGCGAGGTCCAGCGCGACCGCACCGGCACCCGCACCGACCAGCAGGCTGGCGGCCAGCGCCACACCAGCCGGCAGGGCGAGCACGGCGGCGAGCGCCAGGGCGGCGAGCAGCCCGAGCAGGCCCGTGCCGAGCCGGTCGGCGATCAGCGGCGTCCAGGCGCGTACCGGCAGGTTGGCCGCCCGGATCTCCAGACCGCCGGCGGTGCGCAGCGGCCCCACCAGCAGCACCAGCCCCAGCAGGACCAGCCCGGTGGCGACCAGCGCGAGGTTGAGCCCGTCGTCCAGCCGCCGGGAGTAACCGACCAGGATCGCCGCGGCGATCAACGCGGTCTCCGCCACCAGGTCAGCGCTGGGCCGGATCCGCTGCTCGGCGGCCGAGGCGGCCAGCGCGGCGACGGCCAACGCCAGCCCCCAGCCGGTGGCGCCGGTCAGCGCCAGCACGACGAAGGCCAGCACGGCCAACCCGGTGGTCAGGCACCGGGCGGCCAGCTTTCGGACCAGGTCGCCGCGCATGTCGCTCCGTTCGTGGTTCCGCAGCCGTCGGCGTCAGTTCGTGGACGTCGCGCCGGCCGGTGCCTCGACCCGACCCGATCCGGACTGCGCCGGCACGCTCGGCGTGGGTCCGTCACCGGGTGCCCGGCGTACGTCGATCACCTGACCGGTCAGGTCGGAGATCAGCACGTCCAGCGACGACTGGGCGACGGCTTCCGCGGCGAGCAGGGTGTGCTCCGGCTCCTCGCCGAAGGCCCGCGTCCGCATCGGGGTGGCGGTGCGCTCCGGGTTGATGCAGTTGACGCGGACGCCCACGTCGGCCCACTCGTCGGCGAGCGCCTGGGTGAGGTTGACCAGGGCGGCCTTGGTGGCCGAGTAGAGCGCGTAGCGGGCCCGGCCCCGGGTGTAGGAGCTGGAGGTGTAGAGCAGCAACTGGCCCTTGGTCTGCTGCAGGTACGGGAGGGCCTGGCGGGCGATGGTCACCGGGCCGACGAAGTTGACCTGGAGCAGCCGGTCCATGGTCTCCTCGTCCATCTCGGCGAGGGCGCCCTTCTCCAGGATGCCGGCGGTGACCACCACGTGGTCGATCCGGCCGGTGGCCTCGAAGGCGGTCGTCAGCGCGGCCTTGACGTCCTCGGCCCGCTCCACGTGGGTGCCCGTGCTGGAACGGCTGAACGGGAAGACCTGGGCGCCGTAGCGCCGGGCCAGCTCGGTCAACTCGTGGCCGATGCCGTAGCTGCCGCCGAACACCACGATGGTCCGGCCGGTCAGCTCCTCGCTGTAGCTGCGGTGGTCGGTCAGTCGGGGCGCCTGCGCGGCGGCGAGCTGGAAGAGCTTGTCCGCCAGGTGCACGTCGACCGGGTGGGTGACCTTGATGTTCTCGTCCGAACCGTCGATCACCTTGATCGGGGTGCCGGGAAGGTAGCGCAGCACCACGCCACAGTCGTCGGTGGCGGCGAAGTCCGGGTCGTCCTCGGCGATCTGGTACGCCGCCCGGATCGTGGGGGAGCGGAACGCCTGCGGGGTCTGACCACGGCGCAGTCGGGAGCGCACCGGGATGTCGGTGATGCAGTCGTTGTCGTCGACCTGGATGATCGTGTCCGCGGAGGGGATGGCCACGTCCACGGCGTCGTAACTCCAGAGCGCGTTGACGCACTCGCGCACGATCCGGCCGCTGAGCAGCGGGCGTACCGCGTCGTGGAAGAGGATGTTGCAGTCTTCCGGGCCGACCGCGTCCAGGGCGATCCGGGTGGTGGCGTTGCGGGTGTCACCGCCCTCGATCACCTTGGTGACCTTGCGCAGGCCGGCCTTCTCGACGATCTGCCGGGCGTCCTCGACGTGGCCGGTGGCCATCAGCACGATGATCTCGTCGATCTCCGGTGCCGCCTCGAAGACCGCCAGGGTGTGCTCGATGATCGGCTTACCGGCGATCTTCAGCAGCTGCTTCGGGATGCCGAGCCCCAGCCGGGTCCCGGTGCCGCCGGCCAGAACCACCGCCACTGTCCGCGAGGGCCGCCACGGCGTTGGGGTCTCCGCTTCGGCGTCCGGGCCAGGGGTCTGGTCCTGCGTCATTGCCGGATCCTCACTCTCAGGGATGCGTTAACGGAAGGTTCCGCCCGAGCGGCGACGGAATGAACCTTAACGCGCGGACCGCGTCGCCCCAACGCGGGCGACGCGGTCCTCAGGTGCCATGTCGATGCCGGACGTTCGCCGGAACTCTACTTGCTGTTCGCGTACGCCTCGTATGCCCGGATGACCTCGTCGGTGGGGCCGTCCATCCGGATGAGACCCGATTCCAGCCAGATCGTCCGTTCGCAGGTGTCCCGGACGGAGGAGAGCTGGTGGCTGACCAGGAACACCGTTCCCGCGCCCTCCCGCAGCTCCCGCACCCGCTGTTCGCTGCGCTTGCGGAAGCCCTTGTCGCCGGTGGCGAGCGCCTCGTCGATGAGCAGCACGTCGTGCTTCTTGGCGGCGGCGATGGAGAACCGCAGCCGGGCCGCCATGCCCGACGAGTACGTCCGCATCGGCAGGCTGGCGAAGTCACCCCGCTCGTTGATCCCGGAGAAGTCGATGATCCCCGCGGCCTGCTTGGCCACGTCGTCCGGGTGCATGCCCATGGCCAGGCAGCCGAGGACGACGTTGCGCTCCCCGGAGAGGTCGTTGAGCAGGGCGGCGTTGACGCCCAGCAGCGACGGCTGCCCCTGGGTGTGGATGGCGCCCCGGTTGACCGGCAGCAGGCCGGCGATGGCCCGCAGGATGGTGGACTTGCCGGAGCCGTTGCTACCGATCAACCCGATCGCCTCACCCCGGTACGCGGTGAACGAGACGCCCTTGACCGCGTGCACCTCCCGGACGTTCGGCGCGTGGGTGCGCTTGACCAGCCGGCGCAGCGCGGCCACCGGCGTGGTGCCACCGGCGGCGCCCTGGTGCACCCGGTAGATGATGTGCGCGTCGTCCACGACCACGGTCGGGATGCGCTCCTGCGTCCGGGTCATCGTCGCGCTCGCCTCGATGGGGGCGTCGAAGTGCTCAACCACGGCCGTACTCCTGTTCGCCGCGCCAGAAGTAGAGGAAACCGCCGATGCCGGCCACCAGCGCCCACCCGACGCCGACCAGCCAGAGCTGGGTCAGCGACTCGTTGAGCAGCGGTGCCTCCTCGAGCAGCGTGTACCGGGCCAGCTCGATGTAGACCAGCAGCGGGTTGTACTGCACCAGTGTCGTCGCCCAGCCGGGCAGCCGCTCGAAGAGGCTGACGCTGTAGAGGACGCCGGAGCCGTACATCCAGGTCCGCATGATGAACGGCATGACCTGCTTCAGGTCGCTCGCCTTGGAGCCCAGCCGGGCCACCATCAGCACCACGCCGGCGTTGAACACCGCCTGCAGCAGCAGCGCCGGCACCAGCAGGAACCACTTCCAGGTGAGCGGCTCGCCGGTGGCCAGCACGATGCCGATCAACACCACCATCGAGGCCAGCAGTTGCTGGAACTGGGTGATCGTGGTGGACAGCGGCAGGCTGGCCCGGGGGAAGTGCAGCGCCCGGATCAGCCCCAGGTTGCTGCTGATCGACTGGGTGCCGGCCAGGACCGCGCTCTGGGTGAAGTTGAAGATGAACAGCCCGGTGGTCAGGTAGGCGATGAAGTTCGGGATCTTGTCTTCCTGCGCCAACACCACCCCGAAGATCAGGTAGTAGACAGCCGCGTTGGTCAGCGGGGTGAGCACCTGCCAGAGCTGACCCAGCTTGGCGTTGCTGTACGAGGCGACGAGCTTGGCGTTGGCGTACGCGGCGATGAAGTGCCGGTAGGCCCATAGTCGGCGGCTGTACTCGACGAGGCTGGGGCGCTCACCGGCGACCCGTAGCCCGTGCCGAGCGGCCAGCTGCGCCTGGGTCAGGCCCGTGTCGGGGTCGACCAGCGCGGTGGTGGCCATGGAAATGGCGCTCCGATCTTTCGTGCAGACGGGGGTTGCTCGCGACGATCGAATCCTAGTGGGAAATATGCGCGGGGCGCCGCCTCGTCGCTGCGAGGACAGTAGTCCGAAACACGTCGGGACGCAACCGTACCGTCGTTGCGCTACGCTGTCCGGCGTGACCTGCGATAAGAGCCCTCGATGACCACCGAAAAGAGGCGGGCGCCAGCCGGCGCGGCGGTGTTGCGCGACGAGATCACCACGGCGATCCGCCGGGCGCTGATGCAGGAGCTCGCCGCGGTCGGCTACGGCCGGCTCTCCATCGAGGCGGTGGCCCGGCGGGCCGGCGTCAGCAAGACGGCGATCTACCGACGGTGGAGCTCGAAGCTCGACCTGGTGCTGGAGGTCGTCGCCGCCGCGGCACACGGCAAGCTCCCCGCACTGGACACCGGCACGCTGCGCGGTGACCTCGCGCTGCTGTTCCAGGCGGTGGCGCACGCGCTGCGCCACCCACTGGCGTCGCAGATCATTCCGGATCTCCTGGCCGAGGCCGCCCGCAACCCCAGCATCGACACGACCCTGCGTCAGGTGCTGCACGCCCGCCAGCAGGAGATCGGCGGTCACCTGGTCACCCGGGCCGTGCAGCGTGGCGAGCTGCCCGCCGACACGGAGCTGGACGCCGCCGTGGACCTCATCGTGGGGCCGCTCTACTGGCGGCTCGCCATCGCCCGTCTCCCACTCACCGACGGCTACCTCGACAATCTGGTCGAATCCGTGGCGGCCGGGCTCGGCGCCGACAGCGTGCTGCCCCGCCCGCGGGCGGCACCGATGGCGGGTTGAGCAGCCCCCCGACACTCGGTCGCCGGCAGCAGCGGCCCCCCTGCCCGATTCCGCTACGCTGCCCCCTTGACACCCGGCCGTCACCGTGCCGATGCCCCTCATTCGCCCGACGAGTAAGGACGCCCGTGGCCAACGTCGACAGCATCGCCGTAGCGCCCGCCGAACCGGATCCGACGCCGCGGCCCGGGCAGGCATCCCGGCCCGCCGACGCCCGCACCGGGCTGTCCCGGGTACGCGCGGTGGTGGCCGTCGCCCCGGCGATGCTCACCGATGGCGCGGTGATCGCATTCGCGCTCTTCACAGTGCTCTACCACCTGGCCTTCCTGGGTGACCTGCGTCCGTCGGTCACGTTCCGGATCTGGCTGTTGGCCTGTGTGGTGCTCGCGGTCGTGGCCGTGCTGCGTGCCCGCCGCCGCGCCCCGGTCGACAGCACCCCGGCCGACAGCGCGTCGGCGGCACCGGAGGAGCCCGTCAGCGCGCGGCCCGCCGCCGACCGTCGCCTGCTGATCGGTGTGCTGGTCGCCGCCGTGGCCGCCCTCTCCGCCGGTCTGGCCAACACCAGCGTCAACGTCTCCTGGTGGATCCCGGCCGTGTCCGGCCTGCTCGCGGCCGTCGGCGGGCTGCTGCTGGTGCGCCAGGCCTGGCTGAGCGGCCCGACGCCCACGCCGGCCGCCCCGGCGCCCACCCCGGCGCAGTCGGCGTACGCGCTGGTCGTCTCGGTCCTGGTCGGCATCTCGTCGTTCTTCATGGCCCGCAACACCCCGGACGACGTCTACTACGTCGGCAAGTCGGTGTGGATCGCCGAGCGTGACCTGATCCCGCTCAACGACTTCCTGTTCTCCGAGAACGTGCTGCCGTCGATGGGCTCGCAGCCGCCCATCCCGTCCATCGAGGTGTTCGACGGCGCGTTCGCCAACGTCATCGGCATCCACGCCAGCTCGGCCCTCTGGTACGTGCTGCTGCCGATCATGGCAGTGCTCGCAGCGCTGGCGCTGTGGCGGCTGACGCACCGGTGGGCCCCGCGCCGTCCGGTGCTCGCCTTCACCGTGGCGATCGCCTACCTCTACCTCGTCGCGGGCGGGGACGCCGCACTGGGCACGTTCCACCTTCCCCGGCTGCACGAGGGCAAGGGCATGTTCGTCTCGGCGGTCATCCCGCTGATGTGGCTCTACCTGACCGAGTGGTTCGACAATCGGTCGCGGCGCAGCCTGCTGCTCATCGTGGCGCTCTCGATCACCGCGATCGGGCTCACCAACACCGCGGCGATCATCCTGCCGATGCTGGTCGGCGCCGCCGGGTTCGCCATGCTGCTGGTCGGCCGGTGGAAGGCGGCCGTGGTCGCGGCGGTCGCCGCCCTCGCGTACCCGATCGGCTCGCTGGTGGTCTCCCGCCTGGTGCTCGGCGGGATGAGCGCGACCGGCGCGGACGACGCCTTCTTCGACGCGGCGTACACCTACCGGCGGACGCTGCTGTTCGGCGTGGTCGGGGTGATCAGCGGTCTGGCGCTGTGGTGCGGCGCGTTGCTGGCCCGTCGGCGTACGCCCGCGCTGCTCGCCGCCGGCGCCGCCCTCGCGCTGAGCGTGTTGTTCGTGCCCGGCGTGCTGGAGCTGCTGAGCGCGTTGAGCGGCATCTCGGTGGTGCTCTGGCGTGTGCCGTGGTTGCTCGCTCTGCCGACGCTGATCGGTCTGCTCTGCACCGTGCGCGTGCCGGCACCGACCCGGGCGCTGCGCCGGGCGGCGTCCGGGGGGATCGCGGTGCTGCTGGTCGCCTCGTTCGCGCTGTTCGCCACCCCGATGTGGTCGCCGAAGAGTTGGGTCGAGGTGCACGACCGCCCCACCTGGAAGCTTCCGCAGCAGCGTCAGGCGATCGCGTTCTGGATCAAGGACCTGGACCGTCCGCAGGGCCTGCTGCTCGCCCCGAAGACGATCATGCGCACCACGCCGATCGTCACCAGCAAGGTCCGGGTTGTCCTGCCCCGCGACTTCTACCTCGTCGAGTACGACCTCAGCTCCCAGTTCGCCAAGGACCGACTGCTGCTCGCCGGCTTCGCGGACGGCGCCGCCAGCCCGACGCCGGCCGAGTTGACGCCGGCACTGGACCGCCTCGACGTGGGCACCATCTGCGTCTACAACGGCAACCGGTACGCCCGCGACACCGCGCCCCAGCTGGGCTACCAGGAGTTCGCCAAGCGCAAGGCGCCCGGCGCGATGACCTGCTTCCGGCGGGTCGGCTGAGCGCTTCACCCGCACCGACCGCCCGACCCCGCGGTGGGGTCGGGCGCGCCCCGGTGCGGAACTTTGCCCGAAATGGTGCCGGATACCCGAGCGACACCGAGCTGTCCCCTCGCGTTAAGGTCGCAGTCACACGCAGCCGGCCGCTACTGAGCCGCTGCGCGACGGGGGAGTGACGTCGGTCCATCACGGGCACCGCCCGCAACGAAATCTCGTAGGGAGCGAACTCGTTTGTTCGGCACGTTGACAGGACGCCTCGGGGTGGCCGCCCAGAGTGCGCTACTGGTACTGGCCTACCTGGTCATGCTCGTCGGTGGCGTATTCGGTTGGATCGGCCTTTTCGCCGTCGCCGGGTTGGCCGCCATCATCGGCGAGTACGCCGTCGCTCGCTGGTCACCGCCGTCGCAGCTGCTGTTGGAGAAGGTGGGCCTGCACTGGTCGTACCGGCAGCTGACCCGGGACCTCGCCGCCGTGTTGCTGGTCGCCGCCGAGGTGCGGCTCAGCGGTGGCGAGCTGACCCTGCTGCTGGTGCTGCCGGCCGCGGTGTGGGTCGTGTCGGTCTTCGCCGGTGCGCTCTCCACCATGATCGAGCGGCGTAACCCGCTCTCCGCGATGGTGCGCAACATCGACCTGGGTCCACTGTCCAGCGCCCCCCAGCCGCCCGCCTGGGCGGCGGCGGTCGCCGGTGACCGGATGCCCCTGCTCAACCTGCTGCTGGTGCCGGCCGGCGTGGCCGCCGCGGTGCAGCACGATCCGACGCCGTTCTTCGTGGCCGGCGCGGTGGCGGTCGTGGTGACCGGTCTGGTGGGCGCCATCATCGCGTTGACCTGGCTGCGGGGCCGGGGCTCCGGGCAGGGTCCGCTGCTACCGGCGGTCCAGCGCTGGCTGGACGACCACCGGCCGGAGGTGGCGCTCTACTTCGCCGGCCCGGCCAAGGACGTCTACCAGGCGAACATGTGGCTCGCCCCGACCGAGGCGCTCCAGCAGCGCGCGGTGGTGCTGATGCGCAGCCGGGAGGCGTTCCTGGAACTGGCCGACACCCGGCTGCCGGTGATCTGCGTACCGGCTGGCGTCGACTTCATGAACCTCGACCTCGGCGGCATCCGCGCGGCGCTCTACTCCGCGAACGTCGGCGCGAACATCCACATGCTCCGCGAGCCGGGCACGAAGCACGTCTTCGTCGGGCACGGCGACAGCGACAAGCAGGCCAGCGTCAACCCCTACAGCAAGGTGTACGACGAGGTCTGGGTCGCCGGCCTGGCCGGCCGGGAGCGCTACGCGCGGGCCGGCGTGGGGGTGCTCGACTCGGACATCGTCGAGATCGGCCGGCCGCAGCTCGCCGGGGTGCACACCTTCGGCGCCGAGTCGGTGGACCGGCCGTTCACAGTGCTCTACGCGCCCACCTGGGAGGGTTGGCTCGACGACGACCCGTACCACACCTCGCTGGTGCTGATGGGTGAGCGGATCGTCAAGGGGCTGCTCGCCGCGAATCCCCGGGTCCGTCTGATCTACAAGCCGCACCCGCTCACCGGGTCGCGGTCCAAGGTGGCGAAGGCAGTGCACGAGCGGATCGTCACGGCGATCCGCGCCGCCGGCGGCAACCCGGACGCGTCCTCGCTGGACGGCACCGAGCACCTGGTGGTCACCGGCCGCACACCGGGATTGTTCGACTGCTTCAACCAGACCGACCTGCTGATCAGCGACGTGTCCAGTGTGGTGTCCGACTTCGTGCAGAGCCAGCGGCCGTACGTGGTGGCCAACCCGGCCGGCCTGTCGGAGGACGATTTCCGCCGCGAGTACCCGACGGCGCGGGCCGCGTACCTGCTCTCCAAGGACTGCGGCGAGCTGGAGAAGATCGTGTCGGTCACCCGGGCCGGTGACGACCCGATGACCGAGGCCCGCCGGGAGCTGAAGACCTACCTGCTCGGCCCGGCCGAGTCGAACCCGATGGACCGGTTCCAGCAGGAGATCGACCGGCTCTGCCACTGAGCCCCGTCACTACGGCATCGCGCCCGGCCCGACACCGTCGGGCCGGGCGCGTCCGTGTCAGCCAGCAGAGCGGCCACCGGGTCAGCCCAGCAGAGCGGCCACCGGGTCAGCCCAGCAGGGCGGCCACCGCGTCGGCGACCGGCAGGTCCGCCGGCAACGCCCGCGCCGCCACCACCGCCGCGACCGGCAGCGGGCCGTACACGTGCGGGAAGAGCTGCCCGCCGCGCGACGGCTCCCACCGCAGCGCGTCGCCCAGTCGCTCCTCCTCGACGCTGAGCACTGTCAACCCGGTCGCGCCGGTGAAGTACCGCCGCGCCGTCTCGACCACCTGGTCGGCGCCGGAGAGATGGATGAACCCGTCCTGCCGGTCCACCGCCGAGCCGGTGAAGGCACCGGCGGCGAGGGCGTCGTCCCATTCGGCGCTCGACAGCAGTTTGTAGATCACCACAGCAGCGTACGGGGCCGTGGTCGGCGCGCCCGCCCGGTTTTCGCCGGTACGGCCGCGCCCGTCGCCTCCCGCCGGGCATGCTCAGGTCAAGGGCCGCGGAGGGATGGGCGATGCAGAGCTACGACGATGACTGGACCGACAGCCAGCGCGCGCTGTACGACGAGTGCTACCAGGCCGGCGGCGAGTGGGCCGATGACCCGGACACGTCGTCCGACGACGTGCAGCACGTGATCAACCTGGCCGAGGCGGACGATGACGCCTTCCAGGATGCCGAAATCGACTATCCGGCCCTGGTCGACGCGGTCACCCAGGCCAGCGGGGTCAACGTCACCAGCGTGCCGGCCAGCCACGAGGACCCGGGCTTCCGCGGGTTCACCGACGGCGTCCGGGACGCCACCGCCGACGACACCTTCGGCCTTTAGGGCGTGTGTCGAAGCCCCTGGCCGGCCTGCGGCGGGCCCAGACGACGGCCGGCCGCGTTGGAGGTTGGCCCGCATACAACACCGGTATCCCGGCCAACCTCCGCCTTGCCGGACCGCCGCCTGGACTCCGCCTCGGCTCGACCGAGGACTTCGACACACGCCCGAAGCGGCCGGTAGCCCGCCCAGCGCGGGTGGGCGGCCTCCCGGTCCGCGCGCACTTCTGCCACCATTCGCAGAACAGCGCTGCGAGGGACGGGGGCACGGGTGCGGATCCTGCTGGTGGAGGACGACCGCCGGGTCGCCGCTGCGCTGTCCTCCGCCCTCACCCGCCGGGGGTACGAGGTCGAGCACGCCGCCACCGTCGCCGCCGCGCTCTCCGCCGCACCCTGTGACCTGGTGCTGCTCGACCTGACCCTGCCCGACGGGGACGGCACGGACCTGTGCCGGGAGCTGCGTCGGCGCAGCAGTCAGCTCGGCATCATCGCGGTGACCGCCCGGGGCGAGGAACGTGACCGGGTGCTTGGTCTGCGCCTGGGCGCGGACGACTACGTGGTCAAGCCGTTCTCGATGGTGGAGTTGCAGGCCCGGATCGAGGCGGTGCTGCGCCGGGCCGCGAACGCCGCGCCCGAGCGGCACCTCATCGAGGCCGGGCCGGTCCGCATCGACGTGGCCGCGCGGACGGTGACCGTCGACGGCCGTGCCGTCACGTTGACCCGCAAAGAGTTCGACGTGCTGCTCTCGCTGGCCCGCCAGCCCGGGGTGGCGGTGCCCCGCGATCGGATCCTGCTCGACGCCTGGGGCACCACCTGGGCCGACCGGCACACCGTCGAGGTGCACGTCGGGTCGCTGCGCGGCAAGCTCGGCGACGCCCGCCTGGTGGAGACCGTACGCGGCGTCGGCTACCGGCTGCGCGACGCGTGAGGAGCTGACGTGCGCCGTCGCCTGGTGATCAGCTATCTGCTGCTGATGGTCCTCGTCCTCATCGCGTTGGAGACCCCACTGGCCGCCACCATGGCCAGCCGCGAGACCGAACGGGTCCGCGCCGACCGGCTCGCCGACGCCACCCGGTTCGCCTCGCTGGCCGGCCCGGCGTTGCGCGACGGCGGGCCCGGCCCGATCGAGTCGGAGCTGACCAGCTACGACGACCTGTACGCGATCAGCGCCGCGATCGTCGACCGGGACCGGAACATCCCGGTCTCGTCGCCGAGGTGGCAGGCCAGCCCGGGGACCGCGACGGTGTTGGACGTCGCGCTGTCCGGGCAGCAGACCAGCGCCCCCGAGTCGGTCTGGCCGTGGACGACCGACCCGGTGGTGGTGGCGGTACCGATCAACGACGGAGGTGAGGTGCTCGGAGCGGTGGTGATCGTGACCCCGGCCGGCCCGATCCGCCGAGCCGTCGTCGCGTGGTGGCTGCTGCTCGCCCTGGCCGGTCTGCTCGCCGTGCTGGCCTGCGTGCTCACCGCGTTCGGGCTGGCCGGTTGGGTGCTGCGCCCGGTCACCGAACTGGACGCGGTCACCCACGAGATCGCCGAGGGTGACCGGGGTGCCCGGGTGCAGCACCGGCTGGGACCGCCGGAGCTGCGCCGCCTCGCGGCCAGCTTCAACCACATGGCCGACGTGGTCTCCGACGTGATGGACCGGCAGCGTGCCTTCGTCGCGCACGCCAGTCACCAACTGCGCAACCCGCTCACCGCGCTGCGGCTGCGGGTGGAGGAGTTGGGGCCCAGCCTCACCGACCCCGACGGTCGGTCCGAGCACCGGCTGGCCCTGGAAGAGACCGACCGGCTCGCGCTGGTGCTCGACGCGCTGCTCACCCTCGCCCGGGCCGAGCGGGAGGAGAACGAGCGCGTCACAGTGGACGCCGCCGCGGTGGCCGCCTCCCGGGTGGCCGCGTGGGCGCCGCTGGCCCGGCACCGGTCGGTCGCGTTGCGGCTGGCCACGACCGACGCCCCGGCCTACGCCCAGACCGTGCCGACCGCCGTCGACCAGGCCCTGGATGCGCTCATCGACAACGCGGTGAAGTTCAGCGGGGCGGGCGGGGCGGTGACGGTGACGGTGGCCCGCCGCGACGGCGGGGTGGCGCTGGAGGTTCGCGACTCCGGCCCCGGCATGACCGAGAGTCAGCTCGGCCAGGCGACCGAGCGGTTCTGGCGGGCCCCGGACGCACAGAACGTGGACGGCGCGGGGCTCGGTCTGACCATCGCCGCCGTGCTGGTGGACGCCTCGGACGGGCGGCTGACCATGCGCCCGGGGGAGTCGCGGGGGCTGATCGCCGCCCTGTGGTTCCCGACGCCGACCCTACCGGTGGAGCCGGCGGAGGAGGAACCGGCCGCCGACCTGCGACCCTCCCCGGCGCGGTGAGACCCGGCCGTCACGGTTTGGTGGCGCGGTACCAGGACGCGGCGCCGGGGTGCAGCGACAGCGGCGCGGTGACGATCGCCGAGCGGGGGCTCATCCGTCCCGCCGCCGGATGGGCGGCGGCCAGCTCGGCTCGGCGGTCCATCAGCAGCCGGGTCACCTCACGGACCAACGGCTCCGGCAGGTCGGCCCGGACGATCAGATAGTTCGGGTCGGCGACGGTGGTCACCGCGTCCACCCCGTACACCGAGCGGGGGATGTCCCGGGAGACGTAGACCTGCCCGTAGCGTGAGCGCAGCGGCTCGGTCCACTCGCTGAGGTCCACGATCCGGATGGCGCTGGCCTCGGCCAACTCCTCGATGCCCCGGACCGGCAAACCACCGGAGAAGAAGAACGCGTCGATCCGCCTGGAGCGCAGGGCCGCCACCGAGTCGTCCAGTCCGAGCCGTTCCCGGCGCACCTCGTCACCACCGAGGCGGGCCACCTCCAGCAGCCGGGTCGCGGTGATCTCGGTGCCCGAGCCGGCGGCGCCGACGGAGACTCGCCGGCCGCGCAGGTCGGCGACCGTACGGACCGGGCCGCCGCTCGTGGTGACCAGGTGCAGTTGGTCGTCGTACACCCGGGCGACGGCGTCGACCGTGGGGCTTCCCGCCGTGCTGGTGGGCAGCACGTCGGCCTGGGTGAAGCCCAGCTCGGCCCCGCCGGAGCCGACGAGCTGGACGTTCTCCGCCGAGGCGGCGGTGATCACCACGCTGGCCCGTACGTCGGGGAGTTCCCGGTTGAGGATGGCCGCCAGGGACTGCCCGAACGCGTAGTAGACGGCGGTGGGGCTACCGGTGGCGATCCGGATCGACGTCGGCTCGGTCGGGGCGTCCCGGCAGCTGGCGACGGCCAGGTTCGCGATCAGCAGCACCGTCGACAGGGTGGCCAGGCCGGCTCGGCGCGACGAGGTACGACTCACGCGGTGCACTGTGCGCCGTCGGGCGGGTGCGCGCAACCCCACGTGCCGTCGCCGTCGCGGGTTCCGTCATCGGGCCGCGCGCCGGCTCCAACGCGGCACTGCGCAGGATCCGTTGCCGGTCCGGGCCGTCGGCCACGCTGACCAGGAAGCAACCGGTGCCGGGACGGAGCCGGGCCGGCACGTCGAGCACGGCCGCGCCCCGGATCAGCACCGCGGCCAGCTCCCGGTCGGTGAGCCGGACACCGAGGATGTGCCGGCGGACGTGTCGCCCGGCGGCCAGCAACGCCGAGCGCCAGGCCGCCTCCGCCAGGCGGGTCACCAACCGTCGGCGGGCCGGTGAGGCGCCGGGCAGCGGCCCGCCGAGCAGCTCGCGTCGCCCCTGCCACCAGCCCGCGTCCAACATCCGGGTGTACGTGCCCTGGTGCTCACGGGGCACCCACAGCCGGTGCAGCTCGTAGCGTCGCCGCAGACCGCCGACGGCCACCTCGTGGGTGACCGGGATTTCCAGCCGGTTGAGCAGTTGCCGCATTCGCTGGGCGGCGTCCTCCCGGTTGAACTCCACCCCGGCGGTGTGCTCGGCCCGTACCGCGCTCGGTCGGGCGGCGGTCGGTGGCGGTGTGCAACGCAGCAGGCAGGCAGCCTCGAACGCGTCGCCCAGTGTCAGCCAGCCCAGCGGGGATGGGGTGGTCGGGCTGTGGGGCCGGTCGAGCAGGGCGGGTTCGTGGGTCAACGGAGGCTCCCTTGTCGGAGTCTGGGTTGCCCTACCGTGACCCCTGGCACGCCGTTACGGAACTCCTCCGGCCCAGCCTTGAGCAAATCTTGCGGCTGAGGGCCGCTACAGGTCGGTGACGACCAGATCCACCTGCCGCACCCGGCCCGCGGCGGTCCCCTGCTCCAGCACCGTGTGCTTCAACTCCCGCAGGGTGCCCACCAGCTCCGCGGCGGTACGCGGCCGGGCGCCGGCGACGAGGAGGTCCCGGACCAGCCGCCCCTTGGTGGCCTTGTTGAAGTGGCTGACCACCGAGCGGACCGGCACGCCGTCGACCTCCCGCTCGTGCAGAACCCGCACGGTGACAGTGCGCTCGGCCAGCTCACCGCGCGGGGTCCAGGTGGCGGCGTACGCGCCGGAGCGCAGGTCCAGCACCGGGCCGCGCCCGGCGGCGCCGTCCACCGCCGGCGTCAGCTCCCTGCGCCAGTACGTCGACAGCGCCCCGACGTCGGGCAGGCGGGCACCGATCGGGCAGCGGTACGGCGGGATCCGGTCGGCCAGTCGGACCACGCCCCACAGCCCGGAGCTGATCAGGATCGACCGGCGGGCCGCCCGTTGCGCCGTGGCCGGCAACGAGGCCAGGTCCAACGCCTCGTAGAGCACCCCGGTGTAGAGCCGCTCGGCCGGCGCGGTGGCCGCCTCCCGCAGTCGGACGTTGCGCCGCAGCTCGCCCCGCTGGCCCTCGCTGAGGCCGAGCGCCGCCCGCGCGGCCTCCTCGTCCGGCCCGGCGCTCAGCGCCACCAGGGCGTCCAGCACCCGCTCGCGGGCCGGGTTCAGCTCGGGCAGCGAGAGCCGGTCCGGGGCCCAGCGCCGCCCGGTGCCGACGTCGGCCTTCCCCTCCGAAGGCGGCAACAGGATGAGCATGGGTCTCCTCGACGGGCGAAACGGCGGCGCCCCACGCGCCGGCCCGGCCAGCGTACGACCAGCCCCTACCGCCAGGGCCGCACCGGGGTGTCGGGGTGGTACACGCGATAGCCGCCGACCTCCCGCACCGGCGCGGCGTCGGCCCGGTCGGCGAGCAACCGGCGCAACCGCCGGTCCATCGGTGAGTCGACCTCCACCACGTAGCCCGGCCGCTCGGCCCGCCCCACCTGCCGCCAGTACGGCCGGTAGCGGTTCTGCCCCGGCGACAGGTTCCCGTCGAGCACCCCGCAGACCACCGACTCATCCGTGTTGAAGATCAACCGGTTGCAGGTCCAGTAGTCCCCGTACACCTCGTGGGGTCCGTCGGCGCGCAGCGCGGCGGCCAACTCCCGGGCCTGGCGCTCCTCGGTCCGCGACGCCGCGGTGCCGGTGGCCGCGAACAGCACGGTGACCACCAGCGTGCTCACGGTCAGCGCGGCCAGCACGGCGGCGGACAGCGCGCCGGTGAACCGCCCCAGCACGCTGCTGGTGCCCCGCCAGGCGGTCAGCGCCGCCACCCAGAGCGGCCAGAGCACCGCCGGCAGCGACAGTTGCAGCACCGACAGGTACCGGGCGTTGTCCAGCGGGCTGGTAGCGGCGAGCGGGCTGCGCACGTACGACAGCACTGTCAGCGCCGCGCCGGCGACCAGCGCGAGCTGTACGACGGGCCCGACCCGCTCCCCACGCAGCCCTCCGGTCCCGCGTCCGACCCGCTCCCCACGTGGCGCCCCGGCGGCGCGACGGTACGCGAGCACCGCGAGTGCCGCGCCGGCCAGCAGCAGCACCGGGTACAGCACGCCGAACCACTGTTGCCAGCGTCCGCAGCCGTCCACCGGGCAGAGCCCGTGCGCCAGTGGCACCCCCTCCAGCAGACCACCCCGGACCCGGTCGGACCACGGCGGCTGCGGCCCGGTCTTGGTGCTGACCTCCCGGAACACCGACAGCGAGTCCTCACCGGGCCCGGCCCGCAGGTTGTCCACGATCATCGGGGCCACGCCGACGACCACCCCCGCCACCAGCAGCAGGCCGGACCAGCCGAGCAGTTCCCGCCGTACCGCCCAGACCAGGGCCAGCCCCGCCACCGCGAGGTACGGCAGGATCAGCCAGTCCGACCAGACGGACAGCCCGACGAGCAGCCCGAACAGGCCGATCGCGAGCCGTCGGCGGTGGACCGTGCCGGCCGCCAACCCCACGGTGACCAGCAGCATCAGCAGCACCGCCGGTTTCACCTCGGGCCGCCCACCGACGACGGTGAGCTGGTCGCGCACCACTCGCTCCGGCCCGAGCGCGAGCAGGCCCACCACGAAGGCGGCGAACCACGGGGTGCCGAGCCGGCGGGTCAACCGGTGGATCAGGTAGAGGAAGACCGCGTAGAGCGCGAGCATCGGCAGCCGCAGCACCGGCCAGCTCGGCCCGAACACCGCCACCAGGGGAGCGGCCAGGTACGACTCCAACATCCCCATGTAGTGCTGGCCGTAGAGGAAGACCGGGCGTTCCCGGCCCTGCCCGATGTGCAGCGCGGCGAGGCCGAAGGTCGCCTCGTCGCTGTTCGACACCGGCACCGTGAAGAGCGTCAGAATCAGCCGGTAGACGACACCGACGAGCCCGAACAGCAGCGCGACGAGCGCCGGCCGGTCGAGTCGCGGACGCCATCGCCCGCGGTGCTGCTCTGGATGCGACACGACCAACGCCCCCGTCGTCGTCCCGACCGGAGTGTTTCACGTTCGGCCGGGCCGCCGAGGCGGATCCACGTAGCCGGGGCTGGATCGCTCGACGGTGGCTGGGCCGGATCGGCGCGGCCGGGGTCGGCTCGCGTGGCCGTGGCTGTCGACGTGTGGCAGGGTTGGCGCGTGCCACCCACTCCCGCCGGCCAACTGGCCGTTCCGAACCTGCACCGGGCTGCGCGGATCGAGGACGCCGTGCACCAGCTCGTCGAGCGTCGGCTGCGGCGCACCGGCTGGCGGGTCAACATCGTCGCGTACACCGGCTACGGCGCGCCGGGCTGGGTGCGGGTGATGTGTCGCGTGCTGCTGGGCCGTCCGGACACCCGCCAGCGGGGTCGGCTGGACAAGGTCCGCGGCTGGCGCAGCTTCACCACGCTGCCCGCCAAGCACGTCACCGTGACCATCGAGGCCGGCGGGGTGCGGCACGAGACGCAGGCTGACCGCAGCGGCTTCGTTGACATGCTGGTCGAGGCGGACCTGCCGCCGGGGTGGGGTGCGGTCCGGCTCAGTGTCCCGGACGCCGAACCGGTCGACGCCCCGGTGCGCATCCTCGACCCGGAGGTCAAGTTCGGCATCATCTCCGACATCGACGACACGGTGATGGTGACCGCGCTGCCCCGGCCGCTGCTCGCCGCATGGAACACGTTCGTGCTCGACGAGCACGCCCGCAACGCCGTGCCCGGCATGGCCGTGCTCTACGAGCGGCTGGTCACCGCGCACCCCGGCGCCCCGGTCTTCTATCTCTCCACGGGCGCCTGGAACGTGGCACCGACGCTGACCCGGTTCCTGTCCCGGCACCTCTACCCGGCCGGGCCGCTGCTGTTGACCGACTGGGGGCCGACAGCCGACCGGTGGTTCCGCAGCGGGCGGGAGCACAAGCGGGTCACCCTGGCCCGGATGGCCAAGGAGTTTCCCGACGTGAAGTGGCTGTTGGTGGGCGACGACGGGCAGCACGACCAGGAGATCTACCGGGAGTTCGCCGCCGCCCACCCGGAGAACGTCGCCGGGGTCGCGATCCGCCGGCTCTCCCCGACCCAGTCGGTGCTGGCCGGCACCCTGCCCGCCCCAGCCGGCGCGTCGTCGGCGGGACCGGTGGGGCAGAAGTGGCTGTCTGCCCCGGACGGCGCCGGCCTGTGGCAGCTGCTGCGCGACGCCGGCCTGGTCTGACCGCCCGGCCGGCTGGCCTCCGCCGAGGCTTGCTCGTCGCCAAGATCCGCGCGACATCAGGGTTGTTGGTGTCTCCCGCACGTCGGAGGCAGCAACATCCGGGAAGTTGCTCGGATGTCCATGCCGCACATCATGCGGGCTGGTCTGGCCGCCGGGCGGCCGAGGGTGCCGCGCTGCGCTACGGTTCCATCCGACAGATGGAGCGGGAAGCGGGGGATATTGAGGTACGTACAGCCACGGTTGGCGCCGGACGAACGAATCCTGTTCACCCAGCGTGGATATCTCCCCATCGGTGCGACGCCGTTGAGCGCCTACGGGGCCCTCCTCATCCTCACCACCGGGCGCCTGCTCTTCGCGCCTGCGCGGATCTGGAAAATCCGCAACCCTGGAGAAGCCTGGGTCCGCGCCAAGTCGATGAGCCTGTCCGACGTGACGACGGCAGACCCTGCATCCGGGGCGCGCTTGACGATCAGTTCCAGGTACGGCGACACCGTCTCCTTCTGCGCCGTCCTCCCTACGGGCTTGGGCTTCATCTGGCAGGTGCGCGACGCCGTTCCCTATCGGGACGAGGCAGTCCGACGGATCAGGGAGGCCATTCGGATCACCGGTGTCGGTGGCGGCATGGGTCAGCCCTGACGGAGCCAGACGACACCCAGCGGGGGGATCTGGAGGGCTGCAGAGGCGACCATCCCGTGCCACGGCACGTCCTCGGCCCGTACCGCACCCAGGTTGCCCACCCCCGACCCGCCGTAGTGGTGAGCGTCGGTGTTGAGCACCTCCTGCCAGGTGCCGCCGGCCGGCAGGCCGATCCGGTAGTCGTGCAGCGGCTGGGCGGAGAAGTTCGCCACGCACACCAGCGTCGAGCCGTCCGGGGCGATCCGGACGAACGACACGGTGTTGTGGGCGACGTCGTCGCCGGCGATCCAGCGGAACCCGGCCGGCTCGGTGTCCTGTGCCCAGAGCGCCGGGGTGTCCTGGTAGACCCGGTTGAGGTCACCGACGAGCCGTTGCACACCGGCGCGGGCCGGGTCGTGCAGCAGGTACCAGTCGAGGCCACGCTCCTCGCTCCACTCCCGGTCGTCGGCCAGTTCGGAGCCCATGAAGAGCAGTTGCTTGCCGGGGTGCGCCCACATGTACGCCAGCAGCGCCCGGACGTTCGCCAGCCGCTGCCAGGTGTCGCCGGGCATCTTGCCGGCCAGTGAGCCCTTGCCGTGCACCACCTCGTCGTGGCTGATCGGCAGCACGTAGTTCTCGCTCCAGGCGTACGCCAGGGAGAAGGTGAGCTGGTGGTGGTGGTGCTGGCGGTAGATCGGGTCCTTCGAGGTGTAGAGCAGGGTGTCGTGCATCCAGCCCATGTTCCACTTGAAGCCGAAGCCCAGCCCGCCGTCGGCGGTGGGACGGGTGACCCCCGGCCAGGCGGTCGACTCCTCGGCGATCATGACGACGCCGGCGTGGTGCTTGTAGACGGTCGCGTTCACCTCCTGCATGAGCGCGATGGCCTCCAGGTTCTCCCGGCCGCCGTACTTGTTCGGGGCCCACTCGCCGTGGTTGCGGGAGTAGTCCAGGTAGAGCATCGAGGCGACCGCGTCGACCCGCAGCCCGTCGACGTGGAACTGGTCGCACCAGTAGAGGGCGTTGGCGACCAGGAAGTTGCGGACCTCGTTGCGGCCGAAGTCGAAGACGTACGTGCCCCAGTCGGGGTGCTCGCCGCGCCGCGGGTCGGGGTGCTCGTAGAGCGGGGTGCCGTCGAATCGGGCCAGCGCCCACTCGTCCTTCGGGAAGTGCGCGGGCACCCAGTCCAGGAGCACGCCGATGCCGGCGGCGTGCAGCCGGTCGACGAGGTGGCGGAACTCGTCCGGGTCGCCGAACCGGGAGGTCGGCGCGTAGTAGCCGGTCACCTGGTAGCCCCAGGAGCCGCCGAACGGGTGCTCCATCACCGGCAGGAACTCCACGTGCGTGAAGCCCAGCTCGGTGACGTACGCGGTGAGTTGTTCCGCCAGCTCGCGGTAGCCCAGGCCGGGCCGCCACGAGCCGAGGTGCACCTCGTAGACGCTCATCGGCTCCTGGTGCGGCTGCCGTTCGGCCCGCCGGGCCAGCCAGTCCGCGTCGTTCCACCGGTACGTCGAGTGGTGCACCACCGAGGCGGTGGCCGGCGGCACCTCGGCGTACGCCGCGAGGGGGTCGGCCTTGTCCCGCCACTGCCCGTCGGCGCCCAGCACCCGGTACTTGTAGCGGGCCCCGGCCCGGGCGTTGGGGACGAACAGCTCCCACACCCCGCTGGAGCCGAGCGACCGCATCGGCCAGCCGTCGTCGGGGCCCCAGCCGGTGAAGTCGCCGACCACCCGCACCCCACGGGCGTTGGGCGCCCAGACGCTGAACGCCACACCCTCGTCGAAGACCCGGGCGCCGAGCGCCTCCCAGAGCCGTTCGTGCCGGCCCTCGCGGATCAGGTGCAGATCCAGCTCACCGAGGGTCGGCGGGTAGCGGTACGGGTCGTCGTGGGCGGTGCCGTCGACCTCCACCCGGTAGTCGAGCACGGTGCCGTCGACCTGCGCCTCGAAGACGCCCACGTCGTGCACCCGCTTCATCGGGTGCCGCTCGTCGCCGACGAGCAGCGTGACGTCGCCGGCACCCCGGCGCATCGTGCGGATCGTCGTCGAGGAGTCGGCGGGGTGCGCGCCGAGCAGCGCGTGCGGGTCGTGCGTCGCGCCGGAGATCAGCTGGTCCATCGGGCGTCCTTCGGGGCGGGAGCGGTCGGCGCGGAACGGGACGAACGGGCGGCGGACAGCCGGGACGCCACCGTGGCCGGGGTCGTGGCCGGAGTCTTCGTGGCCGGGGTCTTCGTGGCCGGGGTCTTCGTGGCCGGGGTCGTGGCCGGGGTCGTCGGCGCGGTGCCGCCGGAAAGGTCGTCCGGCACCTCGGCGACGGTGAGGTCGGCCGGCTCGGCGCCCGCCGGCTGCGGCACGGTCGGCGGGGTAGGGCGACGCACTGTCAACACGTGCGCGGGTTGCAGGTACGGGTCGAGCCGTACCGCGTTGCGCTGACCCCAGTCGTAACTGGTGCCGGTCAGCTCGTCGTACACGGTGAACCGTTCGTGCCAGTCGAAGCCGAGCGCCGGCATGTCGAGGGTGGTGTTGCCCCACTGCACCTCGCGCGGGTCGAACGAGCAGATCACGATGACCGTGTTGCCGGTCTCCGGGTCGTGCTTGGACCAGCAGAGCAGCGCAGGGTTGTCGATCTCGTGGAAGCGCAGGTTACGGAGCTGGTGCAGGGCCGGGTTGTCGTGGCGTACCCGGTTGAGGGTGGCCAGGAACGGCGCCAGCGAGCGGCCCTGCGCCTCGGCGCCGGCCCAGTCGCGGGGGCGCAACTGGTACTTCTCGTTGTCCAGGTACTCCTCGGCGCCCGGCCGGGCCACGTGCTCGAACAGCTCGAAACCGGCGTATAGGCCCCAGGAGGGGGAGAGCAGCGCGGCCAGCACCGCCCGGATCTTGAACATCGGCGGGCCGCCGTGCTGCAACGACTCGTGCAGGATGTCAGGGGTGTTCGGCCAGAAGTTCGGCCGCATGTAGTCGGCCGCCTCGATCAGCTCCTCGCAGTACTCCCGCATCTCGGCCGCCGTCGTGCGCCAGGTGAAATAGGTATACGACTGCGTGAAGCCGATCTTGCCGAGGCCGTGCATGATGGCCGGCCGGGTGAACGCCTCGGCCAGGAACAGCACGTCCTCATCGACCGCCTTCACCTCGGCGATCAGCCAGTGCCAGAAGTCGAACGGCTTGGTGTGCGGGTTGTCCACCCGGAAGATCCGGATGCCCTCACCGACCCAGTGCAGCACCACCCGCAGCACCTCGGCCCGGATGCCCTCCGGGTCGTTGTCGAAGTTGACCGGGTAGATGTCCTGGTACTTCTTCGGCGGGTTCTCCGCGTACGCGATGCTGCCGTCGGCCCGGGTGGTGAACCACTCCGGGTGCTCGGTGACCCACGGGTGGTCCGGCGCGCACTGCAACGCCAGATCCATCGCCACTTCCAGGCCCTGTGCCGCCGCCGCCTGGATGAAGGCCCGGAAGTCCGCCGGCGTACCCAGATCGGGGTGGATCGTGTCGTGGCCGCCCTCGGCGGCGCCGATCGCCCACGGCGAGCCCACGTCGGTCGGCCCGGCGGTGAGCGCGTTGTTCGGGCCCTTGCGGTTGACCCGGCCGATCGGGTGGATCGGCGGCAGGTAGAGCACGTCGAAGCCCATCGCGGCCACCCCCGGCAGCCGCTCGGTGGCGGTAGCGAAGGTGCCGGACCGCCCGCCTACCGCCCCTTCGGAGCGGGGAAAGAACTCGTACCAGGCCGAGTAGAGCGCCCGCTTGCGGTCGACCCAGATCGAGTACGTGTCACCGACGGTGACCAGCTCCCGGACCGGGTGCTCCCAGAGCAGGTCGGCCAGGCCCAGCGCCGGGTCGACCCGCTGCGCCAGCGGCAGGTCGGTGTCGACCAGCGCGGTGAGCGCGTCGGCGACCCGGGGCCGGTCGGCGGTCGGCACGAGACCCCGGGCGGCGGCGAGCACCCGCGCGCCCTCGGCCAGGTCGTTGGCCAGGTCCTCCGGCCCCTGCCCGGCGGCGATCTTCTTGGTCACCGCGTTCTGCCAGGTCAGGTACGGGTCCTGGAACGCCTCGACGGAGAAGGTCCACGAGCCGACGGCGTCCGGTGCGATGGTGGCGTGCCAGCGGTCCTGGCCGGGCTCGCCGGGGCGCATCCGGGTGAACGGCCGGCTCGCGCCGTCCGGCCCAGCCCACACCACGTTGCAGCCCAGCGCGTCGTGCCCCTCCCGGTAGGCGCGCGCCGACACCGGAACCGGTTCGTCGACCACCGCCTTGGCCGGGTATCGCCCGCACGAGACGACGGGGGAGACGTCTTCGATCGGGAACCGTCCAGTCACCCCGCCAACCTACTGCGCGAGATCCGTTCGCGCGCGGCCAAGCCTGCCGGTCCGCCCCGCCCCGGGGGACGCGTGGCGAGATCCGCGCACTTTCGGGGAAGTTGCTGCCTCACGACGCCCTCGACGCGGCAACTTCCCCGAAGTTGTGCGGATCTTCGTGATGCCGGTCGGTGACATCAGGCGGAGTGCCCACGGTGGGGGGATGACCCTGCACCCTTGCCGGTGTTCGTCGCCCGCCAGGACGGCCAACCGTGTGGCCAGGTGTCGGGCCAGCTGTCGACTCGGGCGACCGTCGCGATCCCGCCAGGGTTGAGCACGTCTCGGGCGACCCGTTCGGCGACCTCGCTGATCTCCATCGCGGTCAGCGGCGGCCACCAGCCGAACCGCTCAAGCGCACCGTCGACCATCGCCTGCGCCCGGTCCGGCGGGATGCCGGTGGCCGTGAGGAACCATCGCAGGGTGATCTTGCAATATTCCTGCCAGCCGTCGTCGTCGACTACGGGGGCGGCGACAAACGTCATCAGCTGTGCGACGGCGGCCTCCCAGGCGGCGACGACGTCCGCAGCACCACCGGTCTGCGCAGCGTCGAGCGACGGCAGAATGTGGTCGAAACGCTCAGCCAGGCTCTCCAACCAGCGTCGCCAGGCCAGCAGTGAGTCGGCGACGAAGGCCGGCGCTTCAGCCGGCGTCGGGATGCGGTCGGTCACGAAGCCCAGCTGCTCCCTCTCCACGGGCCCCCAGTGCCAGCGGTAGGCCCACTGGCCGTACCGGTCGGACAGGAGCACGCTGACGGAGTCGACCCAGGCGAAGGCCTCTGATTCTCCGACCCATCCGCCGTCGCGAAAGGCCGGCCGGGGTAGTGGGGGAGGAACCAACGCCCGGACCGCCACCGACATCTCGACTGGGTCGAACGGGTGCCGCGCCGGATCGACGTCCGCCCACGTCGCGAGAAGTGGCGTGCTCGCCCCGTCGTCCGCCATGGCTCAGCATGGTGGCAGCCGGCCATGCCGGCGTCGAGCCAATACCCGCGAGTGGTGGCCCGGGGAGTCAGGCGGGCGGGTTCGGTGCCACGAACGCCCCCTTGCCCTGGTGCACCTCGATCCAGCCCCGCTCATCCAAGATCCGCAGGGCCAGTCTGATGGGCGTGGCGCTGGCTTTGTATTGCTCGCCGAGTTCGGCGATGGACGGCAACTTGTCGCCGGGCTGGAGCGTGCCGGACTGGATCGAGCGGATCACGTCATCGATGACCTGCTCGTATACAGGTTGTCTCGGCATGGCGGGGCCACCTCTCGGCTGCCGGATGGGCCGCTGCCGCCCGCGTACCCCATTGCCGGCGCGCGCCCTCCTCAGCCGGACGGGGATCGGGTGCCCGGTCCGCCCCGGCCGGAGCGGGCGCCGCTCACCCGGCGGCAGTACGCCTACGGACTCGTGATCGCTGTGGTCGTACTCGTGCTGTTTGTGGTTGGGGTTCTGCGGTGAGGGCGACGGGCCGGCGGTGAACGAGTTGCCGGTGGGTCGCCGGGTCGCACAGTGGCGGGTACGGCGGAACATGACGCAGCAGCAGTTCGCCGACCGGCTCGGCAAGTCGAAGAGTTGGGTGGACAAGGTCGAGCGAGGGGTACGCCGGCTGGAGCGGGTGTCCAACCTGCGGGAGGTCGCCGAGACGCTGCGCATCGACGTGGAGGTCCTGCTGGCCGCCCGGCCGGTGCGGCCGACCCCGGTTGCCGCCGGGGTGGACGGGGTCCGGACGGCGCTGGCCCGGTACCACCTACCGGGCGCGGACCGCCCGCCACTGGTCGAGGAGTTGCGGGCCCGGCTGGAGCATGCCGAGCAGAGCTACCGGCACGCCCGGTACCGGGCGTTGCTGGCCCTGCTGCCCGGCCTACTCGACGCCGCCCGCGAAGCGAACGCCGCCCGCCCCGGCGCGACGGACGCGCTGCTGGTGTCGGTGTACGCACTCATCGCGCTGATACTGGTCAAGGTCGACCAGGGGGAGTTGGCCTGGTTGGCCGCCGACCGTGGAATGACCGTCGCCCTGGCGACCCAGGATCCGCAGGTGGCCGGCATCGCCACCGTGTCACTGAGTCAGGCCCTGCGGTCCCGTGGTCGACGGCGGTCCGCCCTGGACGCCGCGCTCGTCGCCGCCGACCGCATCGGCGCGCACGGTAGCTCCTCGGCCAACGTGGCGCTGCGCGGGACGCTGCTCATCCAGGCCGCCCTCGCCGCCGCAGGCGGGGGAGACGAACGCCTCACCCGCCAGTCCCTCGAGCAGGCCGTGACGATCGCCCGGGACGGCGGCCCGGGTCGGGCAGCGGTTGAGGTAGCCCAGGTGGTTGCCGACGCGACCCTCGGCGATGTCACCACGGCGACGGCCCGGCATGAGCGGCTGGTGGCCGGCGGCGAGTGGCGGTGGCTGCCGCCCGAGCACCGGGCCGCGTACCTGCTTGATGTGGCCCGCGCGTACGCCCTGGCCGGTGACATGCGCCGCGCGGGCCGGGCGGTCCTCGACGCGCAACGCACCGCCCGCAGTGAGGTGCACGAACGGCCGACGGTCCGGAAGCTGGTCGCGGTCGTGTGGCGGTCCGCCGACGCGCCGGTCGGCCTGGCCCAGCTCGCCGCCACCCTGCACGTCACCTGACCGGGCAACTGCGGCGTTGGCTAGATGCGGCGGTGGTAGTGGTTGCGGCGGGGGAGTTGTTCGGGGTCGAGCCAGGCGGGTGGCACGAACTCGGGGTAACCGTCGCCGCCGAGCCGGACGGCCCAGCCGCCGTGGTGAACGTGTCGGTGGTGGTGGCCGCAGAGTAGGACGGCGTTGTCGAGGCTGGTGTCGCCGCCATCGGCCCAGTGCCGGATGTGGTGGCCGTCGCACCAGCGCGGTGGGCGGTCGCAGCCGGGGAAGGCGCAGCCCCGGTCGCGCAGCACCAGGGCGCGGCGCAGCGGACCGCTGATGAGTCGGCGTTGCCGGCCGACGTCGAGCACCTGGCCGGCGCCGCCGAGCACGGCGGGCAGGATGCCCACGTCGCAGGCCAAGCGGCGCACGGCCTCGGGGGTGAGGTGCGGGCCGATGTCGAGAGCGCCGGTGCCCAACTGCCGCGCCAACCCGTCGTAGCTGGTGGTGACGACGACCTGGGCCAGGTCGCCGCCGTTCTCGGGTAGCTCACCGGTACGCAGGGCGAGCCGGCACACGTCGGCCAGGGCGTCGTGACGGCGCTGGCCCGGGGTGCGGGTGTCGTCGGGGCCGGTGGGTGCGGTGAGCGGGTCGATGGCGTTGCGCAACGCGGCGGCGGCCTCGGTGTCGAGGATGCCGGTGAGGCGTAGCCGGCCGTCGGTCTGCTCGCTGATGGTGATGTGCCGGTCCCGGGCGGCCCGCGACTCCTGCGCCCGCAGCGCCGCCTCGGCGGCGGCGTCGGCGACCTCCGGGGCGACGTGGTCGAGGATCCGGGTGCCGAGCTTGCGCAACAGGGTGGCGTCAAACTGCGTCGCCCAGTCGACGAGAACGCCGACGGCCTTGTCGGCGGCCTCCGCGCCGGCGCTGGCGTGGACGGTCTCGACAGTCTCGGCGATGACCCGGACCTGCTCCACGTCGACCGCTCCACCGGTCAATGCGTCCCGCACCCCCACTGGGGCCGCGTCGAGGGTGGCGGCCAGCTCGACCAGCCGCCGGGAGGCACCGACCCCGAGACGCAGCCGGTCCCGCAGCCACACCGCCGTCGAGGAGGCGCCCTGCGCCGTCGCGGTGCCTCGACCGTCCAGCTCGCGCACGAGACCCAGCTTGACCGCTGCCAGGCGCTGCTCCAGGCGGTGCGTGGCATCCAAGGCTGCCACGAGATCGTGCTCGCTGACAGCCCAGGCGGACGTGTCGAAGCAGGCCGCCACTGCGGCCTCCGCCTGCTCCAACGCATCGATCACGAGCAAAGACTAGAACAGGTGTACGACACTTTCCGGGGTCGGCCGCTCCGTCGCGTTTCTGCGCATTCAGCCGATCGACCCTCGGCCGATTTGCCGTTGCTGGTACGGCCCGAGCGGGTCGCCGCACCGGCGAACGCGGCGAGGTGCCGTAGCCTCCCGCCATGATCGAACGGGCGAGAGTCGCGGTTGTCGGGGTCGGTAACAACACGTCGGCATTGGTGCAGGGGCTTGCTCTCTACCGCCAGAGCGGCAGCCTGGTTGGGATCCGCCGGCCGATGATCGACGGGCTCGGGGTGGGGGATATCGACGTCGTGGCGGCCTTCGCCACCTCCGAGGAGAAGATTGGTCGGGACCTGACCGAGGCGATTTTCCTGGCGCCCAACAACTTCCCTCGGCTGAACTGCGACCTGCCCAGAGCGGGTGTGCCGGTCACGAAGGGCCTCATCGACGCGAGCGAAGTGCAGCGGGTGGCAGCCGCGTTGGCAGGGGCGGAGGTCCTGCTCTACTCGGCACCGAGTGGCCGGCCGGAGACCGCCCGGGCGTACGCCGCGGCAGCGCACAAGGCGGGTGTCGCCTTCATCAACACCACCGCCGACCCGGTCGCCCGTGATCCACAGCTGCTGGGCAGCTTCGAGGCAGCCGGCCTGCCGCTGCTCGGCGACGACCTGGCCAGCCAGTTCGGCACCTCGGTGTTGCACAACGCGCTGCTGCGGTTGCTCGCCGATCGGGGCCTCACGCTGGTCAGCTCCTACCAGGTCAATCTGGGCGGCACCGAGGACTTCCGCAACCTGGTCGAGAACCCCAACACCAAGAAGCAGTCCAAGCTCAACGCCCTGTCGGCGGATGACAAGGTCCAGGTGGCCCCGCTCGGTTACCTGCCGCATCTCGCGTCGCAGAAGGTGGCTCACCTCAACCTTGAGGCGCAGGGCTGGGGTGAGACAGCGGTGAGCCTCGACGTGAAACTGAAGGTGCACGATCCGAGCGGTGCCGCCGGGGTCAACATCGACCTGATCCGCATCGCCGCCAGCGCGCTGCGCAACGGGCGTGGTGGCCACTCTGCCGAGGCGACGTCGTTGCTCAAGTCGCCGCCGGGGACGGCGATCTGAGACCTGTGGTGAGCAGGTGCCTGATCCGCGCGTACTCGGCGGCCATCTCCGGGCTGGCGAGGACGTCGTCCAGGTCGGCCGAGACCTGGAAGTCGACCTCCTCGACCGAGCGGATGGCCAGCTCGTACAGCTCCCCGCGCCGGTCCTCCTCCAGGTAGGTGGTCCAGTGTTCGAGAGCGGTGATGACGATCAGCAGCCCCTGATTCAGGTCGTCGTCCGCGAGGATGCCCGCGTCGATCCGGGTGAGCTGAGCGCGTAGCTCGGCCGCGCCGGCCGTCCGGACGTTCTCGCGGGCGCTGGTAAGCGCCGCCCAGGCGTCCTCGGTCAGCTCGTCGTCCGCGGCGCTGTCGAGCAGTTCGCTGCGGACCAGCCGGGTGACTGTCTCAATGCCGAAGACGCGCAGCTCGTCCGCACCGGCCGCGACGACCAACCCAAGGATCGCCGCTTCGAGTTCGTCGTACCGCATCTCGTCCGTGCTCCTCAGGCCGCGCCGACCGAGCGGTACACGTCCAGGGTCTGCCGGGCGATGGCGTCCCAGGAGAAATGCTCCACCGCGCGCCGCCGGCCGGCCAGGCCGAACCGTTCGGTGCGCGCCGCGTCGGCGAGCAGCGTGTTGATCGCGGCCGCCAGGTCGGCGACGAACTTCTCCGGGGCCAGCGGTCGCCCAGACCCGTCGGTGGCCTGCTCGATGGGCACCAGCAGACCGGTCTCGCCGTCGGCCACGACCTCGGGGATGCCACCGGTGGCGGTCGCCACCACCGCCGTCTCGCAGGCCATCGCCTCCAGGTTGACGATGCCCATCGGCTCGTACACCGACGGGCAGGCGAAGACCGTCGCGTGGGTGAGCACCTGGATCACCTCCGGCTTGGGCAGCATCTCGGCCACCCAGACCACGCCGGAGCGGTTGGCCCGCAGCTCGGCGACCAACTCCTCCACCTCGGCGGCGATCTCCGCGGTGTCCGGCGCGCCGGCGAGCAGGACGAGCTGGGTGTCCGCCGGCAGCTCCCGGGCGGCCCGCAGCAGGTACGGGAGCCCCTTCTGCCGGGTGATCCTTCCCACATAGACCACGCTGGGGCGGGACGGGTCGACGCCGAGCCGGTCGAGCACGTCGGTGCCCTGATCCGGGGCGTACTGGATGGTGTCGATGCCGTTGTAGACCACCCGGACCCGGTCGGGGTCGATCTGCGGGTACGCGGTGAGCACGTCGTTGCGCATTCCGCCGCTGACCGCGATCACCGCGTCGGCGGCCTCCATCGCGGTGCGCTCGATCCAGGAGGAGAGCGCGTAACCGCCGCCGAGCTGCTCGGCCTTCCACGGCCGCAGCGGCTCCAGGCTGTGCGCGGTCACCACGTGCGGCACCCCGTGCAGCAGCTTCGCGGTGTGACCGGCCAGGTTCGCGTACCAGGTGTGACTGTGCACCACGTCGGTGCCGGCCGCGCCGGCGGCCATCTCCAGGTCCACGCCCATCGTGCGCAGTGCGGCGTTCGCGCCGGTCAGGCCCGGCGGTTCGGCGTACGCGGTGACGCCCGGCTCGGTGCGCGGCAGGCCGAAGCAGTGCACCCGCACGTCGGCGAGGCTGCGCAACTCCCGAGCCAGGTACTCGACGTGCACGCCCGCGCCGCCGTAGACCTCCGGTGGGTACTCGCGGGTGAGCAGATCGACGCGCGGCGGGGTGGGTTCCGTCATGACCCCGCACCCTAGTGCAGAAGACTCCCCGTACGAGTGGTGAAGTGGGACGCGGGTGGATAGCGTCGGGGCATGGCTGCCAAGGTGCTCGCGATCGTCCTGGCGGGTGGGGAGGGCAAGCGCCTGATGCCACTCACCCAGGATCGGGCCAAGCCGGCCGTCCCGTTCGGCGGGATGTACCGCATGGTCGACTTCGTCCTCTCCAACCTGGCCAACGCCGGCTATCTCAAGATCGTCGTGCTGACCCAGTACAAGTCCCACTCCCTCGACCGGCACATCACCAAGACCTGGCGGATGTCCACGCTGCTCGGCAACTACGTCACCCCGGTGCCGGCGCAGCAGCGTCGTGGCCCGTGGTGGTTCGCCGGCTCGGCCGACGCCATCTACCAGAGCTTCAACCTGATCAACGACGAGCAGCCCGACTACGTGATCGTCTTCGGCGCCGACCACATCTACCGGATGGACCCGCGGCAGATGGTGGAGGACCACATCGCCTCCGGCGCGGCGGTGACAGTGGCCGGCATCCGCCAGCCGCTGTCGATGGCCGACCAGTTCGGCGTCATCGAGGTCGGCGAGGACGGCAAGCGGATCCGGGCGTTCCGCGAGAAGCCCACCGACGCTGTCGGTCTGCCCGACGCGCCGGATGAGATCTACGCCTCGATGGGCAACTACGTCTTCACCACCCGGGCGCTCTGCGAGGCGGTCGAGCGCGACGCCGAAGACAAGTCCAGCAAGCACGACATGGGCGGCAGCATCATCCCGATGCTCGTCGAACGCGGCGAGGCCAACGTCTACGACTTCCGCGACAACGAGGTGCCGGGCAGCACCGACCGTGATCGCGGCTACTGGCGGGACGTGGGGACGCTCGACTCGTTCTACGACGCGCACATGGATCTGATCAATGTCCATCCCGTCTTCAACATGTACAACTTCGACTGGCCGATCTACACAGAGCAGCCGCCGTGGCCGCCGGCGAAGTTCGTGCACCAGTGGGGTGAGCGGATCGGCCGGGCGGTCGGCTCGATGGTGTCCCCGGGTGTGGTGATCTCCGGCTCGCTGGTGGAGAACTCGATCGTCTCGCCGAAGGTGCGGGTGCACTCCTGGGCGCACGTCGAGGGTTCGGTGCTGATGGAGGGTGTGGAGATCGGCCGGCACGCGGTGGTCCGGCGGGCCATCCTGGACAAGAACGTGTTCGTCCCGGAGGGCGTCGAGATCGGCGTCGACCTGGAGAAGGACCGGCAGCGCTACACCGTTTCCGACAACGGCATCGTGGTGATCGGCAAGGGCCAGAAGGTCGTGCCGTGACCGACAGGCACTCCCCGAGGAGGATCCCGCAGTGACCCACCCCCGTGCCGGCCAGCCCGCCGAGCCCGCCGACCTGGTCGACGTGCCGCGCCTGGTGACCGCCTACTACGCCGAGCATCCGGATCCCGCGGACCCGGCCCAGCAGGTCTCCTTCGGCACCTCCGGCCACCGCGGCTCCAGCCTGCGCAACGCGTTCAACTCCGACCACATCCTCGCGGTCACCCAGGCGCTCTGCGACTACCGGCGCGAGCAGGGCCTGGACGGGCCGCTCTTCCTCGCCCGGGACACCCACGCGCTCTCCGCGCCGGCCGCGGTGGACGCCCTGGAGGTGCTCGCCGCCAACGGGGTCACCGTGCTGGTGGACAGCCGCGACGGTTACACCCCGACCCCGGCGCTGTCGCACGCGATCCTCACCCACAACCGGGGGCGCACCAGCGGGCTCGCCGACGGCATCGTGATCACCCCGTCGCACAACCCGCCCGACGACGGCGGTTTCAAGTACAACCCCACCAACGGCGGGCCGGCCGACACCGACGTGACCCGGTGGATCCAGGACCGGGCCAACGCCATCCTCGCCGCCGGGCTCAAGGAGGTCCGCCGGATCACCTACGCGCGGGCTCGGGCCGCCGACACCACCGGGGAGTACGACTTCCTCGCCACCTACGTCGACGACCTGCCGGCCGCGATCGACATCGACGCCATCCGCGACGCGGGGATCCGCATCGGCGCGGACCCGCTGGGCGGGGCGAGCGTGGCGTACTGGGGCGAGATCGCCGAGCGGCACCGCCTGGACCTGACCGTGGTCAACCCGACTGTCGACCCGACCTGGCGGTTCATGACCCTGGACGGCGACGGCAAGATCCGGATGGACTGCTCCTCGCCGAACGCGATGGCGTCGCTGATCGCCGCGCGGGCCGACTACCAGATCTCCACGGGCAACGACGCCGACGCCGACCGGCACGGCATCGTCACCCCGGACGCCGGGCTGATGAACCCCAACCACTACCTGGCGGTGGCGATTCGTCACCTCTTCCGCACCCGCACCGAGTGGGGGCCGGCCGCCGCGGTGGGCAAGACCCTGGTCTCCTCGTCGATGATCGACCGGGTCGCCGCCGACCTGGGTCGGCCGCTGCTGGAGGTGCCGGTCGGCTTCAAGTGGTTCGTGCCCGGCCTGCTGGACGGCGCGGTCGGCTTCGGTGGCGAGGAGAGCGCCGGGGCATCGTTTCTGCGGCGCGACGGTTCGACCTGGACCACCGACAAGGACGGCCTGCTGCTCTGCCTGCTCGCCGCCGAGATCCAGGCCACCACCGGCCGCAGCCCGAGCGAGCACTGGGCGGAGTTGGCCGAGCGTTTCGGCGCGCCCGCGTACGCCCGGATCGACGCCCCGGCCACCCGGGAGCAGAAGGCAGTGCTCGGCAAGCTCTCCCCGGAGCAGGTCACCGCGACCGAGCTCGCCGGTGAGCCGATCACCGCGACGCTGACCACCGCTCCCGGTAACGGCGCGGCGATCGGCGGCCTCAAGGTCAGCACCGAGTCCGGCTGGTTCGCCGCCCGTCCGTCCGGCACCGAGGACGTCTACAAGATCTACGCCGAGTCCTTCCAGGGCGCCGACCACCTCAAGAAGATCCAAGAAGAAGCCAAAGCCCTGGTAGACCAAGCCCTGACCTCCTAACCCCGGCGCCCACCCGCCCATCCGCCCGCCTTGATGGGGACGGGTGGGCGGGGTCAGCAGGGCGGAGGTATTTCCCGTTGGGTGCGGCGCAGCTCCTCGGGGAGCAGCTCGCGGAGCTGCTCCGGTAGGAACGGCAGGTCGAGCAGCGTCATCTTCAACTGGTTGCGTTCCTGGTAGCGCAGCGGGTCGAAGCGCACCACCAGGCCGGCGTTGCGGCGGTAGCTGATCTCCACCGCTCCCTCGGTGGCCGGGTCGCGGAACACCAACCCGTCCATCTCCACCACCACCGGGGACGAGTCGGGCTCCAGTTCCAGCCGGATCTTCTCGCTCGGTGAGAGCACCACCGACCGGGAGATGCCGGCCATCGGTGCCGACGGCGTGATCACCATCGAGTCCGCCGCCGGGGAGATCAGCGGGCCGCCGGCGGCGTAGCTGTACGCCGTGGAGCCGATCGGGGTGCTGACCACCACGGCGTCGCACCGGTAGTAGCCGTACTGCTGGCCGTCGATGGCGAGTGTGACGTTGACGAAGCCGGAGCCGGGCTGGCGCACCAACGCGATGTCGTTGAACGCCACCACGTCATCACCACACACGTCGCAGGCGAGGCAGGCGTGCGACTCGATGGTGAACTCCTTCGACAGCAACCGGCTCAGCGCCTCAGGAAGCTCCGGCGGCTCGATCTCGACGAGAAAACCCACACGACCCAGGTGTACGCCGAGCACCGGCTTCGGGTCGAGGACGGCGGATCGCAGCGCACCCAACATGGTGCCGTCGCCGCCGACGCTGATCAAGGCGTCGGCGCGGGCCGCCACCTCGTCCTCCGGCACCGGCACGATGCAGGACGAGACGCGGTGCTGGTCCTCCTCGCGCACCATCAGCGTCTTGTGGTGACGCTTCGCCCACCGTTCGATGATCCCGACCACCTCGGTGACATCCCGGGTGGGGTGCAGCACAAGTCCCAGCCCCGACACCCGTACAGCTCACCACATCGGCGGCGAGCGCACCCGGCGTACACCAAAGGTGCGCCGACGGTCCGCCGTGGCCACCAGCAGCGTGGCGGTCCCGGACGGCACCGCCACTCCCGCCCCGGTTCGGCGGCCAGTTGCAGCACGCCGACGCGAAGTTTTCGCAGACCCCACCCCGGCACGCGGTTTGTTCCCTCAATACGTATTGATTCGGTCTGCGGGGTTCGGCGATCGGAGGTCGCGGTCGGGCCTGTGACGCTGCTCGCCCATTGTCCCTTTTGCGTGTCTCAGTGGCTGCCGGCTCGTTGTCCCGCCTGACCGAGAGTTGGCGGCGTCATCAGGCGGTCTCTCGCGAGGGTCGATGCGGGTCGAGGAGAGGAGGGGTGATGCATGTAGTGATCATGGCGGGTGGCAAGGGAGTGCGGCTGCGGCCCTACACCTCCGTACTGCCGAAACCGTTGGTGCCCATCGGAGGCAACTACGCCATCCTCGAAATCATCCTCCACCAGTTGGCCGCCGGTGGGTTCAAGCGCGTCACGCTGGCGATCAGTCACCTCGGATCACTGATCCGGGCCTTTGTTGGTGACGGCTCCCGATTCGGTCTGTGCGTGGACTACATGGAGGAGCGGACTCCGCTCTCGACCATCGGCCCGTTGTTCGGAATGCGGCACCAGTTGCCCGAGCACTTCCTCGTCATGAACGGTGACATCCTCACGAATCTTGACTATGCCGCCCTGCTGCATTCCCATTCCCGCTCGGGTGCCCCGCTGACCGTGGCCACCTACCGCCGTAGCGTCAAGATCGACTTTGGGGTGTTGGAGGCCGAGGGCAACAAGGTCGTGAGATTTGACGAAAAGCCGGTGCTGCACTACCGGGTCAGCATGGGGGTGTACGGGCTCTCCGCCCGGACGATCGCGGAGTATCCGGTGGGGCGCGCCTTCGGGTTCGACGACCTCGTCCTGGACCTGCTCCGCAAGGGCGACCCGCCAATCAGCTACGACTTCAACGGCTACTGGTTGGACATCGGTCGACCAGAGGACTACGACGAGGCCAACCGCTCCTTCGACCAAATCGAACCGATCCTCCTGCCGCGAGGATCCGGGTCGACCGGGCTCCGGCACCCCGGTGCGGTCGACCCCGCCGCACTCTCCGACGTACCGACAGCAGAGTAGGAGCAGGCTGGATGCGCACATCATTGGACGCTGGGCTGGTTGCCGTCACCGGTGCGGGTGGCTTCATCGGCTCGCACCTCGTCGAGGCGCTGGTCAACCGTGGTCATCGGGTCCGCGCCTTCGTGCACTACAACGGGAGCGGTACGTACGGGTGGCTGGACACGCTCGCGCCGGACCAGCTCGCGCACGTGGAAGTCGTCGCTGGCGATGTGCGGGACAGGGGAATGGTGCAACGACTGGTAGACGGAGTGGACATCGTCTACCACCTGGCCGCTCTCGGCGGCATCCCCTACTCCTACCTGGCGCCCCAGTCCTACGTCGAGACGAACATCGTAGGAACCATGAACGTGCTCGAGAGCGTACGGACGATCGGGACACCCAGGGTGGTCGTCACGTCGACGAGCGAGGTGTACGGCACGGCGACGACCGTGCCGATGACCGAGTCCCATCGCCTGCGTGGCCAGTCCCCCTACGCCGCGACCAAGATCGGCGCCGACAAGCTGGCCGAGAGTTACCACCTCAGCTTCGGTCTGCCGGTGGTCACGCTGAGGCCGTTCAACACGTACGGCCCCCGTCAGTCGACGCGCGCCGTCATCCCGACCATCATCAGTCAACTCGCCGGCCGCGCCACGTCGATCGAACTCGGCGCTGTCGACACCACACGGGACCTCCTGTACGTCGGTGACACGGTGTCCGCGTTCATCGCGGTTGGAACCGCACCGGCGAACCGGGTGGTCGGCCAGGTTTTCCAGGCGGCCACCGGTCAGGAGACCTCCATCGGCGAGCTGGTCACGAAGATCGGGGCCATCTTCGGGACGCAGCCCGAGGTCGTCGTCTCGGATGCCCGGCTTCGACCGACCGGATCGGAGGTGGAGCGCCTCCTAGGCCACAACGGACTGCTCCGCGCGCAGACCGACTGGCAGCCGACCACGGCAATCGACGACGGGCTGAAAGCGACTGTGGAATGGTTCCTCGACCCGGTGAACATCGGTCGGTACCGCGCCGATCGTGCCATCTGACCGCCGAGTCGCGAGCGACCTCGACCACCGGGCTGGCGTCGTGCCGGCCGATGTCCTACTGGGAGCAACAATGAAGATCGTGGTGACGGGCGGTGCCGGCTTCATCGGCTCGAACCTGGTCGACGCCCTGACGAAGGTCCCGCAGGTCACGGAGGTCGTCGCTGTCGACAACCTCTCGACCGGGTCGTTGGACAACCTGCGGGATCTGCCGGTTCAGTTGCTCACCGGCACGATTCTGGACGCCGACCTGCTCGACAAGGCGGTGGCCGGCGCGGCCAGCGTGGTCCACCTCGGCGCGCTGGGATCGATCCCGAGGTCGATCGACGACCCGGTGAGCAGCCACCATGCGAACGCCACCGGCACGCTGCTGGTGCTCGAGGCCGCGCGGCGGCACAGAGTCGGACAGGTCGTCCTCGCCTCGTCGTCCTCCGTCTATGGCGCGAACCCGGTGCTGCCCAGGCGCGAGATGCTCCGGCCGATGCCGATGTCCCCGTACGCGGTCTCCAAGCTGGCGACAGAGGCCTACGCCAACGCTTACTCCTGCTGCTACGGGATGTCGGTGCTGCCGTTCCGCTTCTTCAACGTGTTCGGTCCCCGACAGGCGGCGAACCACGCGTACGCGGCGGTGGTGCCGCGTTTCGTCGACGCGGCGCTCTCGGGACGACCACTGCTTGTCTTCGGCGACGGTAGGCAGACCCGTGACTTCACCTACGTCGGCACCGTCGTCAAGGTGATCATCGACGCGGTGCTCCGCCGGGTGTCGACGCCGGACACGGTCAACCTGGCCTTCGGCACCCGGACGTCGCTGCTCGAACTGATCAGCGAGCTGGAACGCGCCCTGGGTCAGTCGGTGGAGGTTCGGCACGAAGCATCGCGTCCGGGGGACGTGCGTGACTCACAAGCCGACTGCACTCGGCTGCGGGAGCTCTTTCCCGACGTGTCTGCGATGCCTCTGGCCGACGGGCTCCGGCTGACGGTCGACTGGTACCGCGCACGCACCACGCCAACGGAGGGCATCAAGGACACTCTCCCGTTCGCGCAAGCCCGGCAATACTGAGGAACCGGGGTGGGCATCGAAACAACAAGGGTCCTGCTGTTCGGCGCCTCCGGCTTTCTGGGAGGGCACATCAGGGCGACACTGGCCGCGGACGCTACCCTGGTCTGCCCGACCCGTGCCGACTGTGACCTGCTCGACGTCAGTGTCGACGCACTCACCGGGCTGATACGCGCCACGGCACCGAGTGCGGTGGTCAACTGCACCGGCCAGGTGGGGGGCGACGGGGACCTCATGGTGCGGGCGCACATCGTGGTCACTGCGAAGCTCATCGAGGCGGTGGCACGCGGCGCGCCCGAGGCCCGACTGATCCGGCTCGGGTCAGCCGGGGAGTACGGGCCGGTGACCGTCGGCAGTCGGGTTCCGGAGACCCGGCCCGGCGACCCGGTCGGGGCGTACGGGCTGAGCCATCTGGCGGCGACTCGCCTGGTCGAATTGGCGGTCGCAGCCGGGCGGCTGGACGCGCTCGTGCTCCGCGTTTTCAACCCTATCGGTCCGGGCATGCCCAGGCAGAACGTGCTGGGTCGGGCGACACGGCTGCTGCGCACTGCGCTCAGGTGCGGCTCGTCCGAGATCGTGCTGGGTCCGCTCGATGCCTGTCGCGACTTCGTGGACGTCCGAGACGTGGCAATGGCGGTGCGGGCGGCCCTGCGGGCTCCACTGCTGAGACGACCTGTCGTCAACGTGGGCAGTGGAACCGCGGTCCCGATCCGACGCGTTGTACGTATGCTCGCGGCGGTCGCCGGCTACGACGGTGTCGTCACCGAGGCGGCGCCTTCGCCCGACGCGACGCGTTCGGCCGGTGTGCCGTGGATGTGTGCGGACATCTCCGCAGCTCGCGAACTTGGCTGGACGCCGTCGTACGATCTCGCCGACACGCTGAAGGCTATCTGGGTAGCCGATCCCGACGTGTCGTAGCGGGCGGTGCGCCATCGTAGGTGGCAGGCGCACTCAAGGGATGGGAACGCGCGAACTCATCGTTGGGATGCCGGGACGGAGGCAGCTTTGCCGTCGAGCCCCGCCCGCACCGCCGCGTCGGCGTCAACGAGAAGCAGTGCATCCGGCCGCGCCGCGACCCGGCGACGCAGGAGGATCAGCGCTGCGGCGGACAGGCCGGCGTACAGCAGGACCGACGCCCAGGCGGTGCCGTAGGCTCCCCGTTCCCGTGCCCCCGCCAGGAACAGCACCACTGCGGATCCCATTCCTGCGGCGCCGACCACGCCCGCCGCGCCCATCCAGCCGCCACCCAGCAGGCCGCGGCTGGCGACGGCGAAGGGCGCGAACAGGAGCTCGGCAACGAGCAGTACCAGCAGCAGAGGCCTCGCCTCGGCGAACGAGGGACCGAAGACGGGTGTGATGAGGAACCATCCAGCGACGGCGACCGGGATGCCCGTCGCGATGGAGGCGAGGACGGCGCGCAGCACGGCGCGGTCAACCTCCGACCTGCCGCAGCCGAGGGTGACCTTCCGGTAGGTCATCTGGCCCATCGCTGCCGGAAGCACCCGCGGTGCCTCGCTCAGCGTCGCGGCTGTCGAATAGACGCCGACCACGCCGGCGCCGGCGACTCCGCCGAGGATGTACCGATCCGCGCGGAGCGCGAGCGCCAGTCCCACCGTGAGGTACAGCGACTGTACGCCCGACCGCAGGAGCCGGCTCAGCTCGCGCCGGTCGGGCCTGCTGAGCAGGAGCAGTCTGGCCGAGTGGAGATGCGCGGTCTGCGCCACGGCGACCGCCGCCATGCCGGCGGCCTGACCAAGCAACAGCGCTTCGGCGGTGCGGGTCAGCAGGATCGCGGCCAGCACGAGCCCGGCGGTCCCCCCGGCGGCGATGCCGGCTGCCCAGGTACTCCCGGCCTTGAAACGCCCGTCGGCATACCACGCGTCGGGAAACTGGACCAGCGCGATCTGACCCAGCGTCGCCACCAGCACCGCGGCGAGGAACGCCGGTGCGGCGAGGGCCGCGTCGATGGCAAGCCCGCAGGCCCAGCACGCGAGGAGCGCCAGGACGCCTCCGAGGACCGTGGTCGCGATGGACAGCCAGGTGTAGGACGCCACCAACCTGACCCGGGTGACCTCGTCGTCGAGCGTCGGCAGGCGTGCCCTGAGAGCATGCGAGGCCCCGAGCCCGGCCACGAGAGCGGCGATGCTGGCGGTGGTGGCACCGATCACCATCAGGCCGCGGTCGTGTGGCCCGAGCAGGCGGCTGGCCAGGATTGCGCTGAGGGCCAGGTTCACCGCCTGAGCCACGCTCCAGCCGACCATGGACGTCAGCGTGCGCCTCATCGTGGGACTGCCCGCAACAAGTCCGGCACCTGACCCGCGGCTGGATCGTTGAGCAGGAAGCAGCGTCGCACCGCAGCGGGGGTGGTGGACTGGAGGGCGACGGCCGTTGCGGGTTCTCGTCCGACCAGAGCGCCGCATCGACCCACCCCAGTTCGGCGGAATGCGCTCAAGGCGTGCCCTCCCGGACGTACGTGAGGCGTGTCCTCCGAATCAACGGCTCGTGCCGGGAATGGATGCGGGCGACGAGGAAATTGCGCCGTCGGTTGTCGTGCTTTCTCGGCGGCTCACCTAATCCTCTGGCCGGCCGGCCGCTGGAAAGCAGGCTGTCGACTGCCGAATATTCCCGGTCTCGCCGGAAAGGGAGTAGCTGATCTTCCTATTCTGATACAAACATGCGGGGCGTGGCTCGATATGTGGCTCTGTTGGTCGAGGCGCGCGTCCGACCGCAGCAGATGCGCGGATCGAATCTGCCGAAAGATGCTGCCCACTCTCCACAACCCACCGCCGGCCTTCGTGGTGCGGCCCGCTTCCAGTCATCGACCGAAGGGAATCGACCATGGAGGTCCTCGCCATGCCGACCGCACCACCGGCCGAGGTCTCCGGGCGCCGCCGTAAGGCGGTCGGCGGCGCGGATACCGACGTCACCTCCCCCACCGGTGTCCGGCCGGATGTCGTGGCCTGGGTGGCGCTGATCCAGTTGACGGTGGTCGTCGTCTGCTACGGCGCCCTGCTGGCCGCGCCGAGGTTCGCCGCCAGCGCAGCTGCGGTCGTCGCCGTCACGAACATCGCGCTGTTGATGCGTCTTCGCGGGAACCGTCAGGTGAGCCTGGGATCGGTATTCCTCGCGGTCTATGCCATGTTCCACGTCGGCCTGACGCCGTACGTGGTCCTCGGCGTCGTGCCGGAGCTGCTGACCAGAGACACCGGGGACCCGTTGACGTGGCTGATGTCGCCGCAAATCCCTGCCGCGTTGACGCTGGTGACCATCAGCATGTCGGCGTTCATGTTCGGCTACGCGCTCGTCGCCTCCCGTCGGAGGGTCAGCCGGCACAGCAGGTCCGCCGCCAGGGCCGCTGACCGCTCCGGATCATCGGTCATGGTCTGGGTCGGGCCGATCCTGCTCCTCATCGGGGCCGTGCTTCTCCTCGGCGTGGTCCTGTCGGAGGGCGTGGGTTCGCTGGGCGCCGACAATTTCGCGTCGTTCCGGACCGACGAATACAATCCCCGGCTGGCGTGGGCATCCCTGTTTCTCGGGATCGGCATGGCGGTCCTTGGCACCAGCGGTCGGTCGGGTGGATCCCACTGGTGGGCCCTGGCGTTTCTTCCACTGGTCGCCATCCCTCTCGCCATCGGCCTGCGCAGCGCGACCATCTTCCCCTTGGCCGCCTTCCTTGTCGCCTGGGCGAGACGGCACCGGGTGCGGGTTCGGCTGTGGCACGGTGCGGTGATCCTCGCACTGCTCACCCTGGGATCGGTCATTCGCCAGGCGCGTGAGGGAGGCACAGGCGGCTTCCGTCTCACGAACGCCTCACTCAATCCCTTGGACGGCCTTGCGGAGTTGAGCGCGACGCTGCGGACCGTGGTGGTGGTCCGGGAGTGGCGCCAGGTCGAGAACCAGCCCTACGTCGGCTGGGAGACCTATTGGGCCCCAGTGGAACGTCTCATCGGCCGCTTCCTGGGTCTGGACATCGCCCCTGCCGCCCTCGACGACCGGAATCTCTCCACCGCGTTCCTGGCCCGCCCGGAACTCGGCCCAATCGGGGGCTCGCCCACCGCAGAGGCCTACCGGGCAGCCGGTGTCGTCGGTGTCGTCGTTGTGTTGGCGCTGATGGGGGCGCTCATCGCCCACCTCGACGGGATACGGTCCGGCTCGATCTGGGAGTACGCGGTGGGAATGGTCGGTTACGTGTTGCTGGTCTGGAGCCGCAACAACGTCACGCCGGTCGTCGCGCAGGCCGGGCTCTGTGTGGCCATCATCCTCGTGGCGCGCTGGGTCGGCGCCCAGCGGCCCGATCCCGTGGAGGACGCGCGTCTTGGCCGGGCAGTCCCCGGGCGGACCGGCGGCGACTAACGCGCGCGCGACGCGCTCGCCCGGCGGCGGGCTGGCGCCGGGCGGCACGGCTCTGACGTCAGTCCTCGACCGGTTCAGGAACCGGCGCCGGGCCGCTGCCAGAGCCTCCGCCACTCCCTGGCGACACTCTCGACAGTGAACGGCGACGTCCGCAGGGAACGGATCAGTTCCCGCCGCTCCTCGACGTTAGTGCTGGCCTGTCGGAGGGCGACATCGGCCCAGGCGTCCGCGCCCGCCGACAGCGAAATCGGCACCACGCCGCGGACCTGGGTGGACACCTCCCGGAGGGTGGGCAGGTCGGTCGCCACGACGGGCACCCCGGCGGCCACCGCCTCCAGGATCACGCCCGGCAGCCCTTCCCGCACGGACGGCAGCAGCAGTACGTCGGAGGCTGCCAGCACCGCTGCGATCTCGTCGACCTCGCCGGCCAGGACGACATGGGGGTCCGTGAGGATCTCCGGATGTGCACCGGTGATGTCGTCCACACCGCCCGGCCCTGCCACGAGCAGTCTGGTGCCGGGTCGCAGCGCGCACGAGGCGTGGTACACCTCGACGAGGAAGCGCCTGTTCTTCTCCGGCGCGGACCTGCCCAGGTAGCCGAGCACGGGGACGTCGACGGGAATGCCCCAGCGCTCGCGCGCGGTCCGCCGGTCCCACCCCTCGACGCGACTCGGAGCGACACCGTTGGGCAACACCCGGTACCGCGGGTCGTGGGGCCGCGTGCCGGCGAAATCCCTTGCCGCCGGCGTCACGCCCAGGACAGCCGTCGCGACCCGCGGCAGCAGCAGCCTGAGCAGCTGCCGCTGGGCTTTGCGTCGCCGGGTGTCAGCGCGTCCGTCGCCCTCGCTTGACAGCCGCGCCACGCGCACCGGGACGCCGTTGGCCCGGGCCGCGAGCAGGATCAGCGCGCTGGTCAGGCTGATATGAGAGACCACCACGTCCGGCCGCAGCGACCGTAGACAACGCCAAATGCGTACGGGGAACGAATTCCTCGGGCGTAACGGCAGTTGGAGGACGGTGGCGCCTGCAGCCCGGAACTCCCCGGCCAGCGTGCCCTCCCGCCCGGCGAGCGTGACGAAGGTCTGATGGATCTCAGAGGCGGGTATCGCACGGCAGATGTCGAGGGACGACGTTTCGACGCCGCCCCTGTCGAGGCAACCGAGGACGTGGACGACGCGGACCGGACGCCGCTCGACGTCGGGAGGGTCCGTCGGTGACGGCTCAAGGTGCGACCGACCGGCGCCTGGGCCGGTGGTCCCATCCTCAGCTGCAGGTGGCACGTCCGCCGGTTGACCGCTGCTGCTGTGGTTCGGGCGGCCAGCGCGCGGTAGGCGAGGCGTGGCGGATCCGGTTGACATGACGCACCTTTCCTCGGCGGCGCGGCGGGCTCAGCGAGAGCCCGCCAGGTCGTGGCTGGTCGTGGCGTCGCGTACCGCCCGGTAGAAGAGCTCGCGCTGCGGGGCGAGAGAGTCACGGGAGTACCGTCGGGCGCGGTTGAGGTTCCTCGCGGACGTGGCGATCATCCGGCGGCTGTCGTCGAGCATGCCGGCGACGGCCGCTGCGAGCGCGTCCGGGTCGTCCGGTCCTACCAGGTCTGCTGGCAGCAGGAGCTCCGGAATCCCGCCCACCCGTGTGCCGATGGCGGGTAGGGCACGGGCCATGGCCTCGATCAGAGCCCGGGGCAGCCCTTCCGTCCGGGACGGCATGACGAAAAGGTCGGCCGCGTCGAGCTGCCGCCGAACCGGCGCGCCGGGCGTGCACCAGCCCTCGAACCGGACCCGGTCCCCGACGCCGCGGCGCTCCGCCAGACGTTCGAGATCGCGTCGGTATCGACCCGTGCCGAGGTGGACCAGGCGTGCCGGCGTGCCGGCGCGGTTCAGTATCGCGAGCGCCTCGATGAGCACATCGATGCCCTTGTACAACTGGTCCATTGTGCCGATCGAGATCAACGTCGGCTCGGCGACCCCCCGGCCTGTGTACACCCGCGGCCGTTCCACGAACGCGTCGACGGGCAGGTCGATGCTCGAGATCGCGGCGGTCGGGGCGTCCGGACCCGCTGGGTACCGGGACTGCAGGTGGGACTCCGTCACGTACGAGGCGGCGACGGCGGATTGGCACTCCCGCCGGAGGCGGTCGGCGAATCGCCTCCGCAGCAACGGGCGCAGCGGATGCCGCAGCACGCCCGGGGCGAAAACGTCGTGCGGGTCGCCGACCACCTCCAGCGCGTACGGGAGGCGCAGCCGATTGCGGTGGACCGCGAGGCGGGTGCCGATGGGGGAGGGCACCCGCAGGATCACCGCGTCGTCCCGCTCGGCGGCCGACCGGAGCGCTCGCCCGATCGCGAACTGCGTGGCGAGGTACTCCCGCGCCCCGACGTAGTACGGCACCGGCCAGACCTTCACCTGGTCGCCGTCGGAGCGGACGGCCTTCGCGCCCGGTTCCGTGGCCTCCCGTACCCGTGCCACCACCCGCACCTCGTCGAAGACGGACAGGTACCTGGTCCAGAAGCGGTATGCGGGGCCGTCCGACGTCCAGACGGCCCCGTCGGGAGTACGGGTGAAACGAGCCTCCGTGCTTACGACCACCCTCACGGGCGCCCCGCCACGGTGGCTACCGTCTCGCAGATGTCGGCGACCTGCCGGGCCGTGTCACGGTTGTCGAACATGTCGACCATCCGCTGCCGAGCGGCTGTGCCCCGGCTCGCCAGGGTGCCCGCCTCGAACTCGTCGTAGGCGGCCTCCAGGGCGTCCGCCAGCGCCGCCGCGTTGTCGCGTGGCACGGTCCAACCGGATCGCTCGTCGACGGTCTCGGGGAGCCCGCCGGCGTCGCTGACGATGCTTGGCACCGCCATCGCTCCCGCCTCGACTGCCGCCCCGTGGCTCTCACTCAGGGATGGGCTGACGCTGACGTCGGCGGCCTGGTAGCACGGGCGGACGTCGGGGACCGTCTCCAGCCAGGTGATGGACGGGTCGTCGGCGACCTGGAACCGCTGGACGAGTTCCGCCCGGTGCGCCGCCCCGGCCGTCGTCCAGCCGCCGCCGACCAGCAACAGATGAGCCTGCGGATGCCGGCGGCGGAACATGCGCCATGCCTCGAGCAGGACGTCGTGGCCCTTGATGCCACGCCCCGCGTGCACGAGCCGCTTTGGCGGGTACACGTACGCGACCATCACCGCCAGGAAGGCATCAGGTGGGATCCCCAGCTCTGCCCGGGCCGCCGCGCGCGTCTCAGGCCCAGCGCCGGTCGGATCGAAGGCGCTGGTGTCCACGCCGTAAGTCGCGACCGCACGACGTCGCGAAGGGCAGCCCAGCTCGGCGTACCGGTCGGAGGCGTTGCGGCAGCCGCAGACGATGATGTCGTCCAGCCGCCACAGCAACCGTTCGGCCGCCCGGATTAACGGTGAGTCCAGGTAGAGCGGGCCGGCCACGGTGTGGACGCGGCGTATCGGCAGCCCGACGGTCGCCAGCCGCGCCACGTACGCGGAAGCGATCAGATGGTACTGGAGGACGTCCGGGCGAAGTCGGCGCATCAGGCGGCGTAGACGCCACAGCCCGGCCAGCATCGACGGACCCGGCCGCAACGGAAACGGGCACTCGACCACCTCGAATCGTCGCCCGCGCAGTTCCTTGGTGAGCCGGCCTTCCCCGGGCGGTAGCACGACGGTGACATCGTGCCCGCGCTCGCGCATTGCCTCCACCTGCGGCAGGATCCAGCTTCCGCCGCTGTTTGTCTTGATCAGCACGGCGATCCGGAGCCGCCGGGTTGCGGGCTGCCTCTCGTGGTTCCGAACTCGCTTGTCGTCGGTCGCTGTCACCTTGCGGGAACTCCCTTCGTCACGGCTGCGTCGACATGTCAGCGGGGCAGCGGTGCTCCCCGGGGGTTGTCGACGACGCTGCCGACCGGCTGACCGCAGAGGCGGGCCAGCTGCGCGATGACCTTGTCGGTGTCGTCGTACGGGTCCAGTCCGCTGACCTCCATCGGGTCCAGCGTCGGCACCGTCACGTGCGAGACCAGCGGGTGCAACGGCCGCGTGTCGACCTCGCCGGTGCCGAAGAGGTCCTCGTGCAGCTTCTCGCCGGGCCGCAGCCCGGTGTAGACGATCGGCACGGAGCTGTCCGCCTGCTCGGCCATCTGCCGGGCCAGATCGGCGATACGCACCGGTTCGCCCATGTCCAGCACCAGCGCCTCGCCGTCGCGGCCGATCTCGGCGGCCTGGAGCACCAGGTGCACAGCCTCCTGCACAGTCATGAGGTAGCGGGTCACGTCAGGGTGGGTGACGGTCAGCGGCCGGCCGTCCTCGATCTGCCGCTGGAAGGCCGTCACCACCGACCCGCGACTGCTCAGCACGTTTCCGAACCGCACGCTGAGGAAGGTGCCGGGGAGACGGGAAGCGGCGTGGGCGGTCAACCGCTCGGTGATCCGCTTGGAATACCCAAGGACGCTGATCGGATCGGCGGCCTTGTCGGTCGAGATGTTCACGAACCTGGCCACGTCACGGCAGGCGTCGAGCACAGACAAGGTGCCCCAGACGTTGGTCTTCACCGCTTCGCCCGGATGCCGTTCCAGCAGGGGAAGGTGCTTGAGAGCCGCCGCGTGGAAGATGATGTCCGGTTGGCGTTCCCGGATGATCCTGCGGATGCCCTCATCGTCCCGGAGGTCGGCGAGGATCAGCTCCGGTCCGTCCAGCAGGGCCCGTCCGGACAGCGACATCTGAAGGCTGTGCAACGCGGATTCGTCGCGGTCCAGCATCATCAGTTCGCCCGGATCGGCCTTCATGACCTGCCGACACAGCTCGGATCCGATCGAGCCGCCGGCGCCGGTGACCAGGATCCGTCGGCCGGCGAGGCTGTTGCCGGTCAGCGGCAGGTCGGTGACGACCTGACGGCGACCGAGCAGGTCGCTGATCTCCACATCGCGGACGTCCGTGACCGTGATCCGGTGGTCGACCAGGTCTCGCACCGGTGGAAGTACCTTGAACGCTGCACCCGTCTCAATGGTGGCCTCGCGGATCTGGCGGATCAGCGCGGCGTCGGCGTTGGCGACCGAGAAGATCACCGTGCTGGCGCCGGTACGGCGGACAGCGGCGCTGACGTCACGACGTCCACCGAGAACCCGCACTCGGCCGATGCGCAGGTCGCGCTTGTCCGGATCGTCGTCGAGGGCGCCGACGGGCAGGTAGCGCCCACGGGGGTCGCTGAGCATCGCCCGGAGCAGACCCTGCCCGGCGTCGCCCATCCCGAACAGCAGCACCGGCGTCGCCGAACGGACGTCCGGTCGCATGGCGAGGTCGCGACGGTGCCGGTAGACGAACCGGGCGGCGAACATGAACAACAGCGCCAGGGCGCCCCCGACCAGCGGGGTACTCGCGGGCACCGGCCGGTCTGCAGAAGGGAGCAGGCCGAGCAGCACGATCCCGGCCGTAGTGATCGCGGTGCTGGTGACGCCCTGCACCTCTTGGAGGCTTCCCAGCGGGTGGCGTCCGGAGTAGAGCCGACGGAGCGCGACCACCGCCACATGTACGACCGCGGCGACCGCGCCGATGCCGGCGGCCCGGGCCAACAGGCCGGAGGGCGGCTGGAACTCGTAGCGGGTCCACGCGGCCGCGACGAAGCCGATTAGCCAGGCGGCGGTGTCCGTGACGAGGAAACCGACGGCGCGGCGGCGGGCTCGGGCTCGACGAGTCCCTTCGTCTGTCCGTCGCGGGCTGTCCGTGTCCAGCGGCATGAGTGCTCCTTGTCCCGTTCCGGCCTCTTCCGCGCAGCGCGGAAGAACTTCGTCCGGTTTAAGCTTCTTATATCCACTACGGCACGTATTGGGGGTTTTGCAAATCTCGGCCAAACGTCTGACGAGACGGGTCAAGGGGGTCGGCTCAACGAGCCGGCACGCCCTTCACCACGACGTCGGACGGAACGTCCCGGACGACGCAGGCACCGGCCCCGACCACGCTGTCTCGGCCGACACGCAGGCCCTGGAGCACCGCGGCGGTCGTGCCGATCAGCACGCCCTCGGCGAGGTGGCAGTCGCCGGAGACCGCGGCGAGCGGATTGACCGAGACGTAGTCGGCCAGTGTGCTGTCGTGGCCGACCGTGCAGTTCTGGTTCAGGTGCACGTGCCGGCCGATGGTCACGTTGGTGGTGACCCGCGCCCCGGCGAACGCGACGAACCCGGGGCCGTGCGCGATGTCCGGTCCGATCGTGGCCGCCGGGTGCACCAGGGTGGCGGCCGGCAGCTCGTAGCCGTCGAGGCGCGCTCCCACGGTCCGTCTGACCCGCGGATCGCCGATCCCGATGACGTAGTGGGTGTCGGCGGGCGCGTCGCGAAGCCATGCGAGCCCGCCGAGGTAGGGCACGTCGAGGACCTGCACCCTTTTCAGGTTCTCCTCGCTCGGCGCGTCGTCAACGAAGCCGAGTGGTCGCCAGCGTGACCGGCCGGCGTTCGCGTCCATCGCGCGGGCGATGGTGAGAACCTCCCGGCCGTGGCCGCCGCAGCCGACGACCACCAGCGGAACCGTCATGCCGTCGGTGCTCCGGCTCGCGCGGCCAGGAACTCGTCGACCGCCCCGAGTACCCGCCCAATCTGCCCCTCGTTCAGCGCGCTGCCGCTCGGCAGGGCGAGCCCGTCGGTGAAGAGGGCGTCGGCCGCGCCGGTGACTACGCACTCGGCGCCGGCGTAGACCGGCTGACGGTGCATCGGCTTCCACACCGGACGGGTCTCGATGCTCCGGGCGGCCAGGTGGGCCGCGAGGTCCGCCGCCCGCCAGCCGGACTGCGCCGGGTCCACCCGGATGCAGGTCAACCAGCAGTTGGAGCCGGCGTCCTCCGCGCCGATCAGTTCGACGCCTGGCGTCGGCGCGAAGACCTTGGCGTAATTGTCGCGCAGTTGCCGACGACGCGCGATCATCTCGTCCAGCCGCGCTAGCTGTGCGCGGCCCAGCGCGGCCAGGAGGTTGCTGAGCCGGTAGTTGTAACCCACGTCCCGGTGCTCGTAATGGCGCGTCGGCTCCCGTGCCTGGGTCGCCAGGTGTCGGGCGCGGGTCAGCAGCGCCAGGTCGTCCGAGACGAGCATTCCGCCGCTGGAGGTGGTCATGATTTTGTTGCCGTTGAAGGAGAGGGCACCGATCCGGCCGAACGATCCGGCGGGCTGTCCACCGCGGTTGGAGCCGAGAGCCTCGGCGGCGTCCTCCACGACCGGCACTTCCGCCTCGGCGCAGACCGGCAGCAGCGCCGTATAGTCCGCGCAGCTGCCGAACATGTCGACCGGCACGACCGCGCCGATCCGCTCGCCGTGCGCACGCAGCCGGTGCAGCAGTGGGGCCACGAGGTCGACGTCGAGGTTGCCCGTGCGTGGGTCGCAGTCGACGAAGACCGGGCGGGCGCCGGTGTAGCGCACGGCGTTCGCCGTGGCCACGAAGGTCAGCGTCGGTACGACCACGACGTCGCCGGGCCCAACTCCCACACCGAGCAGGGCCAGGTGCAGGGCGGCCGTACCAGTGTTCACCGCCACCGCCCCTCGGGTGCCGACCCGCTCGGCCATGTCGCGCTCGAACGCGTCGAGGTCCGGACCGACCGGCGCCACCCAGCCCGACCGCAGGGCGGCGAGGACATACGACTCCTCCAGCGGTCCCACGTCGGGCGGCGAGAGGTAGATGGTCCTGTTCATCGGACGCCTCCGGGTCGTGCCGTCGTGCCGGGTGCCTGGTCCTGTCGCCCGGGCGTCGACCTCTGCGGCGTGCCCAGGAACTCCGGAGCGGTGGCAGAGCCCTCCGCGGAGATCCCCTCGCGGCGCAGCACGGTGCGGACGGTCGCGAGGAGGATCGACAGGTCGAGCCGAAGGCTGCGGGTGTCGACGTACCGGACGTCGAGGTCGAGCTTCTCCTCCCAGCTGAGGCTGTTCCGGCCGCGTGTCTGGGCCAGCCCGGTGATACCGGGCCTGACCTCGTGCCGGCGCGCCTGGGCGGGGGAGTAGCGCCGCAGGTATTCGGGCAGCAGCGGGCGGGGGCCGACGAGGCTCATGTCCCCGCGCAGCACGTTCCACAAGGTGGGTAGCTCGTCCAGACTGGTGGCCCGCAACCAGCGCCCGAGCGGGGTGAGCCGATCGCCGTCGCCAACCAGTCCCCGGGGCAGGTCCGGTGGCAGCATGGTACGGAACTTGACCAGCTCGAAGGGGCAGCCGTGCAGCCCGGCCCGGCACTGCCGGAACAACACGGGCCGGCCGAGTCCCACCGCGACCAGGGCGGCCACCACTCCCAGCACCGGCGCGCTGAGCACCAGGAGCATGGCGGCCACGGTCGCGTCGAGGATCCGCTTGCCCCGGCCCGGCCGGGTCTGTCGTGGTGGGTGTTCGGGTGCGTTTACGAGACCAGATATCGCCACCGTTCCGACCTCCAACACGCAGCCGCCTCCGACAAATGACCTATCGGGTATAAAGTTCACGATCGCCTCGGAAGGGCGCACTCGCGACCGAACCCGTCAGATCAACCCCGCAAGACCGGTTGAGGAAACGGCCGCGAGCAGGTCATTCGCTTACGAGCGCCGGGAGAGGGATGGGCGGCAGCATCGCCCCTGCGACGTGGAGTTGACCATCTTGACCGCCCGCTCAGTGGCTTCATATGGCGGCCGGACGCGCTGGTCCGGGTGGCCGGCCTGCTCGCCGGTGTGGCGGGAGTGCTCTCGTCGACATCGACGAAGTCCAGCAACCTGGTCGGGGTGCCGATCTCGGTGCGCCCGGTGTCGGCCGAGGCGAACCTGGCGGTGGCCGCCGCCTACCGAGTGTGAGACGAGGCGGCCGGCCTGCTCACCCTCGTGGTGCAGCAGGCCTGGTGGTGGAGCCTGGCCCGCTGGGCCCGTCGCCCAGCAGCCGGTTGAGCAGCGTCCGCAGCGGGATCGACTCACCGTCGCGGCCACCCGCCCCGATCACCAACGGCGCCGGGCTGGGTTCCGGGTCGACGCCGAACAGCCGAGCCCGCAGACCGCCCGAAACGGTCAGCAGGTGGAATCGGCCCGCCACGTCCACCGCCCGGGTCTCGGCCCGGTCGACGTACCAGCCGGTCAGCTTGGTCCGGTAGCGCCCGCGCCCGTCGTATCCCCGGGCGACCAGCCGGGTGGTGGGCAGCCCTCGCCGGGTCGCCTCGGCCACGAACAAGGCCACCAGCTCCGCCGCCTCCGCGTGCTCCGCGGCTCTCCGCCGCGCCTCCGCGTCGGCGTGCGCCAGCACCGCGTGCCGCTGCTGATCCCGCCACTCCCGGCCGTCCCGCTCAACCACGACGCCGACGGTACGCGACCCCACTCAGTCGAGGACGGCCAGCAGCGTGTGCCGGGCGATACGGGCCATCACCGGATTGGTGTCAACGTAGTAGGGCAGCGCGTTGATCGCCTGCTCCAGCGCCCAGCCGCGTCCCCGCTCCCAGGTCGCCTCGTCCACGCCCAACGTCCGCCGGTACGCCTCCCGGGAACCCGCGTCGAACAGGTTCCACGCCGGCATCAGGTCCACTGCGGGGTCGCCCACGCCGACCGCGCCCAGATCGATGACGGCGGCCAGCCGGCCGTCGCGGACCAGCAGGTTGCCCGGCATCAGGTCGCCGTGGATCCACAGGTCGGCGGGGTCGTCGCGGCGCGCGTCCCGGCACCGCTCCCACACCTCGCTGAGCGCGGCGGTGTCGGTGAGCGCGCCGCTGACCGCGAGCGCGGCCCGCACGCCGGCGTCCTCGGCGGCCAGCCGCCCGCCGCGCCCGTTCCCGGACCAGATCCGCCCGCCGGTGTCGATGCCGCGCAGAGCCGTCACCACGCCGGCCCGGTCCCGCGCGAAGACGTCGAGGTCGGCGATCCGGTCGGGCTGGGCCGTCTCCCCCGGAATGAACTGGTACGCCGTCCACGGCCCGGGGTACCCGTCGCCCGGCTCGCCGAGGCCGAGCGGCTCGGGCACCGCGACCGGCAGGTGCCCGCCGAGCAGCACGGCGTACTCCTGCTCGCGCCGCAGCTCGGCGCGCAGCTCGGGGTCGGTCGAGGGGAGCAGCGGAAACCGCAGCACGATGTCCGGGCCGAGCCGGAACAGGGCGTTCACCGTGCCGGTCGAGGGGAGCGGCCGGACCGGCAGGCCCCGCCACCGCGGAAACTGCTCGGCCACCAGCGCGGAAACCACGTCCACGCTCACGTCCACCTGACCGGCGTGCATCCTCACCGCGAGATCATCACCCCGACGCTGCGGCTGCGCGAGCAGATTTCCCCGGGGCCGCGCCGTCCGCTCCTGCGGCCCTTCGCTTGCCGCGGCCGGCCGCTTCCCGGGGCTGCCCGGGCCGTTCACCTCGATAGCCGATGACTTCAGGGCCCGATCGCTCCAGATCTTGGACAGTTTCCGTCCTGTGGGCGGGCTCAACCGGTGGTTGCAACACTGAGGAGCTGGGTCATCTTCTCACCGGGGGTGGCCCAGCCCA